>NZ_NEHJ01000018.1:0-716 GCF_002112345.1 Pseudomonas sp. R43(2017)
GCCATCGCCAATGGCCTGCTGATGCTCAGCGACGAACCGCTGCTGTTCATTCATCTGGCGGCCTTCACCAGTTGGCTGAAGATGCTGCCGCCGCAGTATCTGGCCGAGGTGGTGGCTGAAGTTCGGGCGGAGTTGCTGGTCAGTTTTCTGCTGATGTGCGTGTCGGCGGGCATGGGCGTGCCGCTGCGGTTGAGCGCCAGGGTGCTCGGCAAGGTCAAGTCGCCGCGCGCCCGGGAGTGGTTGGCGGCGTCGGCGTTGCGGCTGGCGGAGCTGACTTCGGCGCCCGATCTGACCCGGCATGCGGGCGCTTTGAAACCGCTGATGGTCAATGCACGCCCGGCACCGTTGAGGCCGACACCTGCGGTTCCGCTGGAGATTCGTACGGCGGATGCGCAGGTGCTGACAGTGCCCAATCCGGCGGCCATTGCGCGTAACAAGTCCCACGGCACGACCCGAATGGAGCGCCATGAGCCTCGCGACGATGCGTCGGCTCAGGCGAAGAATCCCAACGGCGACAGCGCTGATTGCGTGCCCCGGACCTGCACCAACGGTTGTCCGGTGTCGATGGTCACCGGCGAGGAACTGCTGACGCTGACTGACGGTGTGCTTGATGGATTGTTGCCGTTCGAGTTCAGCCGGTTGTATCGCACCAGTGCGGTTGAGATCGATGTCGGGTTGGGGTTTGGCTGGAGCCATTCGCTGGCGCATCGGCTGGA
>NZ_NEHJ01000003.1:0-747111 GCF_002112345.1 Pseudomonas sp. R43(2017)
TTTCGCCGGTAACCGACATGTACGCTGGTGTTGCCATGGGAGGTGCTCCTTGCGGATAAAGTTAGGGTGCCCGGGAGGCGAAATCGCCCGGTGGGTGCCAAAGCTATATCAAGGACCGTGCCAGGCTTTCCAAAGTCCCCGTGATATGGGGGTGAAGCTGCTATTTAGTGCATGTTTCAAGATGTTTCATGCCAATTTAAGGCCAAAAGTGCGCAACTTCTTGCGCAGTGGTGTGCAAGAAGTTGCGCACTTGGCTACAGGCGACGGAACCCGGGGGCTGTAGCGGAATCAGGCGGCGATTTTGCGAAACAAGTGCGCAAGAAGTTGCGCACCATGGCACATGGCTATGTCGGTGCCAGACCTCTCCGTTGCAGAAATGGCCAATCCATCGCCCCTTTTTGCCATTGCGCCACTGGCACGTTGCCCCGCGATTCCTTGAAAGTCCTTATCCAGAGCCCGTCCTGTTTACGCTCGGGCGGCGCGAGCGCGGCAAACCGTCTTATAAATGAAACACCGCCCTCAGCTATACTCCCCCGCAATTTCGATCTGGCCCCGAGGACTGACTGTGAAGAACTGGACGTTGCGCCAACGCATTTTGGCGAGCTTTGCGGTGATTATCGCCATCATGCTGTTGATGGTGGTCGTCTCGTATTCACGGTTGTTGAAGATCGAAGCCGGCGAGCAGAGCGTGCGTCAGGACGCGGTGCCGGGGGTGTATTTCAGCTCGATGATTCGCAGTGCCTGGGTCGACAGCTATCTGCAGACCCAAGAGTTGCTGGGCCTGAAAAAAGGCCAGGGCATCAGTGCCGAAGACGCTGCGGACTTCAAGTCTTTCGAGGCGCGTCTCAATGAGCAGATGGGCAACTACGAAAGCACCGTCACCACTGCTGAAGACCGGGCCGAGTACACCGTGTTCAAGCAGGACGTACTCAACTACAACAAGATTCAGGCGCAGGTGCTCGACCTGCATGTGCGCAACCAGGAGGACGCGGCCGCGAAGTTGTTCAATGAACAACTGACCCCGGCCTGGACCGCCGGCCGCATGAAGCTCAACGACATCATTCGCGAGAACAAGGCCGTTGCCGATGAAGCCATGAACAACATCGACGACGCGGTCGCGGCGGCGAAAGTCAGCATGGGCATCTCCCTGCTGGTGGCCGTGCTGGCCGCCGGTCTGTGCGGTCTTTTGCTGATGCGCGCGATCATGGCCCCGATGAACCTGCTCGTGCGGATTCTCGACACCATGCGCACCGGCGATCTGAGTTCGCGCCTGAACCTGGGCCGCAAGGACGAATTCAACGCCGTGGAAACCGGCTTCAACGACATGATGACCGAGCTCACCTCGCTGGTGTCCCAGGCCCAGCGCTCGTCGGTGCAGGTCACCACGTCGGTGACCGAGATTGCCGCCACCTCCAAACAGCAGCAGGCCACCGCCACCGAAACTGCCGCCACCACCACTGAAATCGGCGCGACGTCCCGCGAGATCGCGGCGACCTCCCGCGACCTCGTACGCACCATGACCGAAGTCTCCACTGCCGCCGATCAGGCCTCGGTGCTCGCCGGTTCCGGCCAACAAGGCCTGGCGCGCATGGAAGACACCATGCACTCGGTGATGGGCGCGGCGGATCTGGTCAACGCCAAACTGGCGATCCTCAACGAGAAGGCCGGCAACATCAATCAGGTCGTCGTGACCATCGTCAAGGTCGCCGACCAGACCAACCTGCTGTCCCTGAACGCCGCGATCGAAGCGGAGAAGGCCGGCGAATACGGTCGCGGTTTTGCCGTGGTCGCCACCGAAGTGCGGCGTCTGGCGGATCAGACGGCTGTTGCGACTTACGACATCGAACAGATGGTCCGCGAGATCCAGTCGGCGGTGTCCGCCGGGGTGATGGGCATGGACAAGTTCTCCGAAGAAGTGCGTCGCGGCATGGCCGAAGTGCAACAGGTCGGCGAGCAGCTGTCGCAGATCATCCATCAGGTGCAGGCGCTGGCGCCGCGAGTGTTGATGGTCAACGAAGGCATGCAGGCCCAGGCCACCGGTGCCGAGCAGATCAACCACGCGCTGGTGCAACTGGGTGATGCCAGCAGCCAGACCGTCGAGTCGTTGCGTCAGGCCAGTTTCGCCATCGACGAACTGAGCCAGGTGGCCGTGGGCCTGCGCAGCGGCGTTTCGCGATTCAAAGTCTGATGAGCGAAATCATCGCCAAACGCAGCGCTGCACCGGTGGCGAAGCAGGCGTTGTTCCTGCTGTTTCGCATCGGCAACGAACGCTACGCTCTGCGCGCCACGGAAGTGGCGGAAGTGCTGCCGCGCCTGCCGCTGAAACCGATTGCCCGGGCGCCGCACTGGGTGGCGGGAGTGTTCGCCTATCGCGGTTCGGTGGTGCCGGTGATCGACCTCAGTGCCCTGACGTTCGGCCAGCCTGCCGAAGCGCGCACCAGCACACGACTGGTGCTGGTGCATTACCGCGCCGACGATTCGCAACCCTCGCAATGGCTCGGGCTGATCCTCGAACAGGCCACCGACACCCTGCGTTGCAACCCGTATGAATTCCAGCCCTACGGCCTCGACAATCGTCAGGCGCCGTACCTCGGTCCGGTGCGTGAAGACGCCCGGGGGCTGGTGCAATGGGTGCGGGTCAACGATTTGCTGGACGAGTCGGTACGCCCGCTGCTGTTCCCGACGCCGCCGCTGGATCCGGCACGGCTTGAGGATCTGCCATGAGCAGCGACCAGCGCTTCTTCGATTTCCTCAAGGAACGCATCGGTCTCGACGTCGCTTCGGTAGGACCGGCAATCATCGAGCGGGCGGTGCGCCAGCGGATCATCCTGGCGCAGATGGTCACGGCCGATGAGTATTGGCAGACGCTGCAAGGCTCGCGGGACGAACAGCAGGCGCTGATCGAGGCGGTGATCGTCCCCGAAACCTGGTTTTTCCGTTACCCGGAATCCTTCGCCACCCTGGGCAAACTGGCGCGCAAACGCCTGGCCGAGCTGAACAACATGCGGGCGCTGCGCATTCTCAGCCTGCCGTGTTCCACCGGTGAAGAACCCTATTCGATTGCCATGGCGTTGCTCGATGCGGGCCTCAAGCCCCATCAGTTCAAGGTCGACGGCATGGACGTCAGCCCGCTCTCGGTGGACAAGGCGCGGCGGGCGTTGTACGGCAAGAACTCGTTTCGCGGTCAGGAACTGGACTTTCGCGAGCGGCATTTTTTCGCCGAGAACGAGGGCTATCGGGTGAATGAAATCGTCCGCGAGCAGGTGCGTCTGCAAGTGGGCAACGTGCTCGAACCCTCATTGCTGGTCAGCGAACCGCCGTTCGATTTCGTGTTCTGCCGCAACCTGTTGATCTATTTCGATCAGCCGACCCAGCAGCAGGTATTTGCCGTGCTCAAGCGCCTGACCCATGTCGATGGTGTGCTGTTCATCGGCCCGGCCGAGGGCAGTCTGCTCGGAAGGCTGGGCATGCGTTCGATCGGGATTCCGCAGTCTTTCGCGTTCAGTCGCCACAGCGAGCCGCAGCCCGAACCGCTGCCGATGCCGGTCGCTCTCCCGACCCCGTTGCCCGTGCGCCAACCGGTACGCGGCACGCCACCGCCGCCGGTGCGCAATCGCCCGTTTGCCGCTGTGACGCCGTTGCCCGCCACCGCCAAAAGCCCGAATCCCGACGCGGCGACTCTGCTGGCCAACATTGCCGCTCTGGCCAACGAAGGCAAAAGCGCCGAGGCCCGTGCCGCGTGCGAACAGTATTTGCGCAGTCATGAACCGGTGGCTCAGGTGTTCTACTGGCTCGGGCTGCTCAGCGACGTCGCTGGCAGCGCCCTCGAAGCCCAGAGCTACTATCGCAAAGCCTTGTACCTCGAACCGCAACACCCCGAAGCCTTGATGCACCTGGCCGCGCTGCTGCAGGCCCAGGGTGACACGGCCGGTGCCAGACGATTGCAGGAGCGCGCCGCCCGCAGCGGCCGCACCGCCGACAGTGAGCGTAAACGATGATCCCGTCCGACACCTTGAACGTCACCCACGAAGACGCCCGGGCCATCGACGATTGCTGGAACCGCATCGGCATCCACGGCGACAAGTCTTGCCCTCTGCTGGAAGAACACATCCATTGCCGCAACTGTTCGGTGTATTCCGCCGCAGCCACGCGCCTGCTCGACCGTTATGCGTTGCAGCAGGACGAACGCGACCCGGTGGCGAGCCAGGTTGAAACCGAGCTGAAAACCCGTTCGCTGCTGATGTTCCGTCTTGGCGAAGAATGGCTCGGCCTGGCCACCCGCAGCCTGGTGGAGGTCGCACCGTTGCAGGCGATTCACTCCTTGCCGCACCAGCGTTCCCGGGCCTTGCTCGGTGTAGCGAACGTGCGCGGAGCGCTGGTGGCGTGCCTGTCGCTGGTCGAACTGCTCGATCTCGACGGTAGCGCCGCCCCGGCGACCGGCGCGCGGATCATGCCGCGCATGCTGATCATCGCCGCCCAGGGTGGGCCGGTGGTGGTGCCGGTGGACGAAGTCGACGGGATTCACGCCATCGACGAACGAATTCTCGATGCCGCGTCGCGTTCCGGGGCGCAGGCCAGTGCCAAATACACCCGAGGCGTGTTGCCTTTCAAAGGTCGCAGCCTGCGTTGGCTGGATGAAGAACAGCTGTTGTCCGCCGTCTCCCGGAGCCTCACATGACCCCCGAGCAAATGCGCGACGCCTCCCTGCTGGAGCTGTTCAGCCTTGAAGCCGAAGCCCAGACCCAGGTCCTGAGTGCCGGGCTGCTGGCGCTGGAACGCAATCCGACCCAGGCCGATCAGCTTGAGTCGTGCATGCGGGCGGCACACTCGCTGAAAGGCGCGGCGCGGATCGTCGGCATCGACAGCGGCGTCAGCGTTGCCCACGTGATGGAAGATTGTCTGGTCAGTGCGCAGGAAGGGCGGCTGTTCCTGCGCCCGGAGCATATCGATGCGCTGTTGCAGGGCACCGATTTGCTGATGCGCATCGCCACCCCGGCCAATGGCCCGCAACCGGCGGACATCGAGGCTTACGTGGCGTTGATGGGTGGTTTGCTCGATCCGGCGGCGCCGGCCGTGGTGGCCGCCGCTCCGAGCGCACCACCGATGGCCGAGTTGCAGCTTCAGCCACCGCCAGTGGTTGAACCGGCACCCGTTGAAATCCCCGTCGAGGTGGCCGAGCCAGAGCCTGCGCCGCGCAAGAGCAAACGCACCACCGAAGGTGGCGAACGGGTGCTGCGGGTCACTGCCGAACGGCTGAACAGCCTGCTCGATCTGTCGAGCAAATCCCTGGTGGAAACCCAGCGCCTCAAACCGCACCTGGCCACCATGCAGCGCCTCAAACGCATGCAGAACAACGGCCTGCGGGCGCTGGAAAGTCTCAACGTGCATCTCAAGGAGCATGCCCTGAGTCTTGAAGCTCAAGAGGCACTGGAAGATGCGCGGCGCCTGCTCGCTGAGTCCCAGCAATTGCTGGCGGAGAAAAACGCCGAGCTTGACGAGTTTGCCTGGCAAGCGAGTCAGCGCGCGCAAGTGCTCTACGACACCGCGCTGGCCTGCCGCATGCGGCCGTTCGCCGACGTGCTGTCGGGCCAGGTGCGGATGGTGCGCGATCTGGGTCGCAGCCTCGGCAAGCAGGTACGGCTGGAGGTCGAGGGCGAGAAAACCCAGGTCGATCGCGATGTGCTGGAAAAACTCGAAGCGCCGCTGACACACCTGCTGCGCAACGCGGTCGATCACGGCATCGAAACACCGGAAGAACGCCTGCTCAAAGGCAAGCCCGAGGAAGGGCTGATCCGACTGCGTGCCTCGCACCAGGCCGGCCTGCTGGTGCTGGAGTTGAGCGATGACGGCAATGGCGTGGATCTGGAAAAGGTCCGTCGCAGCATCGTCGAGCGCCAGCTGTCGCCGGCGGAAACTGCCGCTCAGCTGAGTGAAGAAGAGCTGCTGACGTTCCTGTTCCTGCCGGGATTCAGTCTGCGGGACAAGGTTACCGAGGTGTCCGGTCGGGGCGTCGGCCTCGATGCCGTTCAGCACATGGTCCGCCAGTTGCGCGGCGCGGTGGTGCTGGAGCAGACGGCGGGCGAGGGCAGCCGCTTCCATCTCGAAGTGCCGCTGACCTTGTCGGTGGTGCGCAGTCTGGTGGTGGAAGTCGGCGACGAGGCCTACGCCTTCCCGCTGGCGCATATCGAGCGCATGTGTGATCTGGCGCCGGACGACATCGTGCAGGTCGAAGGCCGCCAGCATTTCTGGCACGAGGGCCGGCATGTCGGTCTGGTTGCGGCCAGCCAGCTGCTGCAGCGTCCGGCGAGCCAGAACAGCGGCGACACGCTGAAGGTCGTGGTGATCCGCGAACGCGATGCGATCTACGGCGTGGCGGTCGAACGCTTCATCGGCGAGCGCACGCTGGTGGTGCTGCCGCTGGACGAGCGGCTGGGCAAGGTGCAGGACATTTCTGCCGGGGCCTTGCTCGACGACGGTTCGGTGGTGTTGATCGTCGACGTCGAAGACATGCTGCGCTCGGTGGACAAGTTGCTGAACACCGGGCGTCTGGAACGCATCGCCCGCCATGGCAATCAGGCCGCAGAAGCCGCGCGCAAACGGATTTTGGTGGTCGACGACTCGCTCACCGTGCGCGAGTTGCAACGCAAGCTGCTGCTCAATCGCGGCTACGACGTGGCCGTCGCGGTGGACGGCATGGACGGCTGGAACGCCCTGCGCTCCGAGGATTTCGATCTGTTGATCACCGACATCGACATGCCGCGCATGGACGGTATCGAACTGGTGACGCTGCTGCGTCGCGACAATCGCCTGCAATCGCTGCCGGTGATGGTGGTGTCCTACAAGGATCGCGAAGAAGACCGCCGCCGTGGACTGGACGCCGGGGCGGACTATTATCTGGCCAAGGCCAGTTTTCATGACGATGCCCTGCTCGACGCAGTGGTTGAGCTCATCGGAGGAGCGCGGGCATGAAGATCGCAATCGTCAACGACATGCCCCTGGCGGTGGAGGCCCTGCGCCGGGCGCTGGCCTTCGAGCCGGCGCATCAGGTGGTGTGGGTCGCCAACAACGGCGCCGAAGCGGTGCGCCTGTGCGCGGAGAACACCCCGGACCTGATCCTGATGGACCTGATCATGCCGGTGATGGATGGCGTCGAGGCCACCCGCCGAATCATGGCCGAGAGCCCCTGCGCCATCGTCATCGTCACGGTCGACCGCCAGCAGAACGTGCACCGGGTGTTCGAAGCCATGGGTCACGGCGCGCTGGACGTTGTCGACACCCCGGCCCTTGGCGCCGGCAATGCCCAGCAGGCGGCCGCGCCACTGTTGCGCAAGATTCTGAATATCGGCTGGCTGATCGGCGAGAAAACTGCTCGCGCCCGCCCGGCACAGACAACGCCGCGCAGTTCCGGGTCGTGCCAGCGGCTGGTGGCGATCGGCTCGTCAGCGGGCGGGCCAGCGGCGCTGGAGGTTTTGCTCAAAGGTCTGCCGCGCAACTTTTCTGCGGCCATCGTGCTGGTGCAGCATGTCGATCAGGTGTTCGCCGCCGGCATGGCCGAATGGCTGGCCAGCGCCAGCGGCCTCGATGTGCGGCTGGCCCGGGAAGGCGAACCGCCGCAGGCCGGCGCGGTGTTGCTGGCCGGCACCAATCATCACATTCGATTGCTCAAGAACGGCACGCTGGCCTACACCGCCGAGCCGGTCAACGAGATCTACCGCCCCTCGATCGACGTGTTTTTTGAAAGCGTCGCCAATTACTGGAACGGTGATGCAGTAGGGGTTTTATTGACCGGGATGGGACGCGACGGGGCTCAAGGGCTTAAGCTCATGCGCCAACAGGGTTACCTGACCATCGCGCAGGATCAGCAAAGCAGTGCGGTGTACGGCATGCCCAAGGCCGCCGCGGCCATCGATGCAGCCGTAGAAATCCGTCCACTGGAAAAGATAGCGCCACGATTGCTGGAGATTTTCCCCAAATGAACGCATTACTCCGCAATCCAGGCCCCCGCAGCACTCAGGTGACCGCCCATGAATGACTTACAGATCGATGACATCAAAACCGACGAGAACGCCGCCATGGTGTTGTTGGTGGACGATCAGGCGATGATCGGCGAAGCCGTGCGCCGCGGGCTGTCGAATGAAGAGAACATCGACTTTCACTTCTGCTCCGACCCGCATCAGGCCGTGGCCCACGCCGTGCGGATCAAGCCGACCGTGATCCTGCAGGATCTGGTGATGCCCGGCCTCGACGGCCTGAGCCTGGTGCGCGAATACCGCAATCACCCCGCGACCAAGGACATTCCGATCATCGTCCTGTCGACCAAGGAAGACCCGCTGATCAAGAGCGCGGCGTTCTCCGCCGGGGCCAACGATTACCTGGTGAAACTGCCGGACAACATCGAACTGGTGGCGCGCATCCGTTATCACTCGCGCTCCTACATGACCCTGCTGCAACGGGACGCGGCCTACCGCGCGTTGCGGGTCAGCCAGCAGCAATTGCTCGACACCAACCTCGTCTTACAGCGGCTGATGAACTCCGACGGCCTGACCGGGCTGTCCAACCGCCGGCATTTCGACGAGTACCTGGAGCTGGAATGGCGCCGCTCGCTGCGTGACCAGAGTCAGTTGTCGTTGCTGATGATCGATGTCGATTACTTCAAGTCCTACAACGACACCTTTGGCCACGTCGAGGGCGATGAAGCCTTGCGCAAGGTCGCCACGGCGATCCGCGAGGCCAGCGCCCGACCGTCCGACCTGCCGGCGCGTTATGGCGGCGAAGAATTTGCGCTGGTGCTGCCCAACACCTCGCCGGGCGGGGCGCGGCTGGTGGCGGAGAAGCTGCGCCAGACCGTGGCGGCGCTGAAGATTCCGCACAATGCTCCGGCCGAAGGGGCGAGCCTGACCATCAGCATCGGCCTGGCAACCATGGTGCCGGAGGCGGGCAGCGACTGCCGGTTGCTGATCTCGGCGGCGGACCGTGGCCTCTACCTGGCCAAGAATAACGGGCGCAACCAGGTCGGCATCGAGTAGATTCCCTGGCCAGGCAAGTTCCCTGTGGGAGCGAGCTTGCTCGCGAAAGCGGCCGTCCAGTCGACATTGATGTTGCCTGACACGCCGACTTCGCGAGCAAGCTCGCTCCCACATTTGAAATGCGTCGAGCCAATGTCAAGTGATTCGTCTCCGAAGCCGCCAGACGGGCTGCCGTGACAGCTTGATTACGTTATACTCGCCGGCTTTCAAAAGTTCGCCAACGAGTGCTGCCCGTCATGGAAATCAACCCGATCCTGAACACCATCAAGGACCTGTCCGAGCGCTCCGAATCTATTCGGGGGTATCTTTGACTACGATCAAAAGCATGAGCGTCTGATCGAAGTCAATCGCGAGCTTGAAGATCCTGCAGTCTGGAACAAACCTGAATACGCCCAGGAACTGGGCCGCGAGCGCTCGGCGCTGGCGCAGATCGTCGACACCCTGGACGAGCTGGCCACCGGCCTGGCCGATTCCCGCGAGCTGCTCGACATGGCCGTCGAAGAGAACGATGAAGGCGCCGTGAACGACGTCGTCGAAGTCCTTCAAGGTCTCGAAGAGTCCCTGGCCAAGCTGGAATTCCGTCGCATGTTCAGCGGCGAGATGGACCCGAACAACGCCTACCTGGACATCCAGGCCGGTTCCGGCGGCACCGAAGCCCAGGACTGGGCCAACATCCTGCTGCGCATGTACCTGCGCTGGGCCGACAAACGCGGTTTCGACGCGACCATCATGGAGCTGTCGGCCGGTGAAGTCGCCGGGATCAAGGGTGCCACCGTGCACATCAAGGGCGAATACGCCTTCGGCTGGCTGCGCACCGAGATCGGCGTGCACCGTCTGGTGCGCAAGAGCCCGTTCGACTCCGGCAACCGTCGCCACACCTCGTTCTCCGCTGTTTTCGTCTCGCCAGAGATCGACGACAAGGTGGAAATCGAAATCAACCCGGCAGACCTGCGGATCGACACCTATCGTTCCTCCGGTGCCGGTGGTCAGCACGTAAACACCACCGACTCGGCCGTACGTATCACCCACGTACCGACCAACACCGTGGTCAGCTGCCAGAACGAACGTTCCCAGCACGCCAACAAGGACACCGCCATGAAAATGCTGCGGGCCAAGTTGTACGAGCAGGAAATGCAGAAGCGCAACGCGGCGTCCCAGGCGCTGGAAGACACCAAGTCGGACATCGGCTGGGGTCACCAGATCCGTTCGTACGTGCTCGATGCCTCGCGGATCAAGGATCTGCGTACCAACATCGAACGCAGCGACTGCGACAAGGTGCTCGACGGCGACATCGACGAATACCTGGAAGCCAGCCTGAAATCGGGGCTGTAAGCTTTCACCCGACCTCAAGTCCCCCGCCATCGGCGGGGGCAACGAACCTGTGATGGAATATTTAAAGACATGAGCGACCAACAACTCGACCCGCAAGCCCTGCAACAGGAAGAAAACTCCCTGATCGCCCTGCGCAAGGAAAAGCTTGCTGCCGAGCGCGCCAAGGGCAATGCCTTCCCGAACGACTTCCGCCGCGACAACTACTGCGAAGCACTGCAGAAACAGTACGCGGACAAGACCAAGGAAGAGCTGGCAGAGGCTGCGATCCCGGTCAAGGTTGCAGGTCGCATCATGCTCAACCGTGGCTCGTTCATGGTGATCCAGGACATGACCGGTCGCATCCAGGTCTACGTCAACCGCAAGACCCTGTCCGAAGAAACCCTGGCCGCGGTGAAAACCTGGGACATGGGCGACATCATCGCCGCCGAAGGCACCCTGGCCCGTTCCGGCAAGGGCGACCTGTACGTCGAGATGACCAGCGTGCGTCTGCTGACCAAATCCCTGCGCCCGCTGCCGGACAAGCACCACGGCCTGACCGACACCGAACAGCGCTACCGTCAGCGTTACGTTGACCTGATCGTCAACGAAGACGTGCGCCAGACCTTCCGCGTGCGTTCGCAAGTGATCGCGCACATCCGCAGCTTCCTGATGAAGCGCGACTTCCTCGAAGTCGAAACGCCGATGCTGCAGACCATTCCTGGCGGCGCCGCGGCCAAGCCGTTCGAAACCCACCACAACGCGCTGGACATGGAAATGTTCCTGCGTATCGCGCCAGAGCTGTACCTGAAGCGTCTGGTGGTTGGCGGTTTCGAGAAAGTGTTCGAGATCAACCGCAACTTCCGTAACGAAGGCGTTTCGACTCGTCACAACCCTGAATTCACCATGTTGGAGTTCTACCAGGCTTACGCCGACTACGAAGACAACATGGACCTGACCGAAGAGCTGTTCCGTGAACTGGCGCAGCTGGTTCTGGGCAGCACCGACGTGCCGTACGGCGATAAGGTGTTCCACTTCGGCGAGCCGTTCGTGCGCCTGTCGGTGTTCGACTCGATCCTCAAGTACAACCCTGAGCTGACCGCCGATGACCTGAACGACATCGACAAGGCGCGCGACATCGCCAAGAAGGCCGGCGCCAAGGTGCTGGGCTTCGAAGGTCTGGGCAAGCTGCAGGTGATGATTTTCGAAGAGCTGGTCGAGCACAAGCTGGAACAGCCGCACTTCATTACCCAGTACCCGTTCGAAGTGTCGCCGCTGGCCCGGCGCAACGACGACAACCCGAACGTCACCGATCGCTTCGAGCTGTTCATCGGCGGCCGTGAAATCGCCAACGCCTACTCCGAGCTGAACGACGCGGAAGACCAGGCCGAGCGCTTCATGGCGCAGGTGGCCGACAAGGACGCCGGCGATGACGAAGCCATGCACTACGACGCCGACTTCGTTCGCGCGCTGGAGTACGGCATGCCGCCAACGGCCGGTGAAGGTATCGGTATCGACCGTCTGGTGATGTTGCTGACCAACTCGCCGTCGATCCGCGACGTGATCCTGTTCCCGCACATGCGGCCGCAAGCGTAAGTGTTTCAATAAAAAAGCCGCCTGAAATGGGCGGCTTTTTATTGCCTGTCTGGTACAAACGTATCAAATGGTTACTTTTGAAAAAAACAATAGAGGAAGTCCTGTCGTGATCGGTGCAATGGCTCAAGAGGGTGCAGCGGGTATCGCCACTGCGGTCGCTGAAAGTGTTCAGTACCAGGGCCGCAAGGCCAGCCGACAGGGCAGCGAGCAGCGTCGGCAGGACATTCTCGATGCGGCGATGCGCATTGTCGTGCGCGACGGCGTGCGCGCCGTGCGCCACCGTGCGGTGGCGGCCGAGGCCGGTGTGCCGCTGTCGGCCACCACCTATTACTTCAAGGACATCGATGACCTGCTCACCGATACCTTCGCCCAATACGTCGAACGCAGCGCGGCCTACATGGCCAAGCTGTGGATCAACAACGAAGGCCTGCTGCGCGAAATGGTGGTCAGCGGCGACGGCAGCCCGGAGTCGCGCTCGCAACTGGCTGACGACATCGCCCGGTTGATGGCCGACTACGTGCACCGGCAACTGGTCAACCGCCGCGAGCATTTGATGGCCGAACAGGCGTTCCGTCAGGAAGCGCTGCTCAACCCGCGTCTGGCGGAACTGGTACGTTCCCATCAGCAGATTCTGTTGCAGGGCACCTGCCAGTTGTTCCAGGTGCTGGGCTCGCGCGAGCCGCAGCAGGATGCCAAGGTGTTGACGGCGATTATCGGACGGATGGAATATCAGGGCCTGCTCAACGACGCCGAGCCTTTGGCCGAAGAGGACATGCTCGGCATTCTGACGCGCTATATGCATCTGGTGCTTGCGTCGGTCTGATAGCCGATGGAGGTCCCTTGTGGGAGCGGGCTTGCTCCGGGCGGCGATCCGACGAATACGGTGGGTCAGTCAACTGAAGTGTTGAATGTGAAACCGCTTTCGTCGGATCGCCGCCCGGAGCAAGCCCGCTCCCACAGGGGAAGGTGTTTCAGGTTCTAGGGAGTGTTGAATGAAAGCCTGGCGTGGCGCGTTGATCGCGCTGTCGTTCCTGCTGCTCAGCGGTTGTCTGGTGACCTTCAAGGATCCGCTGCCCGCCCGTGAGCCGGCGCCCAGAGGCCTGCTCGGCGAATGGGCGAGCACCAATGCCTGGGGCGAGCCGATGAACCTGGAACTCACGCGCCTGGGCAATGACCGCTATCAGGCGGTCACCTGGTTCAAGGCCCGTCCCCATGAGCGGGAAGCTTATCCGTTCACTGTGTCGCGTCATGGCAACCGCTGGTATCTGTCGGCGAAGGTGCCGGCGCAATATGGCGGGTACTTCACCATCGCCGGTTTCGAGATCACCGACAAGCATGAACTGGTGATCTACAACCTCGATCTCGAACAGATCAACCAGGCCATCGCCCAGAAAAGCCTCGACGGCCAGGGCTTCCAGACCGATGACGGTCAGGGCGTGCAGGTCGACAGTCCGCTGGAAAAGGTCTTTGCTTACCTCGACGACCCGGCCAACTCGGACGTTTTCGTCGAAGCGGCGCGCTACCAGCATCAGGCCAAGGCCAAATAATTCAGTTCGTCACGTTTTCTACAGGAGTTTCGGGTGGACGATTACCAGCAGACGATACGCACGCTGTCCGATCGCATTGTGCTGGCGCAGACGCCGATTCGCGTCCTTGACGCAGTCAAGTGGGACGAGAACATCCGCAAGGGGTTTCTCAAGGCCAAGGGCAAGGAATTGCCGGCGGTGGATCGCGATTACTACCTCAACCGGCCACTGTCTTTTGACTCAAGCAAGGTCAAGCTGGAATTCCAGAACATCGAACGGGACATCACCCGCCAGCTCGGCCAGTTCAACCCGGTCGGCCAGATCATGCGGCGCATGTGCAAGGAATACCGGATGGTGGTGCGCATGCTCGAAGCGCGCGGCACCGAAGATTTCGGCCTGATTTCCCAGGAACTGTATGGCGCTGCGTCCGATGCGTTCCACGCCGGTGACCCGACCCTGGCCGACCTCGGCCTGATGATGTCGGACTACCTGAACAATATCGACGGCCGTGGCGACCTGAAGGACGAACCGAAGATCCTCACCGCGAAGGACGCCGTGCACTTGCTGCAAACCCGCCTGAACAAGGTGTTCGGCGAGGCCGAGGAAACCATCCGCGTGTTCGAGTCCGACGGCATCGTCGCCGACGCGGCGGCAGGCGCCGACTACATCAAGATCCGCACCGACGCGATGTTCAACGACCGCGACGTGCGCGCGCTGGAAGTCCACGAAGGCCTGGTGCACGTCGGCACCACGCTCAACGGCTTGAACCAGCCAATCTGCACCTTCCTGTCCAAGGGCCCGCCCTCGTCGACGGTGACTCAGGAAGGTCTGGCGATCCTGATGGAAATCATCACCTTCGCCTCCTACCCGAGCCGCCTGCGCAAACTGACCAACCGCACCCGCGCCATTCATATGGTGGAGGAGGGCGCGGACTTCCTGCAGATTTTCGAGTTCTTCCGCGAGCAGGGCTTCGAAATGGCGGAAAGCTACGGCAACGCCAGTCGGGTTTTCCGTGGATCGACGCCGACCGGTCTGCCATTCACCAAAGACTTGTCCTACCTCAAGGGCTTCATCATGGTTTACAACTACATTCAGTTGGCCGTGCGCAAGGGCAAGCTCGAGCAGGTTCCGCTGCTGTTCTGCGGCAAGACCACGCTGGAGGACATGCGAACCCTGCGGCAACTGGTGGATGAAGGCCTGGTGGTGCCGCCCAAGTATCTGCCGGATCAGTTCCGTGACATGAATGCGTTGTCGGCGTGGATGTGCTTCTCCAACTTCCTCAACCACTTGAGCCTGGACCGGATCGAGGCCGATTACTCCAACATCCTGTAGGCCCATTGATCATTCCCGCGCTGAGCGCGGGAATCCGAACCTTGCGAGGTTTCACCGGATGAGAATCCTCGGCATCCTCTGCCTGCTCCTGACCCTCGGTGGCTGCAGCTCTTTGCTGTTCTACCCCGAGCCGGGTCAGATCTTCACCCCGGAAAAGGCCAAACTTGAATACCGCACCGTCACCCTGACCACCGCCGACGGCCTCAAGCTGAACGCCTGGTGGCTGCCGGCGAAACCCGGCGTCGAGGTCAAGGGCACGGTGCTGCACCTGCACGGCAACGGCGGCAATCTGCCGATGCACCTGGGCGGGAGCTGGTGGTTGCCGAAAAACGGCTATCAGGTGCTGTTGGTGGACTATCGCGGTTACGGACTGTCCGAAGGCAAGCCGAGCCTGCCGGCGATCTATCAGGACATCGACGCCGCATTTGCCTGGCTGGACAACGCGCCGGAAGTCAAAGGCAAGCCGTTGATCCTGCTCGGTCAGAGTCTCGGCGGCTCGATGGCAGTGCATTGGCTGGTGCAGCATCCGGAACGACAAAAACAGCTCAAGGCTTTTGTGCTCGACGGGGTTCCCGCCAGTTACCGCAGCGTCGGCCAATATGCCCTCAGCACATCGTGGATGACCTGGCCGTTCCAGGTGCCGCTGTCGTGGCTGGTGCCGGATAGCGACAGTGCGATCAATTCGATGCCGCAACTCAAAGGCGTGCCGAAACTGATCTTTCACAGCATCGACGATCCGCTGGTGCCACTTTCCAATGGTATCCGTCTGTATCAAGCTGCGCCGCCACCGCGCGTACTGCAACTGACCCGTGGCGGCCATGTGCAGACCTTCGGTGATCCGGTGTGGCGTCAGGTCATGCTGCGTTACCTCGACGATCCCGAGCATTTCAATGGTCTGCGCCGCCTCGGCGAAGTCCCGAATTACCCGCAACCTCCGAATTCCGAAAACGAGAGTCCGCAATGAGTGAAGAACGCAACGCCATCCCGCTGATCATCACCGGTATCTGCAGCATCCTCGGCACCGTCGGTGCCCTGTGGTACTACGGCTACCTGCACTTCGCCAAACCCGAGGATGCGTTGCTGCTCAACGAATTCACCATGCTCAAGACCATTCCCGGCGAAGACTACAAGGTCTCCCTGGACCCGGCGCCGCAGGTGGCGCAGTGCATCGATGGCGTGCTGGTGCTGTTCGACACCGAACAGAAAGGCCTGACCGGGGTGCTGATCAACGCACAGAAAAAGGCTGTGCGCTGCATGGGGCAGGAGACACCGCAGCAACTCCAGCAGTAACTCAGTTTTCATGTGGGAGCGAGCTTGCTCGCGATGGCGGTGGGTCAGTCAAACAATTGCTGACTGAAAGGACGCTATCGCGAGCAAGCTCGCTCCCACAGAGTTCCGGTAAATGAAAAGCCCCGCCTGATCAACTCAGGCGGGGCTTTTTCGTTGCGGCGCGACGCTTAGTTCGAGCTGACAGCCGAACGTGGCATCACCGGCTGGTTGTCGTTGGAAATAGTCACTTCCACCCGACGGTTCATCGCACGGCCCGAGACGCTGCCGTTATCCGCGACCGGGTATTCCTTGCCGTAGCCCTGCACCACGATGCGCGAAGGATCGACGCCCATCTTGATCAGCGCAACCTGCACCGAAGTCGCACGACGCTCGGACAGCGACTGGTTGTACGAAGCGGCGCCTGTGCTGTCGGTGTAGCCCTCGACGATCACCTTGCGATCCGGGTTTTCCTGGAGGAATTGCGCCAGTTTGTTGATGTTCACCAGACCGCTGGATTTCAGGTCGGCCTTGTTGGTGGCGAACAGCACGTCACCGAAGGTCACCAGCGTACCGCGATCGGTCTGCTTGGCGTTGAGGCTGTCCTGCAGCTGTTTGATCTGCTGATCGCGGGCATCCAGACGGGCCTGGGCACGTTGGGCAGCAGCGTTCTTCAGGTTGTTTTCAGCGGTGCGCAGGGCGATGGTCTGCTTGGCCACTTCCACGCGCTGGTTGGTCAGGTAGGCCAGTTGGTCGACCTTCGCCGCGTTTTCCTTGTCCAGATAGGCCTTGTCAGCCTTGTCCAGGTAATCGCTGGCGTCCTTGGTTTCCAGTGCCGCCACTTTGCTCGCCTGCGGGTTGGCCTGCAGGCCGGCGTAGTTGGTGCGCGCCTGTTCCAGGTTCGGGTTCGGCGGCGTCGAGCAGGCAGCCAGGGCAACGCTTGCGGCCAGGAGAGCGGGGATCATCAGTTGTTTACGCATAATCGTTCGTCCTTTCTATCGATAAGAGATTCAGCCTTGCAGTCGGGATGCGCGCTTACTGCACGGTGCGCTGACTTTCCTGACGCAGTTCCTGAACACCTTTCTGGGAATCCTTCACAGCCTGTTCGGCTTTCATCGCCTGAGCCTTGCGTTCGGCAACGCGGGCGTCCCACTCGGCTTGCTCGGCGAGCGTGCGAGCCTCGTCATACTTCTTGTCGTGCATGGCGATTTCGGCTTGTTTGAGCTTGTCCTGCGCCTGCTTCATTTCCACGGCGGCGAACTCGGTACCGCCGGCGCTGACCGCGCTGTTGACGGCCGATTGAGTCACCGCGTATTGCTCGGTCGGTGGATTGCCGGCACAACCGGCCAGCACGAAGCTGGTGCCGATGGCCAGGGCGGCCAGTTTCAGACCGCGCAGGTGGGAGAACGAGGTTTGGGTCTTCATGGTCTTCAACTCCATTGGTTAACTCCTTGGAAGCTTCGAAATCCATCCTGGTAGCGGAGCCGCAACCGTCATGTGCAAGTGCGTTTTGAAACGCTCGTTCCAGGCGTGGTTACCTGTTCCGACCGAAGGCTTTTTTTAAAAGTTCAGAAAAGATGGCTCATCGCCAAAAAATATTCTGACCGAATGGACAGGGCTCTAAACCGGGAACTTTGGCGGGGGAGAGTGGTACGCGCGGGCGAAAAAAGGCGTGTGATTTTTGAATTTGAATACATTCAACGTGGGAGCGAGCTTGCTCGCGATAGCGTCGGATCAGTCACCACTACAGTGCCTGACAAACTGCTTTCGCGAGCAAGCTCGCTCCCACGTTTCGATTTATGTTGTGTCAGTGTTTTTGCTTGCCGGCTGCGGTCGACAAATCGTGTAGATGACGCCGCGACAACGCGAGAAAACGCGGCGTAGGACCAACGTCTTCATACAGCGGATCGCCTTCTTCATCGGTGGCAACCACGGTCGAGCCTTTCACATACGGCAGGCTCGCCTCAAACTCTTCAAGCGCCGCACCGATCAGTTCGCCGAGCAGTTCTTCGGCATGGCGTTTGGGGTACATCTCGGCAATCGCCGCCAGCCGTGCGGCGGCCTCCACATCCAGATGAATCGTGTAGCCGGTATCGGTCAGGCGACCCTTGGCGGTTTCTTCCCAATGCTGGGCGAGTTCACGGATTTTCATGATGACCTCATGTCGTACCTGCTCGTGGCAGGTCTGGGTGAGTGTCCGCCGTCAGGCGGCGGCAGCCTTTGTGGGGCTTACTGTTGAGACTAGCTTCAGGGCGCAAGGTTTAAAGTCCCTTCGTCGTCTGCTTGTAAGAAGCGTTGCAGAGCGGCACTCTCTGTTCATCCACTCACTTGCGATCCGTCACCGATTACTGCTGGAGAGATGCTGATGACCGATATTGATGCACGCTTGCGCGAAGACGTTCACCTGCTCGGCGAGCTGTTGGGCAACACCATCCGTGACCAGTACGGCGAGGCGTTTCTCGACAAGATCGAGCAGATTCGCAAGGGCGCCAAGGCTGACCGGCGCGGCTCGATGGACGCCGAACTCAGCGCCAGCCTCAATCAGTTGAGCGAAGACGAACTGCTGCCGGTGGCACGGGCGTTCAACCAGTTTCTCAACCTGGCGAACATCGCCGAACAGTACCAGCTCATCCATCGCCGCGAAGAGTCGCAAGCCGCACCGTTTGAGTCCCGGGTGCTGCCGGAATTGCTCGCCCGTCTGCGCGAGGAAGGGCACCGCGCCGACTCCCTTGCCCGGCAGTTATCGCGACTGGAAATCGAACTGGTGCTGACCGCACACCCGACCGAAGTGGCCCGGCGCACGCTGATCCAGAAGTACGACGCGATTGCCGCACAACTGGCGGCCCAGGATCATCGCGACCTGACCAGCGCCGAGCGCGAGCAGATCCACAACACTCTGCAACGCTTGATCGCCGAAGCCTGGCACACTGAAGAAATCCGCCGCACCCGACCGACCCCGGTGGACGAAGCCAAGTGGGGTTTTGCGGTGATCGAGCATTCGCTGTGGCAGGCGATTCCCAACCATATGCGCAAGGCCGATCAGGCGCTGTTTGCGGCCACAGGCCTGCGATTGCCGCTGGAAGCCGCGCCGATCCGCTTCGCTTCGTGGATGGGCGGCGACCGCGATGGCAACCCGAACGTGACCGCCGCAGTGACCCGCGAAGTGCTGTTGCTGGCGCGCTGGATGGCGGCGGATCTTTACCTGCGGGATGTCGATCACTTGGCCGCCGAACTGTCGATGCAGCAAGCCAGCGAGGCGCTCAAGGCCAAGGCCGGCGACAGCGCCGAACCCTATCGCGCGGTGCTCAAGCAATTGCGCGAGCGCCTGCGCGCCACGCGCAACTGGGCCCATGCATCGCTGACCGCAACCACCCCGGCACCGGCCGATGTGCTGCACAACAATCGCGAGCTGCTTGATCCGCTGGAGCTGTGCTACCACTCGCTGCATGAGTGCGGCATGGGCGTGATCGCCGACGGGCCGTTGCTCGATTGCCTGCGCCGCGCCGTGACCTTCGGCCTGTTCCTGGTGCGCCTCGATGTGCGTCAGGACTCGTCGCGGCACACCGCCGCCATGACCGAAATCACCGATTACCTTGGCCTCGGTCGCTATGAAGACTGGGATGAAGAACAGCGCATCAGCTTCCTGACCCGCGAACTGCAAAACCGTCGACCGCTGCTGCCGGCGCATTTCAAACCTTCGGCGGACACCGCCGAAGTGCTCGCCACCTGTAAGGAAATCGCCGCCGCACCGGGGGCTTCGCTGGGTTCCTATGTGATCTCCATGGCTGGTGCCGCCTCGGATGTGCTCGCGGTGCAACTGCTGTTGAAGGAATCTGGTGTGCTGCGGCCGATGCGCGTAGTGCCGCTGTTCGAAACCCTGGCCGACCTCGACAACGCCGGCCCGGTGATCGAACGTCTGTTGCTGTTGCCGGGTTACCGCGCACGTCTGCAAGGCCCGCAGGAAGTGATGATCGGTTATTCCGACTCGGCCAAGGACGCCGGCACCACGGCGGCGGCCTGGGCGCAATACCGGGCTCAGGAGCGGCTGGTGGAAATCTGCCGCGAGCAGCAAGTCGAACTGCTGCTGTTCCACGGTCGCGGTGGCACCGTGGGCCGTGGCGGCGGCCCGGCTCACGCGGCGATTCTGTCGCAGCCGCCGGGTTCGGTGGCCGGACGCTTCCGCACCACCGAGCAGGGGGAAATGATTCGATTCAAATTCGGCCTGCCGGACATCGCCGAGCAGAATCTCAATCTCTATCTGGCTGCGGTGCTCGAAGCGACCTTGCTGCCACCGCCGCCACCGACGCCGGAGTGGCGGCATCTGATGGACGAATTGGCCGCCGACGGTGTGGCTGCTTACCGCGCCGTGGTGCGGGAAAATCCGCAATTCGTCGAGTATTTCCGCCAGTCGACACCCGAGCAGGAGTTGGGACGTCTGCCGTTGGGTAGCCGTCCGGCCAAGCGTCGCGCCGGCGGCATCGAGAGCCTGCGGGCGATTCCGTGGATCTTCGGCTGGACCCAGACGCGTTTGATGCTGCCAGCGTGGCTCGGTTGGGAAACCGCACTGAGCAAGGCGCTGGAGCGCGGCGAAGGCGAGCTGCTGGGGCAGATGCGCGAGCAGTGGCCGTTTTTCCGAACTCGCATCGACATGCTGGAAATGGTCCTGGCCAAGGCCGACGCCGACATTGCGCTGTCCTACGACGAGCGACTGGTTGAGTCGGACTTGTTACCTTTGGGTGTGCACTTACGCGACCTATTGTCGCAGGCATGTTCCGTGGTGCTCGGCCTGACCGGTCAGTCGCAACTGCTGGCACATAGCCCGGACACTCTGGAATTCATCCGCCTGCGCAACACCTATCTCGACCCGCTGCATCTATTGCAGGCCGAACTGCTGGCGCGTTCGCGACAGCCGAACGTCGAGCAGGACAGCCCGGTAGAACAGGCGTTGCTGGTGTCTGTGGCGGGGATTGCCGCCGGTTTGCGAAATACCGGCTAAGGTTTTCTGCGTGGGGCGGGGCACCCGGGGCAAACGTCGGGTGCCGTTTATCGAGCGTGGGAAAAATGCGGGCAAGCGACAGTTAATGATGGGGTTGCGACTTGGGGAACCGCGTCGCAAGGTCGCGGCAGGCGCCGGTTTCTCCGACTTTTGGCGTCTTGTGTGGGCGCAGCCTGCTGTGTATCTTGGTCAGCCTCTGGCCGTTTGGGCGGTCACGACCCTATTTCCAGGATTTCGCCCCATGAGGCGAATCCGTTGTTTTGCAAAAGCTTTTTATAAAAAAATTGAGGAGCACATCTAATGCGCGTCATTCTGCTGGGAGCTCCCGGGGCCGGTAAAGGTACTCAGGCTAAGTTCATCACCGAGAAATTCGGCATTCCGCAAATCTCCACCGGCGACATGCTGCGTGCTGCGGTCAAGGCCGGCACCGAACTGGGCATCAAGGCCAAGAGCATCATGGATGCCGGCGGCCTGGTGTCGGATGACCTGATCATCGCACTGGTAAAAGACCGCATCGCTCAGGCTGACTGCGCCAACGGTTTCCTGTTCGACGGTTTCCCGCGCACCATTCCTCAGGCTGAAGCGCTGGTGACTGCCGGTGTCGAGCTGGATGCCGTGGTTGAAATCGCCGTTGAAGACGAAGAAATCGTTCAGCGTATCGCCGGCCGTCGCGTTCACGAGGCCAGCGGCCGCGTGTACCACATCGTCTACAACCCGCCGAAGATTGCCGGCAAAGACGACATCACCGGTGAAGAGCTGGTGCAGCGCAAGGACGACACCGAAGAAACCGTGCGTCATCGCCTGTCGGTCTACCACTCGCAGACCAAGCCGCTGGTGGATTTCTACCAGAAGCTGTCGGCCGCCAACGGCAAGCCAAAGTACAGCCACATCCCGGGTGTCGGTTCGGTTGAAGCGATCACCGCCAAGGTTCTTGAAGCACTGAGCTGAAAAACCTGATCCGCTGCATCATCCACGGCCCGCTTGCGGGCCGTAGTTGTTTATACTGGCGCACTTTTCCCCACCTGATTTACGGACACATCGATGAGCACCTTGCTGGCCCTGGACACCGCGACTGAAGCTTGCTCCGTTGCCTTGCTGCATGACGGCAAGGTCACGAGCCATTACGAGGTGATCCCACGCCTGCACGCGCAGAAACTGCTGCCGATGATCCAGCAACTGCTGGCCGACGCCGGCACCACGCTGCAAGCGGTGGACGCGATTGCCTTCGGTCGCGGCCCGGGCGCGTTCACCGGTGTGCGGATCGCCATCGGTGTGGTGCAAGGTCTGGCGTTCGCGCTGGATCGTCCGGTGTTGCCGGTGTCGAACCTGGCGGTACTGGCGCAACGCGCTTATCGCGAACAAGGCGTGAGCCAGGTCGCGGCGGCCATCGATGCGCGCATGGATGAAGTGTATTGGGGCTGCTACCGCGAGACGGCCGGGGAGATGCGTCTGGTCGGCACCGAAGCGGTGCTGCCGCCAGAAGTCGCTGCACTGCCGGACGATGCGGCGGGCGACTGGTTCGGTGCTGGCACGGGTTGGGGGTACGGCGAGCGCATCGCTGTCAACCTGAGCGGTTTCGACGCGGGCATACTGCCCCACGCCGAAGACCTGCTGACGCTGGCACGATTCGCCTGGGAACGTGGCGAGTCGATTCCGGCCGACGATGCCCAGCCGGTTTACCTGCGCGATAAAGTCGCCACGCCGAAAGCCCGCTGAGGACTTCGACCCTGTGGCAATCGCCGCAGGGTCATGCCAAAGCCTGCCAATCGTCCGTTTCCAACCCCGCGCTTTAAACCTTTTGTCTTTTATGTGTTCTAGTTATCACTCGGCGATTTGCTAAGTCGGTCAGGTGCCGCTAAATTGCCATCATCGATACCGAGCATGACTTTATGCGTATAGACGGCGTTTCCACTCATTCCTACCCCATCAAGCGCAAGCCTCGCAAAGGCAATCCGGCGCTGGATGAATCCGTCGAGGATATTGAAGGCGAGCTGGAATTCCCCACCGAAGCGCAACTGGCTGCCCGCGCCGCCAAGGCCTCTGCGCAACGCCTGAGCAATCTGCCCGCCCGCCAACAAGACATGATTTATCACCGTGCGATGAAGAAAAGCGTGGCCATGGCCCTGGCCAGCTACCTGAGTACCGCCGGTTTTGTCGATTGGGACGCAGACGTGCTGGGCCTCGACCTGTACATCTGATGGATCTGCCTTACTACCTCGGTTGCCCGTCCTGGAGTGAAAACGCCTGGCGCGAGTATCTGTATCCGGTAGACGCCAAGACCTCCGATTTCCTCGGTCTGTATTCGCAAGTGTTCAACGCCGTGGAAGGCAACACGACTTTCTACGCCAGCCCGTCGCCGGCCACCGTGCAGCGTTGGGCCGAGGTCATGCCCGAGCACTTTCGATTCACCGCCAAATTCCCCGGCGACATCAGCCACGGCGGTGACCTGCGCGATCAACTGACCGCCGCCGAAACCTTCATCCAGTTGCTCAGCCCGCTCGGCGAACGCGTATCGCCACTGTGGCTGCAACTGTCGAAAAGCTTCACTCCGCAACGCTTGCCAGAGCTCGCAGCCTTCATCGACGCGTTTGATCGACCGCTGGCGGTGGAAGTGCGCCATGAGCAGTTCTTCGCCAAGGGCGAGAGTGAACGCCTGCTCAATCGCTTGTTGCTGGATCGCGGTGTGGAGCGCATCTGTCTCGATCCGCGAGCGTTATTCAGTTGCCTGTCCACCGAGTCTTCGGTGATCCACGCCCAATCGAAAAAGCCCCGCGTGCCAACCCGGCCGGCAGCGTTCACCCAATTTCCGCAGGTGCGTTTCATCGGCCATCCCGAGCTTGAGGCCAACGATCCGTTTCTGGTGCCGTGGGTGGCGAAGATTGCCGAGTGGATCGAAGAGGGCCGCACGCCGTACATCTTCCTGCACACCGCCGATAACATCCTGGCGGCCAAACTCGCGCAGCGATTCCATGCACAGCTGATGCAACGTTTGCCTGGCCTGCCATCGCTGCCTGAGCTATACAGAGAACCCGCCGCCGAGCAACTTGGCCTGCTCTGAGGCGTTTTTTTCTGCCCAGGAGCCTGCCGATGGACGCCCAAGCCCGCAAAGAACAAGTCCGTAAAGCCGAAGCCTTCAAAGCCTTGCATGAACGTCCCGGGATTTTCGTGATTCCCAATCCGTGGGATGCCGGTTCCGCGAAGATGCTTGCCAGTCTGGGTTATCAGGCGCTGGCGACCACCAGTGCCGGTTATGCGTTTTCCCAGGGCAAGCCCGATGGCGCGTTTGGTCTCGAAGAAACCCTGAACAATGTTCGGGCAATTGCTGCAGCCACGGACTTGCCGGTGGCGGTGGATCTGGAAAACGGTTTTGCCGACGCTCCGGCCGAGTCGGCGCAAAGTCTGCTGCGCGCCGCCGAAGCGGGCGCCGTGGGCGGCTCGATCGAAGATGCCACCGGGCGCCCGGACACACCGATTTACTGTTTCGAACACGCCGTGGCGCGGATCGAAGCCGCGGTTGCCGCTGTTCGAACCTTACCGTTTCCCTTCACCCTGACGGCCCGCGCGGAAAACTACCTGCACGGCAATCCGGATATCAACGACACCATTCGCCGCCTGCAGGCGTTCGCCGAAGCGGGGGCCGACGTGCTCTATGCTCCTGGTCTGAGGACGGCTGAAGAAGTGTTGGCGGTGGTGCGAGCGGTGGCGCCGAAACCGGTCAACGTGTTGATGTCCGGTGGCCTGAAACTGACCGTGCAGCAACTGGAGGAAATGGGTGTGAAACGCATCAGCACCGGTTCTGCGCTGGCGCTGGCGGCGTTTGGCGAGTTCTTCAGGGCTGCCGAGGAAATTCAGCAATCGGGCACGTTCGGCTTCACTTCGCGTTCAATGCCGTACGCGAAGGCCAATCAGTTTTTCAAGGGCTGAAGCAGGGCGCAATCAGGCGGCGATACGCAGGTTCTGCTGAACGATCGGGCGTACCCAGCCGTTATCGAAGTCCAGGGCTTTCTGCTGCTCGACGATCTCTTCCGGCGGGAACGGCGGGTAAGGCTGCAGCAGATCCAGGTCGAACTCGGCAATCGGCAGGTACAGCGGCTTTTTCTGCGGGGCAGGGCCCGGTTCCGGAATCGGCTGGCCGTTGTTGATCACGACCGGACGAACCCAGCTGCTGTCGAAATCCTGCTGCTTTTGCTGAGTCTTGATGTCTTCCGGCGGGAACGGAGGGTACGGCTCGGCCAGGTTCATATCGATTTCGGCAATCGGCAGGAACAGCGGCTCAGGCGGGCGTACCTGGGTTTCCACTACATCGCATTCGCGCTGGTCGATGATGTGGGCGTGCAGCTCGCTGCCGATAGTCGGTTCTTCAGGACTTTCCAGATCGACCGGTGGGAAAGTGCCACAGGCCGGCACCACATCACTCGATTGTTCGGCCAGTGCCTGGGCAAAGAAATCCTGCCACAGGTGGCTGACGCCGCCCAATGCTTGAGTGTTATGACGGCTGAAATCGCCTGTAGGCGAAATGTAGCCAATCGATGTGGGAAGAATGCCTGACATTTTTTTCGGTCGACGCTCAGCTCTGGCAAAATGCGCGTTGATTGGGTTATCGGCGGTTTTTGCCGATCCTTAACTTTTTTGAGCGTGTTTTCCATGATTGAGCAACCTGCGGCCTGCCGCATCCATGTCGAAGCCCTCGGCCCGACGTTCGAAGCGCAGGCCGAGCAGTGGGCGCAGCGCCTGAATCTGCCGTTGCAGGTGGCCGACGGCGAGTTTGCCTTGCAGGTCGGCGAGCAGGGCTTGCAGCTGCAACAGCTGGGGCCGGATGCGCCGGGCCCGGTGCGGGTCGACTTCGTCGAGGGCGGTGCGGCCCATCGTCGGTTGTACGGCGGTGGCAGCGGGCAGATGATCGCCAAGGCGGTCGGTATCGCCCAAGGCGTGCGTCCGCGAGTGCTGGATGCCACGGCGGGGCTCGGGAAAGATGCGTTCGTGCTGGCGAGCCTGGGCTGCGAGATGAGCCTGATCGAGCGTCAGCCGCTGATCGGCGCGTTGCTGGAGGATGGTCTGGCCCGCGCGGCGGAAGATTTCGACGTGGCGCCGATCGTGGCGCGGATGACACTGCTCAAGGGCAACTCCATCGACGTGATGCGCAACTGGGAAGGCGAGCCGCCGCAGGTGATCTACCTCGACCCGATGTTCCCGCACCGTGAGAAAACCGCACTGGTGAAGAAGGAAATGCGCCTGTTCCGTCCGCTGGTGGGCGATGATCCGGATGCGCCGGCCTTGCTGGAAGCAGCGTTGGCGCTGGCCACGCACCGGGTGGTGGTCAAGCGCCCGCGCAAGGCGCCGTGCATCGAAGGGCCGAAGCCGAGCCATGCGCTGGATGGCAAATCCAGTCGCTACGACATCTACCCGAAGAAAGCGCTCAAGGCCTGAGCCGTCGCATAAGAAAATCCCACGCATGGCGTGGGATTTTTGTTTTCAGGGTCGATAGGCGCGCATAAACAACTCGACCACTTCCTGCACATGGCTTTCCGCCGCCTCGCCGGTCAGTGGTTCACCGCAGCCGTACAGCAACCGGAAATTCCCCGCGCCCTTGATCAGGCAGAAGAAGTGTTCGGCGGCGTTGTGCGGGTTGGCGATACGCAGCGCGCCAGTCTCATCGATCCGCCGCAAAAGCCGCTCCATGCCTTGCACCATGCGCTGGGGGCCGGCCTCGAAGAAGATCAGCGACAGCTTCGGATCCTGACTGCCCAGCGCCATGATCAGGCGATGCAGGTTCACCGACTCATCACTGTTGATCAGGTGATGAAAGCCTCTGGCAATGTTCAGCAACACATTTTCCACCGCGATGCCGTCCGGCAATTCGAAGAACAGCGGCGGCAATTGCTCCTCGCATTTGGCAACGACAGCGGCGGAGAACAGCGTTTCCTTGTCATTGAAATGGCTGTAGACCGTCAGCTTCGACACGCCAGCCTCGGCGGCCACTGCGTCCATGCTGGTGTTGGCATAGCCGTGACTGAGGAACAGGATTTTCGCCGCTTCGAGAATCGCCTGGCGCTTGGCCGGATCCTTCGGGCGGCCGGGGCCGTTTGGAGCTGAAAGATTGTTCGACATTCTTCGCTTTTAATACTGGACTGGTGAGTTTGCTATTAATAACATACCGGCCAGTATAATTATTCCAAGCCTCCTTAGCGAAAGGTCCTTCACCATGTTCCGCCATGCGTTGTCCTTTGCGGTGCCAGTCACTCTGGCGTTTTTATTGTCGGCATGTGGCAAGGAAGAGGTGACGCCAGTCAGCGTGCGACCGGCCATGGTGGTGCAGCCAGAGCCTTCGGCGCAGGCGATGGAAAGTTATCCGGGCGAGGTTCGCGCCCGCTACGAGCCCGATCTGGCGTTCCGCATTGGCGGCAAAGTCAGCCGACGACTGGTCGAGGAGGGCCAGCGCGTGAAAGCCGATCAACCCCTGGCAGAACTCGATCCGCAGGACGTACGCCTGCAACTGGAAGCCACTCGCGCCCAGGTCACCGCCGCCGAAGCCAATCTGAATCTGGTGCGCGCCGAGCGTGACCGCTACAAGACCCTGATGGAACGGCAGATGGTCAGCCGCTCGGCCTACGACAATGCCGAAAACCTCTACCGCTCCGGAGAGGCGCGTCTCAAGCAGATCAAAGCCGAATTCAACGTCTCGACCAACCAGGCCAGTTACGCTGTGTTGCGTGCGCCTCAGGACGGTGTGGTCGCCAAACGCTCGGTGGAAGTCGGGCAAGTGGTCGCCGCCGGGCAGACCGTTTTCACCCTCGCCACCGATGGCGAACGTGAGGTGTCGATCAGCTTGCCGGAGCAGAGTTTCGGACGCTTCAAGGTCGGCCAGCCTGTGTCCGTTGAGCTGTGGACGCAACCGAACCAGCGCTTCGCCGGGAAGATCCGCGAGTTGTCCCCGGCCGCCGACCCGAAATCCCGGACCTTCGCCGCCCGCATCGCATTCACCGCCGGCAACGTGCCTGTCGAGCTCGGCCAGAGCGCCCGGGTGTTCGTGCAGACCGCCGACGTGATCCCGCTGTCGGTGCCGCTCTCGGCCCTGACCGCCGAAAACGGTGCGACCTACGTCTGGGTCGTCAGCGCCAACAACACCTTGAAAAAGACGCCCGTGCGCATCGGCCCGTTCGGCGAGAAAACCGTGCCGGTGCTCGAAGGCCTCAACGCCAGCGACTGGGTCGTGGCCGCCGGCGTGCATGTGCTGCTGGAAGGGCAGCAGGTGCGTCCCGTGGATCGCTCCAACCGTGTGGTCAATCTGGCGGACAAGGAGTAAGTCCCGATGCGCTTCAACCTTTCCGAATGGGCGTTGCGTAATCGCCAGATCGTACTGTTCCTGATGCTTCTGCTGGCCATCGTCGGCGCCTTGTCCTACACCAAGCTCGGCCAGAGTGAAGACCCGCCGTTCACCTTCAAGGCCATGGTCATCCAGACCCGCTGGCCTGGCGCCACGGCGCAGGAAGTCTCGCGCCAGGTCACCGAACGCATCGAAAAGAAACTGATGGAAACCGGCGAGTACGAACGCATCGTTTCGTTCTCCCGTCCCGGCGAATCACAGGTCACCTTCATCGCCCGCGATTCGATGCATTCGGTGGAGATCCCGGACCTCTGGTACCAGGTGCGCAAGAAGGTCGGCGATATCCGCCAGACCCTGCCACCGGGCATTCAGGGCCCATTCATCAACGATGAATTCGGCACCACGTTCGGCAATATCTACGCCCTGACCGGCGACGGCTTCGACTACGCCGTGCTCAAGGATTACGCCGACCGCATCCAGATCCAGCTGCAACGGGTCAAGGACGTGGGCAAGGTCGACTTGCTCGGGCTGCAGGACGAGAAGATCTGGGTCGAGCTGTCCAACGTCAAACTCGCCACCCTCGGCTTGCCGCTGGCGGCAGTCCAGCAGGCGCTGGAAGAGCAGAACGCGGTATCCACCGCCGGCTTCTTCGAAACCGGCAGTGAACGATTGCAGCTACGGGTCTCGGGGAATTTTCAGACAGTCGACGAGATCAGAAACTTCCCGATCCGGGTCGGTGATCGTACGTTCCGCATCTCCGATGTCGCTGACGTGCGGCGTGGTTTCAACGACCCGCCGGCGCCGCGCATGCGCTTCATGGGCGAAGACGCGATCGGACTTGCGGTGGCGATGAAGGACGGCGGCGACATTCTGGTGCTGGGCAAGGCCCTGGAAACCGAATTCTCCCGCCTCCAGAAAAACCTCCCGGCCGGCATGCAGTTACGCAAGGTTTCCGATCAGCCGGCGGCGGTGAAAAGTGGCGTCGGCGAGTTCGTCCAGGTGTTGGTCGAAGCGTTGGCCATCGTGTTGCTGGTCAGCTTCTTCTCCCTCGGTGTGCGCACCGGCATGGTGGTGGCGCTGACCATTCCGCTGGTGCTGGCGATGACCTTCGCCTGCATGTATTACCTCGGCATCGGCCTGCACAAGATTTCCCTCGGTGCGCTGGTGCTGGCGCTGGGCTTGCTGGTGGACGACGCGATCATCGCCGTGGAAATGATGGCGATCAAAATGGAGCAGGGCTTCGACCGGATCAAGGCCGCGAGTTACGCCTGGACCAGCACCGCGTTCCCGATGCTCACCGGCACGTTGATCACCGCCGCAGGTTTCCTGCCGATCGCTACTGCGCAGTCCGGCACCGGTGAATACACCCGCTCGATCTTCCAGGTCGTCACCATCGCGTTGCTCGCTTCATGGGTGGCGGCGGTGATGTTTGTGCCGTACCTCGGGGAAAAACTCCTGCCGGACCTGGCGAAAATTCACGCCGCCAAACACGGCTCGGGGGACGGACATCCGGACCCTTATGCCACACCGTTTTATCAGCGGGTTCGACGTCTGGTGGAGTGGTGCGTGCGTCGGCGCAAGACAGTGATCGTGCTGACGGTGGGGCTGTTCGTCGCCTCGGTGATGCTGTTCAAGTTCGTCCCGCAGCAGTTCTTCCCGGCCTCCAACCGGCTGGAACTGATGGTCGATCTGAAACTGGCGGAAGGCGCGTCGCTGGCCAACACCACCGCCGAGGTCAAGCGACTGGAGGTGATGCTCAAGGATCACGCCGGCATCGACAATTACGTGGCCTACGTCGGCACCGGCTCGCCGCGTTTCTATCTGCCGCTGGATCAGCAACTGCCGGCAGCGAGCTTCGCCCAGTTCGTCGTGTTGGCGAAAACCATCGAGGAACGCGAAGCCCTGCGCACCTGGCTGATCGATACCCTCAACGAACAATTCCCGGCCCTGCGCTCGCGGGTCACGCGACTGGAGAACGGCCCGCCGGTTGGCTATCCGGTGCAGTTCCGCGTCACGGGCGAGCACATCGAGGAAGTCCGTGCGCTGGCCCGGAAAGTCGCGGCCAAGGTGCGCGAGAATCCGCATGTGGTGAACGTGCACCTGGACTGGGAAGAACCGAGCAAGGTCGTGTACCTGAACATCGATCAGGACCGCGCCCGGGCGCTTGGGGTGAGTACGGCGAATCTGGCGAAATTCCTTCAGAGTTCGCTGACCGGTTCCAGTGTCAGCCAGTATCGCGAAGACAACGAACTGATCGAAATCCTCCTGCGCGGTACCGTGCATGAGCGTACCGAGCTGTCGCTGCTGCCGAGCCTGGCGGTGCCGACCGACAACGGTCGCAGCGTTGCGCTGTCGCAGATCGCCACGCTGGAATACGGCTTTGAGGAAGGCATCATCTGGCATCGCAATCGACTGCCGACCGTGACGGTGCGGGCCGATATCTATGGCAAGGAGCAACCGGCGACGCTGGTGAAACAGATCCAGCCGACCCTCGATCCGATCCGTGCCGAATTGCCTGACGGTTATCTGCTGGATGTCGGCGGCACCGTCGAAGACTCCGAGCGCGGGCAGAAGTCGGTGAATGCCGGTGTGCCGATGTTCATTGTCGTGGTGCTGACGTTGCTGATGGTGCAGCTGCGCAGTTTCTCGCGCACGGCGATGGTGTTTCTGACGGCGCCGCTGGGGCTGATCGGGGTGACGCTGTTTCTGTTGGTGTTCCGTCAGCCGTTCGGGTTTGTGGCGATGCTCGGGACGATTGCACTGTCGGGGATGATCATGCGCAACTCGGTGATTCTGGTGGATCAGATCGAGCAGGATATCGCGGCGGGGCTCAAGCCCTGGCAGGCGATCATCGAAGCGACCGTGCGGCGGTTCCGGCCGATTGTGTTGACGGCGTTGGCGGCGGTGCTGGCGATGATTCCGCTTTCACGCAGTGTGTTTTTCGGGCCGATGGCGGTGGCGATCATGGGGGGGTTGATTGTTGCTACGGCTTTGACGCTTTTGTTTTTGCCGGCGTTGTATGCGGCTTGGTTCAGGGTTCGCAAGGAGGCTTGATTTGGTTTGGTGAGCGTGGCGGCCTTTGGGCCGGCCAGGCTCTGGGGTTTTGGGTGAATATCCGTTTCTTCGGGTGTTGCCGCTGGCGGTTCCGCTCTTACAGCGGCTCACTTTGGCAAACGCCCCAAAGTAAGCAAAGGTCTGGGCCCCGGCGTTCGGCCCCTCGCTGGGGCTCGGGGTTCCTTCGCTCCGGGATTTATCCGGGGGCATCGCCTCCGGTTTGCTTCGCTGCACCTCCTCTCGATGTGTTCGACTTCGTCGAACGGCGCTTCGCGCCTCCCCCCGGATAAATCCCTCCACTCAGCCTGCCGATGGGGCCGGCACGTCAAAAGCGGTACTCGAGCTAACGCTCATCGTGTTTGAGTGGCTATGGGCTATGGGCTATGGGCTATGGGCTATGGGCTATGGGCTATGGGCTATGGGCTGCGGTGTCTCCTACAGCTTTTTCAGAAATCTCTGATATTGAGGCGGTTCGGTCTGGGTGTTGTACTCGGTTCTCTGTTTTTATGAGTGATCGAGAGGTTTTTCATGAAGAAGCCGCCAGTATTGAAAGGACGGTCCGATCCGGTGTTCGACTTGTTGGCGCGGGCGCCGCACAAGCAGCATCTGGTGGACTATCTGGCGCTGCTCAAGCCTCTCGATGATCGGGGGCGTTATTTGCCTTTTGAGGATTTGCGCTATCGCTGGGCGCCGGGGCTGGACGCTCGTTTGTGTTGGGCGTTGGTGAAGAAGGCGAGGGCTGCGCAGTACATCAATCTCTTGCCGTTGGGCGAGCCGTCGCAGTGGGGCAAGTATTTGCTGACGCCATCGGCACGGAAAACCCTTTCGGTCGTCGATCAGCAGACGATTTGTGCCTCGCTGGAATGCATGACCGGGCAGATCGGCGAGCGGGCGCATTTCAGTTATTTGCTCAATGATCTGATCGAAGACGAAGTGATCGCCAGCAGCCAGTTGGAAGGTGCGGCCACCACCACGCGAGTTGCCAAGGACATGCTCAAGTATCAACGGCAGCCGCGCACGCCGGATGAGCGCATGGTCATGGGCAATTACAGGATGATGAATTTCGCCTGGGAAAACCGTTACCAACCTTTGAGCGTCGACTTGATTGCGGCAATGCATCGGGTGGGCGTCGAGGGGATCGATGATGCGCAATACAGTCCCGGTTTTTTCAGGACGAACGATGAAGTGGTGGTACAGGATGGCGAGGGCAACACGGTGCATACACCGCCGCCCGCTGTCGGGCTGGTGATGCGGTTGCAGAGGCTCGTGCGCTGGATCAATCAGCCACTCGGTTCACCTCAAGGAAAAGACTATCTGCACCCGTTGATCAAGGCGATCACGCTGCATTTTTCTCTGGGCTACGAACATCCGTTTCGCGATGGCAACGGACGGGTTGCGAGGGCGTTGTTCTACTGGTTCATGTTCAAGCACGAGTTTTCGGCCTTTCGCTACATTGCGATCAGTCCTTTGCTGCGCAATGCGCCGGTGAAGTACGGGCGGTCGTATTTGCATAGCGAGGCCGATGAGCTGGATCTGACGTATTTCATCGAGTTTCAGTGTTCGGTGATTCAGCGTGCAGTCAGTCGCTTCACGGATGTCTACCGCAAAAGCCTGGCGTACACGGAAGACTTTGAGCGCTGGCTGATGGCGTCGGGTTTTTTCGAGCGGCTGACGCCAAGGCAGCGGGCGCTGTATCAGGTGGCCAAGAGCGGAGTGGCGAAGGAGTTTACGGCGAGCAACGTGAGGGAACACTTGGGTTGCTGTTGCAGCACCGCGATGTCAGCCCTGAATGGACTGGTCGAATTGCAGGTCTTCGAGAAAAGGAAAATGGGCAGCGAGTGGGTGTTCTTTTTACGCAGTCCAGCCAGTGTGTTGAAGGACGGGAGCGAGTTGTCTCGCTCCCGTGCAGCGTTGGCCTAGAGGCTGCCGAACACCTTCTTTGCCAGACTCGTCGCAGCAGCGGCCGGGTTCTTGCGGATGGTTTCTTCCTGTTTGCCGATCATCTCGAACAGGCCGTTCAGCGCTTGTTCGGTCACGTAGCTTTCGATGTTCGCGCTCTTCGCGTCCACCACGCCCAGTGTCGCAGCCTGGCCGGCGAAGGAGTTGTACTTCTGCGCCACGCCTACCTTGTCGGTCGCCTGTTTGACGATCGGCAGGAACTTGGCGCGGATCTGTTCGCGGCTGGATTTGTCCAGGTATTGGGTGGCGGAGTCGTTGCCACCGCTGAGGATGCCTTTGGCGTCGGCCACGCTCATTTTCTTCACGGCGTCGACCAGGATCGGCTGGGCCTGTGTCACGGCGGTTTCTGCCGCCTTGTTCATGGCGGTTTCCAGTTCATCGACCTGGGCGCCCATGCCGAACGCTTTCATCTTGCCGGCGACTTTGCCGAGTTTGCCCGGCAGTTCGATTTTTACGTCCGGGTTGTTGCTGAAACCACCCGGCGTGCCGAGTTGTTTGACGGCCAGTTGCGCGCCCTGGGTCAGGGCATCCTTGAGACCGCCGGTGGCGTCGCCTTGCGACAGGTCGCTGAGGGACAGGGCCATGGCGCTGGCGGAGATCATCAGGCCCGCACACAGGCCGGCGAAGCGAAGGGTAGGGCGGAGCATCAAGGCTTCCTTGTTCATAAGAGCGTTAGCGGGCGGCGTCGACGCGGATCTTCAGCGGCTGCGGATCCTTGCCATCAAGCTGCACGGCATGGTTTTCGGTGGTGATGAACATCAACTCGCCGTTGACTTCGATGCGTGCGCTGACCGAGTAGCGGTGGCCGGGTTTGACCTGGGCCGGATCGTAGCTCAAATGGAACGGCAGCGGCACTTGTCCCTTGATCGGGCCTTTCTGTTCGTCGAGCACGACAGCCGGCGCATCGGCCAGCGAAACGTCCTGCAGGCTCACACTCAAGGTCGCGCTGGGCGGCAGGGCGATGCGTTGCAGGTAGAACACTTCGCCGTCCAGGCTCGCTTTACCGCTCGGTGTGGTGGACTGGCAAGCGCTCAACAAGGTGGCGGCGGCGAGAAGAGAAAGTTTTTTCATGGGGACCTCAAAAGACTTGGGCGCCAGAGGGGCGCCCAGAGAAATCTAGCGGATTTTGGAAGGTGAGTCAGTGAACAAACGTAACGGTGCATTCAGCCACTGATCGATGACCCGCAACAGGCGCGATCGGGCCGGACGTGTCACAGGTACAAGTTCGATAGCTTCAGGAAATACGGAAAGCCGTTGGTGGTATCTGTTTTCTATGCCGGTAAGTGCATAGCGTTTGCCCGGCACCACATGCTCCGGATCATATTCAAGATAAAACGAAGTGGCAGTTTCCTCATCGTGGGAAACGCGCGCCAGTTCGACATCGGGACTTTCGTTTTCATGCAGGCTGATGGTGATTGCCTGTTCGGGGGGAATCATTTCGGGTTCCTGCACTTCAACGTACAAGTAACCGATCGGACTCAGATGCAGCGTCTGGCGATGGGGCGCCTGATGAACAATGACGAAATGTTCCTGCTCCAGCAGCAAGGGTTGTCCATTGTGAAACAACTGGATGGTGACGCGGTATTTGACGCTGACTTCACTGTGTCGGTGCGGGAACCGGAAGTTCCACTGGCCGTCGACGATGGAGGGATGTCGCCAGTGTTTGACGCTTGTCGTTTGCACGGTACTGATCAGTTGAACATCGACGACGGTTTCATTGTTTCCGTCGAGAGGGGCGATGAACTCGGGTGGAAGGCTGAACGTTACATTGATGGTCTGGGGTGATTCATTCAACTGGCTCATATCGATTTCCTTATCGATTGAAAAGAGCCCATTAATTCATAAAACAACTAACCGGAAAACGATCCAGTCTTCCGGTTAGTTGTCCTCAAGTTTCAGGAAGTCGGCGAGGTTGCAGTTTCCGCCGCATCCTCACTGCGATGTAGCGCCACCTGACGGATCGACAATCGAATCTCCGCCGGCAGTACCCGTTTCGCCGCGCCTTCGGCCAGTTCTCCAAGCAGTTCGTGATAACTCAACTTGCCCGCTTCGTCGCGACGCAGCACGTCAAGATCGAGCATCGTCTGGATGAAGTGGCGGAACAGGCTCTTGTCGAAGAACTCCGGTGCGTTCAGGCCATGCAGGATCGACAGGCGCTGGGCCATGACCGTGCACAGGTCTTCCAGTTCTTCGGCGCTGATGGTGTTCTGGCCGGCGTTGAGCAACAACGACACGGTCATGTAGAAGCGTTGCAGGGTCTGGGCGATGCTCTTCGACAGCAGGGTCAGCAGCACGAAATGCCGCGAGCTCGGTGCCGGGCGCAGATACACGTCTTTCTCGAAGCGCAGCAGGCCTTGTTCGACGAACGCCTCCAGCCACTGGTCGATCACCGCATCTAGTTCGTCCAGGGTCCAACGGATGAACAGCTCCGATTGCAGGTACGGATACAGCGCTCGGGTATAGCGCAGGATCTGCTCGCGGCTCATGCGCGAAGTGCTCTGGAAGAAACTTGCCAGCAACGCCGGCAGGGCGAAGATGTGCAGCACGTTGTTGCGGTAATAGGTCATCAGGACGGCGTTCTGCTCGTCCAGATAGAGAATCTTGCCCAGCGCATCGTTCTGCTCGGACAGCAGATCCATGTCCTTCACGTGTTCGATCAACGCCCGGCCATCGCCTTCCGGCAGGGTGGTGTGCGGCGAGTACGGAACCTTGCGCAACAGCGCCAGATACAGATCCAGCACCCGCGCCATGGCCCGGTCATCCAGTGCCAGGCGGGTGGTGGACAGCAGCGCCAGCGCCACCAGGTTGACCGGGTTGATCGCCGCCGCTTCGTTCAGGTGCTGCGCGACTTTCTCGCCAAGGCGATTGGTGGTTTCGTTAAGCCACGCCGGCTTGAACTGCGGGCCCAGCTCCTGCTGGCGCCAGCCTGGTTGTTCGCTGTCGAGGAATTCCGCCAGTTTGATCGGTTCACCGAAGTTCACCGCCACCTGGCCGAAACGCTGCTTGAGCGCGCCGATGACTTTGAAGATGTCGAAGATCGATTCTTTCTTCTTGCTCGCGCCACGCAGTTCGCCGAGGTAAGTCCGCCCTTCAAGCACGCGCTCGTAGCCGATGTACACCGGCACGAACACGATCGGCATCCGCGAGGACCGCAGAAAGCTGCGCATGGTGATCGCCAGCATCCCGGTTTTCGGTTGCAGCATGCGCCCGGTACGCGAGCGGCCGCCTTCGACGAAGTATTCGACCGGGAAGCCTTTGGTGAACAGGGTATGCAGGTATTCGTTGAACACCGACGTATAGAGCGGATTGCCCTTGAACGTGCGGCGCATGAAGAACGCACCGCCACGACGCAGCAGGCTGCCGATCACCGGCATGTTGAGGTTGATCCCGGCGGCGATGTGCGGCGGGGTCAGGCCGTTGCGGAACAGCAAGTACGACAGCAGCAGATAGTCGATGTGGCTGCGGTGGCACGGCACGTAGATCACTTCGTGACCCTGGGCGACCTTCTGCACGCCTTCGATGTGGTTGACCTTGATCCCGTCGTAGATCTTGTTCCAGAACCAGCTCAGCACCACTTCCAGAAAACGGATCGCGGTGTAGGTGTAGTCCGAGGCGATCTCGTTGCCGTAGCGCAGGGCCTGGGCCTTGGCTTTTTCCGGGGAAATGTTTTCGCGTTCGGCTTCGTCGAGGATCGCTTGCTTGACCAGCGGCTGGTTGAGCAGGCCTTTGACCAGGTTACGGCGGTGGGAGATGTCCGGGCCGATCACTGCAGCCTTGAGGTTGCGAAAGTGCACCCGCAGGATCCGCTGGGCCATGCGCACGGTACGCTCGTGACCCTTGTTGTGCTCGATCAGCTCGCGCAGGTGGATCGGCGCGGAGAACTGCACGCGGGTCTTGCGCCCCAGAATCATGATGCTCAGCAGCCGACGCAGACGCCCGGTGACGGCCCAGCTGTCGGCGAACAGCAGTTTCCACGGACTGTTTTCGCTGTCCGGCGACTGGCCCCAGAACACGCTGACTGGAATGATCTGCGCATCTTCTGCGGCGTTCTGGGTGAGGGCGCTGACCAGTCGGGTCAGGGTCGGCGGTGCGCCGCGTTTGTCCTGGCGGCCGAGCCAGTCCGGGTCCGGCGTCAGGTAGAAGAACGCCGCCGGTTCGATCAGCGAACCCACGGACACCGGCAGCACCGGGCGCGGCAGACCGGCCTTGGTGCACTCGGTGTCGACCACCGCCAGATCAGTCAGCGATGGGTTTTGCAGGACGTAGAACACCGGACGACTGCGGTCGAGGTTGAGGGTGAACGACGACTGGTTGATCGTCTCGGAGCGAACCCAGAGATACAACAGTCGGCGCAAGGTGCCAAACACAAGACGGCGGAACGGGGAACGGGTCATACGGCTTCTGCGTGAGTGGATAAACCGAGCGTTTGCTCGGGCGGTCGACAGTTTGCCGGATTACTCGAAAATCGGCAAAAAAGCGGCGAAGTAAACTCCTGTTGAGAGTTTTGCCGCCTGTCATATACTCGGCGGTCTGTCGCCGGGGCCCTTTTATGGACGTCGGACGCAGGCTGACGTTCCGCAAAGGCTTTCCTGCGAAAAGCCTGTTCAATAATAAAAAAGGAGTATGAACAGATGGCAACACGTGAAACCGGCAACGTGAAGTGGTTCAACGATGCCAAGGGCTACGGCTTCATTCAGCGCGAAGACGGGGTGGACGTGTTCGTGCACTACCGCGCGATCCGCGGCGAAGGCCACCGTTCGCTGAACGAAGGTCAGCAGGTTGAATACGCGGTGGTGGAAGGGCAGAAGGGGTTGCAGGCCGAGGATGTTGTAGGCCTGTAACGCAAATCTTCAGAACACCAAAAACACTGTGGGAGCGAGCTTGCTCGCGATGGGGCCCTTTCAGTCAACATTGATGTTGAATGTCCGACCGCAATCGCGAGCAAGCTCGCTCCCACAGGCTTTGTGCATTGTCTGTTACGCAGTTTTCCAGGTGATTTCTTCTTCACCATCGGCGCTGATGCGAATCCAGCGATCCGCCGTTTCCTCACCTTCTTCCTCGACCCACGTCCCCGGCGCGCAGCGCACCTCAACGTTCAGCGCGGCAAAGGCTGCGCGGGCGCAGGCGATGTCGTCGTCCCATGGCGTCTGGTCGCTTTCCAGGTACAGGCTGTTCCACTTGCCCACGGCTTTCGGCAGCCAGGTCACCGGGATGTTGCCGGCCTTGCACTTGTAAGTCTGGCCTTTCTGTACCCAGTCGCTGCACGGGCCAAGGGCGGCGCCCAGCCAGGCGGAAATGGCCTTGTGGTCGACGTCGGCGTCTTTCAGGTAAATCTCGATGTCCGGTTGGCGCATGGATGTCCTCACTGCGGGTCTGAAAAATCCATTCGCGGATTTAGCCGGCCCCGGGTCGTTGCCCGAGACCAAAAGTTATTGAAGAACGAAATAATCGTAGCGCATCGAGACAGTGGTCACGAACGGCTCAGGCTGTTCGATGACCGCCGCGCGGCGCTCGGCACTGGCGCGCCAGCCGTGGGGTGTCATCGCCAGCAGGTTGGCGCGATCCTCGGGCTTGTCCAGCGTCAGCTTGAATTCCAGGGTTTCACTGTGCGCCAGCGTCATGCCTTCCGGCACCAGGGCCAGATGCTTGTCGTCGGTGTATTCGCGCACTTCGTCGTACAGGCGTTCGCGCAGTTCCATCAAATGGCCGCTGGTCGGGCCGACTTTCATCAGGCCGCCGCCAACGCTGAGCAGACGCTTGGCTTCTTCCCAGTCCAGCGGACTGAAGACACTGGCCAGAAACTGGCAGCTGCCGGAGGCCAATGGCACCCGGGCCATGCTCGCAATCAACCACGTCAGCGAAGGATTGCGTTTGCAGGCGCGTTTGACCGCTTCCTTCGAGATGTCCAGCGCGTAACCGTCGGCATCCGGCAAGGCCTCGGCGATCTGTGCGGTGTAATAACCCTCGCCACAACCGATATCGACCCAACGGGCCGGCGCATAACTGGCCGCCAGCTCCGCCAGACGTTTGGCCACCGGCGCGTAATGCCCGGCATTCAGAAAGTCGCGGCGGGCCTCGACCATCGCCTGATTGTCGCCGGGATCGCGGCTGTTCTTGTGCTGCACCGGCAACAGGTTCAGGTAACCCTGACGCGCACGGTCGAAGCGGTGGCCGGCGGGGCAGACCACGCCGTTGTCCACCGCGTTCAGCGGTTCACTGCAGATCGGGCACGCGAGCATCAGGCGAGCAACTTGATCAAGGTCTGGTAGTAGATCTCGGTCAGCACGTCGAGATCGGCCGCCAGCACGCGCTCGTTGACCTGGTGGATGGTCGCGTTGACCGGGCCCAGTTCAACAACCTGCGTACCCATGGTGGCGATGAAACGGCCATCGGAAGTACCGCCGCTGGTGGACGCCTTGGTCTCGCGGCCGGTGATCTGCTTGATGCTCGACGACACCGCGTCGAGCAGCGCGCCCGGCTCGGTGAGGAACGGCAGACCGGACAGCGCCCAGTCGATGTGCCAGTCCAGACCGTGCTTGTCGAGGATGTCGGCGACGCGCTTCTGCAGGCCTTCGACGGTCGATTCGGTGGAGAAACGGAAGTTGAACAACGCCACCAGATCGCCCGGAATCACGTTGGTGGCGCCGGTGCCGGAATTGACGTTGGAAATCTGGAAACTGGTCGGCGGGAAGAAGTCGTTGCCGTGATCCCAGTGCTCGGCGGCCAGCTCGGCCAAGGCCGGAGCGGCGAGGTGGATCGGGTTCTTCGCCAGGTGCGGATAAGCCACGTGGCCCTGCACACCGCGCACGGTCAGTTTGGCGCCGAGGGAGCCGCGACGACCGTTCTTCACCACGTCGCCCACCAGCGTGGTGCTCGACGGTTCACCGACGATGCACCAGTCCAGACGCTCGTTACGGGCTGCCAGACGCTCGACCACAGCCTTGGTGCCGTGATGGGCCGGGCCTTCTTCGTCGCTGGTGATCAGGAACGCGACCTTGCCCTTGTGATCCGGGTAGTCGGCGACGAAGCGCGCGGCTGCCACAGTCATCGAAGCCAGACTGCCTTTCATGTCCGCCGCGCCACGGCCGCAGAGCATGCCGTGTTCGTCGATCACCGCGTTGAACGGGTCGATCTGCCAGGCAGTCACCGGGCCGGTCGGCACCACATCGGTGTGACCGGCGAAGCACAGCACCGGGCCGTCGTTCTTGCCGTGAGTCGCCCAGAAATTATCCACATCTTCGATGCGCATCGGCTCGAGGGTGAAGCCGGCATCGCCCAGGCGCTGCATCATCTGCTTCTGGCAATCGGCGTCGACCGGCGTCACGGACGGACGGCGGATCAGGTCGATGGCGAGTTGGAGGGTCGGCGAAAGGTCGGCGTGGGCCGTCATGGAAAACTCCGGATGCTGTAAATGTGGGAGCGAGCTTGCTCGCGATGACGATGTCCTGTTCAACATAAATGTTGAATGTGACGGACTCATCGCGAGCAAGCTCGCTCCCACAGGTCTGGTGGCAGGCCATCGGGGCCTTGGCCCTGCAAAATGGCGGTTATCTTAAAGCAAAACGGCGACCATTGGCCGCCGTTTAGTGCTTCGTCGAGGAATTAGACGACAGGTGCCGGTTCAGGCGCCGCCGAAGGTTTCGGCAGCGACGACAGGAACGCCATGATCAGCGCCGCCACGTACGGCAGCGACTGCACCAGCAGCATCGCCACCCAGAAACGCATGTCGTTGCTCGGAATGCCCTGCACCAGGTAAATCCCCAGCGCCGCGCCCCACAACAGCAACATGATGAACAGCTCTTCCCGGGCCTCGGAAATCGCCACCCAAAAGCCGTGGTTGTCGGCGTTTTTCGGGGTGCGGAAGAACGGAATGCTACTGGTGAAGAAGCCGTAAAGCACCGCTTTGGCGATGGTGTGCGACAACGCCAGGCCGGCCAGTGCCGCGCAGAACGCATCCTTGAGGTTCACGCCCACGGCGCGACGGTAGAGGAAGATGATCTTGCCGACCTTGAACACGAACAGCGCCAGCGGCGGGATTGCGAAAATCAGCAACGGCGGGTCGACCCGTTGCGGCACGATGATCATCGCCGCCGACCACAGCAACGCGCCGACAGTGAAGAAGATGTTCATGCCGTCCGCCACCCACGGCAGCCAGCCCGCGAGGAAGTGGTAACGCTGGCCGCGAGTCAGCTCGGTGTCCTTGCCGCGCAGCAGGCTGCGGGTGTGACGCTTGATGATCTGGATCGCGCCGTAGGCCCAGCGGAAACGCTGCTTTTTGAAGTCGATAAAGGTGTCCGGCATCAGACCCTTGCCGTAACTGTCGTGGTAATACGCCGCCGACAGGCCTTTCTCGAATACACGCAGACCGAGTTCGGCGTCTTCACAGATGCACCAGTCGGCCCAGCCCAGCTCTTCCAGAACCGAACGCCGGGTCATGGTCATGGTGCCGTGCTGGATGATCGCGTCGCGGTCGTTGCGGGTGACCATGCCGATGTGGAAGAAGCCTTTGTATTCGGCGTAGCAGAGCTTCTTGAAGGTGCTTTCGTTCTGGTCGCGGTAGTCCTGCGGCGACTGCACCACGGCGATTTTCGGATCGGCGAAGTGCGGCACCATGTGCTTGAGCCAGTTCGGGTGCACGCAGTAGTCGGAGTCGATCACCGCGATCACTTCGGCGTCCTTGGCGGTGTGCGGGATCAGGTAGTTCAGCGCACCGCCCTTGAAGCCGGCCAGGGGCGAAACGTGGAAGAACTTGAAACGCGGGCCGAGGGTTTCGCAGTAGTCGCGCACCGGCTCCCAGACCGCCGGGTCCTTGGTGTTGTTGTCGATGATCAGGACTTCGAAGTCCGGATAGTCGAGGTTGGCCAGGGCGTTGAGGGTCTGTTTGACCATCTCCGGCGGCTCGTTGTAGCAGGGCACGTGGATCGAGACTTTCGGGCGATAGTCCGAATCGCCGACCACCGGCAGGAATTCACGGCGACGCTTGTGAATCCACACCGCTTCGGCCAGTTCGTGGGCCTCGGTCAGCAGCACGATGAACACCCCGAGCGCACCGAGCGCCAGCAGGAAGCCCACCGTCAGGCTGAACCACGTGCTGTATTGCTGACTGTAGTCGTAACCGATCCACACCAGTACCGAACCGCACAGGAACGCGATAAAGGTCAGGAAGGTACGGCCACGCTGGCGTAGGGCCGAGCCGTCGATCATCAGCAGGGTCAGCGACAATAGCGCCAGCACCACCGAACCGATGGCCAGCACGCGCCATTGCGGGATCGCCACCACCGGGCCTTCGAAGTTGAATTTCTGTTGGCGCGCGGCGTTGAACACGCCCCAGTAGGCGCCGACCGAACCTTCGTCGCTGGCCTTCCACGGCTGGTCAAACGCTTCGATCACGAAGTAGTTGAAGCCCTGGCGGTTGAGTTTGTTGACCAGCGTGCGCAGGTAGATTGCCTGATCCGCCGGCGACGCATCGGCGCCACCGCGCATGCGGCCGTTGCTCGGCCAGCCCACTTCGGACAGCAGCAGCGGCTTTTTCGGGAACATCTTTTTCAGGTCACGGGCACGGTCGAAAACGAACTGCCCGGCCTTGTCCACCGGAATGAATTCCCAGTAAGGCAGGATGTGTGCGGCGATCAGATCGACGTGCTTGGCCAGTTGCGGGTATTTCTCCCAGATGTGCCATTGTTCGGAGGTGGTGACCGGCACCTTCACCGCAGCACGGACACGATCCAGCAGGACGATCAGTGCCTCAGGCGTGATTTCCTCCCGGAACAATGCTTCGTTGCCAACTACCACGCGAACCACACTGCGCGAGGAATTGGCCAACTCGATAGCTTTAGCGATCTCCCGCTCGTTGCGTTCCTGGTCGGGGCTGATCCAGATCCCCAGGGTCACGCGCAGGCCGAACTCTTCAGCCAGTTTCGGGATGTCTTGCAGGGAACCGTCGACCGAGTAGATGCGGATGTTGTCCGTCAGCTTGCTCATGATCTCCAGGTCGCGGCGCATTTCGTCGTCAGTCGGATACTGATCCTTCTGCGGGAACTGTCCTTGCTGGAACGGTGAATAGGAGAAACCGGAGATCTGCTCCGGCCAGTTCGGCGCGGAGACGGGGCGGTTGATCAGCGCCCAGAAACCGGTGAACAGGGCGGCGATTGCCAGAACCACCACCAGGTTGAGTCCAAATTTACGCGATGACATAGCTGTGTCGGGTTCCAAGGTCTGTGGAACGAAGGGTCGGTTGGTTGACGCCTGAGGGCGCGCATCCTACACCGGCAGTTCGCCGAGTCCTACAACAGACAGGGAAATGCCGGACGTTGGGCAATCCAACCCGACTTAAGTTCTTTCGTTTCAGCATGTAAGGCAAAACTTTGTTACGTGCAGCTTTAATTAAAGCAGGCAGGTTCGCCGTTCATAGCGCAAAGGTGCTCTTGGCCGCCGACGGCCCTATAATGCGCGCCGGTTTTTGGGGTAATGGTCATGAGTACAGAAGATCCGCGGTTTGCAGGCATCGCCCGTTTGTATGGCATTGAAGGGATGGAGCGTCTGCGCGCCGCCCACGTGGCGATTGTCGGCGTTGGCGGCGTCGGTTCCTGGGCGGCGGAAGCCATGGCCCGTTGCGGGGTGGGCGAGATTTCCCTGTTCGACCTCGACGATGTCTGCGTCAGCAACGCCAACCGCCAGTTGCACGCGTTGGACAGCACCGTCGGCAAACCCAAGGTCGAAGTGATGGCGGAGCGTCTGCGCGGTATCAACCCGGACTGCAAAGTGCACGCCGTGGCGGACTTCGTCACCCGCGACACCATGGCCGAATACATCACACCGAACATCGACTGCGTGATCGACTGCATCGATGCGGTCAACGCCAAGGCCGCACTGATCGCCTGGTGCAAGCGCCGCAAGATCCAGATCATCACCACCGGCGGTGCCGGCGGGCAGATCGATCCGACGTTGATTCAGGTCTGCGACCTCAACCGCACCTTCAACGATCCACTGGCTTCGAAAGTGCGCTCGACATTGCGCCGCGACTATGGCTTTTCGCGCACCGTGACCCGTCACTACAGCGTGCCGTGCGTGTTCTCCACCGAACAGCTGCGCTATCCGAAACCGGACGGCAGCATTTGCCTGCAGAAGAGTTTTGTCGGCGACGGTGTGAAGCTGGACTGCGCCGGCGGGTTTGGCGCGGTGATGATGGTAACGGCGACGTTCGGCATGGTTGCGGCGACCAAGGCGGTGGACAAGATTGTCGCGGGCGTCCGGCGTCCGGCGGATCGGGTCAAGCCTCAGGCTTGATGTGGCGCCTTAAGGCCTCTTCGCGAGCAGGCTCGCTCCCACATTGGAATGCATTCACATGTGGGAGCGAGCTTGCTCGCGAAAGCGATTAACCAGCCAACTCATTCATCCGCTTGAGCACGGCATTCAAGCCATTGCTGCGCGATGGCGACAGCTGTCGCGACAACCCCAGTTGATTGAACCAGTCCGGCAGATCCACCTGCTGCAATTCTTCGGCATTCAAGCCGTTGACCCGCAACAGCAACAACGCCACCAACCCGCGAATCATCCGCGCATCGCTGCTCGCCGCGAACTGCCAGTGGCCATCGCGCAACTCGCCGACCAGCCACACCTGACTTTCACAGCCATGCACCCGGTTGGCCTCGCACTTGTCCGCATCGCTCAACGACGGCAGGCGATCACCAAACTGCATCAGCAACCGCGCCCGTTGTTCCCAGCCGGCGGCGTTCTGAAAGGTTTGCAGGGCTTCGGCGGCCTCGACCGGCAGGCTCATCGCAACAACTCCAGCGCCTGATCCAGCGCTTCAAAGAAACGCTCCAGATCTTCGGAGTCGTTGTATAGCGCCAGCGACACACGAATCGCTCCGGCCAGTTCGAAACGCTTGAGCAACGGCATCGCGCAGTGGTGACCGGCACGCACGGCGATGCCTTGTTCGGTCAGCAAGTGTGCGAGATCGGCGTTGTGCACGTCTTCGACGACAAAACTGGCCAGCGCCAGTTGCGGCTTGCCCAGCAGGCGAATGCCATTGCGAGCGGCGAGGCCACGCAACAGGTAATCGTGCAGCGCGGCTTCGTGGGCGGACACGGCGTCCAGATCCAGCCCCGCGAGGTAGTCGAGGGTCGCACCGAGGCCGATCACACTGGCAATCGGCGGCGTTCCGGCTTCGAAGCCCAGCGGAGCAGGGCGGAAACGGGATTCGTGATAATTGGCTTCCAGCACCATTTCGCCGCCGAACTGCCACGGCCGCAGTTGCTCGAGCGCTTCGTTGCGCCCGAACAGCACGCCGAGGCCATCGGGGCCGTACAGCTTGTGGCTGGAAAACACATAAAAGTCGCACCCCAGAACCTGCACGTCATGCCGGCCGTGGACCACGCCTTGGGCGCCATCAACCACCGTCAGCGCGTTTTGCGCCTTGGCCATCGCCAGCAGGGCTGGCAAGGGTTGCCAGGCGCCGAGCACATTGGACAACTGGCTGACCGCCAGCAGACGGGTGCGCGGACCGATCAGGTGAACGGCGGAGGCGAGGTCGATCACACCGTCATGGTCCAGCGGCAGGATCACCAGTTTCAGGTCGCGACGTTGTGCCAGTTGCTGCCATGGCAGCAGGTTGGCGTGATGCTCCAGGGCGCTGATGACAATTTCATCGCCCGGATGGAAAAGATGTTCCAGGCCATAAGCCAGGAGATTCAGCGCACTGGTGGCGCCGTGGGTGAAGATGATCTGCCCGCTGTCACCGGCATTCAGCCACTGGGCGACCTTCAGGCGACTGTCCTCGAACGCCTGCGTGGCATGGGCGCCGGGCAAGTGCTGGGCACGGTGCACGTTGGCCGCGCCGTTGGCGTAGTAATGCGCCAGCGCGTCGAGCAGGGCCTGGGGTTTTTGCGTGGTGGCGGCATTGTCCAGATAGGTCTGGTCTTGCCGTTGCAGGGCGGCGATGGCCGGGAAATCGGCACGCCAGGGGGAGGGAATCATCATGTGGTATACGCCTGACCCTGTGGGAGCGAGCTTGCTCGCGAAGGCGTCCTTGAGGACGCCAAAAGGCTTCGCGAGCAAGCTCGCTCCCACAGGTTATCAATGTGCTGCTTAGTTGTGAGCGTGCAGCGCTTCGTTCAGTTCGATCGCCGATTTGTGGGTCTTGCACTCCACTGCACCGGTTTCCGAATTGCGACGGAACAGCAGGTCGGTCTGGCCGGCCAGTTCACGGGCCTTGACCACTTTGACCAGGTTGTTGTGCTCGTCCAGCAGCGCCACCTTGGTGCCGGCGGTCACGTACAGGCCCGACTCGACGGTGTTGCGGTCGCCCAACGGAATACCGATACCGGCGTTGGCGCCGATCAGGCAGCCTTCGCCGACCTTGATCACGATGTTGCCGCCGCCCGACAGGGTGCCCATGGTCGAGCAGCCGCCGCCCAGGTCCGAACCCTTGCCGACGAATACGCCAGCGGAGACGCGGCCTTCGATCATGCCCGGGCCTTCGGTGCCGGCGTTGAAGTTGATGAAACCTTCGTGCATCACGGTGGTGCCTTCGCCCACGTAGGCGCCCAGACGCAGACGTGCAGCGTCAGCGATACGCACGCCGGCCGGTACCACGTAGTCGGTCATTTTCGGGAACTTGTCCACCGAGAACACTTCCAGCAGCTCGCCGCGCAGGCGGGCTTCGAGTTGCAGCTCGGCCAGTTCGCTCAGGTCGATAGCGCCCTGGCTGGTCCAGGCCACGTTCGGCAGCAGCGGGAAGATCCCGGCCAGGCTCACGCCGTGCGGCTTGACCAGACGATGGGACAGCAGGTGCAGCTTCAGGTAAGCCTCAGGGGTCGAAGTCAGCTGAGCATCTTCAGCCAGCAGGGTAGCGACCAGCGGCTTGTGGCTTTCGGCCAGACGGGTCAGCAGCTTGCCCTGGACGGCGTCGATGCCTTTCACGGCTTCAGCCAGTTGTGCGGCCTGTGCGGTGGTGAAACTGATGGCCTGGTTGCCTTCGGTGTAGCCGAGGATCGGTGCAACGGCAGCGACCAGTTCGGCGGAAGGGTTGAGCAGCGGCTGGGCGTAGAACACTTCCAGCCATGCGCCTTGACGGTTCTGGGTGCCGACGCCGAAAGCGATACTGAACAGAGAGTTGGACATGTAAATACCTCTACAAAAAGTGACGGGCTGCTTACTTGAGCGCGGCCGCGTAGATATCTGGCTTGAAGCCAATCAGGGTTCGGTCACCGAGATCGAGCACCGGGCGCTTGATCATCGAGGGTTGAGCGAGCATCAGTTCGATGGCTTTCGACTGGTCGAGATCGGCTTTGCGTTCGTCGTCGAGCTTGCGAAAGGTCGTGCCTGCGCGGTTCAACACCGTTTGCCAGCCGTGTTCGTCACACCATTGGGTCAGGTGTTCACGGTCGATGCCGGCGGTTTTGTAGTCGTGGAAGTCGTAGCTGACAGCGTGTTCATCGAGCCAGGTGCGCGCCTTCTTCATGGTGTCGCAGGCTTTGATGCCGAAAAGGTGCAACGTTTTGCTTGAAACGGTCAAGGAATCGCCCCCTTTACAGGTTGCCGGAAAGAAAAGGTGACGGATTATGCCACGACCGGACGGTTTCGGCGTCGCCGCTGGCCGGGGTTTGTCCCATTGTCACTGGCCGCCGTCCACCGATGTGCGACATAGGTGCAACGGTCAGCCACAGCCTAAGCGGCTAATATGGCAGTTCAACGCTGTCGATTGTCCGGGATTTCCGCTTTATGCAAACCGCTTATACCGTCCTGATCCTGCTGATGCTGGTCAGCGTCTCGCGTCTGGTCGGACGGGTCATCCCGTTGCCGCTGCCACTGGTGCAGATTGCCGCCGGGGCCTTGCTGGCCTGGCCAACACTTGGCCTGCATGTGGCTCTGGATCCCGAGCTGTTCCTGTTTTTGTTCCTGCCGCCGCTGTTGTTCTCCGATGGCTGGCGCATGCCCAAACGCGAATTGTGGCGTCTGCGCGGGCCGGTGCTGACGCTGGCCGTCGGGTTGGTGCTGTTTACCGTGGTGGGGGCCGGCTACTTCATTCACTGGCTGCTACCGACTATTCCGTTGCCGGTGGCCTTCGCGCTGGCGGCGGTGCTGTCGCCCACCGACGCCGTGGCGGTGTCGGCGATTTCGCAGAACCGCTTGCCGACGCCGCTGATGCACATGCTGCAAGGCGAAGCGTTGATGAACGATGCCTCGGGTCTGGTGACCTTCAAGTTCGCCCTGGTGGCGGCAGTCACTGGTGCGTTTTCTTTGGCCAACGCCAGTCTGACGTTTGTGCTGGTGGCGGTGGGCGGGCTGGCGGTCGGTGTTGCGCTGAGCTGGCTGGTGGGCCGCTTGCGCGCATGGATGATCGCCCGGGGGTGGGACGATCCGGCGACCCATGTGGTGTTCATGTTGCTCCTGCCGTTTGCCGCTTATGTGTTGGCCGAACGGCTCGGCGCCTCGGGCATTCTCTCGGCGGTGGCGGCGGGGATGATGCAGAGCTGGCTCGATCTGCTGCCGCGCCAGACCAGCACCCGTTTGCTCAATCGCAGCGTCTGGTCGTTGCTGGAGTTTGCTTTCAACGGTTTGATCTTCCTGCTGCTCGGTCTGCAACTGCCGGACATCATCAAGGCTGTCGTCAGCCACGAAACCTCATTGTGGCCGACCCTGTTCTATCGCTGCCTCGACGTGGTGGCGATTTTCCTGGCACTGGTGTTGTTGCGTTTCATCTGGGTGCAAAGCATCTGGCGTCTGTCGGTCCTGCTGCGTCGCTTGCGCGGCAAGGGCGACCTGACACAAGTGCCGACCGCTCGTTCCTGCTGGCTGTTGACGGTCGGCGGGGTGCGCGGTGCGGTGACGCTGGCGGGCGTGATGTCGGTGCCGATGCTGATGGGCAACGAGGCCTTTCCCGAACGTGATCTGCTGATCTTCATCGCCGCCGGGGTGATCCTGATGTCACTGGTGGCAGCCTGCATCGCCTTGCCGTTGCTGCTGCGCGGGATCCAGAAAAGCCCCGACGATAAACGCCGCCAGGAAGTCCGCGATGCCTGGCGCAAGACCGCCGAAGCGGCGATCCATGCGCTGGAGATCGAAGAGGTCAATCCGCAGGATGCAGCGCAAGCGGCACTGTCGGCCGAGCTCAAGGCGCGGATCATGTCCGAGTATCGTCATCAACTGGAGGTGTTCAACGATTCGGCGGAAGCCCAGGCGCTGGCATTCCAGATGGATCTGCTTGAACGCCGCCTGCGTCTCAAGGCGCTGCGCGCGCAACGCCTTGAGTTGTACAGCCTGAGCCGTCAGCACCAGATCGGTGATGACGTGTTGCGTGAAGTGTTGGGCGAGCTGGATCTGAGTGAGGCGAATCTGGGGCAAGTCAAGTGAGTTGCGGGTGCGCCTGTTTGATCAATGAACCGGTGAGCGAAATCATGGGCGGTACGAAGGATCGTCAGGGGATTCGGAAGGCGTCTCCGGGTAGACCGCTCTGACCAGACGAATGTCTTCTTCGCTGAGCATCATGTTCATGCCGACCTCCAAGAGGCCGTCGGTGAATGCTTTATCAACCGGGTAATGCATGATCGACAGTCTGTCGTAGTCCGTAAGCACCGGGTGTATCTCGTCGATAGGATCGAAAAAATTTCGGTCGATCTCTTCGCGACTCCAGCCGAATGCGGCGTAGTGGTCACGGACTTTGGATTTGTTCCAGGGGATATTCGCCTCAGGGTGCAAGTGCTCGTGGTGGAGGCCGAGTACGTGACCAAATTCGTGAAGTACTGTCGCTTCGAAAAGCTTGGAACCGGGTTTTTCTGCGATCCAGGTCGTCGGTTCACCGGGGGCTGCCAATAGAGCATCTGTGCCGATCGTAGAAAGGTTATCCTGGGTATTTGTCTTGATTCTGATCGTTGCAGTAAGGGAACTGACGAAAACGATATTCAGGTTCGTCAACCTTGCCCATTTCCAGATGACTTTTTTAAAGGCGGTTTTGTCATCTTCGCTTAAGTCATCCAGAAAGCAGACGGAAAGCGTTCGGAAGTTTTTCCAGAGTTTTGAGTAGAGCCCGACCGAGTGTATGGAGTGGCTGTCTGCTCGTGAGTTTTCAGGACGTTCCGAGATGGCGGTCTTGTAAGAAAGCAAGGGATCAGCCGCTTGAAAGGTTTTGCATAGGTTATGGCAGTTCATTACTAAATTTCCCTATAAGAGTCTGGATGGTTTGGGGCAATTTAAACGGGGGGGTGGTTGAATGGTTTAGTCTTGCGGACCGCAGAGTGCGGGCGGGTAAAAGCTAAAGGAAAGTGCGGGCCGAGCGAAGTCAGCTTGTGTTGCGTGATATTGAAAGTTCGCGAGGTGTTGCACCAGGCGAACTTTTTGTGTCGATATCGGTTGTTTATTTTGGATAAAGCAATCGCATCAGTCGCTTGTCTTTTCTACTGATCCGGCGGTTGATCGGCACCTCCCAGTCGCCCACCGTCAATGTGTTTGCCACCGGGTGGTGCATGATCGATTTCCGGTCGTAGGAGGTGTAGATCGCGTCCAGAGTGTCGAAGGACGCGAACAGGTTTCTGTCGACCTGCTCCTCGGTGAGCGGGTTCATTTCCCGATTTTTGTAGAACTCGTACACCTTAGGCTTATCCCACGGAATATTGGCCTTGGGGTGCTGATGTTCGTGCATTGCACCCAATGCGTGGCCGAATTCGTGGATCACGATCACCTCGAAGTCTTCATGTTCCGGTTTGACCCCCAGATTCATGGTGGGATGGTCGGGGTGGATCAACAGCGCATCGGTGCCCAGCATCGAGCTGTTGTCATTGTTCTTTGTCGCGATCCGGATGTCGCCTTTCAAATCGTCGACAAATTCGAACTTCAGGTTGATGTACGGCAACCATTGCCTGGCCGCCGCGATAATCCTGTTCTTGTGATCGGTATCGGGTGAATCCATGAAGGCAACTTTCAGGGTGCGGCCGTTGGCCCAGAGTTTTGAATAGTGAACGATGGAGCGTTTACGTCGAGTGCCGGAACTTTTACCGGCATTGGCGGGGTTTTCATTGATGGCTGCCGTATAAGCGGCTTGATCATCTGGCCATTGAATGAGTTGGCAATCCAGCAGATCGTTCATTTGCACTTCTTCCTTGAAGTTAAAGTTTTGAGTTTGTTTGTGCGCAGGGACAGGCGCGGCTCAAGACTAACGTCTGGCCGGAGGGCAAGTGAGATAAATAGTTGAAGGATCTGTAACCCGATATATGAGGCGCCCGTGCCGGATTGCCCGGCACGGGCGTTCAGGCGTTACTTGTGGCGCAGGACGAAATCGCGGATGCGTTCGGCCGCTTCGACGCATTCAGCCAGCGGCGCAACCAGTGCCATGCGCACGCGGCCGGCACCCGGGTTGACCCCGTCGACATCCCGGGACAGATACGAACCCGGCACCACGGTCACGTGCTCTTCGGCAAACAGATCCCGGCAGAACGCGGCGTCATCACCTTGAACGTTCGGCCAGAGGTAGAAGCTGCCATCCGGACGCTGCACATCCATCACGGGGCTGAGGATCGCCAGTACGGCGTCGAACTTCTCGCGATACAGCGCACGGTTGGCGCGTACATGCACTTCATCATTCCACGCAGCAACGCTGGCCAGTTGGGTCTGAACCGGCATCGCGCAGCCGTGGTAGGTGCGGTACAGCAGGAAACCCTTGAGGATGTCTGCATCACCGGCTACAAAGCCCGAGCGCAGGCCAGGCAGGTTCGAACGCTTGGACAGGCTGTGGAAGACCACACAGCGTTTGAAGTCCTTGCGACCCAGTTCGGCGCAGGCGCTGAGCAGGCCTGGCGGTGGCGTCTGTTCGTCGAAGTACAGTTCGCTGTAGCACTCGTCGGCGGCGATCACGAAGTCGTATTCGTCGGCCAGGGCGATCAGTTTTTTCAGCACGTCGACCGGAATCAGCGCGCCGGTCGGGTTACCCGGCGAGCACAGGAACAGAATCTGGCAGCGTTTCCAGATGTCCGGCGATACCGCGTCGAAGTCCGGGTTGAAGCCGTTCTCGTCCAGGCATGGCAGGTAGTGCGGTTTGGCGCCGGCGAGGAACGCCGCGCCTTCGTAGATCTGATAGAACGGGTTCGGGCTGACCACCAGCGCGTCGTCGCCACGGTTGACCACGGTCTGGGTAAACGCGAACAGCGCTTCACGGGTGCCGTTGACCGGCAGCACGTTGCGCGCCGGGTCGATCCAGCCGCTCGGCACATTGAAACGACGCTCGCACCAGGCGGCGATGGCTTCGCGCAAAGCCGGAATGCCGAGGGTGGTCGGGTACACCGCCATCTGATCCAGGTTGTTGGCCAGGGCTTCGGCGACAAAGCTTGGCGATCGGTGTTTCGGCTCGCCGATGGACAGCGCGATCGGGCGCTTGTCCGGGTTCGGCGTGACGCTGCCGAGCAGGGCGCGTAGCTTTTCGAACGGGTAGGGCTGCAACTGGGTCAGAGCGTTGTTCATCGGTGCGGGGTCTCGTGCAAAGCGATTGAATCCGGGCGCGCAATCAAATGCTGATGCGCGACAGTTTGATATCGGGTTCCTGATTGACGCTGAGCTGCTCGACAATGGCATCCTGCAAGCGGCTGCACAGCAGCGGATCGGACAGCGGCTGATTGTGGGCGTCGGTGATGAAGAACACGTCTTCCACCCGCTCGCCCAGGGTGGCGATCTTGGCGTTCTGCAGCGACAGATCGAACTCCAGGAAAATCCCGCCGATCCGTGCCAGCAAACCCGGGCGGTCGGGTGCGGTGAGTTCCAGCACCGTCACCGGACGCTGAGCGTCGTTGTGGATCGTCACTTGTGGTGCGAACGCAAAGTGTTTGAGCTGGCGCGGCACCCGACGCTGGATGATGGTCGGGTAATCGTCAGGATTGCGCAGGGCTTCGGTCAGACCGTCGCGGATCTGCTTGATCCGCAGCGGATTGTCGCCGATCGAATCGCCATCGGTGTCGAGCACGATATAGGTGTCGAGGGTGAACTGACTGCTGGACGTGATGACCCGGGCGTCGTGAATGTTCAGGTTGAGCTGGTCCATCGCGGCCACGGTCACGGCGAAGAAATCATGCTGGTCCGGGGCATAGATGAAGATCTGCGTACCGCCCTCGAATTCGCGCTGGGTGGTTTCCTTGATCAGCACCAGCGGGCCGCCGTCGGCCGGCTGCTGGAGAATCGCATCGCTGTGCCAGGCCACGTCGCCGGCGGTGTGACGCAGGAAATAGTCGTCGCCCAGTTGCGCCCACAATTGCTCGACGTCGTCCGGATCGGTACCACCGCGCACCAGAATATCCAGCGCTGCGCTCTGGGTCTGGCGGATCTGTTCTTCGCGATCCACCGGGTTTTCCAGGCCGCGACGCAGGGCGCGTTTGGTCTCGGTGTAGAGCTGGCGCAGCAGGCTGGCACGCCAGGAGTTCCACAGGGTCGGGTTGGTCGCGTTGATGTCGGCCACGGTCAGCACGTACAGGTAGTCGAGGCGGGTTTCGTCGCCGACGATCTGGGCGAAGTCATGGATCACCTGCGGGTCGGACAAGTCCTTGCGCTGGGCGGTGGTCGACATCACCAGATGGTTCTGCACCAGCCACACGATCAGGCGGCTGTCCCACACCGGCAGCTGATGGCGCTGGCAGAACGCCTCGGCATCCACCGCGCCGATATCCGAGTGGTCGCCGTGCCGGCCCTTGCCGATGTCGTGATACAGGCCCGCCATGTAGATCAGTTCGGGTTTCGGCAGTTTGGCCATGAGCTTGGCGGCCAGCGGGAATTTTTCCGACACCTGTGAGTACTGCAATTTGCGCAGGTGTTTGATCAGGTTCAGCGTGTGGGCATCGACCGTATAGATGTGGAACAGGTCGTGCTGCATCTGTCCGACGATGAAACCGAATTCCGGCAGATAGCGCCCGAGAATGCCGTAGCGGTTCATCCGTCGCAGGTTGCGGTGGATGCCGATCTTGCACTTGAACAGTTCGATGAACAGGCTGGTGTTGCGGATGTCGTTGCGGAAATTGTCGTCGATCAGGTGACGGTTTTCCCGCAGCAGGCGAATGGTGTCGGCGCGTACACCCTTGATTTCCGGCTGCTGGGCCATCAGCACGAAGATCTCGAGCATGGCGAACGGCGTGCGGCGGAACACGTTGTCGTTGCGTGCCTCGATGTAACCGTCGTGCAGCTGAAAGCGCGAATTGATCGGCTGCGGCGGCGCTTCGTCTTCCGGGGCGAGGATGACTTCCTCGAAGTGCTGGATGATCAGGTCGCTGAGCTGGGCGATGCTCATCACCACGCGGAAGTACTGCTGCATGAAGTTTTCGACGGCCTGCTTGGCGTCGTCGCCTTCAAATCCCAGCAGCCCCGCAATGGTGCGCTGGTGATCGAACAGCAGGCGGTCTTCGGAGCGGCCAGCCAGCATGTGCAGCGCGTAGCGCACTTTCCAGAGGAATTCCTGGGACGACGCCAACAGGGCGTTTTCACTCTCGACCAGGAAGCCTTCGCCGGCCAGGGCGCGCAGATTCAGGGTGCCGTACTGGCGACGGGCGACCCACAGAATCGTCTGGATATCCCGTAGTCCGCCGGGCGAGCCTTTGACGTTGGGTTCCAGGTTGTATTCGGTGTCGTTGTACTTGTGGTGGCGTGCCTTCTGCTCGGAGCGTTTGGCCAGGAAGAATTCCTTGCTCGGCCACATGTGGGCGGTGCTGGTGACATCGAGCATGCGCTGGCGCAGACGCTCGGGGCCGCAGATGGTACGGCTTTCCATCAGGTTGGTAACCACCGTCAGGTCGGCGCGGGCCTCTTCGGCGCATTCATCCACCGAGCGAACGCTCTGACCGACTTCCAGGCCGATGTCCCACAACAGCGTCAGAAAGCGCTCGATGGAATCACGGAAGATTTCGTGGTCGGCGCTGTCCAGCAGAATCAGCAGGTCGATGTCGGAATAGGGGTGCAATTCGCCGCGACCGTAGCCGCCGACCGCGACCAGCGCAATGTCGGCGTCTTCGCTCCAGTTGAACTGGTCCCAGGCCTTTTGCAGGATGTTGTCGACGAACCAGGCGCGATCCTCGATCAGTCGCCGGATGTCGCGGCCGCTGCGAAAGCGTGCATCGAGCACTTCGCGGGCCTGGCGGATCGCCTTCTTGAACGCCGCGATGGGACTCGCTTTCAGGGCCAGTTCAGCCTGGAACTGCCCGCGGTCGAAGAGTTCGGGATCCACCTGCGGCATCGATTGGCTTTCCTTCTATAGGCTGGGAACGGTGTCTGGATCAGGCCGAGATGCGCGGGATGGTGTCGTCGCTGCGCAGGGTGAAGATCTCGTAGCCGGTGTCAGTGACAAGCAAAGTGTGTTCCCACTGTGCCGACAACTTGCGATCCTTGGTGATCGCGGTCCAGCCGTCGCCCAGCACCTTGGTGTCGGCCTTGCCCTGGTTGATCATCGGTTCGATGGTGAAGGTCATGCCGGCCTTCAGTTCCATGCCGGTGCCCGCGCGACCGTAGTGCAGGATCTGCGGCTCTTCGTGGAACACCTTGCCGATGCCGTGACCGCAGAATTCGCGCACCACGGAGAAACCGTTCTTTTCAGCGTGCTTCTGGATGATCTCGCCGATGTCGCCGAGACGGCAGCCGGGTTTGACGATCTCGATCGCCTTGTACATGCATTCCTGGGTGACCTGGGACAGGCGCTCGGCCCAGACCGGCACGGTGCCGACGTGGAACATGCGGCTGGTGTCGCCGTGGTAGCCGTCCTTGATCACCGTGACATCGATGTTCAGGGTGTCGCCGTTTTTCAGCGGCTTGTCGTTCGGGATGCCGTGGCAGACCACGTGGTTGATCGAGGTGCAGATCGACTTCGGGTAGCCCTTGTAGTTGAGCGGGGCAGGGATGGCCTGCTGCACGTTGACGATATAATCGTGGCAGATCTGGTTCAGTTCATCGGTGGTCACGCCCGGCTTGACGTGCTCGGCAATCATTTCCAGCACATCGGCGGCCAGTTTGCCGGCGACACGCATGCCAGCGATGTCCTCGGGAGTTTTGAGGGTGACGGTCATACAGGCTCTCTCTGCGCTCGGCGGCGCTTGCTGATACGGACAGGGCGGCGGTTTTCGCCAGATCGCCCTGAAAAACGCGATTCTAACAGACCAAAGGCGCAAATCCGCGCCGGCGTGCATCGCTTCTCTCTATACAATAGTGCGCGCAAGGCCGATTCCAAGGGGCCGGCATCCATGTCCCTGACGGGATTAAAGATTCCGGGTTCCGTTTGCGGCCTTGCTGTGGTATAAAATGCGCCGCTTTCCGGGGATAGCCCCGGGAGCATTAACCCACACACGTGTCGACACGATGACCTGGGTGCCTTTGATCCTCGGATCAGGGGTTGGTCATTGGGATACGTGGAGGCCCAACCCGACTTATCAAGGAACTATCATGTCCCAAGTCAATATGCGCGATATGCTGAAGGCCGGTGTGCACTTCGGTCACCAAACCCGTTACTGGAATCCGAAAATGGGCAAGTACATTTTCGGCGCGCGTAACAAGATTCACATCATCAACCTTGAAAAAACCCTGCCAATGTTCAACGAAGCTCTGACTTTTGTAGAGCGTCTGGCCCAGGGCAAAAACAAGATTCTGTTCGTCGGCACCAAGCGTTCCGCTGGCAAGATCGTTGCTGAAGAAGCAGCACGTTGCGGTTCGCCGTACGTCGATCACCGCTGGTTGGGCGGCATGCTGACCAACTTCAAGACCATCCGTGCTTCCATCAAGCGTCTGCGTGACCTTGAAGTACAAGCCGAAGACGGTACTTTCGCCAAGCTGACCAAGAAAGAAGCGCTGATGCGCTCCCGTGATCTTGAGAAGCTGGATCGCTCCCTGGGCGGCATCAAGGACATGGGCGGTCTGCCAGACGCACTGTTCGTGATCGACGTTGACCACGAGCGCATCGCGATCACCGAAGCCAACAAGCTGGGCATCCCGGTCATCGGCGTTGTCGATACCAACAGCAGCCCGGAAGGCGTTGACTACATCATCCCAGGCAACGATGACGCAATCCGCGCTATCCAGCTGTACATGGGTTCGATGGCTGACGCAGTTATCCGTGGTCGCAACAATGTTGCTGGCGGTACTGTTGAATTCGCAGCTGAAGAAACTCAGGCTGCAGCTGAGTAATTGACGCCCTGGCGTTGACTCAGTAAGCAAAAAGGGGGCTTGGCCCCCTTTTTGCCACCTCGAAAACCATCTGTCGGCGCCCACTTGTGGCAGCGCTCGCCCTGTATCTGTAACGTGCAGCGGCTACAAGGTGGTTCGGGAAGAATTGAACGCCCGTTCGATCGGGTGGAATGGTTGAAAACCTATCCAAGAGGAATTTGAAAATGGCAGCAATTACTGCAGCGTTGGTCAAAGAACTGCGCGAGCGTACCGGCGAAGGCATGATGGATTGCAAGAAGGCCCTGGAAAAGGCTGGCGGCGACATCGAAAAAGCCATTGATGACATGCGTGCTTCGGGCGCGATCAAGGCTGCCAAGAAAGCCGGCAACGTTGCCGCTGAAGGCGCTATCGCTGTCAAGGCTGACGGCAAGTCTGCCGTTCTGCTGGAAGTGAACTCGCAGACCGACTTCCTGGCCCTGCAGGACGACTTCAAGAACTTCGTCAGCGAAAGCCTCGAAGAAGCCTTCGCTCAGAAGCTGACCGACGCGGCTCCGCTGATCGCTTCGCGTGAAGCTGCTCGTGAAGCCCTGGTTGCCAAGTGCGGCGAAAACGTCAACATCCGTCGTCTGGCGCGTGTTGAGGGTGACGTTGTAGGCGCTTACCTGCACGGCAACAAGATTGGTGCAGTGGTTGTTCTGAAAGGCGGCGACGTCGACCTGGCCAAGAACATCGCCATGCACGTTGCAGCTTCGAACCCGGAGTTCCTGGACGCGTCGGAAATTTCCGCCGAGGCCATCGAGCGCGAGAAGAACGTATTCCTGCAGCTGAATGCCGACAAGATCGCTGGCAAGCCGGAAAACATCGTTGAGAACATGATCAACGGTCGTATCACCAAGTTCAAAGCCGAAGCCTCGCTGAAAGAGCAAGCCTTCGTCATGAACCCTGAAGTCAAGGTTGGCGAGCTGGCCAAGAAAGCCGGTGCCGAAATCGTTTCCTTCACCTACTTCAAAGTAGGCGAAGGCATCGAGAAGCCAGTTGATGACTTCGCTGCCGAAGTTGCCGCTCAAGTGGCTGCCGCCAAGCAGTAAGACGGTTTTTCAACTGTCGCCCGAAAGAGGCTGCCCGCTCACGCGCGCAGCCTCTTTTCAGATAGGGTTACCAATTTTTAATTGGTTTCCCCTTGGAACTGACTTACAAAGCCATGTTCCGATGGCGCTGAAGCAGCGCCACGCTAGAGTGAACGCAGCTGCAAACAGCTCGCAAAGAATTTTTAAATACGCCGCAGGAGAGATTCGCAATGGCTCAGCAGGGCAGTGGTTATCAGGCTCGCTATAAACGCATTCTACTCAAGCTTAGCGGCGAGGCCCTGATGGGCTCGGAAGAGTTCGGGATCGATCCGAAAGTGCTGGATCGCATGGCGCTGGAAGTCGGCCAGTTGGTCGGCATCGGCGTTCAGGTCGGTCTGGTGATCGGCGGCGGCAACCTGTTCCGCGGTGAAGCGCTGAGCAAGGCCGGCATGGATCGGGTCACTGGCGACCACATGGGCATGCTGGCCACTGTGATGAACGCCCTGGCCATGCGCGATGCGCTGGAACGTGCCAATATCTCGGCCATCGTGATGTCGGCCATTTCCATGGTCGGTGTGACCGATCACTATGATCGTCGCAAGGCCATGCGCCACCTGAACTCCAAGGACGTGGTGATTTTCGCGGCCGGTACCGGCAATCCGTTCTTTACCACGGATTCGGCAGCCTGCCTGCGTGCCATCGAGATCGATGCGGACGTCGTGCTCAAGGCAACCAAGGTCGATGGCGTCTACACCGCCGACCCGTTCAAAGACCCGCATGCCGAGAAGTTCGATCATCTGACTTACGATGAAGTACTGGATCGCAAGCTGGGCGTAATGGATCTGACGGCCATCTGCCTGTGCCGCGACCACAAGATGCCATTGCGCGTATTCAACATGAACAAGCCCGGCGCCCTGCTGAACATCGTACACGGCGGCGCTGAAGGAACCCTGATCGAGGAAGTTCAACAATGATCAACGAAATCAAGAAAGACGCCCAAGAGCGCATGAAGAAGTCGATCGAGTCGCTGAGTCATGCATTCGGCCAGATTCGTACCGGCAAGGCTCACCCGAGCATTCTGGGTAGCGTGATGGTGCCTTACTATGGTGCCGATACCCCTTTGAGCGGTGTTGCGAACGTTACGGTAAAAGACTCCCGGACCCTGCAGGTCGTGCCGTTCGAGCGCAACATGCTCACGGCGGTCGACAAGGCGATCATGAACGCCGGTCTGAACCTCAATCCGACCAACCTTGGCGAACTGCTGCTGGTTTCCATGCCGGCCCTGACCGAAGAAACCCGTAAGGGCTTCACCAAGCAGGCGCGCGCAGCGGCTGAAGATGCTCGCGTTGCCGTGCGCAACATTCGCCGCGATGCACTGGGTGATCTGAAGAAGCTGGTCAAGGACAAGGAAATCAGCGAAGACGAAGAGCGCCGTGCGGCGGCTGATATCCAGAAGCTGACCGACAAGGCTGAAGCTGATATCGACGCAGCTACCAAGGAAAAAGAAGCGGATCTGATGGCCGTATAAGGGTCGAGCTTTAAATGGAAAAGACCAAGCAGACTGCGCCGTCCGCGGTGCCGCGCCATGTCGCGATCATCATGGATGGCAACAATCGCTGGGCGAAAAAACGCTTTATGCCGGGTGTCGCCGGGCATAAAGCGGGTGTAGATGCTGTGCGGGCGGTGATCGAGGTGTGTGCCGAGGCCGGGGTCGAGGTGCTGACCCTGTTCGCCTTCTCCAGTGAAAACTGGCAGCGCCCGGCCGATGAGGTCAGTGCCTTGATGGATCTGTTCTTCAAGGCATTGCGTCGTGAGGCCAAGCGCCTCAATGACAACAACATCAGCCTGCGCATCATCGGTGACCGTTCGCGTTTCCATCCCGAGCTTCAGGCGGCCATGCGTGAAGCTGAAGCGATGACTGCGGGCGCCAATCGCTTCATCCTGCAAATTGCTGCCAACTACGGCGGTCAGTGGGATATCGCGCAAGCTGCGCAGCGCCTGGCTCGCGAGGTTCAGGCCGGGCACCTGCGGCCGGAAGACATCACTCCGGATCTGCTGCAAACCTGTCTGGCGACCGGTGACCTGCCATTGCCGGACCTGTGCATCCGTACGGGCGGTGAGCACCGCATCAGCAACTTCCTGCTGTGGCAACTGGCCTATGCCGAGTTGTACTTCTCCGACCTGTTCTGGCCGGACTTCAAACACGATGCCATGCGTAATGCACTGGCCGATTTCGCTTCGCGTCAGCGTCGTTTCGGTAAAACGAGCGAGCAGATCGAAGCTGGAGCCCGGGTTTAATGCTTAAACAACGAATCATCACTGCGCTGATCCTGCTGCCGATCGCACTGGGCGGGTTTTTCCTGCTCGAGGGTTCCGGTTTTGCGCTGTTCATCGGCCTGGTGGTCAGTCTGGGTGCCTGGGAGTGGGCGCGCCTGGCCGGTTTCACCGCGCAATCGTTTCGCGTTGGGTATGCGGCAGTCGTCGCGCTGATGCTGTTCGTCATGTACATCCTGCCGGGGCTGGCGCCCTGGGTGCTCGGTGCTTCGGTGATCTGGTGGGCGGTAGCAACCTGGCTGGTGCTGACCTATCCGCGCTCCAGCGAGCGCTGGGCCAGTGCCGCCAGCAAGCTGGTGATTGGTTTGCTGATTCTCCTGCCAGCCTGGCAAGGCCTGGTTCAGATCAAGCAATACCCTTTGGGTAACTGGCTGATCATGGCGGTGATGGTGCTGGTCTGGGGCGCCGATATCGGTGCCTACTTTTCCGGTCGTGCATTCGGCAAGCGCAAGCTGGCCCCGCAAGTCAGCCCGGGCAAAAGCTGGGAAGGCGTGTATGGCGGCCTGGCGCTGAGCCTTGTCATCACCACGCTGGTCGCTCTATTTCGTGACTGGACAGTGGCGCAACTGTTCAAAGGCCTGATTGGCGCTGCGCTGATCGTGTTCATCTCGGTGGTGGGCGATTTGACTGAAAGCATGTTCAAGCGTCAGTCCGGTATCAAGGACAGCAGCAATCTGCTGCCGGGCCATGGCGGCATACTGGACCGCATTGACAGCCTGACGGCCGCGATCCCGGTATTCGCCGTGCTGTTGTGGATGGCTGCACCGTGAGCCGCCCACAACAGGTCACTGTTCTGGGGGCAACCGGCTCGATCGGTCTGAGCACTCTGGATGTCATCGCTCGTCACCCTGACCGTTATCAGGTGTTTGCGCTCAGTGGCTTTACGCGTCTGAGCGAGCTGTTTTCCCTGTGCGTACGCCATGTGCCGCAGTTCGCTGTGGTGCCGGAAGTCGCGGCAGCCCGTGGTTTGCAGGATGATTTGCGTGCCGCCGGCCTGTCGACCCGGGTGCTGGTAGGTGAGGAAGGGCTGTGTCAGGTCGCGGCAGCCCCTGAGGTGGATGCCGTGATGGCAGCCATCGTCGGCGCTGCGGGTCTGCGCCCGACCCTCGCCGCTGTCGAGGCGGGCAAGAAAATTCTCCTGGCCAACAAGGAAGCGCTGGTAATGTCCGGCGCCTTGTTCATGGAGGCCGTGCGCAAGAGCGGTTCGGTCCTGCTGCCCATCGACAGTGAGCACAACGCGATTTTCCAGTGTATGCCGCAGGATTTCGCTCGTGGATTGAGCAATGTCGGTGTGCGTCGGATTTTGCTGACGGCCTCGGGTGGTCCTTTCCGGCAGACGCCGATGGCCGAACTGGCGCATGTTTCTCCCGATCAGGCCTGTGCTCATCCTAACTGGTCCATGGGGCGCAAGATTTCCGTGGATTCGGCCAGCATGATGAACAAGGGACTCGAGCTGATCGAGGCCTGCTGGCTGTTCGATGCCCGGCCGTCGCAAGTCGAAGTGGTGATCCATCCGCAGAGCGTGATTCACTCTCTGGTCGACTACGTAGATGGCTCGGTACTGGCGCAGCTGGGTAATCCCGACATGCGTACGCCTATCGCCAATGCGCTGGCCTGGCCTGAACGCATTGATTCGGGCGTGGCGCCACTGGACCTGTTTGCCGTCGCCCGCCTGGACTTCGAGGCGCCCGATGAGGAGCGCTTCCCGTGCCTGCGGCTTGCCCGTCAGGCTGCCGAGGCCGGCAACAGCGCACCTGCCATGCTTAATGCCGCGAATGAAGTTGCGGTGGCGGCGTTTCTCGACGGGCGGGTTCGCTATCTCGAAATCGCGAGTATCATCGAGGAAGTGTTGAATCTCGAGCCGGTGGTTGCGCTGAATGATCTCGATGCGGTGTTCACAGCGGACGCGGCAGCACGTACGCTCGCCGGGCAATGGCTGACCCGTCACGGTCGATAGACCCTGCGGTACAAGGCTTCACGCGGCATAGAACAGGATTGCGGAGAAAGTAGATGAGCGCGCTCTATATGATTGCCGGCACCCTGATCGCCCTGGGTGTGCTGGTCACCTTTCACGAATTCGGCCACTTCTGGGTCGCGCGTCGCTGTGGCGTCAAGGTTCTGCGCTTTTCCGTGGGCTTCGGCATGCCGTTGCTGCGCTGGCATGACAAGCAGGGGACCGAGTTTGTTGTCGCAGCCATCCCGTTGGGTGGCTACGTCAAGATGCTCGATGAGCGTGAAGGTGAAGTGCTCGCTGATCAGCTTCATTTGTCTTTCAATCGCAAGTCCGTTCGCCAGCGTATTGCTATCGTCGCTGCCGGCCCCGTCGCCAACTTCCTGCTGGCCATGGTGTTTTTCTGGGTACTGGCCATGCTCGGCAGCGAGCAGGTGCGTCCGGTCATCGGTGCTGTCGAGTCCGGCAGTATTGCTGCGAAAGCCGGTCTGAATGCAGGTCAGGAAATCGTCGCCATCGACGGTGAGCCGACTTCGGGCTGGGCGGCGGTCAATCTGCAACTGGTACGTCGCCTGGGGGAAAGCGGTTCCCTGCAGGTGCTGGTGCGTGAGCAGGGCTCTACGGCCGATTCTCCGCGTGAGCTTGCGCTGGATCACTGGCTCAAGGGTGCTGACGAACCGGATCCGATTCGCTCTCTGGGTATTCGTCCATGGCGTCCGGCGTTGCCACCGATTCTCGCTGAGCTCGATCCGAAAGGCCCGGCCCAGGCAGCCGGGTTGAAGACCGGTGATCGTCTGCTGGCACTGGACGGCAAGGTGCTGGATGACTGGCAGCAAGTGGTCGACACCGTTCGTACGCGTCCTGATACCAAAATCATGCTGCACGTTGAGCGCGACGGTGCTCAAATCGACGTCCCCGTGACGTTGGCCGCGCGCGGTGAAAGCAAGTCGCCAAGTGGTTATCTGGGGGCGGGAGTGAAAGCTGTCGACTGGCCACCGGAGATGATCCGCGAGGTCAGTTATGGTCCTTTGGCCGCGATTGGCGAGGGTGCCCGTCGTACCTGGACCATGAGCGTGCTGACGCTGGATTCACTGAAGAAAATGCTGTTCGGCGAGCTCTCGGTAAAAAACTTGAGTGGACCGATAACCATTGCTAAAGTGGCGGGCGCTTCTGCCCAGTCGGGCGTTGCTGATTTCCTGAATTTCCTTGCTTATCTGAGTATTAGCCTGGGGGTTCTGAATTTGCTGCCTATTCCTGTACTGGATGGGGGGCATTTGTTGTTTTATCTGATCGAGTGGGCGCGTGGTCGTCCCTTGTCGGATCGGGTGCAAGGTTGGGGGATACAGATCGGTATCAGTTTGGTGGTCGGGGTGATGTTGCTTGCTCTGGTCAACGATCTGGGTCGACTGTAACGCTTCGCTGAATTGCGAATCTGCCGCATTTTGCGGCAGTTTGTTTATTGCCAGTTGGAATAAGAAAGGACTTCATGAAACGTCTGCTGCTAACTGCGGTTCTCACCGTATTGATGATCGCCGAAGTTCACGCCGAGTCCTTCACTATCTCTGATATTCGCGTCAATGGCCTCCAGCGGGTCTCCGCGGGTAGCGTCTTTGGTGCCTTGCCGTTGAACGTCGGCGAGCAGGCGGATGATCGTCGCCTGGTGGAATCCACTCGTGCGTTGTTCAAAACCGGTTTCTTTCAAGATATCCAGCTGGGCCGCGAAGGCAACGTTCTGGTGATCACGGTCGTTGAACGTCCATCGGTCGCGAGCATCGAGATCGAAGGCAACAAGGCGATCTCCACCGAAGACCTGATGAAGGGCCTCAAGCAATCCGGTCTGGCCGAAGGCGAGATCTTCCAGCGTGCGACCCTCGAAGGCGTGCGTAACGAACTGCAACGCCAGTACGTTGCGCAAGGTCGTTATTCGGCCACCGTCGATACCGAAGTGGTATCGCAGCCGCGTAACCGTGTCGGCCTGAAAGTGAAGATCAACGAAGGCACCGTCGCTGCCATTCAGCACATTAACGTGGTGGGCAACACGGTTTTCCCTGAGGAAGACCTGACCGACCTGTTCGAACTGAAGACCACCAACTGGTTGTCGTTCTTCAAGAACGATGACAAGTACGCCCGTGAAAAGCTTTCCGGTGACCTGGAGCGTCTGCGTTCCTACTACCTGGACCGCGGCTATATCAACATGGATATCGCTTCGACCCAGGTTTCCATCACCCCGGACAAGAAGCACGTCTATATCACTGTCAACGTCAACGAAGGCGAGAAGTACACCGTTCGTGACGTCAAGCTCAGCGGTGATCTGAAAGTCCCTGAAGACCAGGTCAAGTCGCTGCTGCTGGTGCAAAAGGGCCAAGTGTTCTCGCGCAAGCTGATGACCACCACCTCGGAACTGATCACCCGTCGTCTGGGTAACGAAGGCTACACCTTCGCCAACGTCAATGGCGTTCCGCAGCCGCACGATGACGATCACACCGTCGACATCCTGTTCGCTGTCGATCCGGGCAAGCGTGCTTACGTCAACCGCATCAATTTCCGTGGCAACACCAAGTCCGAAGACGAAGTGCTGCGCCGCGAAATGCGTCAGATGGAAGGTGGCTGGGCTTCGACGTACCTGATCGACCAGTCCAAGACTCGTCTTGAGCGTCTGGGCTTCTTCAAGGAAGTGAACGTCGAGACTCCGGCTGTTCCGGGTGTCGACGACCAGGTTGACGTGAACTATGCGGTTGAAGAGCAGGCTTCCGGTTCCATCACCGCCAGCGTCGGTTTTGCCCAGAGTGCCGGTCTGATCCTCGGTGGCTCGATCACCCAGAACAACTTCCTGGGTACCGGTAACCGCGTCAGCGTCGGCCTGACCCGAAGCGAATACCAGAGCCGTTACAACTTCGGCTACGTTGACCCCTACTGGACCGCCGATGGCGTGAGCCTGGGTTACAACGCGTTCTATCGCACCACCGACTACAAAGACCTCGACGTCGACGTAGCAAGCTATGCGGTAGACAGCCTGGGCGCCGGTGTGAACGTCGGTTACCCGATCAGCGAGACTTCGCGTCTGACCTTCGGTCTGTCGGCTCAGCAGGACAAGATCAAGACCGGTACCTACACCGTTGACGAGATTTTCGACTTCGTTAAGCGCGAAGGCGATCAGTACCTGAACTTCAAGGCGTCGGCCGGCTGGTCCGAGTCCACTCTGAACAAGGGCGTGTTGCCAACTCGTGGCCGTTCCCAGAGCGTGACCCTGGAATCCACCATTCCTGGCAGCGACCTGTCGTTCTACAAGCTTGATTATCGTGGTCAGCTGTTCCAGCCGATTACCGAGAACTATACCCTGCGCCTGCATACCGAACTGGGTTACGGCGATGGTTATGGTTCGACGGATGGCTTGCCGTTCTATGAAAACTACTATGCTGGTGGTTTCAACTCGGTTCGTGGCTTCAAGGACAGCACCCTCGGTCCACGCAGTACGCCAAGTAAGGGTACTAACCCTGGCACCCTGGCAGACCCGGACCAGGATCCGCTTCCGTTCGGTGGTAACGTCCTGATTCAGGGCGGTGTTGAAGTCCTGTTCCCGCTGCCATTCGTCAAGGATCAGCGTTCCCTGCGTACCTCGGTATTCTGGGATGTGGGTAACGTGTTTGACTCGCAGTGCAAGGATACTGTGAACGCCGATGGCTCGAAGTCCAGCACCAAGTGCAACGACATCAGCCTGAGCAACATGGCCAGTTCCGTCGGTGTCGGCGTGACCTGGGTTACCGCACTGGGTCCTTTGAGCTTCGCGTTGGCCACACCGATCAAGAAACCGGATAACGCTGAAACTCAAGTGTTCCAATTCTCCCTCGGCCAGACGTTCTAAGCGTCTGACCCAAGATAACGACAATGGATTTTGTAGGAGTGCATCGTGCGTAAGTTGACTCAATTGGTTCTCCTGGCCTCCGTACTGGTGGCAGGCCCGGCATTTGCCGACATGAAAATCGCTGTTCTGAACTATCAGATGGCTCTGCTGGAGTCCGATGCGGCCAAGAAGTACGCCGTGGATGCCGAGAAGAAGTTCGGTCCTCAACTGACCAAACTCAAGACGCTGGAAAGCAGCGCCAAGGGTATCCAGGATCGTCTGATGGCTGGCGGCGACAAGATGCAGCAGGGCGAGCGTGAGCGCCTGGAACTGGAATTCAAGCAAAAGGCCCGTGACTTCCAGTTCCAGTCCAAGGAACTGAACGAAGCCAAGGCTGTTGCTGACCGTGAAATGCTCAAGCAGCTCAAGCCGAAACTGGATAGCGCAGTGGAAGAAGTCATCAAGAAAGGTGGTTTTGACCTGGTGTTCGAGCGTGGCGCAGTGATCGATGTCAAACCTCAGTACGACATCACGCGCCAGGTTATCGAGCGCATGAATCAGCTGAAGTAACCCATGACCGTGACTATCAAACTCGGCCAGTTGGCCGAGTTCCTCGGTGCCACCCTGAGTGGCGATCCCGAGAAGCAAATTACTGGGCTAGCCACCTTGCAGGAGGCTGGCCCAGCTCAGTTGAGCTTTCTGGCAAACCCTCAATACCGCAAATACCTGGCTGGCTCGCAAGCGGCAGCATTGCTGCTCAAGGCGGCTGATGCCGAAGGTTATGCCGGGAATGCGTTGGTGGTGCCGGATCCTTATCTGGCTTACGCACGCATTTCTCACCTGTTCGATCCGAAGCCGAAAGCTGCAGCCGGTATCCATCCGTCGGCAGTGATCGCTCCGGATGCCGTGGTCGATCCGACTGCCAGCATCGGTCCCTTTGTGGTGATCGAGTCGGGTGCACGGATCGGGGCGGGCGTGACGCTTGGCGCGCATTGCGTTGTCGGTGCCCGCAGCGAAGTCGGCGAGGGCGGCTGGCTGGCTCCGCGTGTCACGCTGTATCACGACGTGCGCATCGGCAAGCGGGTGGTGATTCAGTCAGGTGCAGTGCTTGGCGGTGAGGGCTTCGGCTTTGCCAACGAGAAAGGCATCTGGCAGAAAATCGCCCAGATCGGTGGCGTGACCATCGGCGACGATGTGGAGATCGGCGTGAATACCGCCATCGACCGCGGTGCGTTGGCCGATACCGTGATCGGTAACGGCGTCAAGCTCGACAACCAGATTCAGATCGCCCACAACGTTCAGGTCGGTGATCACACTGCCATGGCTGCGTGCGTGGGGATTTCCGGTAGCACCAAAATCGGCAAGCACTGCATGCTCGCCGGTGGTGTCGGCCTGGTAGGGCACATCGATATTTGCGACAACGTATTCCTGACCGGGATGACCATGGTGACCCACTCGATTACCGAGCCGGGTGCCTATTCTTCCGGTACGGCCATGCAGCCGGCTGCCGAGTGGCGCAAAAGCGCGGCACGCATCCGTCAGCTCGATGACATCGCGCGACGCTTGCGACAGCTGGAAAAGCAGGCAGGGGAAGTGACCCCTGGCGGTAACGCTTCATCTGAAGGCTGATACCATTTCCATATCAAGTGTGCACAGCCTCTGGACTGCCTCCTTGATTTGCTAGAGGAGTGCGCGTCAGTCGCGCTCCCAATCTTTACATAGGCTTCCCCCCGAAATGATGGACATCAACGAGATTCGCGAATACCTGCCTCACCGTTACCCGTTCCTGCTGGTGGACCGGGTGGTGGAACTGGATACGGAAGGCAAGCGCATTCGCGCCTACAAGAATGTCAGCATCAACGAACCGTTCTTCAATGGCCACTTCCCTGCGCACCCGATCATGCCGGGCGTGTTGATCATCGAAGCGATGGCTCAGGCTGCCGGGATCCTCGGTTTCAAGATGCTCGATGTGAAACCGGCCGATGGCACCCTCTACTATTTCGTCGGTTCCGACAAACTGCGTTTCCGTCAGCCAGTGCTGCCGGGTGACCAGTTGATCCTCGAAGCCAAGTTCATCAGCTGCAAGCGTCAGATCTGGAAGTTCGAATGCCAGGCTTCGGTCGATGGCAAGCCGGTCTGCTCCGCTGAAATCATCTGTGCGGAACGCAAGCTATGAGTTTGATTGACCCTCGCGCAATCATCGATCCTTCGGCCGTACTGGCCGAAGGTGTCGAGGTCGGCCCGTGGTCGATCATCGGCGCAGGTGTGGAAATCGGCGAGGGAACAGTGATCGGGCCACACGTGATCCTCAAAGGTCCGACCCGAATCGGCAAGCACAATCGCATCTACCAGTTTTCCTCGGTAGGCGAAGACACGCCGGACCTCAAGTACAAGGGTGAAGAGACCCGTCTGGTGATCGGTGACCACAACGTTATCCGTGAAGGCGTGACGATTCACCGTGGCACGGTTCAGGATCGCTCGGAAACCACCCTGGGTGATCACAACCTGATCATGGCTTACGCCCACATCGGTCACGACAGTGTCATCGGCAACCATTGCATCCTGGTCAACAACACGGCACTGGCCGGCCACGTGCATGTCGAGGACTGGGCGATCCTGTCCGGCTTCACGCTGGTGCATCAGTATTGCCACATCGGCGCCCACAGCTTTTCCGGCATGGGAACGGCCATTGGCAAGGACGTCCCGGCTTTCGTCACGGTGTTCGGCAACCCGGCTGAAGCGCGCAGCATGAACTTTGAAGGCATGCGCCGTCGCGGTTTCAGCGAGGATGCGATTCACGCTCTGCGTCGTGCCTACAAAACCGTTTATCGCCAGGGGCTGACTGTCGAGCAAGCGCTGGCCGAACTGGCCGAGCCTGCCGCCCAGTTCCCGGAAGTCGCGGTGTTCCGTGACTCCATCCAGTCGTCGTCTCGCGGCATCACTCGCTGATCATGGCCAATCTGCGTATTGCGCTGGTGGCGGGTGAGGCTTCCGGCGATATTCTGGGCGCCGGTCTGATGCGAGCCCTCAAGGCACAGCATCCGGCGGTCGAGTTCATCGGTGTCGGCGGCCCCCTGATGCAGGCCGAGGGCCTGAATTCCTACTTCCCCATGGAGCGGTTGTCGGTCATGGGGTTGGTTGAAGTCCTCGGTCGGCTGCGTGAGCTCCTCAAGCGCCGCAAGGACCTGATCGCCACCCTGATCGCCCAGAAGCCGGATGTGTTCATCGGCATCGATGCGCCGGATTTCAACCTCAATATCGAACTCAAGCTGCGTCAGGCCGGGATCAAGACCGTGCACTACGTCAGCCCTTCGGTGTGGGCGTGGCGGCAGAAGCGGGTGCTGAAGATCCGCGAAGGCTGCGACCTGATGCTCACGCTGCTGCCGTTCGAAGCAAAGTTTTACGAAGAGAAGGGCGTACCGGTGCGGTTCGTCGGCCATACGCTGGCCGATACCATTCCACTGGAAGCCGATCGCGCCGCTGCGCGAGCCGAGCTGGGTCTGCCTGACGGTCCGCTGGTGGCTTTGATGCCCGGCAGCCGGGGCGGCGAAGTCAGTCGTCTGGGCGCGCTGTTTCTCGATACCGCCGAACGCCTGCGCGCCATGCGTCCGGGTTTGCGCTTCGTCATTCCATGTGCCAATCCAGAGCGTCGAGCCCAGCTTGAAGAGCTGCTGGCCGGCCGTGATCTGCCGGTGACCCTGCTCGACGGCAAGTCCCATCTGGCGCTGGCAGCGTGCAATGCGGTCCTGATTGCGTCGGGCACGGCGACCCTTGAAGCGCTGCTCTACAAGCGCCCGATGGTGGTGGCCTACCGTCTTGCGCCGCTGACGTTCTGGATTCTCAAGCGCATGGTCAAGAGCCCGTACGTCTCCCTGCCGAACCTGCTGGCCCAGCGTCTGCTGGTACCGGAATTGTTGCAGGATGATGCGACGGTCGAGGCGCTGGCCCAGACCCTGTCGCCGCTGATCGACGGCGGTGAAGAACAGACTCGCGGCTTCGATGAAATCCACCGCACCCTGCGCCTGGACGCCTCCAATCAGGCGGCTGACGCCGTTCTGAACCTGATCGGTCAAACTCGATGAGCAAGACAAGCATGCAGATGGGCCTGGATTTCACCCTGGTCGCCGAAGTCGAAGAATTGGTGGCCGGCGTTGATGAGGTCGGTCGCGGCCCGTTGTGCGGTGCGGTCGTCACGGCGGCGGTGATCCTCGATCCGAACCGGCCGATTCTGGGTCTCAATGACTCGAAGAAACTCACCGAAGCCAAGCGTGAAAAGCTCTACGACGAAATCTGCGAAAAGGCGTTGAGCTGGTGCATTGCCCGTGCCGAAGTCGAAGAAATCGACGAGCTGAACATCCTGCACGCCACCATGCTGGCGATGCAGCGCGCCGTCGCGGGTCTGCATATCCAGCCGAAACTGGCGATGATCGATGGTAACCGTTGCCCGAAACTGCCGATGCGTTCCGAAGCGGTGGTCAAGGGCGACAGCAAGGTCCCGGCCATCGCCGCCGCGTCGATTCTGGCCAAGGTCAGCCGCGACCGCGAGATGGCGGCGTTCGAATTGATCTACCCGGGTTACGGCATCGGCGGTCATAAAGGCTATCCGACGCCCGTTCATCTGGAAGCGCTGGTGCGCCTCGGGCCGACGCCGATTCACCGGCGTTCGTTCGCCCCGGTGCGACAGGCTTACGAGGCGCTTGAAGGTCTCACGCAGGTTTAGCGGCGAGGCTGATGTTTTATTCGGGGCCCGGTACAATCCGGGCCTTGTTGTCTCTATGTAACTGGACAGGATCACTATGCCGGCTTCATTCGTTCATCTACGCCTGCACACTGAATACTCCCTGGTCGACGGGCTGGTGCGGATCAAGCCGCTGGTCAAGGCCCTGACCGGCATGGGCATGCCGGCCGTTGCGGTTACCGACCAGAACAACATGTGTTCGCTGGTCAAGTTCTATAAAAACACCATGGGCGCGGGGATCAAGCCGATCTGCGGCGCGGACCTGTGGCTGTCGAACAAGGACCCGGATGGCCCGCTGAGCCGGATCAGCCTGCTGGTCATGAATGCCCTGGGCTATCGCAACCTCACCGAACTGATTTCCCGTGGCTTCATCGACGGTCAGCGCAACGGCATGATCATCATCGAGCGCGAGTGGGTGGCCGAGGCCAACGAAGGCCTGATCATGCTGTCCGCCGCGAAAGAAGGTGAGATCGGCATGGCGATGATCGGCGGCAACCCCGCCGAGGCCGAAGTCCTGACCCGTGAGTGGATGTCGGTATTCCCGGATCGTTTCTATCTGGAAATCCAGCGCACCAACCGCCCGAACGACGAAGAACAATTGCACGGCGCCGTGGCCCTGGCCGAGAAACTCGGCGCACCGCTGGTCGCCACCAACGATGTGCGCTTCATCAAGCAGGAAGACTTCGCCGCCCACGAAACCCGCGTCTGCATCGGTGAGGGCCGGGCCCTCGACGATCCGCGTCGTTCGAAGAATTACAGCGATCAGCAGTACCTGAAAAGCGCCGAGGAAATGGCCGAGCTGTTCAGCGACCTGCCGGATGCCGTGGAAAACACCGTCGAGATCGCCAAGCGCTGCAACATCGACGTGAAACTGGGCAAGCACTTCCTGCCGGACTATCCGATTCCCGATGGCATGACCATCGACGAGTATTTCCGCAAGGTGTCATTCGATGGTCTGGACGAGCGCCTCAGCGTGCTGCTGCCCAAGGACACCACCGAAGATTACGAGGCCAAGCGTCAGGTCTATGTCGACCGGCTGAATTTCGAGCTGGATATCATCATCCAGATGGGATTCCCCGGTTACTTCCTGATCGTGATGGACTTTATCCAGTGGGCCAAGAACAACGGCGTGCCGGTGGGCCCGGGCCGGGGGTCGGGTGCCGGATCGCTGGTGGCCTATGTGCAGAAGATCACCGACCTTGATCCGCTGGAATACGACCTGCTGTTCGAACGTTTCCTCAACCCGGAACGGGTATCCATGCCCGACTTCGACGTCGACTTCTGCATGGACGGCCGCGACCGGGTAATCGACTACGTGGCCGAAAAGTACGGCCGTAACGCCGTGAGCCAGATCATCACCTTCGGTTCCATGGCGGCAAAGGCTGTGGTGCGGGACGTGGCGCGGGCCCAGGGCAAGTCGTTCGGCCTGGCGGATCGTCTGTCGAAGATGATTCCGTTCGAAGTCGGCATGACCCTGGAAAAAGCCTACGAGCAGGAAGAAATCCTGCGCGACTTCATCAAGGTCGATGAAGAAGCGGCGGAAATCTGGGAGATGGCGCGCAAACTCGAAGGCGTGGTTCGTAACGTCGGTAAACACGCCGGTGGTGTGGTGATCGCGCCGACCAAGCTGACCGACTTCTCGCCGATCTATTGCGACGAGGCTGGCGATGGTCTGGTAACCCAGTTCGACAAGGATGACGTGGAAGCGGCCGGTCTGGTGAAGTTCGACTTCCTCGGCCTGCGGACCCTGACGATCATCGACTGGGCGCTGAAAACCATCAATCGCGACCGCGCCAAGGTCAACGAGCCGCCGCTGGACATCGCGTTCATCCCGCTGGATGACAAGCCGACCTATCAACTTCTGCAAAAAGCTGAAACCACTGCGGTGTTCCAGCTTGAATCCCGCGGCATGAAAGAGCTGATCAAAAAGCTCAAGCCCGACTGCCTCGAAGACCTTATCGCACTGGTGGCCCTGTTCCGTCCGGGCCCGTTGCAGTCCGGCATGGTGGATGACTTCATCAACCGCAAGCACGGTCGCGCGGAACTGGCGTATCCGCACCCGGATTACCAGTACGAAGGCTTGCAGCCGGTACTGGCACCGACCTACGGCATCATCCTGTATCAGGAACAGGTGATGCAGATCGCCCAGGTCATGGCCGGTTACACCCTCGGTGGTGCGGACATGCTGCGTCGGGCGATGGGTAAGAAAAAGCCCGAGGAAATGGCCAAGCAGCGCGGCGGTTTCATTGAGGGTTGTGCGTCGAACAATATCGACGCGGACCTTGCCGGTAACATTTTCGACCTGGTGGAAAAATTCGCCGGTTACGGTTTCAACAAATCCCACTCTGCCGCCTACGGCCTGGTGTCGTACCAGACCGCCTGGCTGAAGGCTCACTACCCGGCGCCGTTCATGGCTGCGGTACTGTCGGCGGATATGCACAACACCGACAAGGTCGTGACCTTGATCGAGGAAGTGCGCACGATGAAGCTGCGCCTCGACGCGCCGGACGTGAACACGTCGGAGTTCAAGTTCACGGTGAACGACGAGGGCCGCATCGTGTACGGCCTGGGCGCGATCAAAGGCGTCGGCGAAGGCCCGGTGGAGGCGATTACCGAAGCGCGTCAGGCCGGTCCGTTCAAGGATCTGTTTGACTTCTGCGCCCGGGTCGACCTCAAGCGCATCAACAAGCGTACGCTGGACGGCCTGATCCGCAGCGGCGCGCTGGATCGTCTCGGCCCGTACTTCCATGACGAGCAAAAGGCTTATCAGGCCAACATCGACCGCAACCGCGCGGTGCTGCTGGCGGCGATGGAAGAGGCGATCAAGTCGGCCGAACAGACTGCACGCACCCGCGACAGTGGTCACGCCGACCTGTTCGGCGGGCTGTTCGTCGAGGAAGACGCAGACGTTTACGCGCTGCATCGCAAGGCCAAGGAACTGACGCTCAAGGAACGCCTGAAGGGGGAAAAAGACACCCTCGGCCTGTACCTGACCGGCCACCCGATCGACGAATACGAAGGCGAAATCCGCCGTTTCGCCCGCCAGCGCATCATCGACCTGAAGCCGGCCCGGGATACCCAGACCGTGGCGGGGATGATCATTGCCCTGCGGGTGATGAAGAACAAAAAGGGCGACAAGATGGGTTTCATCACCCTCGACGACCGCTCCGGACGGATCGAGGCGTCGCTGTTTGCCGATGCGTTCCACTCCGCGCAGTCGCTGTTGCAGACCGATGCGATGGTGGTGGTCGAAGGCGAGGTCAGCAACGATGACTTCTCCGGCGGCCTGCGCCTGCGGGTCAAACGGGTGATGAGCATGGAAGATGCGCGCACCAACCTGGCCGAGAGTCTGCGCCTGAAGCTGCAGACCCAGGACCTGAAAGGCGATCAGCTACGCTGGTTGGGGGATTTGCTCAAGCGTCATCGCGGGGCATGCCCGATCACCATGGAATACACCAGCCCGGATGCGAAGACCTTGCTGCAGTTTGGCGAGACCTGGCGGATCGACCCGGCGGATGCCTTGATTCAAGCCCTGCGTGACCAGTTCGGGCGAGACAACGTCTTCCTCCAATACCGTTGACCGGCAGGTGAGACCGAACCGCCTGCCCACAACCTGAATTTTTAATCTCGACCTCAGCGCGCCTCTCCCTTAAGGTAGGGCGCGAATAGACAACCGGCCGGCCCCAAGCTCACTTGGGACACGACCCAAGACGGACGCCTATGAACCCGAATTTCCTGGATTTCGAACAGCCGATCGCCGACCTGCAAGCCAAGATCGAAGAGTTGCGCTTGGTCGGTAATGACAATTCGCTGAATATCGGCGATGAGATCTCCCGCCTGCAGGACAAGAGCAAGACGCTCACCGAAGACATCTTCGGCAAGCTGACCAGCTGGCAGATCGCACGTCTGGCACGTCACCCGAAACGTCCATACACCCTGGACTACATCGAGCACATCTTCACCGAGTTCGACGAACTGCACGGTGACCGTCACTTCTCCGACGACGCGGCCATTGTAGGTGGCGTGGCACGTCTGGAAGACCAGCCAGTGATGGTGATCGGTCACCAGAAGGGCCGTGAAGTGCGCGAAAAGGTACGCCGCAACTTCGGCATGCCGCGCCCGGAAGGCTACCGCAAGGCTTGCCGCCTGATGGAAATGGCCGAACGCTTCAAGATGCCGATCCTGACGTTCATTGACACCCCGGGCGCCTACCCAGGCATCGACGCCGAAGAGCGCAACCAGAGCGAAGCGATCGCCTGGAACCTGCGCGTCATGGCTCGCCTGAAAACCCCGATCATCGCCACCGTGATCGGTGAAGGTGGTTCCGGCGGCGCACTGGCGATCGGTGTCTGCGATCAGCTGAACATGCTGCAGTACTCGACTTACGCGGTAATTTCACCGGAAGGTTGCGCTTCGATTCTGTGGAAAACCGCAGAAAAGGCGCCGGATGCCGCTGAAGCAATGGGCATCACCGCCGAGCGTCTGAAAGGCCTGGGCATCGTCGACAAAGTGATCGGCGAGCCTCTGGGCGGCGCCCACCGCGATCCGGCGGCGGCTGCTGCTTCGATCCGTGCCGAGCTGAGCTCGCAACTGGCGATGCTGAAGAAGCTCGACAACGAAGCGCTGCTCAAGCGTCGTTACGATCGTCTGATGAGCTACGGTCTCTAAGTCGAGCCGTTTCGGCCAGCGATGCAAAACACTGTGGGAGCGGGCTTGCCCGCGAATGCGATGTAACATTCAACAACTGTGTTGGCTGTTTCATAGCTTTCGCGAGCAAGCCCGCTCCCACATTTGGTTTGTGAAAAGGTAGAAAAATGGGTCAGCCCTCGATTGATTTGCCTTCCAGGCTTCTGCGTAATCTCAAGCCCTGGCTCGATGCGGCCCATTGGCGTATCGCTTTCTCGGGTGGCCTCGACTCCACCGTCCTGCTGCACCTTCTGGCAACGCTCGCCAAATCCGAATCCCTTCCGGCGCTAAGCGCCATCCATGTCCATCACGGCCTTCAAGCCGCGGCCGACGCGTGGCCGGCGCATTGCCAGGCTGTCTGTGACGCCTTGGGCATTCCATTGCAGATTGTTCACGTGACCGTGCAAAAGGGCGCCAGCCTTGAGCGTGTGGCGCGGGATGCGCGTTACGTGGCATTCACTTCAGCGACCCGGATCAATGATGTGTTGATGACGGGCCAGCACCGCGACGACCAGGCAGAAACCCTGTTGTTCCGGTTGCTGCGAGGCGCCGGGGTGCGCGGCCTGTCCGGCATGCCGGCGCAACGAGCGTTGGGGCAGGGCAGTCTGGTTCGGCCCTTGCTCGACGTCACGCGTGCCGAACTGGAAGCCTATGCGCGGGATCATGATCTGCATTGGGTGGAGGATCCGTCGAATCAGGATCGACAGTTCTCGCGCAACTATCTGCGCCATCAGGTCATGCCGTTGCTGACCGGTCGCTGGCCACAGGCTCACGCCAGCATGGCCCGCAGCGCGGCGCATTTGCGTGAGGCGCAGGGGTTGCTCGATGAGCTGGCGCAGATCGATCTGGCTCAAGCGAGCTTGCCCGGTGAGTTCGAATGGTCGGGATTGCCATCGCTGGAGTTCGCGGCCATCGCCGGGTTGTCCGATGCGCGCCAACGCAATGCACTCAGTCACTGGCTTGAACCGCTCACCCGACTGCCGGATACCGACCATTGGTCGGGTTGGATCGATCTGCGCGATGCCGGTCACTACGCCGCTCCGGTCTGGCGTCTGGCGGATGGCGAGTTGCACCGCAGCGCCGGTCGCCTGTGGTGGCTCAGCGGTCATTGGTTGCGCACGCCGGTGGTCAGCGGCGACTGGCGCGAGACGTCGGCGGCGCTACGCTTGCCCGATAACGGGCGTGTCATGTTCAGCGGTCAGAATCCCGCGGGGCCGCTGCAGATCCGCTATCGGCAGGGTGGCGAGGTGATGCATCTGGCGGATCGCGGACATCGCGATCTCAAGCGCCTGCTCAATGAGCGCGCGGTGCCGGCCTTCGTGCGTGGCAGATTGCCGCTGCTGTTTCGCGGTGAAGAATTGCTCGCCGTGGCGAACCTGCCGGGGCTCGACAGCAATGCACCGGAAGGCTGGCGATTGCATTGGCAGCCTTCTGACGAAGATCAAGGTTTGAGATGAAGGGGGCATTCCGGTAGACTACGCTCCCTTCTTGATACAACTTCTGTGGATTCGCCTGAATTGCAGGAGTTGCCGATTACCAAGCAGTCTTTGCTGGGCGATTCCAAAAAATGTGTAGCGAGCAACGTACCGGTGTTTTCACTTCCGGTCTGTCCCAACGCGGCGGTTTTTTTGAAAGGTGCACTGTGATTAATGCAGGTGATCGGGGGCTTCGGCCTTCCTTCGCTTTCCCCGGCGGCTCGGACCGCTTTAACGCAGACTTCTAGGGTTTTTCATGACGCGCTACATATTCGTCACGGGCGGTGTTGTTTCTTCTTTGGGGAAAGGCATTGCATCGGCTTCATTGGCGGCCATCCTGGAGGCGCGGGGGCTTAAGGTCACCATGCTGAAGCTGGATCCGTACATCAACGTCGACCCGGGCACCATGAGCCCGTTCCAGCACGGTGAAGTGTTCGTCACCCACGACGGCGCCGAGACCGACCTGGACCTGGGCCACTACGAGCGGTTCATCCGCACGACCATGACCCAGAACAACAACTTCACCACCGGCCGTGTCTACGAGCACGTGCTGCGCAAAGAGCGCCGTGGTGACTACCTGGGTGCAACCATCCAGGTGATTCCGCACATCACCGACGAAATCAAGCGTCGCATCATCAAGGGCGCCGGCGATGCCGACGTGGCCCTGGTGGAAATCGGCGGTACCGTTGGCGACATCGAATCGCAACCGTTCCTCGAAGCCATCCGCCAGCTGCGTGTGGAAGTCGGTTCCAAGCGCGCGATGCTGATGCACCTGACCCTGGTTCCGTACATCGCCACTGCTGGCGAGACCAAGACCAAGCCGACTCAGCACTCCGTAAAAGAGCTGCGTTCGATCGGCCTGCAGCCAGACGTGCTGATCTGCCGCTCCGACCATCCGGTGGATGTGTCGTCGCGTCGCAAGATCGCGCTGTTCACCAACGTTGAAGAGCGTGCGGTGATCTCCCTGGAAGACGTCGACACCATCTACAAGATCCCGGCCGTGCTGCACGCCCAGGGTCTGGACGATTTCGTCGTCGAGCGTTTCGGCCTGCAATGCAATGGCGCCGACCTGTCCGAGTGGGAAAAGGTCGTCGATGCCAAGCTGAACCCTGAGCACGAAGTCACCATCGCGATGGTCGGCAAGTACATGGAACTGCTGGACGCCTACAAGTCGCTGATCGAAGCGATGAGTCACGCCGGCATCACCAACCGCACCAAGGTCAACCTGCGCTACATCGATTCCGAAGACATCGAGAACCAGGGCACTGCGCTGCTGGAAGGCGTCGACGCGATCCTCGTACCGGGCGGTTTCGGTCTGCGTGGCGTGGAAGGCAAGATCACTGCCGTTCAATACGCTCGCGAAAACAAGGTTCCGTACCTGGGTATCTGCCTGGGCATGCAAGTGGCGGTCATCGAGTTCGCCCGTAACGTACTGGGCTGGAAAGACGCCAACTCCACCGAGTTCGATCGTGCCAGCGGCCATCCGGTTGTCGGTCTGATCACCGAGTGGGAAGACGCCACCGGCGCCGTTGAAGTGCGTACCGAAGCGTCCGACCTGGGCGGCACCATGCGCCTCGGCGCTCAGGAATGCCTGCTCGAAGCCGGCTCCAAGGTGCACGACTGCTACGGCAAGGATGTGATTGTCGAGCGTCACCGTCACCGTTACGAAGTGAACAACAACCTGCTGCCGCAAATCATCGAGGCCGGCCTGAAGATTTCCGGTCGTTCTTCCGATGCTGCGCTGGTCGAAGTGGTCGAAGCACCGGATCATCCATGGTTCGTCGCTTGCCAGTTCCACCCGGAATTCACCTCGACTCCGCGTGACGGTCACCCGCTGTTCAGCGGTTTCGTGAAAGCAGCGTTGGCTCAACACCAGAAGAAGGCGTAACCCCGATGGCACAGAAGATCATCCGCGTCGGCGACATCGAGATTGCCAACGACAAACCCATGGTGCTGTTCGGCGGCATGAACGTGCTGGAAAGCCGTGACATGGCCATGCAGGTTTGCGAAGAGTACGTGAAGGTCACCGAAAAGCTCGGCATCCCTTACGTGTTCAAGGCCAGCTTCGACAAGGCCAACCGTTCTTCTGTGACCTCCTATCGCGGTCCTGGCCTGGAAGAGGGCATGCGCATCTTCCAGGACATCAAACAAGCCTTCGGCGTGCCGATCATCACCGACGTCCACGAGCCTGACCAGGCCGCGGTCGTCGCTGAGGTCTGCGACATCATCCAGCTGCCGGCCTTCCTGTCGCGCCAGACCGATCTGGTCGTCGCGATGGCCAAGACCAATGCCGTCATCAACATCAAGAAAGCCCAGTTCCTCGCGCCTCAGGAAATGAAACACATCCTGAACAAGTGCGTGGAAGCGGGTAACGATCAATTGATCCTCTGCGAGCGTGGTTCGAGCTTCGGCTACAACAACCTCGTGGTGGACATGCTCGGCTTCGGCATCATGAAGCAGTTCGAGTACCCGGTATTCTTCGACGTGACCCATTCGCTGCAAATGCCTGGCGGTCGTTCCGACTCCGCCGGCGGTCGCCGCGCCCAGGTCACCGACCTGGCCAAGGCGGGCATGAGCCAGTCGCTGGCGGGCCTGTTCCTCGAAGCGCACCCGGATCCGGACAACGCCAAATGCGACGGCCCTTGTGCCTTGCGTCTGGACAAACTGGAGCCATTCCTGGCCCAGCTCAAAGCCCTGGACGAACTGGTGAAGAGTTTTCCGACGGTAGAAACCGCGTAAACCTCAATTCTCCGGTAAAGTACCGCACGATTTGTCGCTCATGCCCTCGGGTATGAGCGTTGTCGTCTGCAAGCTGCCCGCTGTACACCACTTGCCGACGGTCAAAAGATTTCCTCTAGCTGCGTCGTTTTCGTCAACTTTGGAGTGTTTACAACAATGGCAAAAATCGTCGACATCAAAGGTCGTGAAGTTCTCGACTCCCGTGGCAATCCCACCGTGGAAGCGGACGTGCTTCTCGACAACGGCATCATCGGCAGCGCTTGCGCGCCGTCCGGTGCATCCACTGGCTCGCGTGAAGCGCTCGAGCTGCGTGATGGCGACAAGAGCCGTTACCTGGGCAAGGGCGTGCTCAAGGCGGTAGCCAACATCAACGGTCCGATCCGCGATCTGCTGCTGGGCACCGACCCGAGCGATCAGAAAGCCCTGGATCACGCGATGATCAAGCTCGACGGTACCGAAAACAAGGCAACCCTGGGCGCCAACGCCATCCTCGCCGTTTCCCTGGCTGCGGCCAAGGCGGCAGCACAGGATCAGGACCTGCCGCTGTACGCACACATCGCCAACCTGAACGGCACCCCGGGTGTGTACTCGATGCCGGTTCCGATGATGAACATCATCAACGGTGGCGAACACGCCGACAACAACGTCGACATCCAGGAATTCATGGTTCAGCCGGTTGGCGCCAAGTCTTTCTCGGAAGGTCTGCGCATGGGCACCGAGATTTTCCATCACCTGAAAGCTGTTCTGAAGGCCCGTGGCCTGAGCACTGCTGTCGGTGACGAAGGCGGTTTCGCTCCAAACCTGGCGTCCAACGAAGACGCACTGAAAGTGATCTCCGAAGCCGTTGCCAACGCCGGTTACAAGCTGGGCACCGACGTGACCCTGGCTCTGGACTGCGCGGCCAGCGAATTCTTCGAAGACGGCAAGTACAACCTGTCCGGCGAAGGCCAGGTGTTCACCGCTGAAGGTTTCGCCGACTACCTGAAAGGCCTGACCGAGCGTTACCCGATCATCTCGATCGAAGACGGTCTGGACGAGTCCGACTGGGCTGGCTGGAAGATCCTCACGGACAAGATCGGCGAGAAGACCCAGCTGGTCGGCGACGACCTGTTCGTGACCAACACCAAGATCCTGAAAGAAGGCATCGACAAGAAGATCGCCAACTCGATCCTGATCAAGTTCAACCAGATCGGCACCCTGACCGAAACCCTGGAAGCCATCCAGATGGCCAAGGCTGCCGGTTACACCGCCGTGATCTCGCACCGTTCGGGCGAAACCGAAGATTCGACCATTGCCGATCTGGCCGTGGGTACTTCGGCTGGCCAGATCAAGACCGGCTCGCTGTGCCGTTCCGACCGCGTTTCCAAGTACAACCAACTGCTGCGTATCGAAGAGCAGTTGAATGGCAAAGCCAAGTACAACGGTCGCTCCGAGTTCCGCGGCTGATCGCTACATGTTAAAAAGACACCGGATTGTGTCGGAAAAGTCGTGACAGCGATGGATTTGCCACTAATCTGATGCCTTATATGCACAAGCCTGGATATTCCAGGCTTCGTGCTATCAGATGCTTCAAAGTTTTTGCGTGGCTGTCTTTTTTCACTGGATACCTGATATTCGATGCGCAGTCCTTACTGGTTGTTTCTCGTCTTGCTCTTGCTGCTGGCCGGTCTGCAGTACCGCCTGTGGGTGGGCAATGGCAGTCTGGCGCAAGTTGCCGAACTGAATCAGCAGATCGCTGATCAACACGCCGAGAACGAAGCCCTGCTGGAGCGCAACCGGGTGATGGACGCTGAAGTCAGCGAGTTGAAGAAAGGCATGGAGACCGTTGAAGAGCGGGCTCGTCACGAACTGGGCATGGTCAAGGACGGCGAAACCCTTTACCAGTTGGCCCAATGATCGATTCCCTGCCGGCCTTCTGGGCCGTGATTCCTGCCGCGGGCGTCGGTGCCCGTATGGCCGCGGACCGTCCCAAGCAATACCTGCAATTGGGCGGGCGCACAATTCTCGAACACAGCCTCGGCTGTTTCCTCGATCACCCGAGCCTCAAGGGCCTGGTGGTCAGTCTTGCTGTCGATGATCCTTATTGGCCGAGCCTCGCCAGCGCCAGCGATCCGCGAATTCAACGGGTCGATGGCGGCGCCGAGCGTTCCGGTTCGGTGCTCAACGCCTTGCTGCATTTGCATGCGCAAGGTGCCGACGATGAGGATTGGGTGCTGGTGCACGATGCAGCACGGCCCAATCTGAGCCGTGACGATCTCGATAAGTTACTTTCAGAACTTGCCGACGATTCAGTGGGCGGCCTGCTGGCCGTGCCAGCGCGCGACACTCTCAAGCGGGTCGACAGGCACGGTCGTGTGGTCGAAACCGTGGATCGCAGCGTGATCTGGCAGGCCTACACGCCGCAGATGTTTCGCCTCGGTGCCTTGCACCGCGCGCTGGCGGACAGTCTGGTGGCCGATGCGCTGATCACCGATGAAGCCTCGGCGATGGAGTGGGCCGGCCTGGCGCCGCGTCTGATCGAAGGCCGTGCGGATAACCTGAAAGTCACCCGCCCGGAAGACCTCGAATGGTTGCGCCAGCGCTGGGCCAACCGTCGTTAAATCCGGTACTCCGGCCGTTCGGCCAAACCTTCCTTGAGAAAATCCACCAGTTTGCGCACCTTCGGCGAAAGGTGCCTTTGCTGTGGATACAGTGCCCACACCGCCGTATTCGGCGGTTGATGCGCTTCCAGCAAAGAGATCAACGCACCGCTGTGCAGGTGCTCCAGCACGTAATAGTCCGGCAACTGACACAAACCCACGCCTTGCAACGCCGCATCCAGCACCGCTTGCCCACTGTTGCAGCGCCAGTTTCCCTGTACCCGTTGGGAAAATTCCCGCCCGTTCTGTTCCAGCTGCCAGATATCCGAGCTGCCGATCAGGCAATTGTGCCGGCTCAGTTCCGACAAACTATGTGGCCGACCGTACCGTTCGAGGTAGGACGGCGATGCGCAGAGGTACATGCGCCGTGGGGCCAGACGAGTCGCCACCAGCCGGGAATCCTGAAGACGCCCGAGACGGATCGCCAGATCCAGGCCTTCATGCACCAGATCGAGTTGCCGGTTGGTCAGTTCGATATCGATGCGCAGTTGCGGGTAGTGCCCCATGAACCGGGTCACCAGCGGCACGATGAAGCGCTCGCCATACGCCACGGCACAGGTCATGCGCAGCATGCCTTTGGGTTCGCTGGTCAGATCACCAACCGCACGCAACGCTTCTTCACGACCATCCTGCAGGCGTTGGCAATGTTGCAGGAACGTCTGGCCTGCTTCGGTAAGGGTGACGCGCCGGGTACTGCGGTAGAGCAGTCGTGTCTGCAAACGCTCTTCCAGCCGTACGATTTGTCGACTGATGTGCGAGGAAGAAACGCCCAGGCGTTCGGCAGCCGCGGTGAACTGGCTGCATTCGGCAACGGCAACGAACTCGTCGATGCCTTCCCAACGGTTTTCGGACATCGGGATTATCCCTGTATGGCAATAATGTTTTGCTTTTGTCCGGATTATTCATCAATCGGCGCTGGACTACACTGCCAGTCTGTTTTTTTATTCAATGGATTCACTGGAGAGTCAGCATGATCAAGTCGCGCGCCGCCGTTGCCTTCGAGGCCAAGAAGCCGCTGGAAATCGTAGAAGTCGATGTCGCCATGCCGAAGGCCGGTGAAGTGTTGCTGCGCGTGGTGGCTTCCGGGGTTTGCCATACCGACGCCTACACTCTGTCCGGCGCTGACCCGGAAGGTATCTTCCCGTCGATCCTCGGTCACGAAGGTGGTGCCATCGTTGAAGCGATCGGCGAGGGCGTGACCTCGGTGGCTGTTGGCGACCACGTGATCCCGCTGTACACCCCGGAATGCGGTCAGTGCAAATTCTGCAAGTCGGGCAAGACCAACCTGTGCCAGGCGATTCGCGCCACTCAGGGCAAGGGCCTGATGCCGGACGGCACTTCGCGTTTTTCCTACAAGGGCCAAACGATTTTCCACTACATGGGTACCTCGACCTTCTCCGAGTACACCGTGCTGCCGGAAATCTCCGTGGCCAAGATCTCCAAGGATGCACCGCTGGAAAAGGTCTGCCTGCTCGGTTGCGGCGTGACCACCGGGATTGGTGCGGTGATCAACACCGCCAAGGTCAAACCGGGTGACACCGTGGCCATCTTCGGTCTTGGCGGCATCGGTCTGTCGGCGGTGATTGGCGCGGTGAAGGCCAAGGCCTCGCGCATCATCGCCATCGACATCAACCCGGCCAAGTTCGAAATCGCCAGGCAACTGGGCGCCACCGACTGCGTGAACCCGAAAGACTTCGATCGTCCGATCCAGGAAGTGATCGTCGACATGACCGATGGCGGCGTCGACTTCTCCTTCGAATGCATCGGCAACGTGCAACTGATGCGCGCAGCCCTCGAGTGCTGCCATAAAGGCTGGGGCGAGTCGGTGATCATCGGTGTTGCCGGTGCCGGCCAGGAAATCGCCACCCGTCCGTTCCAGCTGGTGACCGGTCGCGTCTGGCGCGGTTCGGCGTTCGGTGGCGTGCGTGGTCGTAGCGAATTGCCAAGCTACGTCGACATGGCTCAGACCGGCGAAATCCCGCTGGATACCTTCATCACTCACACCATGGGTCTGGAAGACATCAACAAGGCCTTCGATCTGATGCACGAAGGCAAGAGCATCCGTACCGTCATTCATTTCTGATCAATCGCGATGCCACGGCTGCCAATGCGCAGCCGTGGTTGCGTAGGAGTCCTACATGAGTCTGGAAAACATCTCCTGTCAGAAGAGTTTCGGCGGCTGGCACAAGCGCTATCGCCATCGCTCCGAAGTACTGGGTTGCGACATGGTGTTCGCCGTGTATCTGCCGCCACAGGCAGAGCAGGGCGGCAAGCTGCCGGTGCTGTACTGGCTGTCGGGCCTGACCTGCACGGACGAGAACTTCATGCAGAAGGCCGGCGCCATGCGCATGGCAGCCGAACTGGGGTTGATCATCGTGGCGCCGGACACCAGCCCCCGTGGCGCCGATGTACCGGGTGACCCTGATGGCGCGTGGGATTTCGGCCTCGGTGCCGGGTTCTACCTGAATGCCACGCAGGAACCATGGTCGCGGCACTATCGGATGCATGACTATGTCGTGCAGGAATTGCCTTCACTGGTTGAAGCGCATTTCCCGGCGTCGGACAAGCGCGGCATCAGCGGTCACTCCATGGGCGGTCACGGTGCGCTGGTCTGTGCATTGCGCAATCCGGGGCGCTATCTTTCGGTGTCGGCGTTCTCGCCGATCAACAATCCGATGGATTGCCCGTGGGGTCAGAAGGCGTTCTCCCGTTATCTGGGCGAAGATCGTTCGAAATGGCGCGAGTGGGATGCCTGTGCGCTGATCGCCGAGGTCGACGAGAAACTGCCATTGCTGGTCGATCAGGGTGACCGCGACGATTTCCTTGCCACCCAACTCAAGCCGGAAGCGCTGCAACAAGCGGCAAAACAGGCGGGGCATCCGCTGACGTTGCGCCTGCAGCCGGGCTACGACCACAGCTATTTCTTCATCGCGAGCTTCATAGACGACCACTTGCAACATCACGCACGCGCTCTAAAGGGCTAATGCAGGTAGAATCACGCCCTGACAAAATTCGGGGCGTTTTTTTATGCGTATTGGCCACGGCTATGATGTGCACCGTTTCGCTGAAGGCGATTTCATTACTCTGGGCGGCGTGCGAATCGCACACGGCTTCGGGCTGCTCGCTCACTCCGACGGTGACGTCCTGCTGCATGCCTTGAGCGATGCCTTGCTCGGCGCGGCGGCGCTGGGGGATATCGGCAAGCATTTCCCGGACACCGACCCGCAATTCAAGGGCGCCGACAGCCGTGTGCTGTTGCGTCATGTGGTCAGCCTGATCCACGCCAAAGGCTGGAAAGTCGGCAACGTCGACAACACCATCGTTGCCCAGGCCCCGAAAATGGCCCCTCATATCGAATCGATGCGCGCGCTGATTGCCGCGGATCTGCAAGTAGAACTGGATCAAGTGAACGTGAAAGCCACCACCACCGAGAAGCTCGGCTTCGTCGGTCGCGAAGAAGGCATCGCCGTGCATTCCGTTGCCTTGTTGCTGCGCGCATGAACGAACTGCAACTGCTTGGCCCGCGGGCCTATGGCGACGCCCTCGGCACCGCGGTACTGAAAGCCATCGCTGAAGATTTCCAGGTCGATGAAGTCCTCGACATTCCGTTCAGCGGTGATGGCGAGCACCTGTGGATCTGGGTGGAAAAGCGCGGTCTGAACACCGAAGAAGCGGCACGCCGCATCGCCAAGGCGGCCGGCGTGCCATTGCGCACGGTCAGCTATGCCGGCCTGAAAGACCGTCAGGCGCTGACCCGCCAGTGGTTCAGCGTGCAACTGCCGGGCAAGGCTGACCCGGACCTGTCGGCGGCGGAAAACGACACGCTGAAGATCCTCAAGACCACCCGCCACAAGCGCAAGCTGCAACGCGGCGCGCATTCGGCCAACGGTTTTACCTTGCGCCTGACTCAGTTCAATGGCGACAAGGCCGCCATCGACGAGCGTCTGCAACTGATTGCCAAACAAGGCATCCCGAACTACTTCGGCGCCCAGCGTTTCGGCCATGACGGTGGCAACGTCGTCGATGCCCGTTCATGGGCGGCGCGCAAGGCTCTGCCGGAGCAGCGCAATGTGCGTTCGCGCCTGCTGTCGACCGCACGCAGTTTTCTGTTCAATCAGGTGCTGGCGGCACGTGTTGCCGATGGCACCTGGCAACGCGCCCAGGTCGGCGATCTGCTGGCGTTCACCGACAGCCGCAGCTTTTTCCCGGCCGGTGTTGCCGAGTGCAGCGATCCGCGCCTGGCGATTCTCGATCTGCATCCGACCGGCCCGCAGTGGGGCGAAGGTGACTCACCGGCCGCCGGCGCTGTCCATGATCTGGAGCAGGCAATCGCCGCACGCGAGGCGGATCTGCGCGATTGGTTGATTAATGCCGGTATGAGCCACGAACGTCGTATCCTGCGGCTGCCCATTGGCGGGTTGACGTGGCATTATCCCGAGCCTGACATTCTGCAACTGGAATTCGTCCTCCCGGCCGGATGCTTCGCCACCGTATTGGTGCGCGAACTCGTTGATCTGGTGCCGGTGGGGCAGACGGACAGCCCATGCGTATTCTGATTTCTAACGACGATGGGGTGACTGCGCCCGGTCTTGCCGCGCTCTATGCTGCGCTGGCGGATTACACCGAATGCGTGGTTATCGCCCCGGAACAGGACAAAAGCGGTGCCAGCAGTTCGCTGACACTGGATCGTCCGCTGCACCCGCAATACCTGGCCAACGGTTTCATCAGTCTCAACGGCACTCCGACCGACTGCGTGCACCTGGGGCTCAACGGTTTGCTGGAGCGCGAACCGGACATGGTGGTTTCGGGCATCAACCTCGGCGCCAACCTGGGCGACGACGTGTTGTATTCCGGGACAGTGGCGGCAGCCCTTGAAGGCCGTTTTCTCGAACGCCCATCGTTTGCCTTCTCGCTGGCCTCCCGGCAGGTAGACAATCTGCCCACCGCTGCCTACTTTGCGCGCAAACTGGTCGAGGCTCACGCCGGGCTCGATCTGCCACCGCGCACGGTACTGAACGTGAACATCCCCAATCTGCCTCTCGATCACATTCGCGGCATTCAGCTGACGCGCCTGGGCCATCGCGCCCGTGCGGCAGCGCCGATGAAAGTGGTCGATCCCCGTGGCAAGGCCGGTTACTGGATCGCTGCCGCCGGCGATGCAGAGGACGGCGGGCCGGGCACCGATTTCCATGCGGTGATGCAGGGCTACGTTTCCATCACTCCGTTGCAGCTCGATCGCACCTTCAATGATGCTTTCAGAAGTCTCGACGGCTGGCTGGAGGGGCTCAACTGATGGCTCGTGAACAAGACGACCGGTTGCGCAGCGGCATCGGGATGACCTCCCAGCGCACCCGTGAACGCCTGATTCAGCGTCTGTATGAAGAAGGGCTGTCCAACGCGAACGTGCTGGAAGTGATCCGCCGCACCCCGCGCCATCTCTTCGTCGACGAAGCGCTGGCGCACCGTGCCTATGAAGACACCGCGCTGCCGATCGGCCACAACCAGACCATCTCCCAGCCTTATATGGTCGCGCGCATGAGCGAGTTGCTGCTCGAGGCGGGGCCGCTGGACAAGGTGCTGGAGATCGGCACCGGTTCCGGTTACCAGACCGCAGTGTTGTCGCAACTGGTTGAGCGGGTGTTCTCTGTCGAGCGGATCAAGGTGCTGCAGGACCGGGCCAAGGAACGCCTGGTCGAGCTCAACCTGCGCAACGTGGTGTTCCGCTGGGGCGATGGCTGGGAAGGCTGGCCGGCACTGGCGCCGTACAACGGCATCATCGTCACGGCCGTAGCGACCGATGTCCCCCAGGCGCTGCTCGATCAGCTGGCACCGGGCGGGCGGATGGTCATCCCGGTCGGCTCAGGCGAAGTTCAGCAATTGATGTTGATCGTGCGCGAAGAAAACGGCTTCTCCCGGCACGTTCTCGGGGCGGTGCGTTTCGTGCCATTGCTTAACGGGCCGCTGGCCTGAGCATTTGTTTTTCGGCGCTGAATTCCTTGCGAGTGCACCTGTCTTACAGCGGCACCGATTGTTTAAACAGAATTCATCGTCCATGAGCAAACGTGTGCGCCGAGCGATAACGCTTCATTAAAGGTAAAGCCGGATTCGCCCGTTATACTTGCGAAGCTACACGCCGAAATCGGCATTCCACATTTTTCAGCCACCACAAAGGGAGCGGCGGGTGAGTCTCACAGTCATTGCGCAGCGTATGGGTAACACGAGCTTTCAGCGCCTGGTGACTGGCCTTGTCTTGAGCACCTTGCTGGTCGGTTGCTCTAGCACCAAATCTAACAACGTTCGGGTGGTCGATCGCAACAATGCGGTCGCCCAGCGTCCTACAGTGACGACCGGACAGTATGTAGTCCGTCCGGGTGACACGATGTTTTCCATCGCGTTTCGCTACGGCTGGGACTACAAAGCCCTCGCTGCCCGGAACAATATTCCTACGCCGTACACGATCCACCCGGGTCAGACGATTCGCTTTGATGGGCGCCCGGGTTCAACGTCGACTGCCGTGGCCAGCAGCAGTGGTTCGGCACCGTCCTCGTCGAGCAAAACCACGATAATCCGGCGCCAGGCGAATGGCACGACGACCACCACAACCACGGGTTCCGGGGCGGCTGCCACGACCGTTGTACCGTCCGTCGCCAACAAGCCGGCACCGGCTCCATTGCCTCCACCCGGCCCGGCCCCGACCGGCTGGGGATGGCCATCTAATGGCATTCTGATTGGAAAATTCTCTTCAAACGGTAGTTTGAATAAAGGAATTGATATCGCCGGGGATTTGGGACAGCCTGTTTTAGCTGCGTCTGATGGGACGGTGGTTTACGCCGGGAGTGGCTTAAGGGGCTACGGCGAATTGGTCATCATCAAACACAGCGAAACCTACGTCAGTGCTTACGGACACAACCGTCGGCTGTTGGTACGGGAGGGGCAGCAGGTCAAAGTCGGACAGACAATTGCCGAAATGGGGTCAACGGGTACAGACCGGGTGAAACTGCATTTTGAGATTCGCCGACAAGGTAAACCTGTAGATCCGCTGCAGTTCCTGCCAAGACGTTGATTTGCAGACCAGCCTGTTCCGTCGCGTAGAGGGGACAGGCTCCAGCGTTGCCAAGGATAAAGGCGTCGCTTGAGCTTGGGGTCGAACTCACCAAAGGACTATAACAATGGCTCTCAGTAAAGAAGTGCCGGAGTTTGACATCGACGATGAGGTTCTCCTGATGGAGACCGGCATCGATTCGGATTCGATGTCGAATGATGAAGGGGCTGCTCCACCTTCCGTTCGTGCCAAATCCAAACACTCCGCTTCACTTAAGCAACACAAGTACATCGACTACACCCGGGCACTCGATGCCACGCAGCTGTACCTCAACGAAATCGGCTTTTCCCCATTGCTCTCCCCGGAAGAAGAAGTTCATTTTGCGCGTCTGTCGCAAAGTGGCGATCCCGCCGGGCGCAAGCGCATGATTGAAAGTAACCTGCGGCTGGTGGTCAAAATCGCCCGGCGTTACGTCAATCGGGGGCTGTCGCTGCTGGATCTGATCGAAGAGGGCAACCTCGGGCTGATCCGCGCGGTGGAAAAGTTCGATCCCGAGCGCGGCTTCCGCTTCTCGACCTACGCAACCTGGTGGATCCGTCAGACCATCGAGCGCGCGATCATGAATCAGACCCGGACCATCCGGCTGCCGATCCATGTGGTCAAGGAGCTCAACGTGTACCTGCGGGCCGCACGGGAGCTGACGCAAAAGCTCGATCACGAACCTTCACCCGAAGAAATCGCCAACCTGCTGGAAAAACCGGTGGGCGAGGTCAAGCGCATGCTGGGCCTGAACGAGCGGGTTTCTTCGGTCGACGTCTCGCTGGGTCCGGACTCGGATAAAACCCTGCTGGACACCCTCACGGATGACCGTCCGACCGATCCATGCGAACTGCTGCAGGACGACGATCTGTCGCAGAGCATCGATCAATGGCTTTCGGAGCTGACCGACAAGCAACGTGAAGTGGTGGTCCGCCGCTTCGGCCTGCGCGGTCACGAGAGCAGCACGCTGGAAGATGTAGGCCTGGAGATCGGCCTGACCCGGGAACGGGTGAGACAGATCCAGGTGGAAGGCCTCAAGCGCCTGCGTGAGATTCTCGAGAAAAACGGCCTGTCGAGCGAGTCGCTGTTTCAGTAAGCGTCCTGCATGACCGCCAACAAAAAGCCCCGACTGGTTCGGGGCTTTTTGTTGCCTGGCTCTGGCGAGCGGCCTGGAACCTGACGACCGGTCGTCGTTTCCCGGGTTTGTAGTCTCGCGGTGTAAGCCCTGGCTTACTCTTTCGTAAGTGTTCGTTATTTTTACACTGCGGAAGACATCCATCGGGCTGTAGGGTTTCTGATAACTAATTGATTTATATGAATATTTATAAATATTAAATGCTTATGACAGGAGGTTTTACCGGAACGGGCCGGTTGCCCGAACCGGGGAACTCTTTAGTATCTGGGTTGTGTCGACGGATAGACACGCCCTTCAAGGAGGAAGGGAATGGACATCGCAGGACGCGATTCATCAGGACGATGAAAAGGAACACAGGGAATAGGGAAAAAATGTGGGCGGGTCAAACCGCCCCTTTTTTTTGCCTGAAGAAAAGCAAAACCCGAAAAAACAAAAAGGCCCGCAAGGGGCCTTTTCTTCAAACGCGGGACAGATCAGCGTTCGAGGTCTTTGATCTTGCCTTTGACGCCATCCCACTCTTCGGCATCCGGCAGCGATTCTTTCTTCTCGGTGATGTTCGGCCAGATCTCGGCCAGCTCAACGTTCAGCTGAATGAATTCCTGCATTTCTTCCGGGACTTCATCCTCGGAGAAAATGGCGACGGCCGGGCATTCCGGTTCGCACAGGGCGCAGTCGATGCACTCATCCGGGTGAATCACCAGGAAGTTCGGGCCTTCGTAAAAGCAGTCCACCGGACAGACTTCTACGCAGTCGGTGTACTTGCACTTGATGCAGTTGTCGGTGACGACGAAGGTCATTTCTAATTTTCTCCTCAGGCGGCGGCAGCGTTGCCCCTTCACGGTTGGGGTCGCCAGGTTCGGGAGCGATGTCTGCCAGCCAGGCTAATAGCCAGCAGCATCCCGAACCGCGCGAGATTCTAACAGCTTGAAGCCGTTTGCGTTATATCCGGTTCTTCGGTGCTTAGATCCGGTTCTTAAGTGCATATAACATTTCGAGTGCCCGACGCGGCGTCACGTCATCGAGATCCAGCTTGGCCAGTTCGTCCAGTACCGGGTGCGGCAGGCTGGCGAACATGTCGCTTTGCTGCGGCGTCGCCGGTTTGCCTTTGACGGCAGGCTTTGGCGCCTCATGGGGCAGTGCGGTGTCTTCCAGTCGGCTCAGATGCTCGCGTGCGCGCACGATGACTTCGCTCGGAACACCGGCCAGTTGTGCCACCGCCAGGCCATAACTTTGGCTGGCCGGCCCCGGCAACACATGGTGCAGGAACACGATGCGTTCGTTGTGCTCGGTGGCGTTGAGGTGCACGTTGGCCACCAGAGGCTCGGCTTCCGGCAATACGGTCAGTTCGAAATAGTGCGTTGCAAATAGAGTATAGGCACGCAAATGTGCCAGTCGCTCGGCCGCTGCCCATGCCAGCGACAAACCGTCGAAAGTGCTGGTGCCACGGCCGACTTCGTCCATCAGCACCAGGCTGCGCTCGGTGGCGTTGTGCAGGATGTTGGCGGTTTCGCTCATTTCCACCATGAAGGTCGAGCGCCCGCCGGCCAGGTCGTCGCTGGAGCCGATCCGGGTGAAAATCCGGTCTACCAGCGACAGCTCGCAGCTGGCTGCCGGCACGAAGCTGCCGATGTGAGCCAGCAGCACGATCAATGCAGTCTGGCGCATATAGGTGGATTTACCGCCCATGTTCGGGCCGGTGATCACCAGCATCCGGGTGTTGTCGTCCAGGCTCAGGTCGTTGGCCACGAACGGCGTGGTCAGCACTTGCTCGACCACCGGGTGACGGCCCTGGGTGATGCGCATGCAGGGTTCGCTGACGAAGGTCGGGCAATTCAGATCGAGATTCAGAGCACGCTCGGCGAGGTTGCTCAACACGTCCAGCTCAGCCAGTGCGCCAGCGGTGTCCTGCAAGGGCGGCAACTGGCTGATCAGATCTTCCAGCAGCGCTTCGTAAAGCATCTTCTCGCGAGCGAGGGCACGGCTCTTGGCTGACAGCGCCTTGTCTTCGAATTCTTTCAGCTCAGGGGTGATAAAGCGCTCGGCCCCTTTGAGAGTCTGACGACGAATGTAGTCTGCCGGTGCCGATTCGGCCTGCTTGCTCGGCAGTTCGATGAAGTAGCCGTGGATACGGTTGTAGCCGACTTTCAGGTTGGCCAGGCCGGTACGGGCCTTTTCCCGTGTTTCCAGATCGATCAGGAACTGACCGGCGTTTTCGCTCAGCGATTGCAGTTCGTCGAGTTCGCTGTCATAACCGGTTTTCAGCACGCCGCCGTCACGGATCACTGCCGGCGGGTTGTCGATAATGGCTTTTTCCAGCAGCGCCGCCAGTTCCGGGTAAGTGCTGGTGATGGTGGCCAGGCGTTGCAGGTGTGGCGCTTCCAGGTCGGTCATCGCCACTTGCAGTTCAGGCAGGGCGCCGAGTGCATCACGCAGGCGAGCGAGGTCGCGAGGGCGGGCATTGCGCAGACCGATCCGCGCCAGAATCCGCTCGATGTCACCGATTTCCTTGAGCTGCGGTTGCAGGCTTTCAAAGCGATAGCGATCGAGCAGGCAAGTGATCGAACTCTGGCGAGCCAGCAGCACGGTCAGATCGCGCAGCGGGCGATTGAGCCAGCGGGTCAGCAAGCGGCTGCCCATGGCGGTCTGGCAACGGTCGACTACCGATTGCAGGGTGTTGTCGCGGCCACCGGCCAGGTTGGTGTCGAGTTCCAGGTTGCGGCGGCTGGCGCCGTCCAGCACCACGGTATCGTCCAGACGTTCGTGGCGCAGGCTGCGCAGGTGGGGCAGGGCGGTACGCTGGGTTTCCTTGGCGTAGGCCAGCAGGCAACCGGCAGCGCCGATGGCCAGGGTCAACGTTTCGCAGCCGAAGCCTTTGAGGTCCTGGGTCGAAAACTGCTGGCAAAGACTTTTCAGCGCCGAGTCGCGCTCGAAATCCCACGGCGCACGGCGACGAACGCCACGGCGTTTTTCCGCCGGCAGGTCCTTTGGCCAGTCATCCGGGATCAGCAGCTCGACCGGGTTGACCCGCTCAAGCTCCGCCAACAGGTTCTCCCAGCCCTTGATCTCGAGCACGGTGAAGTTGCCGCTGGTGATGTCCAGCACCGCCAGGCCGAACAAACGCTCATCCCCCAGCACCGCCGCGATCAGGTTGTCGCGACGCTCATCCAGCAGTGCCTCGTCGCTGACCGTGCCCGGGGTAATGATCCGCACCACCTGACGCTCTACCGGGCCTTTGCTGGTGGCCGGGTCGCCGACCTGCTCGCAGATCACGACCGACTCGCCGAGCTTGACCAGTTTCGCCAGATAACCTTCCGCCGCGTGATAAGGAATCCCGCACATCGGAATCGCCTGACCCGCCGACTGCCCGCGAGCGGTCAGGGTGATGTCCAGCAACTTGGCCGCCTTCTTCGCGTCTTCGTAGAAGATCTCGTAGAAGTCGCCCATGCGGTAGAACATCAGCTGGTCCGGGTGCTGATTCTTCAGGCGCCAGTACTGCTGCATCATCGGAGTGTGGGAGGACAGGTCGGAGACGGCTTTATTCATCGGATTGTCAGGTAACTCGTTGGAAGATGTGGGGCAAAAGCGGGGCGGTCGCCGGGCTTTTCCGCGATGGGCGCAAGGTTACCATGGGCAGTCTGTCGGACGCAGGCATCGCGGCCGGGTGACAGCTATATGGCGCAAAAAGGTCGATTATGCATTATTTATGCAAATCAGCATTTGTCTTCCCGAAAAACTTCAAGCACTATGCGCGTTATGCAAAAACGCAACGTATCCTCCGTCTTAAGAGCACTGCTCGATCAGCACGGGATCTCCCCTACGGAGCTCCATCGTCGCACCGGCGTGCCTCAATCCACTCTCTCGCGGATTCTCAGCGGGAAGATCGTCGATCCTTCGGATAAACACATCTCGAAGATTGCCGAGTACTTCGCCGTGAGTACCGATCAGTTGCGCGGGCGCGCGGATGTTGCGCCGGTCGCCGGCGGCGGGCGCGAGGAGTTGCATTCCGAACTCAAGGACATAAGCCTGTGGGACGATGACACGCCCGTCGATGACGACGAGGTGTCGGTGCCCTTCCTTCGCGAGGTTGAATTGGCTGCTGGATCAGGAAGATTCGTCATCGAAGAGAGCGAACGCTCTAGTCTGCGCTTCGGCAAGCGCAGCCTGCGCCATAACGGTGTGCAGTTCGACCAGGCCAAATGCGTGACCGTACGGGGCAACAGCATGTTGCCGGTGCTGCGCGACGGCGCCACCGTTGGTGTGAACGCGGGCAAGTGCGGGATCGGCGACATCATCGATGGCGACCTTTATGCGATCAACCACAACGGTCAATTGCGGGTGAAACAGCTCTACCGCCTGCCAACCGGTATTCGCCTGCGCAGCTTCAATCGCGATGAGCATCCGGACGAGGATTACAGCTTCCAGGACATGCAGGAAGAGCAGATTGTCATCCTCGGTCACGTCTTCTGGTGGGGCATGTACGCCCGGTAACGATCCCTCTCTCAGATAAAACCCGCCCACGGCGGGTTTTTTTTCGCCTGTAGAAAACCGGACAACCCTTGATTGGCGGGGCTTCCATGCATCCGCGCAATTCTTGTGCACAAATAAATGCATTTACGCATTGACTGGATATGCATACATGCATATTCTTGCCGCCAAGCCGCTCGACAAAGCGGCTGGCAACAACAGCTCTTTAGTTCCACAAGAACAGGCAGCGATGAACCGGCCTCAACGGTTCAGAGGGTTGGCAACTGACCCGGGTGTGCAGCGTAAAGCACCAGAAGCAGTTATCCGGCGGGCAGGGACCGCGGTCGGAAAAACAATTTGAATGGACTCGTACCGCGCCAGTAGCGCCGAAAAGTCAGCTTCCTTCACGTACACAGGATTGAAGGAAGGCAAAGGAGTGCATTACTGAAAAGCCCGGTGCATTGCCGGGCTTTTTGGAATGCCTGCCGAACTCATCGCTGCACCTCTCTGCAATAAAGCAATCCGTAAGCGAAGTGAACAAACAATCCGTGTTCCCGGTGCTGAACTGGCCGGTTGCTCCCTTCTGATTCACACCCTGTGAAAGCGCATTACTGAAAAGCCCGGCGAATTGCCGGGCTTTTTGGAATGCCTGTCTGGTGCAGGCAGATCAACGTATGCCGAGAAATCGGCGATCAAATAAGGATGTGAGCAATGAGCTTGAAAAAATATGCACGCGTAGTGAATGGCAAAGTCGACAACATTTTCGAAACGGCCAATCCGATCACCGAAGAATTTCCCGGCGATCAAGTGTGGGTCGACGTTACCGCCACCTCAGCTGGCCAGGTCGATTACAGCCATAACGCAGTCAACACCGACGGCGTCTGGACTTTTGCCCCCGAGTTCCCTTGGGGCCAATCGGTGTTGGGCGAACAACTGCGCAATGAAAAAACGCGTCGGCTCGACAACCTAGTCACTCGTGTCGCCTCCGCCGGTCTGCAATACAAAGTCGATCTGGGCATTGCCACTACGGCGGAGCAGGTGTACCTGGCCGCGTTCAAGGAGTACTGCGTGGCCTTCACTCAGGTCAATAAGCAGCCGGGTTTTCCGGTGACCATCGTCTGGCCTGAGTTGCCGTAAGGCACGAGAGCGTACTGCTGAAAAGCCCGGTCACTGTGTCGGGCTTTCTGAAATACCGGCCTGAGGCAGGCGTTTCAACAAAGTTTCGCGGCATGAACAAGGCCTGGCAGGGAATCAAAAGGATTTGCCGATGTTGAAAGAGTGCCGCTGTGGCAACTGCAAACGACTGCTCGCCCGGGTGGGTGAGTACACAGAACTCCAGATCAAATGCTCCCGCTGCGGAACATTGAATCATGTGAGGGCCAAGAGCCCCGAGCCCCTAGTGATCGCCTGTGAGCGACCAAGACAATCCGACTCTACAGGTAAAAAATGAAATCGATCAAAACTCATCTGGGTTCGATGCTGTTGTCCTTGACGCTGCTGGCTACCAGCGGTTCCGCGTCGGCAGCCGAACTGGTCGTCAATGGAAGCTTTGAAACTCCCGGTTGCGGCAACGACTGCATTTTGAACACCCCCGCTCAGGCTGACTTCATCAACGGCTGGACAACGTTCCTGTCCGGCGTGGAGTACATGAACGTCCGCGCGGCCATCGGCAGTTCGGTTGCTGCCGACGGTGCCATGGCCGTTGATCTTGCCAACTATGTTTACGAAAACGGCGGCGGGATTCAGCAAAACATCAATACCGTCGTGGGCGCGAAGTATCGCCTGACTTTCAGCGCCGGTAACTCGAAGTATGTGAATCGCACTGGCAACGGTGTCATCAACGTCAAGGTGGCCGGAAAAACCACCAGCTTCGACACCCCTGTGGCGACAGGTGATGCAACAGTATGGGAAACCAGAACGCTGGATTTCACTGCCACCACTTCGCAAACGACCCTGAGCTTCTGGAACGAGCAGAATCCGAATGCTCATTTCGCGTTCATCGACAAGGTCAGCGTAGTACCTCTTTAAGGCATTACCGACGGGCGCTCCTGCAGTGCCCGCTTTCAGAGACAGCGTTTGAAACTAAAACACATCACACACCAATCTTCCCTGGAGGCGTGACATGACAACCGAGCAACAAGCGTTGGCAGACATGCCAATCTGGCTGGTCATCCTCCTTGCCGTGGCGGGCGGGGTGTCCGGCGAAATGTGGCGCGCCGACAAGGACGGCGCCCGCGGCTGGCCGCTGCTTCGACGGCTGGCCCTGCGCTCCGGCGCCTGCATGATCTGCGGCGTCTCGGCAATCATGCTGCTGTACGCCGCCGGCATGTCGATCTGGGCCGCCGGTGCCTTCGGTTGCCTCACTGCAATGGCCGGCGCCGACGTGGCCATCGGTCTGTACGAACGCTGGGCCGCCAAGCGCATCGGCGTCAGCGAAGTTCCTCCGCGCGACCCGCAATAACCCTTTCACTTCCCTGTCTCGCTGCACACCTGCGGCGGGGCTGCGCGTGGACAATCGAAAAGGAGGTCATGCATGCCCGCACCGATCCAACAGCCGTCTCAGCTGTTCACGGCGATGGCGACAGCCTTGCGCAACAACGCCGACCTGAACGTGCAGGTCGGCACTCACGATGACTTCACGGCCCCCGGCGACAAGGCCTGGGTGTTGATCGACATCGAACGAAATGCACCGGGAGAACGCGCCGCCAACGGGCGCATTGCCCATGTGCTGACGCTGTCGCTGCAAGTCATCCCGGCGATATCCACTACGGCGTTTGCCGCCTGTGACTTGATCGCCGCATTGAAAAACCTGATCACCGACAACCGCTGGGGCCTGCCCGGCGATCAGTGCGATCTGCCGATGAATCTCGATGGTTTGCCTTCGCTGGCGATTCGCGCCGATCAGCCCAACAAGGCGTGGACCCTGACATTCAACCAGACCCTCTACCTGGGCCCGACCTTGCTCGACGACCCGCTCGGCACTGCGAAATTCGCCCGTACCTGGGAAGTCAGCGACATCGACGACCCCGACCAATACACCTCGCTGGAGGCCTGACCGATGTTCGACGCATTACTGCGTATGCAACTGGGCCCGATCATCGAGCGCCTGGCCGAGATGGAAGCAGAGATCGAAGACCTGCACCGACGCGCCGAAAGCTATTGCCGCATCGGTATTTGTCAGGAAGTCGATGCGGCGAGCAACACCTGCAAGGTCAGCCACGGTGGGTTGCTCACCCCGGCGATCAAGTTCTTCAACCCGAGCGCCGGCGCCCAGAGCGAATCGCGGATTCCCAGCGTGGGTGAACAGTGTCTGCTGCTCAACTACGGCAGCGGAGAGAGTGGCGCACAAAGCGTGGCGTTGTTCGGCTTGAACAGTGACCGCTTTCCACCCGTTGCAACCATTCCCACGCTGACGCGACGGGTGCATGCCGATGGCAGCGAAAGCGGCTATGACGACGGCTCGCACACCTTGCACTGGCAAAACGGTCCTGCGGCTTTCAGCGGTTCTCGCGAATCCCTTGAGCTGAGCATCGGCCCCGCGCGGCTGGCGATGACGCCGCAAGCGATCAACCTGCAACTGGGCGCCACCGGCCTGACCATCGACGCCTCGGGCGTGCACTTCAGCGGCCCGTTGGTGGATCACCAGGGTCGCGTCATCAGCCCCTGAATCAAGAGCCTCCCATGATCGGAATCGATAGAGACACCGGGGCCACGGTCGACGACTGGCTGCAATTCGTGCAGCGCGCGACACGAGCCCTGACCACGCCGCTGGGCACCCGGCAAAAAAGGCCCCTTTATGGTTCGTTGATCCCCACGCTGCTGGGGCAAAACCTCGGCGATGACGTTCTGCTTCTGGCCCAGAGCCATGCTGCGCAGGCGTTCTACAACCCGCAGAACGGCATCGGCGATTTCCAGCCTGGCGTGATCGTCGCCACGCGTCAGGGCGCCGGCTTGCTGCTGCGTTTCGCCGGTACCTGGAAAAACCGCCAACAGACTTTCGAGGTCGTGACATGAGCATGCTGATCCCTGGCCAGAACCAACTGGCCGAACCTTCGCTGATCAAGGTCGAGGCCTTCGAGGATTTGCTGGCCGAGTTCAAGACCTTCGTCCTGGAATACGTCGGATCCCGCTCGCCGCAGAGTGCTGCGAAACTCAAGACCAGCCTGGAAAACGAAAGCGAACTGCTGACGATGGCGCTCGAAGCGTTTTGCGTTCGCCTGCAGACCCACGAACGCAAATACAACGCCCGGATCAAGCAGATGCTGGCGTGGTGGGCCACCGGCAGCAACCTCGATGCACGGCTGGCGGACATGGGCCTGGAGCGACAGTTGCTCGACCCGGGCGACCCGGCGGCATTCCCGCCGGTGCCGGCGATTTACGAAAGCGACGATGACGCCCGGTTGCGCTACTACCTGGCGCCCCATGCCCCGGCGGCGGGTTCGCGAATGCAATACCGCCGCGAGGTGTTCACCCTCGGCGAGCGGCCGTCAGTGAAAGTCGAATCCACCGATGCCGGTGTCGTCGACGTCACCTACACCTTTGCCCCGGATGGTCTCGCCGCACAGGTCAAGGATGGCAATGGCCGCCGCACCGCACCCGGTGAAGTGCAGGTGACTGTGCTGTCCCGCGACGCCGACGGCACACCGTCCGCAGCACTGCTGGATGGCGTGCGCCAACACTTCGCCCGGCCCGATGTCTGCCCGGAAACTGACAAGGTCACGGTCAAGGGCGCCGAGATTCAGCGCTACAAGATCCGTGTCGTGGCGAAGATCAATTCCGGCCCGGATTCGGGCCTGACCAAAGTCGCCGCCGAGCAACATCTGCAAGCCTACGCCGACAGTTGCCATCGTCTGGAAGGCCGGGTCGACCCGAGCTGGATCGACTACACGCTGCACAGCGCCGGCGCCGTGCAGTTGCAGATTCTTGAACCGCTGACACCCATCGTGTGCTCCGCGTTTCAAGCGCCGTATTGCACGGCGGTCGAGGTCGAGGTGCAGACGCTATGACGGACCAGACACCGCGTCCGACCCTGCTGCCGGCCAACAGCTCGGCGCTGGAACGGGCGCTCGATATCGGCTTCGGCACCTTGCTTGACCGCATCGTGCCGCCGTTTCCCGAACTGATGAACCCGAGCGAAACACCGGTCGCGTTCCTGCCGTATCTCGCGGCAGATCGCGGCGTGGCCGAATGGAGCACCGACGCACCGGAAGCGGAAAAGCGCCTGACCGTCGAACTGGCCTGGCCCACCGCGCGTCAGGCCGGTACCCGCAAAGCACTGGAAAACGCCGCCAAGGGATTGCAACTGAGGCCTGAAGTCCGCGCCTGGTACGAACAGACACCGCCCGGCGAACCCTACAGTTTTTCTGTGCGGGCCTTCAGCGAACAACCCTACAGCGAAGAAATCGATGCCCGTCTCGACCGACGCCTGGCCGATGCCAAGAGCGAACGGGACGTGCTGTCGGTGTCGGTCGGCCTCAGCGCCTTCGGCTCTCATGTGATCGGTGCCGCGACCTTCTGCGGTGAACTGACCACGGTCTATCCGGTGTTCCTCGAAGGCCTCGAAACCTCCGGTGAAGCCTTCATGGCGGCCGGTCTCTACACCGTCGAAACATCCACTATTTATCCTCAGGGGGCCTGAATGGCTGACTATTACACCCTGCTCACCAACGCAGGGATTGCCTACGAAACCGCCTGCAAGGCAGCGGGCGTGCCGATCAAGCTGACGCAGATTTCCGTCGGCGACGGCGGCGGCGCGGTCTACAACCCGGCCGCGACAGCTACCGCGCTCAAGCGTGAAGTCTGGCGCGGACCGCTTAACGCGCTGTTCCAGGACGAGAAAAATCCGAGCTGGCTGCTCGCCGAAGTCACCATCCCGCCGGACGTCGGTGGCTGGTACGTGCGTGAAGCCGGTTTGTGGACCGACACCGGCATTCTCTACGCCATCGTCAAATACCCGGAGTCGTTCAAACCGGTGCTGGCCACCTCCGGCTCGGGCAAAGAGTTCTATATCCGCTCGATTTTCGAGACCAGCAATGCCTCGCTGGTGACGCTGCTGATCGACGACACCGTGGTCAAGGCCACCCGTGCCTGGGTCATGAGCTACCTCGCCGAAGAACTCGGCAAACTCGATGGCAAACAATCGGTGCGCGTCGCCGCCACCGCCAACGTGGCGTTGAACGGTGCGCAGCAGATCGACGGTGTGGCGGTGATTGCCGGCGACCGCGTATTGCTGCCGAACCAGACTCAGGCAAAAGACAACGGTCTGTGGATCGTCGCCAACGGTGACTGGGTTCGGGCCAACGATGCCAACGTCAGCGCCAAGGTCACACCGGGTCTGACGGTGATGGTGGAAGAGGGCACGCTCAACGGCGATTCGCTGTGGCACCTGACCACCAACGCCCCGATCACCCTTGGCACCACAGCGCTGACTTTCAAGATGCTCGCGGGGCGCACCGGGATTGCTGCCGGGACTTACAAGAGTCTGAGCGTCGACGAATATGGCCGCGCGACGGCCGGCTCGAATCCTGACACGCTGGCCGGCTTCGGCATCAAGGACTCCTACACCAAGGCTGAAGTCGAAGCACTGATTGCCAAGGCCTCGGCGTTGCCGGTGGGATCGATTGTGGCGTTCCCGGTTGATACACCGCCGCCGGGTTTTCTGGAGCTGGACAACAGCGTCAGGAGCAGCGCGACTTACCCGGACTTGAGCGCTTATCTGGGCGGCAAGTTCAACAAGGGTGATGAGGGTGTCGGGAATTTCCGGTTGCCGGAAGCGCGCGGGGAGTTCTTGCGGGGTTGGGATCATGGGCGGGGAGTTGATACCGGACGCGGTCTTGGTACTTCGCAGGCAGATGAACTAAAAGCGCATGCTCACGCGACTGATTATGAGCTCGTCACCGATTTGTTTGCTGCCGGGTCCGTTGTACGAAACTTTGTTCAATCCTATGGCTCGACAGATGACGTGCGTACGAAATCGACCGGAGGCGCAGAGACCCGCCCCCGCAACATCACTGTCATGTGGTGCATCAAAGCCTGGAACGCCCCGATCAATCAGGGAAACATTGATGTAGCAGCACTGGTCAAGGAAGTCTCTCGGTTGGGATCTGCCGTTCCGGTGGGCGCTGTCATGGCGTTCCCGACGGGGATTGTGCCGCCCGGTTTTCTTGAGCTGGATGGCAGTGTGCAGAGCATTGCGACTTATCCGGATCTGGCGGCGAATCTCGGAACGAAATTCAACAAGGGTGATGAGGGGACCGGGAATTTCCGGTTGCCGGAGTCTCGTGGTGAGTTCCTGCGGGGCTGGGATCATGGGCGCGGGGTGGATGCTGGTCGGGATGTTGGATCGCCTCAGGCGGACATGATCAAATCCCACACGCACACCCCGATAAACGCAATGCGCAACTCCTTTCCTGCATCCACCGCAAACGGCTCCGGGACTGCACCCGGGTATACCGATGGCGGCACGCCACCGACCATCCAGGCAACAGGAGGCGTTGAAACACGTCCTCGTAACCTGGCAGTCATGTGGTGCATCAAGGCCTGGAACGCGCCGATCAATCAGGGAAGCATCGATGTAGCTGCACTGGCGAAGGAAGTCTCGCAACTGAAATCGTCTGTTCCGGTGGGTGCTGTTCTGTCGTTTCCAACGGGTGTCGTTCCTGCCGGTTATCTGGAGCTGGACGGCAGTGTGCAGAGCATTGCGACCTATCCGGATCTGGCGGCGTATCTCGGTACGACGTTCAACAAGGGCGATGAAGGTGCCGGGAATTTCCGCTTGCCGGAATCTCGCGGTGAATTCCTGCGCGGCTGGGATCATGGGCGAGGTATTGATATCGGTCGTAGTGTCGGCAGTTATCAGTCGGGTACGAAAACTCAGGGCGATGACGGCACGGCGCCGGCTGTTCAAGGTATCGGCAACTCCAATCTGATTGATGCAGATCCTGCTCCTGGCTTCAGTGGCGATATTTACTACACCTCCACCAATGTCGTCGTGCAGAACTTTTCCAACTCGTTCTGGAAAACGGTTCGCCCACGCAACCTAGCGGTCATGTGGTGCATCAAAGCCTGGAACGCACCGGTCAATCAGGGAAGCATTGATGTCGCAGCATTGGCTGCAGATGCCAGGTCGGCTCGACTCAACGGTGCAGAAGTCGGTGCCGCGCGTAATCTGAGAGTGTCGCTACCCGCTGCTGCATCGGTTGCAACGCTTACGGCCGACCAACTGATTGTCGAGCAGCCGGGTGTTGGCCAGTACAAGTTGTCGAACGTCAATCTCTCCATAAACCTGGCCACTGCTGGTGCTGGCGGGATGGATATCGGCGTTGCGCCTGCAAGCGGTAGCGTCGGCATTTACGTTATTTACAACCCTGAGTTGAAGGTTGCAAAGCTGCTGGGCGTCAACGCGACATCGACTTCTGTTCCGGAAATTTACACTGGCACCAACATGCCCGTCGGTTATAGCGCCAGTGCGCTGGTCAGTGTGTGGCAAACCGATGCCAATCGATTGATGAATGCCGGCATTCAACATCAGCGTTCAATTTCCATCATTCAGACGATGGTGCTGGAAAACGGATTATCGATGTCATCGACACCGATCTCGCTGGCCTCTGTCGTTCCGAAGAATGCGAAAAGTGTCGGTGGTTACATTCATTACATTGGAAGCACTGATTTCCCGGGTGGTGGCTCTCTGGGGCTTTCGCCGGATGTCACCGAAGTGGGGCTGAAAGCATGCGGCATCGGTGGAATCGTCGGGTTGGGTGTTCTCAGCCCGTTTTCGGATCTGGTCATGACGACTCCACAGACCATCTATTACCGCCTTTATGCGTCGGTTTCCCGAGCAAACGATGTCCACATCTCCCAATACACTTTCTAAGGAGTCCTCTATGTTGAGAGCCTACTCAAATTCAGGGACGGCCTTTCGTTGTGTCGCCCCGGACTGGCCGCTATCTGACGGTGAAGTACTGTTTGACCATGAACCCACCGTCCAGGAACTGGAGGACGCATTTGGGTTCGCGAACGGCGAGCTGGTTGTAAAGCGCCAATGGGAACAGATTGCAGAAGAACGATTCCGTAGAGAGGGTTCGGGCATCGTGGTCGCGGGTGTCGCTATCGATACGTCCCGTGACAGTCAGTCACTGATCGCCGGTATGGCAGTTTCTGCGATGCTCGATCCTGAGTACCACTGTAGCTACAAGGCTATCGAAGGATTTATCGATATTACCTCTCAGCAGATCCTGCAAATTGCGCAGGCTGTGCGCTCTCATGTTCAGGCTTGCTTCGATCGGGAAAAAACGTTGTACGAATCTGCTCAAGCAGGCACGTATAGCAGAGAAATGCTGACCGAAGGATGGCCAGATTCCTCGCCTGAAACACCACCGAAAAACCTTCAATAACCCCCTGCAATCCAGGGCGTTTACTTGCTAACCAACACCCGCCAAGCCCCTCCCTACGAGGGGCTTTCCCGTTTATGGAGAAACGAAAAATGGCAACCCGCCAAACCTACACCGTGCTCGTTCCATTCCCCACCGGCGGTGGGCACTGGTCGAGCGTCGGCCAGGAACTCGATCTGCTCGATGTCGAGGCCAGTGCCCTGCACAGCGCCGGTCGACTGGAGCTGAAAACACCTACCACCAAGGCCGTGAAGGCCGCTGCCAAGAAGGCTGACTGAATATGGCTGAGGTTCTGAACTTCGAGCACAACGGCATTACCGTCAATGCCACCGAATCCCCCGAGGCCATGGGTGGCCTGGGTGACAACGTCATCGGTCTGGTCGGCACTGCGCCGAAAGCCGATCCGCTGATTCCGCGCAACGCACCGTTTCGCATCAACAGCTTCACCACCCACGCGCTGCTCGATCCGACCGGTGCGGAAGAAGGCACCCTGTACCACGCGGTCTACCAGATCCTCAAAGTGGTCAAGGTGCCGGTGTACGTGGTGATCGTCGAAGCGGGCGCGACCCCGGCCGACACCGTCAACGCAGTGATCGGCGGCATCGAGCCAGTGACCGGTCGCAAACTCGGTCTGGCGGCACTGGGCAGCGTCCCTGAAGACCTGACCATCATCGGCGCGCCGGGCTTCACCGGCACCAAAGCGGTGGCCAGCGAGTTCGCCTCGTTCGGCAAGCGCATCAAGGCCCGTGTGGTGCTGGACGGCAAGGACGCTTCGGTCGCCGACCAGGTGACTTACAGCCAGGAATTGGGCGGCGCCGACCTCGGTTTCGACCGTTGCCTGGTGGTGCACAACATGCCCGCCGTGTACTCGAAAGCAGCGAAGAAAAACGTCTTCCTCGCACCGTCGAGCCTGGCGATTGCCGCACTGGCCAAGGTCAAACAGTGGGAAAGCCCGGGCAACCAGGTGACCTACGCCGAAGACGTGTCCCGGGTCGTTGAGTACAACATCCTCGACACCTCCACCGAAGGCGATCTGCTCAACCGCTACGGCGTCAGCTACTACGCCCGCACCATCCTTGGCGGCTTCTCGCTGCTGGGCAACCGCTCGATCACCGGCAAGTTCATCAGCTACGTCGGCCTGGAAGATGCCATCAGCCGCAAGCTGGTGAAGGCCGGTCAGAAAGCCATGGCCAAGAACCTGACCAAGTCGTTCATGGATCAGGAAGTCAAACGCATCAACGACTGGCTGCAGACCCTGGTCGCCGACGAAACCATTCCCGGCGGCAGTGTGTATCTGCACCCGGAACTCAACAGCGTCGAGAAGTACAAGAACGGCACCTGGTACGTGGTCATCGACTACGGCCGCTACGCGCCGAACGAACACATGGTTTATCAACTCAACGCCCGCGATGAAATCATCGAGCAGTTCCTGGAGGACGTTCTCTAATGTTTACCAACCGCAATCGACAGGCCATCGCGGCCACCCTGCAAGGCCTGCCGCTGTCGGCGACCGTGGAGGAATTCACCCCGCCGAAGATCGAATTCGACGTGGAAAACATGACCGGCGGCCGCTTCATCGTCGAGGAAATGGCCAAGAGCGCCAAGGCTCTTGGCGCCAAGCTGATCCTGCAGGGCACCGGCCCGGAAATCATGCTTGCACTGGGTGTGAAGCTGGGCGAAGACATCCTGCTGAACGTGCGCGAGGCCGGTCAGGATCAGGACGGCAACACCTGGTTCACCTACCACACCGTGGGCGGCAAGCTGAAGATCCTCGATGAGGGCACGATCAAAATGGGCGAGAAACCCAAGACCACCCTGGAGCTCTCCTGCCGCACCTACACCCGCCTGGAGAACGGCATCCCGGTGATCGACATCGACGTGCGCACCCAGAAGTTCGTACTCAACGGCGTCGACATCCTTGGTGATGCCCGTCGTGCGGTGCTGATGCCGTAAGCCTCGGCCAGAAAAGCAACACCCGACCCTGTGGGAGCGAGCTTGCTCGCGATGAGGCCATCACATTCAAAATCAATGCTGACTGACCCGCCGCCATCGCCAGCAGGCTGGCTCCTACAGGTTGTACCCAAGAATCACCAAGGAATTCATTCATGTCGTGGATGCCACCCAAGCATGACCTGCTGTCGCCGATCACCGGCGACGACGGCTCGCAGATCGAATCGATCCAGCTCAAGCCACTGTTCTACGCCGCCCAGAAAGAAGCGCTGGAACGCGCCGGCGACGATGAAGACGATCAGTTCTTCGAACTGGCTCTGCTGGCCACCGGGTTGTCGGTCAAGGAACTCGACCAGCTCAAGCGCCCGGACTACGTGAGCATCGCGCAGTACGTGCACGAGATGTCGACCCGTCCGGCGTCGTACTTTCTCGATCAGGTCGAAGACGCGGAAAAGTCCGACGATCCCGACCAGGTGCAACTGCTGCAACCGCTCGCCGTGACCGGCCGCACCGTGACCTCGCTGAGCCTGGAAATGCCGGCGCTGCGGGCCACCAAAGTGATGAAGAAACTGAAAACGGCCAAGGAACGCGCCGAGTTCATCACCGCCCATTGCACCGGCCTGATGATCCCCGATCTGGCCCTGATGAGCGTCCCGGACTGGACGCAATTGCAGGTGCGCATCGACGATTTTTTAAACCAGCCGGCGGCCTTCTTTCAGAACGCGACATCGAAGTAATCCTCGATATCGTGCCGCTCATTTACCCGGTAAGTGAGGCGGAAATTCTGGAGTGGGACGCCGAAAAGGCGTTGCGCCGCTACGACATAGCGATCACTCGCCTTGGCGTGAAACAGGAGTAGAGCGGCATGGCAGATACGAAGTATGCGCCGATGCTCGCCAGCGAGATTGGAAGCATGGCGTTCGGCAACGTCAGACTGGCGGGTGGATCAATAGCGCCCGACAGTCTCGGCACACCGCTGGTGGATTTGAGTCTGGCACTGGCCATGGCTAGTGCGGATATTCGTTTACTGACCCAGGAACAGGTCAAGCTGCGGGAGGTATTTGCCGCCCAACAGTCGTTGTTCAAGACTGGCGTTGCTGCACCTGCGGCGAGCGAACCGAAGTCGAAACTCAAGGCCGAGGTAGAACAACGTTCACCGCTGAAGTTCATGCAAGCCTCAATGGCCAACCAAATGGCCCTGCTTGAACTCAATCAGATCGTGAAGCTGGACAAGGATCAACTTCGGGCACTTTCGCAAGACACCCAGAAGATGACCAGCGACAAACAGGTCGCTCCGAGCGGGGCGACCGCTGTGGATCTGCTGAAGGTTCAACTGGCAGCGGCCAGGTCCGGCGTTGGCGACGGTCTTGAGGGCAAGCAGAAAGCGGATGCACTGACGGGTTTTGCTCGTGACGCCGCCATCAATGCCTCGGCATTCGGTGTTGATGTAAAAACGGCTGGCGAAATGATGCTGGCGTGGCAGTCGGCGATGAAGCTTGATCGCACGCAAAGCCAGCGACTGGCTGATGCCAGCAACTACCTGGGTCACAGCGGGCTGGATGCCAAAGCCGCCGACATCGGTTCAGTCGTTCAGAACTCCGGCGAAAAAGCGATGGCCACGGGGCTCAAGCCTGAGCAGATTGCTGCGTTGGCCGCCGCTTTTCTAAACAGTGGTGCAGACAAGGCCAGTGCCGGCGCCGGGTTGAATGCGTTCACCGCGGTACTGGCCAAGGGCGAGGCTGCGACGCAAGAGCAGCGCGCTGCCTGGACGAAACTGGGCGTTAAAGATCTGACCCCTGAAACCGTGGCCAGCGGAATGCGCACGGACGCCCCCGCCACTATCAATAAGTTACTGGAAGCGCTCAAGGGTAAGTCAGATGAGAAAGAGCGAGAGTCACTGACGAAGGCTCTCTTCGGTAACGATGATGCGATCGTTAAATTGCTGAAGAAGCCTGAGGACGTGCAGAAGGCGTTTTCTCTGGTTCCTGGCCAAGACCCGAAGTCGGAATCGAAACCCGCGTACGTCGGTTCTGTGGCCAGAACGGCCACGGAGCTGGGTGAAACCTCGCAAGGACGATGGAATGCGCTCGACGCCAGTGCGACCCGATTGTCCACGGCTCTGGGTAGTTCACTGACCAATCTGGTTGATGGTCTGGTCGTTACGCTGGACAGTGTGGTCAGCGGGATAAGCAGCTTTGCCGAGGAGCAACCAAAGGCCACAGCAGCCCTGCTCGCACTGGTAGGGGTGATCGCTGTTTCCCGGGGGGCGCAAATCAAGGTTGCGATGGCTTCGGCCTTGCGTAATGCAGCAACGAAGCTGTTGGTGACGGCGGGAGCGGGGCCCCTCATCGAAATCGTGGATCGCGCAGCCGGCGTTGGCCCCGACGGTAAACCTGTTGCTGCCGGATCTACCGATAGCGCCTCCGCCAATTCGTCTGAGCAAAAGCCGAAAAAGCCGAAGAAGGGAGAGAAGGCAAAGGCCGGGGCGAAGGCGGAAATGAAGTTGGCTGCGAATGTGGATGCATCGCCCCAGACATGGGGCAGTCGCTTTAAGGACGCGAACAGTGCAGCCAAAGGATTCACCAAGTCCAACGCACTTTTGACAGTGGTCACCGCGGTTCCCGACGTGCTCAAAGGCATCCAGGATGGCGACAACAAAGCGGTCGGCGGAGCAATAGGCTCGGCGGGCGGCAGCCTGGCGGGCGGTTATGCCGGCGCCGTGGCGGGCGCGATGATCGGCAGCTTCGTTCCCATTATCGGCACCGCGATCGGCGGCTTGGTGGGCGGCATCATCGGCAGCACCGCGGGCAGCGTGGGCGGTTCGTGGCTCGGTGAAAAACTTGCCCCCGAATCAGAAAAGGACAAGCTTGCCCCACCCGCAGACGTTGCCAAAAGTCTGTCCAGTGCGCAGACACAAAACCAGAGCGTTTCGTTCTCTCCTCTGATCCAGGTCACCTGTCCTGCCCCCGACACTGCCCAACAGATTCAGTCGATTATCGAGCAACAGATTTCCGGTCAATTCCATGGCCAATTCATGCCGCTGCTGATGGGCGCTAACCCACTCGGGACGCGTCGTGATGCAGCCCTGACTGACGGAGCCGGTACATGAAACAACAAATGGCACTGGGCAGTTTCATCTTCGGCCTGTCCCGGGATTTTGCGTACAGCACGCTGTCGCGAAAATCCGAGGGCGGCTGGACCGAGCTGCAGATCCTCAACAGCAAACCCAGATCCCACCAGACAGGACAGAAACCCGAAACCCTGACCATCGGTGGCACCTCGATGTACGCCGTGGCGATGGACCGGCTCGATGAGCTGCGCGCGCTGCAAGCACTGAGAGTGCCGCTGCCGCTGATTGACGGCATTGGTCGCAACTGGGGTTTGTGGCGGATCACCAGCATCGACGAAAACCAGAGCGAGGTCATCGATGACGGCACCGCGATGGTGATCAAGTGGGTCATCGTATTGACGGAGTTCAACAATGCGTAAGGTACGAAGCGTAGCCGGTGATTCGGTCAATCTGCTGCTGTACCGCGAAACCGGTCGCAGCGATGACAGCGCCGAAGAAGCCCTGTGGACACTCAACCCGACCCTGGCCGAACACGGCCCGATTCTGTCGGCGGGTGTCTGGGTGACACTCCCGGAACTCGATAGCAGACCGGCCGCGATCAAACCGGTTCTGGCTTGGGATTAAGGAGGCTGCATGGCACAGGGATTTACGCCTGCGATCGAAATCTATGGCGCCAACAAGGACCTGCTGAACCAGCGGCTGATCAGTTGGGAACACATCGATGCTGCCGGGATGGAGTCCGATCAATTGACGCTGGTGCTCGACCTGGAAGGCCTTGAAGGCTTGCCGACCCTCGGCGGGAAAATTGGATTGCGGGTGGGCTATCTGGAATCCAGGCTGGTCGACAAAGGCCAGTTCAGGATCACTCGACTGACACCGACGCTGTTCCCGCTGCGCCTGACGCTGGTCGCGACCGCCGCGCCTTTCAGCGGCAAGGACGAAACCCGATTCAAGGAACGGCGCACGGCCAGTCATGGCCCCACGACGCTTGGCGGGCTGTTTCGCAAACTGGTCGAGCCGCACGGATTCTCGCCGCGCGTCGATCCAGAACTGGCGCTGATCAGGATCGCTCATGTCGACCAGTCGAACGAAACCGACATGGGTTTCATCACGCGACTGGCGAAAAAGTACGACGCGGTGGCCAAACCGTTCAACGACCTCTACGTGCTGGCGAAACGGGCGCAGCTCAAAACCCTGTCGGGTCAGGTGATTCCGAACGTCAGGCTGTCGGTGACCCACAACAATCGGCCGGGCGATCACGCTTTCATCAGCGCCACGCTGGAAGAGACCGCCCGCACCCAGAATCAGGGTTGCAAAGTCTGCTGTTGGGACACCAATGCCGGCAAGCAGGTGGAGGTGAAAACCGGCAAGGCGCCCTTCAAGATCGTTCGTCAGAAACAGGCCAGTGTGGAAGAAGCCAAAGCCATCGGCGAAGCCGAAGTGCGCAAGATGCTGCGCGAGAAATACACGCTGAAAGTTACTTGCCCGGGTGATCCGCTGCTGGTGGCCGAAGGTCTGCTGGTGCTCGATGACACTTGGCCCGACTTCATGCGCGGGCGCTGGTCGATCGAGAAGGTGACTGCCAGCGGCAAGCCCGAAGAAAGCTATCGCTGCTTGATCGAAGCAAACGGCCGGGATCCCGAAGCAAAAGCCAAAGACTGATCCTCCGGTCTCACCACCACACGCATCACTGTGGCCACTCACACATCCTGGAACGCTCCCCATGAAGATCACCCCGATCCTCACGCAGCTGCGTGCGCAATGCCCAAGCCTTGCCGGCCATATCGCGACAGGTGTCGACCTGGCGCTGCTGCAAGGCAACCCGAATCTGCCGACCCCGTCGGCTCATGTTTTACCCCTGGCCGACCTGGCCAGCGCCAGCACCGCACAGAACTCCGCCAGCCAGCCGATCCGCGACCGCTTCGAAATCATCCTGGCACTTGATGCCACGGACGCCACAAAAGCGCTGGATCTGTTGCACGACCTGCGCGCCGAACTGTGGCGTGCGCTGGTGGGTTTCAAACCCGGTTCCGACTACAGCGCCATCGTTTATGACGGCGGCGAAACGGTCTCGATCAACAGCAGCCGCGCGTTCTACCGGCTGCGCTTTTTTGCCGAGTTCCAGCTGGGCCGCAATCTGCCAAGTCAGCCTGCGGAGAGTTGGCACGAACGCGAACTGGACGGTTTGTCGTCCTTTACCGGGGTCACCGTGCGGGTCGATGCGATCGACCCGGCCGACCCCAACCTGAAACACCCGGGCCCTGACGGGCGCGTGGAAATGACTTTCTCTGGAGACGTAACCCCATGAGCAACCGCATCACCGTAGTGCCGGCCGCCGGCCGTGCCGTGCCGGACCCGGAAGCAGGCGACCTGCTGCCACTGGAAGGCCGTGAAGTGCTGGACAGCGCCTGGTGGCGCCGGCGTCTGGCCGACGGCGATATCACCCTCAAAACCGCAACAGCTAAACAAAAGGGAGCCAAATAATGGCGATCGGATTCAGCAACATTCCTGCGGACATTCGTGTACCGCTGTTCTATGCCGAAATGGACAACTCGGCCGCCAATAGCGCGTCCTCGTCCATGCGCCGCCTGATCGTGGCGCAGGTCAACGACAACATCGCCCCGAGCGAAGTCGGCAAACTGGTGCTGGTTTCCAGCGTGGCACTGGCCAAGAGCATTGGCGGCCAGGGCTCGATGCTGGCCTCGATGTACGAGACCTTCCGCAAGGCCGACCCGATCGGTGAGATCTGGTGCCTGCCGCTGCACAACGCCACCGGCGCCATCGCCAAAGGCGTGCTGACCCTGACCGGCACCGCGACTCAGGCTGGCATTCTCAACCTGTACGTCGGCGGCGTCCGCGTCCAGGCCACCGTGGTCAACGGTGCCACCGCTGCTCAGGCGGCCACCGCCCTGGCACAGAAAATCAACGCCACCGCCGATCTGCCGGTGAGCGCTGCGGCTGCCGAAGGCGTCGTCACTCTGAACGCCAAATGGACCGGCGAGAGCGGCAACGACATCAGCCTGCAATTCAATCGCCTGGGCAAGAGCAACGGCGAAGAAACCCCGGCCGGCCTGACCACTGCCGTCACTGCCATGACCGGCGGCGTCGGTGTACCGGATCAAGTGGCGGCCGTTGCAGCACTGGGTGACGAGCCGTTCGAATTCATCGCGCTGCCTTGGTCCGACCTGGCCACCCTTAACACCTGGCAAGCGGTGATGGACGACAGCACCGGTCGCTGGTCCTGGGCCAAGCAACTGTTCGGTCACGTCTACAGCGCCAAGCGCGGCACCGTCGGCACTCTGGTGGCGGCGGGTCAGGCGCGTAACGACCAGCACATGACCATTCAGGCGCTGGAGCCGGGCGTTCCGCAACCGGTGTGGGTACAAGCCGCTGCACTGGCTGCACGTACTTCGGTGTTCATCTCCGCCGATGCCAGCCGTCCGACCCAGAGCGGCAGCCTGCCAGGCGTAGATCCGGCTCCGGCCAGCGAGCGCTTCACCCTGACCGAGCGTCAGTCGCTGCTCAACTACGGCATCGCCACCGCTTACTACGAAGGCGGCTACGTGCGCATCCAGCGCTCGATCACCACCTACCAGAAAAACGCCTACGGCCAGGCTGACAACTCGTACCTGGACAGCGAAACCATGCACCAGTCGGCGTTCATCGTGCGTCGTCTGCAAAGCGTGATCACCAGCAAATACGGTCGCCACAAACTGGCCTCCGACGGCACCCGCTTCGGCGCCGGTCAGCCGATCGTCACCCCGGCGACCATTCGCGGTGAGCTGATTGCCCAGTACGCCAAGCTCGAACTGGAAGGCCACGTGGAAAACGCCGAGCTGTTCGCCGAGCACCTGATCGTCGAGCGCGACGTGCAGGACCCGAGCCGCGTGAACGTGCTGTTCCCGCCGGATTACATCAACGGTCTGCGCGTGTTCGCACTGCTCAACCAGTTCCGTCTGCAGTACGACGACGTCGCCTGATCGGCCCGTTTGAATCTGTGAATCCAGCCCACCTTGCGTGGGCTTTTTATTTGAAGGGAGTAACACCATGGGTCAACTGATTGCAGGCACCTGCTACGTCAAGGTCGACGGTGCACAACTGACCATCAATGGCGGCTGCGAAGCCCCGCTGATGGCCGTCAAACGCGAAACCGTCGTGCCGGGTTTCTACAAGGAAACCGACATCGCGCCATCGTTCAAGGTGACCGCGCTGCACACCGCCGACTTCCCGCTGAAGAAGCTGATCGAAGGCACCGACATCACCGTCACCTGCGAATTCAGCAACGGCAAAGTCTACGTACTGGCCGGTGCCTACCTGGTCGAAGAGCCAGTCTCCAAGGGCGATGACGCCACCATCGAACTGAAATTCGAAGGCATCAAGGGGACCTGGCAATGAGCGGCGCCGTGAAGCTTCAAGTTGCGATCGAAGCTCACGGCGAGCCCCTGACCGAACTCGTCCTGCGCCGTCCGACGGTGCAGGAAGTGCGAGCGATCAAGGCGCTGCCGTACAAGATCGACAAGAGCGAAGAAGTCAGCCTCGACATGGACGTGGCGGCCAAATACATCGCCGTGTGCGCCGGCATTCCGCCGTCGTCGGTCAACCAGCTGGACCTGGCTGACCTCAACGCGCTGAGCTGGGCCGTTGCGAGTTTTTTCATGAGTGCGGCGTCGGAGCCATCACCGACCTGATTTCGGTCGCCTATGACCTGGCCTGGTTCTGGAAGGTTGACCCCGAACAGATGATGGCCAGGCCACTGGATGTGCTTCGCGAATCGCTGGAGCACGCGCAACGGATCAATGCGATGCAGCAGGTGCAGTGATGGCTAATACACAATTGAGCCTGATCCCGCAGAACTTCCCCGTCACGGTCAACATGCTCGTGGTGCTCAAGGGCGCCGAGAAAATGGAGGCCGAGATGAAGGGGCTGCGCGGCAAGGTCGCAGCATTCAAAAAAAGCATGGAAGACAGCGGCCTCGAGCCGCTGGACGTCGCCGGTTTCATCGCCGAAGGTGGCCTGCTCAAGCCGTTCCAGGACGGCATCAAAAAGGCCATCGAAGCGCAGGATGCACTGGCGAAAAAAGTCCGGGCGAACAAGGGGCTGAAAGTCCCCAAGGTCGTTCAGGGCGAAACCTCCGCCAACCTCAAGAAATTCAACGAGGCGCTGGACAAGATTTCGCTGAATATCGGTCAGGCGCTGCTGCCGGCCGTCAACGGCATCGTCACGGCGTTGACACCCGTGATTACCTCGGTTGGCCAGTTCGTCGCGAACAACCCGTACCTCGTCGAGGGACTGGCGGCAGCGGCGGTGGCGTTCACGGTGGTGACGGTCGGGGCGATGGGGCTGGTCGCGGTGTTGGGGATCCTGACGTCACCGATCGGCCTGATTGCTGCGGCCATTGCGGCGGCGGTGGCGCTGATCGTGATTGGCGCGCGGCTGATTACCGACAATTGGGCGTCGATCAGCGGATTCTTCAGCGAGACCTGGCAGTCGGTCAGCGATGCAACCCATCGCGGTATCGACAAGGTTCAGAAAGGCTGGGACGAAATGGCAACGGGTGCGAAGCTGAAATTCGACTCGATGCAAGCCTCGGCCAAACAAAAGTGGGAAGAAATGAAGGCTGACGCCGTTGCCGGTGCCAGTCGTCTTGCAGAGGGCGCGTCTGCACGCCTGGATGCCTTCGGGGCGAAGATGGGCGAGCTGTGGGATTCCGCTGGCGCTGTCATCAAGGATTACTGGAACGACGCAGTCGCCGGTAGCGTTGCCGGTCTGGAAGCGCTGAAGGCCAATCTGTACACCTCGCCCAAGGCGAAACTGGCCGAGGTCTGGGGTGCGACTCAAACGGTATTCGGTGAGTTCTGGGACAGCGCGGCAGCAAAAGCCGCGACTGGCATGGAAGCGCTGAAAGCCAATCTGTACACCTCGCCGAAGGCGAAACTGGCTGAGGTCTGGGGTTCGACTCAAACGGTGTTCAGCGAATTCTGGGACAGCGCGGCAGCAAAAGCCGCGACTGGCATGGAAGCGCTGAAAGCCAATCTGTACACCTCGCCGAAGGCGAAACTGGCCGAAGTCTGGGACTCCACGCAAACAGTGTTCAGCGGATTCTGGAACCGTGCAGCCACCAGCGCGACCGCCGGTTGGGCCATGCTCAAGGCAACGTTCGATGGCTCGCTGGCAGAGAGATTTTCCGGCGTGTGGGGTTCGGCTCTGGGGATGTTTACCGGTGTGCTGGACAACCTGAAAGCCACCGCTTCAGCCGGGTGGGAGCAACTGAAGTCAACGTTCTCCTGGTCGCCGTTTGCCCTGATTCAAAGCAACTGGCAACCGCTGGGCGAGGTCTTTTCCGCGCTCTGGGATGTGTTGCGGGCGAGTGCGCTGACGCTGAAAAGCGAGTTCCAGAACCTGTTCAACTTCTCGCCGATGGAATCGGCGATAGCGCAGTGGGATGGTTTGAAGGGTTACTTTTCCGGTTTGTGGGCATCGTTGACCACGGATGCACTATCGGTTGCGAACGCCTTCGGCACATTGTTCAGTCAGTCGCCGATGGAGTCGATCAAGCAAGCCTGGGAGCCGATTCTCGGCTGGTTCAGCGAACTGTGGGCAAAACTGCAGAGTGTCGTCGCACCGATCCGGGAATTGCTCAATGGCAATCTTTCCGGCGTTGTGGCGACGATCACCGGGCAATCCCCGGCGGCCGCTTCCGGCTCGTCAGCAATGGCCAGTCCGTTGCCGCAATCCTCCAGCGCCCTGATCCAGCAAAGCGCCGCCAACAACCGCACGCAACTCGAAGGCGGCCTGACGGTGCGCTTCGAAAACGCGCCGGCGGGGCTGCGCACCGATCAACCGCAAACCAATCAACCGGGGCTGGCGCTCAGTTCGCGCATCGGCTATCGCTCGCTATCGGCAGGAGGTTCCAATGAACTGGCGTGACCGTTTGTTGCCGGCATCCTTTCGCGGTGTCGGCTTCTGGATCGACCAGGCGAAAACCCCGGTCGGTCGCAAGGGGCAGTTGCATGAGTATCCGCAACGGGATCTGCCGTTTTTCGAGGATCTCGGCCAGCAGGCCAAGACCCACGACCTGACGGCGTTCATCATCGGTGCCGATTGCCTGGAGCAGCGCGACAAGCTGCTCCAGGCGCTGGAGCAGGGCAGCGGCGAACTGGTGCATCCGTGGCTGGGCCGCTTGCAGGTCAAGGTCGGCGAGTGCGACATGACCCACACCCGCCAGGACGGCGGGATGGTGACCTTCTCCTTGAAGTTCTACCCGGACCGGCCGCTGCCGTTTCCGACGGCGACGGTCAGCACGCAGAAAGTCCTGCTGATCAAGGCCGACGGTTTGCTCGGGTCGGCGGTGGCGCGCTTCGAACAGGCGATGACCCTGATCAAGGCGGCGCGGATCGGCATCGCCAATCTGCGCAACAGCCTCACCGGCGTGTATGACATGATCAAGGAGCAGCTCAAGCCGCTGATCGCGCAGTACAAGCAGATCACCGAACTGGTCAGGGCCGTCAAGGAACTGCCCAAGGAAGTGGCTGCGGAGTTCAAGGGCTTGCTCGGCGATATCAAAGAGCTGAAGGCATTCGCGAAGGAGGGTTACCGTGGCGTGATTGCCGACGTGTCCCAACAGATCGAAGCCATCCGCAAGGCCGACGCCCCGAAAATCACCACCGGCAAGGACACCACCGCTGCGGCGCAGGCCCTGGCCAATCTGGTGCAGGACACCCTGATCGTCAAAGCGGCGCAATGGGTAGCCTCGATGCCGGTGGCCTCGACGCCGGTGAAACTGTCGTCGACGCCTTCGCTGGATCAGCAGTCGAAACAGCCGGTCAGCCGTCAGGAAGTGCCGGTCACCGATGACCTGCAAGCGTTGCAAAAAGAGCTGATCGAAGCGCTGCAAAAGGCCCAGGACAAGGCCGATCCCGCGCACTACCAGGCCATCGCCGATGTGAAGGAAGCGCTGATCGCGCACCTCAAGGCTGTGGCTTCGTCCGGTGTGCGGCTGGTGAGCAAAACCTTCCAGGAAACCTTTCCGGCGCTGGTCGTGGCCTACAAGCAGTTTGGCGATGCCACTCGGGTGACCGAGGTCATTCAGCGCAACGGTCTGTTTCATCCGAGCTTCTCACCCAACGAAGTCAAGGTTTCCAGGGAGTGAGTCATGAACGAGACTGACAACCGCGTGACGCTGACCGTCAACAGCATGGAATACGGCGGTTGGAAAAGCGTGGAAATCACCGCGGACCTGGAGCGCCAGTTCCGCACCTTCAAACTCGATATCACCTGGCAATGGCCGGGGCAGACCGTGGATCAGCGGATCAAGGCCGGCGACCCGTGCGAAGTGCGGATCGGCCAGGATCTGGTGCTCACCGGTTATGTGTTCAAGGCCCCGATCAATTATGACGGGCGGCAGATCAGCCTGAGCATCGAAGGCAGTTCCAAGACCCAGGATCTGGTGGATTGTGCGGCGCGAAACATCCCCGGCCAATGGCAGGATCAATCGCTGTTGAACATCGTCCAGGCCCTGGCCGGGGAATACTCGCAGTTTGTGGTCAACGAGATTCCCGAAACTGCACGTCTGAGCAAACACACGATCGTGCCGGGTGAAACGGTGTTTCAGTCGATCGATCGTCTGCTCTCGCTGTACCGGGTGTTTTCCACCGATGACGCCGAAGGCAGGCTGGTACTCGCCAAACCCGGCAGCGCTGGCCGCGCCAGTGACGCGCTGGAACTGGGCAAGAACATTCTCTCGGCCAATGCACCGATGGATTTCAGCCAGGTGTTTTCCGAATACCGGGTGATCGGCCAGCAGAAGGGCAACGACAAGAAGAGCGGGGCGGCGGCCAGCGAAGTGGAATCGACGGCGGCCGACCTGAGTTTCAAACGCCGGCGTACCACGATCATCAACGAAGGCTCGCAACTGACCTTCGAACTGGCCCAGCAACGGGCGCAATGGGAGAGCGCGACGCGCATGGGCCGGGCACTGACCACTACCTATCAGGTGCAGGGCTGGCGTCAGTCCAATGGCGATTTGTGGCGTCACAACACCTTGGTGCGGGTCAAGGATCCGGTGCTCGGGTTCGATGAAGACATGCTGATTTCCAAGGTGACGTATTCGCTGTCGGCGCAAGGTTCGGTGACCACCCTGCAAGTGGCGCCGCCGCATACCTTCGACGCGAACCCGACTCCCCCGAAAAAGACCTGAGCCCGACACCGCCCTCCAAGGAAAACCCTATGAGCCTACTGACACGCCTGCTGGCGCGCGGCACTGTCGTGCTCGCCAGTTCGGCCTCCAAGCTGCAATCGCTGCAAATGCGCCTCACCGCCGGTGAAGTGAACGACGACATGGAGCACTTCGAGCCCTACGGCTTTACCAGCCATCCGCTGGCCGGTGCCGAAGGCGTCGTCACCTTTCTCGGTGGCGACCGTTCCCACGCCATCGCGCTGGTGGTCGCCGACCGCCGTTATCGCCTGCAATCGCTGGCGGCCGGCGAAGTGGCGATCTACACCGACGAAGGCGACAGGATCCACTTCAAGCGCGGACGGATCATCGATATCGAAACCGCCACGCTCAACATCCGCGCCAGCACCGCGGTGAACTTCGACACACCGGTGATCAACCAGACCGGCAAGATCGTTTCCAAAGGTGATCAGCTGGCCGGCGGCATCAGCCAGATCAAGCACGTGCATGGCGGCGTGCAGGGCGGCAGCGGTCAGACCGGTGTGCCGGCGGGAGGTCAGTGATGCTCTTCAGTCAAAACCTCCACGCCGCGCTGACCCGCTCGGTGCTGATCAGCCTGTTCACTTGGCGCCGCGCCGCCGACGACGATGCCCTCGACGACGAGGAGCGTTACGGCTGGTGGGGCGACACCTTTCCCACCGTGGCCGACGACCGCATCGGCTCGCGGCTGTGGCTGCTGCGTCGGGTCAAGCTGACCCGGCAGACCCAGATGGACGCCGAGTTCTATGCCCGCGAAGCCTTGCAATGGCTGATCGACGACGGCCACTGCAGCGCCATCGACATCATCAGCGAACGCCTCGACGCCCAGCGCCTGAACCTGCGTACGGTCCTGACCCTGGCCGACGGCGAACGCCTGGACATCAACCCCGATAACAGTTGGCAGGTGATCTATGCCGTTTGAAACCCCTTCGCTGCCGGTGCTGATCAAGCGCACCCAAAGCGACCTGGCCGGCGATTCGCTGCGCCAGTCCGATGCGCAAGTCCTGGCCCGCACCGTCGGTGGTGCCGCTTACGGTCTGTATGGCTACCTTGACTGGATTGCCGAGCAGATCCTGCCCGACACCGCCGACGAATCGACCCTGGAACGCATCGCCGCGCTGCGCCTGAACCAGCCGCGCAAACCGGCGCAAGTCGCCACTGGCAGCGTCAGTTTTACCGCAACCGCGGGCGCGGTACTGGATGTTGATACGCTGCTGCAATCGAGCGATGGTCGTACCTACAAAGTCACCACCGCGCGCACCACAGTCAATGGCAACAACACCACCACCATCGCGGCGCTGGAGGCCGGCAGCTTCGGCAACGCCGACGCCGGACTGGCGTTGACTCCGGTGCAGCCGGTTACCGGCGTGGTCGGCAACAGTTTTGTCGTGCTGGCGCCGGGCCTCAGTGGCGGCGTGGCGCGGGAGAGTCTGGAGTCGCTGCGTTCGCGCGTGATTCGCTCCTATCGCGTTATCCCTCACGGCGGCTCGGCCAGTGACTACGAAACCTGGGCACTGGAAGTGCCTGGCGTAACTCGCGCCTGGTGCCGTGGTGGCCTGCTCGGGCCGGGCACGGTGACGGTGTTCATCATGCGTGATGAAGATCCGCAACCGGTGCCCAACGACGAGCAACTGGCGGAAGTCCAGGACTACATCGAACCGCTGCGACCGGTGACGGCGGAAGTGCATGTGCAGCGACCGATTCAAGTGCCGGTGGTGTACCGCTTCAAGAGCGTCAACCCGGACACCACCGCCGTGCGCGCCGCCGTCGAAGCGCAGTTGCGCGACCTGCACAACCGTGAAGCCGATCTCGGCGTGCCGTTGCTGATCAGCCATATCCGCGAAGCCATTAGCAGCGCCGGCGGTGAGTACGATCACACCTTGACCGCGCCGGCCGCTGACGTGCCTGCCGGTCAAAGCGAACTGCTCACCTTCGGAGGTTGCGTATGGGGGGCATAAGAACCGCTGCGCAATATCAGGCGCAGCTTCGCGCACTGCTGCCCAGCGGCCCGGCGTGGGACCCGGAGCGAGTGCCGGAACTCGATGAAGTGCTGCAAGGCGTTGCCGTCGAGCTGGCGCGCCTCGACGCCCGCGCCGCCGATCTGCTCAACGAGATGGACCCGGCCGGCGTCAGCGAACTGGTGCCGGACTGGGAGCAGGTGATGAACCTGCCCGATCCGTGCCTCGGCGCCACACCGCTGTTCGACGACCGCCGTCTCGCCGTGCGCCGCCGCTTGCTCGCAGTCGGCAGCCAGGCCGTCGGCTACTACCTGGAAATCGCCAAAAGCCAGGGTTACCCCAACGCCACCATCACCGAACTCGAAGCCCCGCGCATGGGCCGTTCGCGTTTCGGTGCGGCGCATTGGGGCACCTGGGAAGCGCAGTTCATGTGGACGCTCAACACCGGTGGACGGCTGCTGCTCGGCCGGCGTTTCGGCGCGAGTTACTGGGGCGAACGCTTCGGCGTGAATCCGGGCTCGGCGCTTGAATGCCTGATCCATCGGGCGGCGCCGGCGCATACCAAGGTGCACATCAACTATGACTAGGGAATAACGCAATGGATTATCCGAAGAGTGTGCCCAGCGCCGGTCTGGTGGATGGGAAATTTATCGATGAAAACCCGCTGACCGGGACACCGGGATCGTTGATCCCGGCGAACTGGGGCAACGGTGTCACGCAGGAAATTCTTAACGTGATCACGGCCGGGGACCTGACTCCGGACGAGAAGAAATACGATCAGTTGTTGCAGGCGATTCGCAGCGTTTCGAGCAAGGGCTGGACGCTGGATTCGGCACTGCCGATTGGCTCGTTGCCGTTGCCGACGATCGCCAGTGCAGAGGGTCGACTTTCCGTGACCGTCAGCGCGGCGGCTACCAGTGGCGGCAAGGTCACGGTTCCCCTCGGTGTGCCGGTCAGTCTGGGCCAGGAGGTTGTGGACGGTCAGTTGGGCAGGTCGCGTACTTTCACCACGCAAAGCTGGACCAGTGCAGATCTTTTACCTAACACGGGGTATTTTTTGCGTGCTCAGGTGATCGCCGGTGCACTGACGTTTTATGTGCAGCGAGGTACGCCGACTGACGCAGTGCCTGCCTCTCTCAAAGGCACCGCAGATGGGGTGGGGGGCGGCGGTTTTCCGTCTACCAGTCTGGATATGTGCGTTGCCTGGATTCTGACCGGAACCGTTGGAACCTTGCCTTCGGTTCTGACGATCTATAACCGGGCACGGCTCACCTGGAGCCAGACGGTCAATGGGACCGGCGTGATTTATCTGCCTCTGGATCCGCATGCACGAGCGGCACGACTGACGGTCGGCAATCCAACGCCGTCAGCCGCGTTGGTAACGAACATAGGGTTCTCGGAGGTCGGCTGGGTGGGGTCCAGTTACACCTTTCTTTCGCCTGGCACGCAGGCGATCTCGGGCAATCCGGCAGGATGGACTGGCAAATATCCAACCGTCATTACCACCAACAATGAGGTAGGGGATGTCACAGTATCGACATTGACTGCCAGCTTCGATCATTCGCAGCTCCGCTCGTTGTGGCAGACATTTCAGTCCCAGCATGGCCTTGGCTCCACGAGCGCATTGAAAGACGAGGCGTTGCATGGCATCGGCATCAAAAATCATCCTGTCACCGATTACACCTCGGGTATCGGGGTGAATTTCAGCAATGCCGTCAATGTTCATATTGTGTGGGAGTTGCTCCGATGAAAGTGATTCAGGACCTTCATCAGTTCGGTGACGAGTTGCGTACGCCACAACCTGCGCCCGACCACGAGTGGGACGGTCAACAGTGGGTGTCGAACCCTTTGAAACTGGCTGCACTCGAACAACAAGAGGCCGAAAGCCTTTGTTCCCGAGTCGATGCTGTCGCCGACAGTGCGCGCAGCGTGTTGGCAGGTGATCCGCTCAAGGCTTTGGAGTACGCCCAGGCAGCTATTGACGCTCAGGCCTATCAGGATGCCGGCTACCCGAAAAAGGACGTGCCGTTGTCCGTTGCTGCCTGGGTTGCCAAGGGCCGGTCGGCCAAACAGTCGGCCGAACAGATCCTCGACAAGGCTGCCCAGCTCAGCGAGAACCTGCTGACCCTGCGAACCGTGCGCCTGAAAGCCAAGACCCAGATCCGTGCGTACGCTAGCAAAAGCCAGATGGATCAGGCTCGCGCTGCCGCCGATGAGGCGCTGCAGGCCATTCGCGAACTGGTGGCGCCTCCAGCCCCGTAATCGCAGTCCGCCTTACTCAAGCCCACTTCATGTGGGCTTTTTATTTTCAGAAACAGAAATGTTTGCGCCGTTGCGAACGTCTTCGCGCCGCCACGTTTCATTTGTCATGACAGAGGAACGAACATCCCATGGATTATCCAAAAAGCGTCCCCAGCGTCGGCCTGGTCGACGGCCGCTTCGTCGATGAAAACCCGGTGGCAGGCACGCCGGGTTCTTTGATTCCGGCGGTGTGGGGCAACAGCGTTACACAAGAAATTCTCAACGTGATCACGGGCGCTGGAATGACGGCCAACGAGGCGGATACCGGCCAGTTGTTCAAAGCCATTCAATCGATCATCGGTGCCGCCAGCCCAATGCGTTCGGTGGTGACACGGCTTGCCGCTTCGAAGGCATTGAGTGATCAGGAACTCGGTCTGGTATTGATCGATGGCAGCCCCGGTGCCACGACGATCACCTTGCCCGGCGCCACTGTCGGGCTGGGTGTGCGTGACGTGATTGTTCGTCGTGTCGACAACGGCGGCAATCGAATGGTGGTGCAGGCATCCGGAACCGACCGGATCCGATTTCACACGCATTTGTCTGCGAGCGGTTACCCGTTTCTGGTGCTGATGGGCGGCGGTGACTGGTGGCATTTGCGCAGCGACGGCGCTGGCAGTTGGTGGCCAGTCGGTCGCTTCGACAACACCCCTCTTGGCCGGCCGTTTTTCGAGACGACCATGTCGCTCAGCCCCGGTGGTTACGGTGCGCTCAACGGCGCAGTCATGAAGCGTACCGAGTGGCCGTGGCTGTGGGATCACGCCCAGCTCTCCGGAATGCTGGGCACTGAAGCGGCGCGTGCAGGCAACGAAGGTAAATGGACCTCGGGCGACGGCGCGGCGACCTTCCGTGGCCCGGAAGGGCGAGGCGAGTTTCTGCGAGTGCTGGACGAGGGCCGGGGCGTGGATGCGGCACGTGCCATGGGTTCCTTTCAGGTGGGCTCGACGCATTCGTATGCAATGGGTGCCAATGGTGCCGGTGCGGTGGGTGCGTGGTGGTCGGACAGCCTGACCAGTTTTGGCGCCGATACCCGTGAAGAGCCGCAGTACGTGTCCGGACTGGTCAATGGTGGCCCGACCTTCCCCGTCAACACGTCTTACCAGCGCGATACCGCCAACGCGCTGCTGTTCGCTTTCAAATCCCGCCCGCGCAACATCGCCTATCCCGGCCGTATCAAACTCATCTGAGGTACCTATGTTCAATTATCTGTTTGATGGCTCGGGCGCCTTGTCCGGACCTGTCGAGTTTTTCGTGACGCCAGGTATCGGTATTCAACTGCCCAGTAACGCGGTCCAGTTATCGTTCGAATTGCCTGAACTGGAAAGCGGTCACGCCTGGGCGTTGATCAATGGAGTACCGCGAGAGGTGATTGACCGACGTGGCCTGGTCTATCGCAAGGACGGTGGCGCGCAACAGATCTGGAATGAGTTGGGCGAGTTGCCGGACACCCTGACGGCGCAACCCTGGCCCGGAGAGTTCCATGTGTGGCGCGACAACGCCTGGCAACTGGATGAACAAGTCAGGTTGGCCAGCATCAGCCAGCAGGTTCTGGAGAAGCGCGACGCGCTGCTGCGCGACGCGGTCTTGCGCATTGCCCCCCTGCAATACGCCGAAGACATCGGTGATGCCAGCCACGAAGAGCAACTGCAACTGCTCGAATGGAAGCTCTACTGCGTGGAGCTGAACCGCATCGAAAAGCAGGCCGGTTTCCCGGAACAGATCACCTGGCCGGCAGTGCCCGGCGCAACCGTAACCATCTGACAGAAGCACAGGGAACAGTGCAATGGACTATCCAAAAAGCATCCCCGGCGTCGGTCTGGTCGACGGTGGTTTTATCGATGAAAACCCTGTTTCCGGCACACCCGGTTCGTTGATCCCCGCCGCCTGGGGCAACAGTGTCACGCAAGAAATTCTCAACGCCATCAAGGCTGCAGGACTCACCCCGGATGAGAGCAAGACCAACCAGTTGGCAACGGCCATTGGCGCCCTGGTCGACTTCACCAAACTGAAGAACACCCCGACCACGCTGGCGGGCTATGGCATCACCGATGCCGTGGGACGGTTGCTGGCTGTGCGGCAGATCGAGACGGTCGGGATCACGGTTTACAAGCCGAACCCGAGGGCGAAGCGGATTCGTGTGCGGCTGGTCGGGGCGGGTGGTTCGGGGGGCGGATGTGCGCCGATCCCGGCTACTTATCAAGGGATTGGCGGCGGTGGCGGAGCGGGTGCTTACGGGGAGAGCCTGTATGACGTCACGCCGGAAATGCTGGCCGGTGTTCCGGTCACTTTGGGCGCTGGCGGTACCGCACGTAACGCGATTGGTCAGGCGGGTGGCGGTGCGTCTTTCGGTTCTTACTTGAGTGTTTCGGGCGGCATGGGCGGGCAGACGATAACAGTCCTGACGTCCGCAACGGCGTCCGGATTTGTACAGGGCGGCGCGGGTGGGCAGGTCGTTACGGGCGGCAATCTCTGCAGCGCTCGGGGCATCCCCGGCACCTATGCGATGTACAACGCCAATTGGGGTGTGCTCTGCGGGGGCGGGGGGCCGAGCCCGTTTGATGGTGGTGCTCCCCTGATGGGCGTCAATGGCACTGGCATTGCCGGTGTTCGCGGCTCGGGGGGAAGCGGTTCATGCTCGACCAACGCTTCTGCATCAGTCGTCAGCGGTGCCGGTGGCAATGCCTTCTGTGAAATCTGGGAGTACGAGTAATGGCCCGTTATGCACGCATTGAGAACGGTGTCGCGATCGAAGTGATCGACACCGGTGACTACGCCATCGAGCAACTGTTCGCGGCGGCTTTTGTCGCTGCGATGGTGCAGGTGCCCGAAGGTGTTGATGTTGAAATCGGCGCGCCGATGTCTGAGTTGACGCCCGCTGTCGAGCCTCTGCGCGAACCGCTAGGTCCTGAAATCGCTCAGGTCGCAGCCGTCGAGGACAACGAGCCTTTGGCGGCTGCGCGCGCCTGGCGCCAGTCGACGCTGGCGGCCACCGAATGGCTGGTCACCCGCCACCGCGACGAGCAGGAGCTGGGGCGTGGGACAACGCTCAAGGCCCAGCAATACCTGGAGCTGCTCGAGTACCGCCAGGCATTGCGCGACTGGCCCGATTCCGGCGCATTCCCGTCATCCGTTACTCGGCCATCAGCGCCGCAGTGGCTGGCCGGCCCGATTGGCTGAAGCCGTCACGCTACCCATGTTTTCAGATAAGGAGATAAACCTTGGACTATCCCAATAGTGTTCCCAGTGCCGGCCTGGTCAACGGTCGGTTTGTCGATGAAGACCTGATTACGGGCAAGCCGGGATCGTTGATCCCGGCCAGTTGGGGCAACGGTGTCACGCAGGAATTGATCAATGTCATTCAGGCGGCCGGCCTCACGGCGTCGGAGGCCAAGGTTGATCAATTGCTGACAGCATTACGCGGTAGCCGGTTGTTCGCCACGGCGTCGCAGTTCGACAACAGCCAGACCGTCGCCACTACAGGTTTTGTCGCTCGTAGCGGCGTGCAGTTTTCGGGGCTCACGTCCTTTGCGACCAGTACGGTTCTGACTGCGGCCCATGTGGGCGGAATGGTCAGTTTCTACAGCGCGGCACCGGTCACCGCCACCATGCCCGTTCTCGGCGTCGCCGGTAATGCAAGTACGCTGCACGTCATCAATCTCGGCACCGGTGTGCTGACGATCAACCCGGCAGCGAACGAGCGCATCATCAGCAGCAACAACACGGTGGGGTCGCTGCTGCTCGGTATTGGCGACTCGGCGCAACTGATCCGGGTTGGCACTGACTGGCGACTTTATGGTGGATCCGTCAGTGACCGATATGCGTCGGCTCACTCCGGTGCCTTCGGCGATGCCGGCTATCAGCGGTTCGCGAGCGGCAATATCGAGCAGTGGGGTTACGGATCAACTGATGCCAATGGGGATGTCTATGTGACGTTTCCGATTTCGTTTCCGGTGGCATTTTCGTCACTGGTGGCGACACATGTCGGTGGTGACGGAGCGATGGTGCTCCTGTACGGGGGGAGTGCGACCAAACAAGGTTGTCGCTTGAGAGTACGGAATTACTTGGGCCAGTCTTCTGCTGGCTGGAGCGTGAACTATTTTGCGAAGGGGTATTGAATGAACGCTTTCAATGTTTTGTTCAGCGCCAGCACTCGGGGCGTTTATGTACCGGGTATCAACTCGTCGGACATTCCCAACGATGTCATCGAGATTCCCCAAGCCTACTGGGCCTCGCTGCTGAAGCAACTGTCGGTCTCTGCAAAAGTGATTGGCGTGCGGGCGGATAACGGTTTTCCGGTGCTGGTCGATCCGCCACCTCCAACGGCGGATGAAGCGGCGGATATCGAGCGTCGCTGGCGAACCGCACAACTGGCAGCCACCGATGGTCTGGTGGCCCGCGACCGCGATGAGCTGGAGGACGGCGGCGGCACCACGCTGACCACCGAGCAATATGCCGAACTGCAAGCGTTTCGGCGCGCGCTGCGGGACTGGCCTCAGGCTTCGTTTTTCCCGTTCAGCGAGCGTCGTCCGGTGGCGCCGCGCTGGTTGGCAACGGCACTCTAATGGATCAGGGAAACTGAAATGGATTATCCGAAAAGCGTTCCCGGCATCGGGCTGGTGAACGGCAAGTTCGTCAATGAAGACGTGGTCGGCGGGTCGCCGGGATCGCTGATCCCCGCGACCTGGGGCAATGGCATCACCGATGAGCTGCTGAATGTCGTCAAGTCTGCGGGCCTTGAACCGAGCGAAAGCGATGCGACGCAGTTGTTGCTGGCGATCAGGAAAATCAGCCAGAGCGGTGAAGATAAACACGCAGCGGATATCGGCGCTGCCAACCTCTACATGGCCAATTATGTGCCGACCATCACTGCGTTGAAGGACGGGCTGGCACTGCGCTTCACGGCAGGTAATGCCAATACCGGAGCGAGTACATTTGCGCCGAATGGTCTTCTGCCCAAACCGCTTTTGAGTCTGGCACAGAGTGCATTACGGCCAGCCGAAATTGTCGGCGGCAGTGTGTGTTCGGTGGTGTATAGCGCCGCGCTGGACTGTTGGTTGCTGGTGTATGCCAGTGGCGGCAATGCCGGGGGTGGTCGTTTGTTGAATGTGAAGACATTTGCTGTCAGCGGTGTTTATACACCGACCGTGGGGATGCGATCCGTATTGGTCAAAGTCGTGGGCGGTGGTGGCGGGAGTGCGGGAATTGCAGCGACCGGTGCGAATCAATATGCCGTCTCCGGTGGTGGTGCTTCCGGCAGTTACGCCGAGACCCGGTTGCCGAGCGACAGGATCGGTGCGAGCCAGATCGTCACGATCGGTGCCGGTGGGGCTGCCGGAGCTGCACAGGCGAACGGCGGCGTCGGAGGAACCAGCTCGCTGGGTTCGCTGGTATCGGCACCGGGAGGTCAGGGTTCCCTCTGGGTCGGTGTTGTTTCAGGATCGTCGGCAGGACTTTGTGTGGGCGGGTATCCCGGTGAAACTGCGTCTGGCGGGAACATCGTCAACTCAGCCGGGGCCCCGGGATCACCGGGCATCTCGGTCAATAGTTCGACGCTGGCGGGGCATGGTGGCAGCTCTCCATTGGGCAGTGGTGGCTTCGGGTTCGGCACCACCGTCATTACCAGCTTCCCTGGCTTCCCCGGCACGGGATATGGATCCGGTGGCGGCGGGGTCGCAATCGGCCCCAATCTGGCTGGCAAATCAGGAACATCAGGTGCCCCTGGTGTCGTGATCATTTACGAGTACGCCTGATGAAAACCTACGCACGCGTTGTTGAAAACACGGTGGTCGAACTGTTCTCGACCGACGGAAACATGGTCGAGATGTTTCACCCGGATCTGCTTTGGGTCGATATCTCCGAGATCACTCCAGCACCACAAATCGACTGGTCGGCGAACTTCGGCACCCTTGGCTGGGTGTTTTCGTCGCAAGAAGACGTTGCCCCTGATGGCGCCCTGAAAACCCTGGCAAAGAAATGGCTGACCGGATTCGGTCGCCAGCCGTGATTCAATCGGCGCAATCCAGGGAGGATCAAGCATTATGCAAATCACTGAAAACAACCTCAGCAACATCATGCCCAACGCCCGCTCCCAAGCGGGCGTTTTTGTTTCACCGCTCAACGACGCCATGGCGCGTCATCGCATCGATACGCCCAAGCGCGTCGCTGCGTTTCTCGCTCAGGTCGGCCATGAGTCCGGGCAGTTGCGCTACGTGCGCGAACTGGGCGACAACCAGTATTTGAGCAAGTACGACACGGGGACGCTGGCCCTGCGACTGGGCAATACGCCGGAAGCCGATGGTGACGGGCAGAAGTATCGCGGTCGCGGTCTGATCCAGATCACCGGCCGCACCAACTATCGCCAGTGCAGTCTCGGGCTGTTTGGCGATGAGCGTCTGTTGTCGTTGCCCGAATTGCTCGAGCAACCGCAGTGGGCGGCGGAGTCCGCCGCGTGGTTCTGGGAGCAGAACGGTTTGAACGAACTGGCGGACCGCGATCAGTTCAACACCATCACCCGTCGAATCAACGGCGGGTTGAACGGCTTGCAGGATCGCCTGGATATCTGGGCGCGGGCGAGGGCGGTGTTATGTCCATCTCCTGGCGTGTAACCGGTGTTTTATTGCTGGTTCTGGGGGCTGCCGCGCTGGCCTGGCAATTCCAGGACTGGCGCTACGGCCGCCAAATGGCCGAGCAGGCCCGACAGCATGCCGAAACCCTCAACCAACTGACTCAGGCTGCTGCCACGGCGCAACAGGCCGAGCAGGACAAGCGTCTGGCCCTGGAGCAACGGCTCGCGGCCAGTGAGCAAACCCATTATCGAGCACTCAGCGATGCCCAACGTGATCAGGATCGCCTGCGCGACCGCCTTGCCACTGCTGATCTGCGCCTGTCAGTCCTCATCGACGCAGGCGACGCTGCCCAAGGCTGCGGCGTGCCAGCCGCCTCCGGCACCGGCGGCGTGGATCATGCAACCGTACGCGCCCGACTTGACCCGGCGCATGCTCAACGAATTGTCGCCATCACCGGCGAAGGCGATCGCGGACTGATTGCCCTGCAGGCCTGTCAGGCCTATATCAGAGCACTGGCGCCTGCACATTTTGAATGAGTCTGTGTATTGAAAGCGCAACCGGCTCGTGTACGGTGGTAGGCATTCCACCCGATCCGGAGAGTGCCGTGAAAGACCTCACCCAACTGGCGGCCGAACTTGGCCGACGCCTGCAGTTGCTCAATGCCCACGTCACCACGGCCGAGTCCTGCACCGGCGGCGGCATCGCTGAAGCGATTACCCGGATCCCGGGGAGCTCCGCCTGGTTCGAGGCCGGTTATGTGACCTACTCCAACCGCCAGAAAACCCAGCAACTGAACGTGCCTGCCGAACTGTTCGGGACGGTGGGCGCAGTCAGTCGCGAGGTGGTCGAGGCGATGGTGCGCGGTGCGCAGAAACACAGCCGTGCGCGGTTCGCCGTGGCGGTCAGCGGTATCGCCGGGCCGGACGGCGGCTCACCGAACAAACCGGTGGGCACGGTGTGGCTGGCCTGGGGTGTCGGCGATGCGGTTTCCAGCGAGGTGCAGCACTTCCCCGGCAACCGCGACGAAGTCCGCCGACAAACGGTGAAGGCCGCGCTAGAGGGGCTCCTGCGACTAGCGGCACGAGAAATCGAAAATCAGGGGTAGGCGATCCGCGAACGCTGTGGAATAATACTGGCTACTTATACAGGTGTTGGCCGTCAGGCCTTATTGATTACGTGAGGACTTTAATGGACGACAACAAGAAGAAAGCCTTGGCTGCGGCCCTGGGTCAGATCGAACGTCAATTCGGCAAGGGTGCCGTAATGCGTATGGGCGATCAGGACCGTCAGGCGATCCCGGCCATTTCCACCGGCTCTCTGGGTCTGGACATCGCGCTCGGCATCGGCGGTCTGCCAAAAGGCCGTATTGTTGAAATCTACGGTCCTGAATCTTCCGGTAAAACCACACTGACGCTGTCCGTGATCGCCCAGGCCCAGAAGGCCGGCGCGACCTGCGCATTCGTCGACGCCGAACACGCCCTCGATCCTGAGTACGCCGGCAAGCTGGGTGTCAACGTCGACGACCTGCTGGTTTCCCAGCCGGACACCGGCGAACAGGCCCTGGAAATCACCGACATGCTGGTGCGCTCCAACGCCGTTGACGTGATCATCGTCGACTCCGTGGCGGCACTGGTGCCGAAGGCTGAAATCGAAGGCGAAATGGGCGACATGCACGTGGGCCTGCAAGCCCGTCTGATGTCCCAGGCGCTGCGTAAAATCACCGGTAACATCAAGAACGCCAACTGCCTGGTGATCTTCATCAACCAGATCCGCATGAAGATCGGCGTGATGTTCGGCAGCCCGGAAACCACCACCGGTGGTAACGCGCTGAAGTTCTACGCTTCGGTTCGTCTCGACATCCGCCGTACCGGCGCGGTGAAGGAAGGCGACGAAGTGGTCGGCAGCGAAACCCGCGTCAAGGTTGTGAAGAACAAGGTGGCTTCGCCGTTCCGTCAGGCCGAGTTCCAGATTCTCTACGGCAAGGGTATCTACCTGAACGGCGAGATGATCGATCTGGGCGTTCTGCACGGTTTCGTCGAGAAGTCCGGCGCTTGGTATGCCTACGAAGGCACCAAGATCGGTCAGGGCAAGGCCAACTCGGCCAAGTTCCTGGCAGACAACCCGGAAGTCGCGGCGAAGCTCGAGAAGCAACTGCGTGACAAGCTGCTGTCGCCAGCCGTGATCGCTGACTCCAAGGCTTCTGCGGTCACAGAGACCGAAGACGACCTGGCTGACGCTGACATCTGATTGCACCGATGACAACCGCCGTACTCGATACCCTCGTCGCGGTGCGGCGAACCGCAATGGATCTGCTCGCACGCCGCGAGCACGGTCGAGTCGAGCTGACGCGTAAACTGCGTCAGCGCGGCGCTCCACCCGAAATGATCGAAACAGCTCTCGACCGATTGACGGAAGAAGGGCTGCTTTCCGAAGCCCGTTATCTGGAAAGCTTTGTTTCTTACCGCGCCCGTTCAGGTTATGGCCCGTTACGGATTCGTGAAGAGCTGAGCCAGCGGGGCCTGCAGCGTGCCGATATCGAACTCGCCTTGCGTGAGAGCGGTATCAACTGGCAGGAGCAATTGACAGACACGTGGCAACGGAAATTCTCCGGACAGCTTCCCGCTGACGCCAAGGAACGAGCCAGACAAGGCCGGTTTCTGGCGTATCGGGGGTTCTCGATGGAGATGATCAACCGCTTGTTCAGCGGCAGAGGGATGGACGATTAAATCGCTTCCAGTTTCAATCAAAAAAAGCGGCCCGCTATTTCGATAGCGGGCCGCTTTTTTTTTGCCTTCAGATTACCTTTGACGGTTCTCTGGAGGGTTGCGCCGTTTGTGGTCTGGATTGGGCCCAGTTTTCCGGCAGGTTGATGAAGTCCACCAGTTCCCGCAGGCGCCCATGGTCCCGGGCGTTGAAGGCGAAGGACAGTCGCGCCAGATGGCTGAATTGCGCCTCGTCGTGCTCCTCAGCGCTATAGGCGTGTTGATGGAACCGGTCGCTCAGACACAGATCGGCGAAGGCTTCCTGCATGTGGTCCAGTGCCCGGTCGCTGAGCCTGTGGTTCATGCGAATCACGAACTGCCGTTTGAGCCAGCGGCTGGAGTGGAAGTTGCCATAGAACTGATTGATCTGTTCCACCGCCTCTTCAACGCTGTAGACCAGGCGCATCAGTTTCAGGTCGGTTGGCAGGATGTAACGGTTGTCCTCCAGTTGCTGACGAATGAAGTCCAGTGCTCCTTGCCAGAACGTGCCGCCCGGCGCGTCCAGCAGCACCACCGGCACCAGCGGGCTTTTGCCGGTCTGGATCAGGGTCAGCACTTCCAGCGCTTCGTCCAGCGTGCCGAAGCCACCGGGGCACAGCACCAGTGCGTCGGCCTCTTTGACGAAGAACAGTTTGCGCGTAAAGAAAAAGTGGAATGGCAGCAGGTTTCCGGTGCCGTCCACGGTAGGGTTGGCGTGCTGTTCGAAGGGCAGGGTGATGTTGAATCCCAGGCTGTTGTCGCGGCCGGCCCCTTCATGGGCGGCGGCCATGATTCCACCACCGGCACCGGTGATGACCATCATGTCTGATCTGGCCAGGGCTGCGCCCAGTTCACGGGCCATGGCGTACAGCGGATGCTCGACGGGCGTGCGCGCCGAGCCGAATACGGTGACCTTGCGCCGGCCCTTGAACTGTTCGAGCGTGCGAAACGCCTGCTCCAGTTCACGCAGGGCTTGCAGGGTGATCTTGGCGTTCCAGCGGTTGTGATCTTCCTGGGCCATGCGCAGCACGGTCAGGATCATGTCGCGGTAGATGGGAATGTTCGGGCTGTTGGGGGAAACCAGGTTGAGTTGTTCTTCGACCTTGCCGGTGAGGTCGTGGCCGCTTTCCTGAAAATGACGGCTGAGCAGGTCATTCGGTTGGTAAGGCATGCAACTTCTCCTTCTGCACAGAGCCTTCGGCCCTGACGTGCGGCGTCAGTGCCGCGCTGCAAGAAAAACAAACGTCCGGCAGCTCCTTTCCTGCCGTTGATAAAATGATCGGGAATACTTTGAATCTAGACCCTCAAAGCATTTCTCGCTCATTGAGCATTGCGCCACAAAGTCTTGCCTGGCAACTGCTTATTGTCGTTTTGCGAAGTGCTTTCACCGCTCGTCCGAAGGCGCACCGAGGGCAAAATGCTCTGATTTACTAAGTTAAAGGCGCCGTACGACAACTTTGCGTCAGCGAGCGTACGCAAGGTGCAAGCGATTCAAGGATTTGCGGGTGGCAAGGAGGCGGGACACATGACCAGAGTCATTCTGGAGATCGATACGCAGCTGTATCGAATGTTGAAAGCATCGGCCGAGACCAATCATGTCAGTCTCGAAGAGGAGTGCTGCCGACGTCTTTCGGGAGGGGAGCGCCGCTCGCGCTATCTGCAGGCCTTGCTGGCCGAACTGCGCGCCGAGGATGAACAGCGGCGCGCCAATTCTCGTTGATTACTTCTTCTTCGCCGGGCCTGCTTTCGGGCAGTCCGATTCCTGATAGCTGGCCGAACCGATCGCCCGATTGGTCTTCACTTCGCTGAAGTCGTAACGCATCACGGCGCCCTTGGCCATCAGCTTGCGGTACGACGGGTTGTTGCAGACCGAAGCTCCCAGCTGGAAATACACGGCTTTGGGATCGGCGCGCATCTTCTCGGCATGGCTTGCCTGGACGCTCAGGTGGTTGATCAGCGTGGTGCCTTCGACGGTGTAACCCTGATCGAGGATGTCTTCGTTGATCGCCCGTGGTGTACCGACGCTGCTTTGGGCGGCGACGTTTTGCAGCTCTTTGTTCAGGTTCTGCTCTTTCAGGGACGCAGCCTGTGCGCTGAAGGACAACGCCAGTGCAATGGCCGCGGTAGGAACGATAAGGCGCAGCATGAAACTCTCCTGATTCAGTGACTGGTGGTTCGACCAGCCCCGGGGCTGTGCGTTCAGTGGCGGCGAATTATAGGGGAGCCGGTCGGGAGGGTACAGGCTTGTGCCCGTTGCTCTGATAAACTGCCGGCCTTTATTGCCTTGCCGAGAGTTGTTCGTGTCGAGTTTTCCTGTCAGTCGGCGTCGCCCGCAATGAACCATGCCCCCAACGCCGTGGCCCGCCTGCGCGATCAGCGCGAGGACGAGGGCATCAAGCCGATTCAGGCCCGTGGTTTCCGCTCCGAGCGTTGCCGCGACTGCCGGGTCATCATCAGTCATTGCCTGTGCGCCTGGCGCCCGACCGTGGAAACCCGCTCCGGTGTCTGCCTGATCATGACCGGCAAGGAAGTGTTCAAGCCGAGCAACACCGGTTGGCTGATCGCCGACATCGTGCGGGACAATCACGCCTTCATCTGGTCGCGGACCGAACCCGACGAGCAATTGCTCGCGCTGCTGAACGACCCGCAATGGCAGCCGTATCTGGTGTTTCCCGGCGAGTACGTCGAGCCTTCGCGGGTCACCAACACCGTGGATCTCGATAGCAGCAAGCGTCCGTTGTTCATTCTGCTGGACGCGACCTGGACCGAGGCGCGCAAGATCTTCCGCAAGAGCCCGTACTTCGATCGCCTGCCGATCCTCAGTCTGTTGCCCGACAAGCTGTCGCGTTATCGCCTGCGCCGTTCGACCCGCAGCGAGCACCTGTGCACCGCCGAAGTCGCGGCGCTGTGCCTGGAACTGGCGGGCGACACGGATGCCGCCTCGGCGCTGGACGCCTATTTCGATGTGTTCAGCCAGCACTACCTGGGCGCCAAGCAGCAGCTTGAGGTGAATGTGTCGACACCGGCCCATGCCGAGTTGCTGCCTTTTATAGCCAACCCGCAACCGGTGCCGGCCTGATCCTGGCCCATACTGCTAAAGCAGTGGCCGTGTTGCTTGACCACCCCGGCTTCGCTGGGCATGCTTGGCGCCGATTGGGGTGCGGCCAAGGTTTGAAACGCCGTTTTGTCCGTGATTGGCGTTGAACGTGCCCCTGTGGATGCCGCTGCACAAGCGCCGGCATCTTGATTTGCCTTGGTGAGCCCCGAATGCATCGGGTCTGCCATCAAAAACAGGATCATTTGAAAAATGGCCACATACGACATCCTGATTGCCGATGATCACCCTCTTTTTCGTAGCGCACTGCATCAAGCGGTGACGATGGGCCTTGGTCCGGATGTACGAATGGTGGAGGTGGCGAGCATCGCCGAGCTGGAGGCGCGCCTGACCGAGAAGGCCGACTGGGATCTGGTGCTGCTTGACCTGAATATGCCGGGCGCCTTTGGGTTTTCCGGGCTGGTGATGCTGCGCGGTCAGTACCCGCAGATTCCGGTGGTGATGGTCTCGGCGCAGGAAGAGGCTTCGGTGATGGTCAAGTCGCGGGAGTTCGGTGCCAGCGGTTTCATTCCCAAGTCGAGCGACTTGAGCGTGATTCAGGAAGCAGTGCGCAAAGTGCTGGACGGTGACGTGTTCTGGCCGCCACAGGCGTTCGAAGCCGTTAGCGTCTCCGACGAGGCCAAGGCTGCCAGCGATGGTCTTGCGAGCCTTACACCCCAGCAGTTCCGGGTGTTGACCATGGTCTGTGAAGGCCTGCTCAACAAGCAGATTGCCTATGAGTTGAACGTGTCGGAAGCGACCATCAAGGCCCACGTCACGGCGATCTTTCGCAAGCTGAACGTGCGGACTCGTACCCAGGCGGCTTTACTCTTGCAACAACTTGAGTCAATTCCAAGCCAGTAAAGGCTGGCGTCTTCACGCTTTTTTGACTTTCGTTGAACTAGCTTCCCCACTTCTTTTTGGTCGGTTGTTTACTTTATGTCACCTTTCAAGGGCCAGACGGGCCTGAAACGCATCCTCAACGCTTCCGGTTACTCGCTGGACGGTCTGCGCGCAGCCTTCACCGGCGAAGCGGCGTTCCGTCAGCTGGTGCTGCTTAACGTGGTGCTGATTCCACTGACGTTCTTCCTGAATGTCAGCCGTGTCGAGCAGGCGTTGCTGATTGCCGTGTGCCTGCTGGCGCTGATCGTCGAGTTGCTGAACTCTGCGGTGGAGGCGGCCATCGACCGCATTTCCCTGGAATTGCACCCGCTGTCCAAGAATGCCAAGGACATGGGCAGCGCCGCGCAATTCGTGGCACTGAGCATGATTGCCCTGGTGTGGGCGGTGATTCTGCTTTAAGCGATTGTCGGCAGGACGATCTCGTCGCTGCGCTGGACCCCGGCGGTGAAGGCGCGGCACAGATCGAGAAACTCGCGCATGGCGGAAGTCTGGTACTTCTGTTTGTGCCAGATGAAATAGAACTGCCGCGCCAGATCCAGATCCGGCGTCTCCACCGGCACCAGGCTGCCGCGCCGGAATGCATCACGCAGCGCCAGGCGCGAGATGCAGCCAATCCCCAGACCCGATTCCACGGCGCGCTTGATCGCTTCCGTGTGTTCCAGCTCCAGACGAATATTCAGCGCACTGCGATGGTGACGCATGGCCTGATCGAAGGTCAGGCGGGTACCGGAGCCTTGTTCGCGCAGAATCCACGCTTCGTGGGTCAACTCTTCCATGGTCGCGCTGCCGCGTTTGGCCAACGGATGCTGTGGGGCGCAGAACACCACCAGTTCATCCTCGACCCAGCTCTGCACTTCGATGTCCGGATGGCTGCAATCGCCTTCGATTAGACCCAGATCAATTTCGTAATGCGCCACTTGTTGCACGATATTGGCAGTGTTCTGCACGTGCAGCTTCACCTGGCTTTCCGGGTGACGCTGCATGAAACCGCCGATCAGCAAGGTGGCCAGGTAATTGCCGATGGTCAGGGTCGCGCCCACCGACAGCGAACCGAAACCGGATTTGCCGTTGAGCAGGTCTTCGATTTCCTTGGCCTGATCGAGCATCGCCACCGCTTGCGGCAACAATTGTTTGCCGAGGGCGTTGAGGCTCAGGCGTTTGCCGGCGCGATCGAACAGCTGGCAGCTGGATTGACGCTCCAGTTCGGTGATTGAGGTGCTGGCGGCCGATTGCGACAGGTTGAGCAGACCCGCAGCACGGGACACGCTTTCCTGCTGGGCGACGGCGACGAAGACTTGCAGTTGACGAAGAGTAAATCGCATATCGATATAACCGATAACCCTTATCTTAATAATCCAGTTAACAGATATTGTCGGCGCTATTAGAATGCGATGCAATTGCGCACCGTCGGCATCCTTCAACGCGAGCCGGGCAAGCGCAGATCAATCTCCAGGAGTCCCACGTACATGAGCAACATGAACCACGAGCGTGTCCTCAGTGTTCATCACTGGAACGACACTCTGTTCAGCTTCAAGTGCACCCGCGATCCGGGCCTGCGCTTCGAGAACGGTCAGTTCGTGATGATCGGCCTGCAACAGCCAAATGGCCGCCCGCTTATGCGCGCTTACTCGATCGCCAGCCCGAACTGGGAAGAGCATCTCGAGTTCTTCAGCATCAAGGTGCCTGATGGTCCGCTGACCTCCCAGTTGCAGCACCTGAAGGAAGGCGACGAGATCATCATCTCGAAGAAGCCTACCGGCACCCTCGTCCTGGACGACCTGAACCCGGGCAAGCACCTGTACCTGCTGAGCACCGGCACTGGTCTGGCGCCGTTCATGAGCGTGATCCAGGACCCGGAAACCTACGAGCGCTTCGAGAAAGTGATCCTGGTTCACGGCGTTCGTTACGTCAACGAAGTCGCCTACCGGGAGTTCATCACCGAGCACCTGCCGCAGAACGAATTCTTCGGCGAGGCGCTGCGTGACAAGCTGATCTACTACCCGACCGTGACCCGCGAGCCGTTCGAGAATCAGGGCCGTCTGACCGACCTGATGCGCAGCGGCAAGCTGTTCAGCGACATCGGTCTGCCACCGATCAACCCGCAGGACGACCGCGCGATGATCTGCGGCAGCCCGAGCATGCTCGACGAGACCAGCGAAGTGCTCGACAGCTTCGGCCTGAAGATCTCGGCCCGTATGCGCGAGCCGGGTGATTACCTGATCGAGCGTGCGTTCGTCGAGAAGTAAGCACATTCAAATCTGTGGGAGCGAGCTTGCTCGCGAATAAGGTAGAACATTCAGCAGTTATGTTGACTGACACGCCGCCTTCGCGAGCAAGCTCGCTCCCACACAAGAAAGCCCGCGTTGCCTGAGATGGCAGCGCGGGCTTTTTCGTTTCCGGGGATCACGCTTCGGCGGGGATGACTTCCAGGACGCGGATCTGCTCCGGTGTCGGGTAATGCCAGCGCACGTCCAGATCCCAGAACTGTGCGCCGTATTCGCGCTCCGGTGCGGGCGTCTGATAGGCCGGACGCGGATCCTGAGCCAGGCATTGCTCGATCAACTCCACCAGCGGCTCGGCCAGGCGCTGAGCGTGGGTGTGGGCCTGTTGCAGCGCCGCATCCGTCCACTGCACGTCGATCAGTTGCGGCGCGGCACTGGCGATGCTGTTGGAGGCCTCGGGGATGATGTCGGCGTAAGGCACGTAGGGTTTGATATCGAGAATCGGCGTGCCGTCCAGCAGGTCGATGCCGGAAATGAACAGGCGATTGGTCTCGACTTTGTCCAGCTTCACCACCGACTGACCGATGCCGTTTGGCCGGTGAGTGGCGCGGGTGGCGAACACGCCCATGGACTTGTTGCCGCCCAGGCGCGGAGGGCGGACTTTCAGTCGCGGCTTGTCTTCCAGCGCCTGATGGAACAGGAACAGCAGCCAGACATGGCTGACCTGCTCCAGCCCCTGCACCGCATCGCCCTGGTCGAACGGTGCCACCAGTTCCAGCACGCCACGGGCGGCGGGGGCCAGTTGCGGCTGGCGCGGGATGGCGAACTTCTCCTTGAAGCAGGAGCGGACGAAGCCGATGGGGGAGACGCTGTAAGTCATGGTCTTGGGTCAAGGCAGGAAACAGGGCGGGCATGATAACCCGGCAGGCTTCAAGTCTGGTGCTGACAGAACTGGCCTCTTCGCGAGCAAGCTCGCTCCCACAGGGGAACGCATTCCAAATGTGGGAGCGAGCTTGCTCGCGAAGGCCGCGCCGCGGATCTACAGGCTAAATCCGCCATCCAGCGGAATGATATTCCCGGTCATGTAGGCCCCGGCGGTACTCGCCAGGCTGATTGCCAGCGCCGCCATCTCTTCCTCACGGCCCCAGCGTTTCATCGGGATCAGTGCGGTGTCTTCGGCCAATGCCTGCTGGTCATTGCCGATGTGCTGGGTCATTTTGCTCGGAAAGCGGCCCGGTGCGATGACGTTGACGTTGATGTGCTGGCTCACCAGTTCCCGAGCGAGAATCCGCGACAGTTGATGCAGGGCCGCTTTGCTCGGCCCGTAGGCATAGGCCTGTTCACCGAAGGAAGAAATCCCCGCCACCGAGCCGATGTTGATGATCCGCGCCGGATTCGCTGCCGAACCGGCCTTGCGCAGCAGCGGCAGAAACTGCTGGATGCAACTGAACACCGAAGTCACGTTGAGCTGCATGACCTTCTCCCAGCCCTTGACCGGGTAGCTCTCCAGCGGCGCCCCCCAAGTGGTGCCGGCGTTGTTCACCAGAATGTCCAGATGAGTGATCTGCTCGCCCAACCGGGCCGCCAGTTCTTTTACGCCCTCTTCGGTCGCCAGATTCGCCGCCACGCCCTCGCAAGTGCCCAGGGCTCCGAGTTCTTCAGCGGTCTGATGACAGGCTTCAGCGTCACGGGAGCAGACGTACACACGGGCGCCGGCCTCGACAAATGCCTTGGCGATCATTTTGCCGATACCACGGGTGCCGCCGGTCACCAGGGCGGTGCGGCCTTGCAGGGAGAAATACGGGTGCATGGCGAATCCTGAGGGCTAGGGTTCAGTACACCCTAGTCGCCGGCCGCGAAAAGCGGAGCCACTATTTTTCGAGGGAATGAAGGGCCATGCATGAAAACGGCGACCGAAGTCGCCGTTTTTTCAAGGATCAGCCGCGAATGCGCAGCGTCAGGCCTTTGAGGAAATTGCGCAGCAACTGGTCGCCGCACGAGCGGTAGTTGGTGTGGCCGACCTTGCGGAACAGCGCGCTCAGCTCAGGCTTGGACACCGGGAAATCGGCAGCCTTGAGGATCGCGTGCATGTCGTCTTCTTTCAGTTCGAAGGCCACGCGCAGTTTTTTCAGAATGATGTTGTTGGTCACCGGCACTTCGATCGGCTGCGGCGGACGGCTTTCGTCCTTGCCGCGCTTGAAGATCACCAGACCGTCGAGGAAGTGCGCGATGACTTCATCCGGGCAACGCACGAAACCTTCTTCGTCTTCTTCCTTCTTGTCGAGCCAGGTCACCACGTCGGCGAGGGTCACGTCCATGCCACCGAGTTTGATGATTTCGACGACTTTCTTGTCGCTGATGTCGAGCATGTAGCGCACGCTGCGCAGTACGTCGTTATGAACCATGTTTGCAATCCTGATCGTTCGCTGTGGGCACCGCGCAGGCGCGATGCCGGAATGTGTGGCGGCAACGGAGGCCTTAGAACTTCTCTTTGCCGGACAGGTAGCGCCATTGGCCGGCCGGCACCTTGCCGATCGATACGCCGCCGATGCGGATACGGCGGATGCCGACGACCTTCAGCCCGACCGCTTCGCAGAACTGGGCGATGATCCCCGGCTGCGGGTTCTTCATGGCGAAGCGCAGGCGGTTTTCGTTCTGCCAGCTGGCCTTGACCGGCGGCAGCTCCTTGCCCTTGTGGGTGAGGCCGTGCTGCAGGCGATTGAGGCCGTGGGCGACCATTTCGCCTTCGACTTCGACTATGTATTCCTGCTCGATCTTGGCCGCGTCGGCGGTGAGCTTGCGCAGCACCTTCCAGTCCTGGGTGAACACCAGCAGGCCGCTGGCCTTGGGTTGCAGGTCGGCGCTGGCGGTCAGGCGCAGGAAGTGCCCGCGCAGCGGACGCTTGCCGTAGCGGTGTTCTTCGCTGAGGGTGTCGGCGCTCAGCGACTGCATCGCAGTGTCGACATCCATGCCCGCCGGCACGTTGAGCAGGATGGTCACCGGCTCCGGCGCGGTGGCCTTGGCGTCCTTGTCGAGCTCGACTTTCTGGTCGCCGACCTTGAACTGCGGCTCGTCGATGACCTCGCCGTCCACGGTGACCCAGCCGCCCTCGATGAACAGTTCGGCCTCCCGGCGGGAGCAACCGACCAGTTCGATGAGGCGTTTGGAGAGGCGAATCGGGTCAGTCATGACAGGGCCGTAACAAAAAAGGGGTGGGCATTGTACCTGCCTGGCGCCGGTTAATCGCGATTGCATTTGTACCGTGTGGCTTTTTATCCGCGTACGGCGCGCTGTTCCGGCTGTTTCAGACGCATGTGCAGCAGTGGATACGGCTGGCCCATGCCGTCGACTTCCGAGCGGCCGATCACCTCGAAGCCCTGCTTGAAGTAAAAACCCAGGGCCTGCGGGTTCTGCTCGTTGACGTCCAGTTCATCGGCGTTCAGATGCTCCATGGCGTATCTCAGCAGCTTCTTGCCCAGGCCCTGGCCGCGATGCTCGGGGTCGATGAACAGCATTTCGATCTTGCCCGCCGCCACGCCGGCAAACCCGGTGATGCGCTGATGGCTGTCCCTGGTACAGATCAGCATCACCGCGTCGAGGTAACGGGTCAGCACCAGATTGCGCAGCAGCTCGATGTAGCTGTCCGGGAGAAAATCATGTGTGGCACGAACCGAGGCCTCCCAGACCCGGGTCAGTTCCTGATAATCGCTGAGTTTCGGCGTGTGGATGACCGAATGGTGGCGCATGCCCGATAGCCTCTTTGTCATTAATGAGGGAGTCCTTCCCCTCACAAACGATAGCCGTAAAAAAGCCCCGCATCTCGTAAAAGAGAGCGGGGCTTTTCGTATTTTTCGCGTTTAGATCTGTTCGGCCCAGAGGTCGTACTCGTCGGCGTCGGTCACCTTGCACCAGACCTTGTCGCCCGGCTTGAGGTTGCTGCCGTTGTCGATGAACACGTTGCCGTCGATTTCCGGGGCGTCGAAGAAGCAGCGGCCGACTGCGCCTTGCTCGTCGACTTCGTCCACCAGCACTTCGATTTCACGGCCGATGCGCATTTGCAGGCGCGCCGAGCTGATTTCCTGCTGGTGCGCCATGAAGCGCTCCCAGCGATCCTGCTTGACGTCGTCCGGGACGATGTCGAGGTTCAGGTCATTGGCCGGTGCGCCTTCGACCGGCGAGTACTGGAAGCAGCCGACGCGGTCGAGCTGGGCTTCGGTCAGCCAGTCCAGCAGGTACTGGAAGTCTTCTTCGGTTTCGCCGGGGAAGCCGACGATGAAGGTCGAGCGGATGATCAGGTCCGGGCAGATTTCGCGCCAGTTCTTGATCCGTGCCAGGGTCTTGTCTTCGAACGCCGGGCGTTTCATCGACTTCAGGACTTTCGGGCTGGCGTGCTGGAACGGGATGTCCAGGTACGGCAGGATCTTGCCGGCGGCCATCAGGGGGATCAGTTCGTCGACGTGCGGGTACGGGTAAACGTAGTGCAGACGGACCCAGACGCCGAGGGTGCTCAGCGCTTCGCAGAGTTCGGTCATGCGGGTCTTCACCGGTGCGCCGTTCCAGAAACCCGTACGGTACTTGACGTCAACGCCGTAGGCGCTGGTGTCCTGGGAAATCACCAGCAGCTCCTTCACGCCGGATTTGACCAGACGCTGGGCTTCGTCGAGCACGTCGCCGACCGGACGGCTGACCAGTTTGCCGCGCATCGACGGGATGATGCAGAAGCTGCAGCTGTGGTTGCAGCCTTCGGAAATCTTCAGGTACGCGTAGTGACGCGGGGTCAGCTTGATGCCTTGCGGCGGCACCAGGTCGATCAGCGGGTTGTGATCCTGTTTCGGCGGCACGACTTCGTGCACGGCGTTGACCACTTGCTCGTACTGCTGCGGACCGGTGACGGCCAGCACGCTCGGGTGCACGTCACGGATGTTGCCTTCTTCGACACCCATGCAGCCGGTCACGATGACCTTGCCGTTTTCCTTGATCGCTTCGCCGATGACTTCCAGGGATTCGGCCTTGGCCGAGTCGATGAAGCCACAGGTGTTGACCACGACCACGTCGGCGTCCTGATAGGTGGACACCACGTCATAGCCTTCCATGCGCAGCTGGGTCAGGATGCGCTCGGAGTCGACCAGTGCTTTCGGGCAACCCAGAGATACGAAGCCAACCTTTGGATTGGCCGGCGCAGGAGTGGTGGACATGTCTAACCTCGGTATTTTGTGACGCCGCTTGCCTGATGGCGGAAGCCGACGGACGGGCGCTTGAAGTGCGCCTCTGATCAAAAAGTGCGCAATTCTAGCGATGAGCAGCGCACTTGACCAGCTTTATGCAGGGAAATACGACGAGTGCTGCGCTATGCTTCGCGCCGTTGGGCTTTACCAATTTTTTACAGTCAACAAAACGACTGTAACTACAGGTAAAACAGCGCATGCTGCATCAAAAAGCATAGTGCTTCGTTCAAAGAAGCCGGTCTGGAAATCAGGAGTGTTGGATGGGTCAGGCAAGTAGTCAGGCGGCGGGCGCCGAGCATTCGGCTGCAAAACCGCTGAGCATGCTGGTCGCGGCAGTCGGGGTAGTTTACGGCGACATCGGCACGAGCCCGTTGTACACCCTCAAAGAAGTGTTTTCCGGCGGTTACGGCGTACCGGTCAATCACGACGGAGTGCTGGGCATTCTGTCGCTGATCTTCTGGTCGCTGATCTGGGTCGTGTCGATCAAGTACATGATGTTCGTCCTGCGCGCCGACAACCAGGGCGAAGGCGGGATCATGGCGCTCACCGCGCTGGCGCGGCGGGCGGCGGGGGAGCGCAGGAAGTTGCGTTCGCTGCTGGTGGTCTGCGGCCTGATTGGTGCGGCGCTGTTCTACGGCGACAGCATGATCACCCCGGCGATCTCCGTACTCTCGGCCATTGAAGGTCTGGGGTTGGCGTTTGACGGGATCGACCACTGGGTCGTACCGCTGTCGCTGGTGGTGCTGGTGGGCCTGTTCCTGATCCAGCGTCACGGTACGGCGCGGATCGGCATTCTCTTCGGGCCGATCATGGTTACCTGGTTCCTGGTGCTCGGCGCCCTCGGCGTGTACGGCATCAGCCATTCTCCGGAAGTGCTGAAGGCGCTGAACCCGATCTGGGCCGTGCGTTTCTTCATGGTGCATGCCGGCATGGGCGTAGCGATCCTCGGCGCCGTGGTGCTGGCGCTGACCGGTGCCGAAGCGCTGTACGCCGACATGGGCCACTTCGGGCGCAAGCCGATTGCCCGGGCGTGGTTCCTGCTGGTGCTGCCGGCACTGGTGCTCAACTACTTCGGACAGGGCGCCTTGCTGCTGGACAACCCGGAAGCGGCACGCAACCCGTTCTACTTGCTGGCGCCGAGCTGGGCGCTGATTCCGCTGGTCGGTCTGTCGACCCTGGCCACGGTGATCGCCTCGCAAGCGGTGATTTCCGGCGCGTTCTCCCTGACCCGTCAGGCGATCCAGCTTGGCTACATTCCGCGCATGTACATCCAGCACACCTCCAGCGATGAGCAGGGGCAGATCTACATCGGTGCGGTGAACTGGACGCTGATGGTCGGTGTGGTCCTGCTGGTGCTGGGTTTCGAGTCCTCCGGCGCTCTGGCCTCGGCCTACGGCGTGGCGGTGACCGGGACGATGCTGATGACCACCATTCTGGTGTCGGCGGTCATGCTGTTGCTGTGGAAATGGCCGCCGGTGCTGGCCGTGCCGGTGCTGATCGGCTTCCTGCTGGTGGACGGTCTGTACTTCGCCGCCAACGTGCCGAAGATCGTCCAGGGCGGTGCGTTCCCGGTGGTCGCCGGTATCGCCTTGTTCATCCTCATGACCACCTGGAAGCGCGGCAAGCAATTGCTGGTCGAGCGCCTGGACGAAGGCGCGCTGCCGCTGCCGATCTTCATCAGCAGTATCCGCGTGCAGCCGCCACACCGGGTGCAGGGCACTGCCGTGTTCCTCACCGCCCGCTCCGACGCGGTGCCGCATGCGCTGTTGCACAACCTGCTGCACAACCAGGTCTTGCACGAGCAAGTTGTGCTGCTGACCGTGGTCTACGAAGACATCCCGCGTGTACCGCCATCGCGCCGCTTCGAAGTCGAGGCACACGGCGAAGGCTTCTTCCGGGTGATCCTGCACTTCGGCTTCACCGACGAGCCGGACGTGCCGCAGGCACTGAAGCTGTGTCATCTGGACGACCTCGACTTCAGCCCGATGCGCACCACCTACTTCCTCAGTCGCGAAACGGTCATCGCCTCGAAACTCGAAGGCATGGCCCGTTGGCGTGAAGCGCTGTTTGCGTTCATGTTGAAGAACGCCAACGGCAACCTGCGGTTCTTCAATCTGCCGCTGAACCGGGTGATTGAATTGGGGACGCAGGTGGAGATGTAGGTCCTGCCTTGAATGAAAAGCCCCCGTCAGCCTTGCGGCTGGCGGGGGCTTTTTTGTTTCTATGCCTTTAGATGGTTTCTGGCAAATCTTCTTCAGACTCGGTTTTTGTCCGCGCTGCTCGTGGCATCAGGGATTTCGTCACATCATCCATCAAGGCCTTGCCCATGATTGTCAGGTAATGCGCAGCCCAGGCGTGGCGGTCGTTTTCTTTGTCGTAGGCGGCATCCTCGGCGAAGGATTTGGCGAGGAACAACAGATCTGAAGCCTGTGACAGGGCTTCGACGATGGGGACGCCAGAGCGGACGTTGAAAAACGCTTGATCGGAGCCAGAGCCGTAGAGAAAGGAGGTGAAGCCGATGGTTGTAAGGTCTGTGGGTGTAGACGATTTCGTTTCGGTCATGGTGTTACTCCTTGGTTCGAGGAGCTGCAACTTCCGTTACCACACGAAAGGGAGGCAGCTGTACGCAGGGTGGTAAACCGGGAACCAAGGAAACCGGCACGCCCGAAGGCGTCCCACGCACAGCCGCCATAAATCGAAATCACAGGCATGAAAGTGCCTGTGATTGTGAATGGGGCGCTGTTGCGCTGGTTTATCCGGGTTACCACACCCGATCGCTGAAAGGGTCAGTGACCTCCGGAGAGTATCCCGTCAAAAAACAGTGCAACAGGGCGGCAAAGTGCCCAAACACGAGATTAGGAGTTTGCCTACAAGGTACTCGGACGTCATCTGATATTGCGCCACCGGAAGTAAGCGAAACTATGCGTCGGACAGAATCAATGCGCTAAGCAGGTGTTGATTCTTTAATTATATTCGCTTGGCAACTGTCCTTTGTCCCAGGACTGAGGGCAGTTCGAGTGAAAGGCGACATTCTTGGAGAAGGGTGTTCATGAAGAAATGCTTGAAACAAGAAAGGCTGGATGAACTTGAGAATCTCCGGGTTGAAGAGGTAGCCGAGGCACGATTGATCAATTTCAATCCGGCTCAAGCGATTAGCCATGACGACATGCGGGCGAGGTACGGCCAGGAAGCGCTGACAGTTAGCTGAGTTCTGTATGGCTCTCTGTGGGAGCTCCGAGAATGAAAAAGCCCCCGCAACCGTGAGGTTGCGGGGGCTTTTCGTTGGAGCGCCTCAGATCACTCTGCCGGCTGATCCTTGCTCTGACGCTTCTCGATCAGATCCACCAACCGCTTGGCCAGCGCCGGGTAGTTCTCGTCGAAGTGGTGGCCGCCAGGCAGTTTCACCGCTTCGCCCACCGCAGTCTTGTCGGTGCAGCCGCTTTCATCCTTCTCTTCTTCGCCGTAGATGCACACGACCTTGGCCGGTGGCAGTTTGGCCATTTCCGGGCCGGTGGCGGCTTCTTTGCCGGCGTTGCCGAGCCAGCCTTCGACTTCGATTTCGAAGCTGCCGGTGCGGGCGAAGGCCAGCAGGATGATTGCGTCGACGCGTTGCTGCTCGGTCTCTGGCAGGCGGTTGTAAATCGCCGGCAGGACGTCGGCGCCGAACGAGTAACCGGTCAGGATGAAGCGTTTGGTGCCCCATTTCTGGCGGTAGTGCTGCATCAGTTCGGTCAGGTCCAGCGCGCTCTGTTCCGGGCTCTTGTGCTGCCAGTAGTAGCGCAGGGTGTCGATGCCGACGACCGGGTAGCCGATCTTGGCCATTTCACCGGCCACGTCGCGGTCGAGATCTCGCCAGCCGCCGTCACCGGACAGGAACAGGGTCACGGTGTCCTTGGCCTGGCCGGCGGGGACTTCCACCACCGGGATCTGCAGGCCGCCGTTGGCTTTGTCGCCACCGACGAGGATTTTGCGCAGTTCGTTGTTCAGCACTTGCGGCAGGTTGATGTCGTAGTCGCTGATGCTGGTTTCGGCGTTCGGTTGATCGCGCACGAAACCGGCGCTGGTGTCGTCCGGGTTGTCGTTCCAGGCCACCAGCCAGTGGCCGTGGGCGGCGGATTTTGGCAGCAGGTGAGTGCAGCCGCCTTTTTCCAGGGCCAGGTCGACCGACACGGCCTGGGCCTTGTCGTCCTTCTGTTCCGACAGCCAGCGCCAGGCCAGTACCGCGCCAGGGCCGATGCCGCTGACCAGGGTTGCCGGGCCGTTCAGTTCACGCAGACCGCTTTGCAGCGCGCGGCTTTGCAGCAGACAGTCCTTGGGCAGAATCACCTGGACGATCTGCGCCGAGGCGCTGCGGCTCAGGGTGGTCAGCTGATTGTCGGTGAGTTTCTTGTCGTCCTCGACCGCCACCAGCACCTGGGCCTTGGGCTTGGTGCCGGGGATGACCCGGGTCATGACGGTGCCGTCAGCCGGTTTTAGCTGTTCGAGGGTCGGTTCCGGTGCCGGGCGTTTGAGGTACCAGTAACCGCCGCCGGCAATCACGGCCAGCACGATCAGTGCGGCCAGGATGTACTTCAGGGAGCGTTGAATCATCAGCGTTTCACCAATCCAGTCAAGCCGCCCGCGATCAGGGCAGCAGTATCGGCCAGTGCCACCAGCGGATCGAGTCCGGCGGGCACTGCCATATAACGGGGTTCCCAGTCAGGCTGGAATTTGTCTTTGAAGCGGCGCAAGCCTTGGAAGTTGTACAGCTGCTCACCACGGCGGAAAACCATCGAGCCCAGACGCTGGGTCAGCGGTGCACCACGACGGGGTTGCAACCCCGACAACGGCACCATGCCCAGGCTGAAACGCGCGTATCCGTGACTCTTATAATGTTGAATCAGACCGACCATCAAAAACTCCATGGTCAGCTTGGGGGCGTCCGGGTGCGAGCGCATCAGGTCGAGGCTGGCCAGGTCATGGCTGTAGGTCTCGAGCAGGTTGGCGAACGCCACCGGGCGGCCTTCGAAGCGAATCACCGCGATGCGGAAATGCTTCAGGTAATCGTCGCTGAAACGGCCGAGAGAGAAGCCTTTCTCGCGTACGTTCTTGCCGGTCAGCCAGGCATCGGAAATCACCTTGAGCTCATCCATCGGCGCCTGGCCCGGCTCGAAGATCTCCAGCGACAGACCGTCGCGGGTACCTCGGTTCCAGGTGTAGCGCAGGTCCTTCATCTCCTTGCCCTTGGCATCCAGGTCAAAGCGATGCAGGTCCACCCGGGCTTCTTCGCCTAGCTTGATCGCGGTCAGGCCGATGTCCATGTAGTACGGCAGGTTCTCGGCGCGCACTTGATAGAACACTGGGCGGGCGTGGTGGATGTCGCACAGGTCGCGGAACTGCCAGATCATTTCCGCCCGTTGCTGGCCGGGGCCGATCGGGTCGTACAGCGCCACCAGACTGCGGCCGCGACGGGCGTACATCAGGAAGGCTTCGTCGTTGGGGTGGAACAGCAGCGCCTTGTCACCGGTCAGGGCCAGGCCGCCGTCCGGTTGCGAGGAGGCCATCAGCACCTTCGAGGCGCGCTCCAGCTCGTCCGGGGTCGGCAGATGAATCACCGGGCGGGCGGTGCGCAGCAGCCAGGTCAGGGCGATCACCAGCAACAGCACCGCAGCGCCGAGCAGCGAACGCAGACCGCGCGGGGCATCGGCGTCGAGGGTGAACTGCCACCACAACTGATGGCTGTACGGCACGTCCTGGTAGGCGAACAGCAGCAGCCAGGTCGAAGCGCCAAGTACGCACAGGCTCGCCACCAGATACAGCGGCGAGAACGGCACTTCGGTCAGACGGCTCGGGCGATAGAACGAACGACGGAAGACCCCCAGCAGCGCGGCGGTGAGGGTCATCAGCGTGGCTTCTTCCCAGTCGAAACCCTTGAGCAGCGAGAGCAGGGCGCCCACCAGCAGCAGAATGGTGGTCAGCATCCACGCCGCCGACAGCCGGCGACGCAGGCCCTGGGCGAGCATCAGGCACAGCACGCCGATCAGGCTGGCGCCGAAGTGCGAAGCATCGACCAGGCGATGAGGAATCAAGTAGGCGATGTGTTCCAGGCGCGTGTCGATTTCAGGGGTGGCGCCGGAGAACAGCAGCACCACGCCGGACAGGAACACCAATACCGCGAGGATCGGTGCGGCCAAACCGGAGGCGGCGCGCATGGTCTGGGTCTGGAACAGCCGCTGGCCTTCGTTGATCAGCAGCAGTACGCAGGCCACCAGCAATGGCAGCACCACATAGATCATGCGATAGAGCAGCAGGGCGGCAGCCAGCGGTGCTGCGCCGAGCTTGTCGGCGAAGGCCGCCAGCAGAATCGCTTCGAAAACCCCGACACCGCCCGGTACATGGCTGAGCACGCCGGCCGCCAGGGCCAGCAGGTACACCAGCAGGAATGCGCCGAATGGCGGTGCTTCCGGCAGCAACATGTACAGCACGGTGGCAGCAGCAGCGACGTCGAGGGCGGTGATGACCAGTTGCAGGAATGTCAGGCGGCGGCCCGGCAGGCGCAGGGTGCGGCGGCCGACTTTGACCAGCAGATTGTCGCGGTAAGGCTGTTCCGGCAGACGCCGACGATAAATGCCCATGGCCAGAATCGCGCCGAGCAGCAGTACGGCAGAGGCAATCGTGGCCAGCAGCCCCTCGGACAGGCCCAGTGCCTGGGAAGCGGCCGGCAGGTCACTCAGGGTGGCCAGCGCCGCCAGCGGTGGCAGGGCGCAACCCAGCGACAGGCTGGCAAACAGGGTCATGTGCGCGACTTCCGAAGCGCCCAGGCCAAGCCGTGCATATAAACGGTAACGCACCGAGCCGCCGGACAGCATCGACAGGCCGATGGCATTGCCGATCGCGAATGCCGTAAAGCCACCGAGCGCCAGCGTGCGCGGCGGGATGGTCACGCCGGCATAGCGGCTGGCCGACCATTCGTAGCCCAGCAGAATGATGAAGCCGACGACGGTCGCGCCGAAAGCGCCCAGCAGGGCCGGCTTCGGCACGTCGAGAATCGAGTCGTGCAAGGCATAGAGGTCGAGTTCGCTGAGCAGATGGCGACAGGCAATCAGCGCAATAGCGAACAACAGCAAAGTGACCGCCAGACCAATCGGTTGCCGGTATTTGCTGATTCGATCCAGCAAGCGCATGCGCTCAGGCTTGATCGATGGATTCACGGTGAGGGTGTCTTGTGGATCAGACGAGTTGGCGCGCATCAATCACCTCTTGGATTGTGCGCGACAGGATGGGGGTATCCAGCCAAGTTACCAATCCCTGTAGAAAAAAATAATCACAAAATACTACGCCTCTCGTCGGGTATCGGCGAGGGCAGGTCTCGGATTGCAGACCTCTTGCCTGCGACTCAAGCATAGTCGCAACTCGGCGGGTCTGAAGATCCTGAGCGGTTCACTGCACAGTGACAGATCATTGTTGCGAAAGGACTTTTTCCACAGATACAAAAAAGGCCACTCTTTCGAGCAGCCTTTTTTGATGTTTGGTTGCGGGAGCCGGATTTGAACCGACGACCTTCGGGTTATGAGCCCGACGAGCTACCAGACTGCTCCATCCCGCGTCTGTGTGGCGGCATTCTACAGGCGAACGGCGGGGTGTCAACCGTTAATCCCGCGAAGGGTCAAATAAGCGTGAAATCGCGTCAATCCGTCGCAGGAGGGCTGTAAGTTTCGGAATTGCAAAGGATTCCTGTTTGGCCCGGATGATTGCCCAATGAAAAACAGACGCGCACAAAAAAGGCCAATCTTTCGATTGGCCTTTTTCGATGTTTGGTTGCGGGAGCCGGATTTGAACCGACGACCTTCGGGTTATGAGCCCGACGAGCTACCAGACTGCTCCATCCCGCGTCTGTGTGGCGGCATTCTACAGAGGATCGCCGGGGTGTCAACCTTGAATCCTGATAAAATCTGTTCTGGTTCAATTGGTTAGCTCTTTTTCGAAGTCGCTGGCGGGGCCGCAGGTCAGGCAGGACGCGGGTTTCAGCTCTATTGGTCAGCGATTTCCGATTGAGAAAATAAATTCAACGGACGTTTCCTACTGCTGGAAAAGAACCTTCATACCACTGGTGCTATATACAGGTGTCAGTGAGATACTGCCCATCCGGCTTGCCACGTTTCCTTTTCTGTCATGACCCAGCGAAAAATCATCCACATCGACTGTGACTGTTTCTACGCCGCCATCGAGATGCGTGACGACCCGCGTCTGGCCGGCAAACCGCTGGCGGTGGGTGGTTCGGCAGACCGGCGCGGGGTGATCGCCACCTGCAACTATGAGGCGCGGGCTTACGGCGTGCGGTCGGCGATGTCTTCCGGGCATGCCCTGAAACTGTGCCCGGACCTGACCATCGTCAAACCGCGAATGGATGCCTACCGTGAGGCATCGAAGGAAATTCACACGATCTTTCGCGATTACACCGACCTGATCGAACCGCTGTCGCTGGACGAGGCTTACCTGGATGTCTCGGACAGTGCGCATTTCGGTGGCAGCGCCACGCGGATCGCCCAGGACATCCGGCGCCGGGTCTCCAATCAATTGCACATCACGGTCTCGGCCGGTGTGGCGCCGAACAAGTTTCTGGCCAAGATCGCCAGCGACTGGAAAAAGCCCAACGGCTTGTTCGTCATCACGCCGGATCAGGTCGAAGACTTTGTCAGTGGTCTGCCGGTGAGCAAGCTGCACGGCGTCGGCAAGGTCACTGCGGACAAACTGGGCAAACTTGGAATCAACGACTGCTCGCAACTGCGCGAGTGGGACAAGTTGGCGCTGGTGCGCGAATTCGGCAGTTTTGGCGAGCGACTCTGGAGCCTGGCCCGTGGGATAGATGAACGGCAGGTGCATAACGACAGCCGCCGTCAGTCGATCAGTGTGGAAAACACCTACGACGTCGACCTGCCGGATCTGCGCAGTTGCCTGGACAAGCTGCCTGAATTGCTGGACACCCTGAAAACCCGCATGGCGCGGATCGACAGCAGCTACCGGCCGGGCAAACCGTTCGTCAAAGTGAAATTCCATGACTTTACCCAGACCACGCTGGAGCAGGCCGGGGCAGGGCGGGATCTGGGCAGTTATCAGTTGATGCTGACGCAGGCGTTCAATCGCGGCGGCAAACCGGTGCGGCTGCTTGGGGTGGGTGTGCGGCTGGAGGATTTGCGCGGCGGTTTTGAACAAATGGAGCTGTTCGAGCGGTAGCGCACATAAAAAAGCCCGAAACAGGTTCGGGCTCTTCTATAAGCGTTGTCAGTTCGGACCGGGGTCCGCCACCAGTCGCCCGGCATCCTTGGTCAGCGACTTGAGGAACTCGGCCTGCAACTCGGGATCGTTGCGTGTCAGCTCGATCAGGCTCTGTTCCAGTTCGCTGGCTTCTTCTTCCAGACCCAGTTCCGACAGGCGTTTGACCCGGTGCACCCACTGGCTCACTTCGTCGTCTTCCAGATCGTCGTAAATCAGACCGTGGGCTTCCAGCAGCTTGCCGCGCAGGTGACTGCTGATCGTCAGGGACGAGTCGGAATGCACGTCATCCTTGGCGTCCTCGACACTGATCTGCAGTTTGCCGACATGGTTCAGATCGTTTTCGGCGAACGGACTGTCCAGCAGGTTCAGGCGCAGCACGCCGTTGCGGTCGGTGGTCATGTCGAAGGTCTGCTTGCCGGCCTTGACCTGCACCGGACGCTCGCTCCACGGCAGGCTCGAATACTCCATGCGCTTGTCGCGCTGGACTTCATCGATACCGGCCAGGTTCTGCTGTGCACGACCGTGGGACTGCACGTTCATGAACGGGTTGAGCCCGGCGAACCCGTAGCTCAGCCAGTCCTTGGTCACGCTGTCCGGCAGGGTGCCGAAGGCGAACACGTTGACCACGTTGGCCCCGACGCCGGCCACCACCGCCACGGCACCCAGCGGAATCTCGTAGATTTCGCGCCAGGGCTGGTAAGGCGTGTAGCGGTCATAACGACGGGTCACTTCGTATTCAGTGACTTCGAAGGTTTTCTGCTCGTTGATCTTTACGCGTCTCTGCGGCAGCTCAAGCACCTTAGGCTCACCGACATCGATCTGCAGGCTGTGATCGAGCAACTTTCGCTCGACCCGCTCTTCGTGCTCGCTGCGCTGTGACATGTGATTGGCACAGCCGCTGACCAGCAGGGTGCCGCACAGGGCGGCACCACCGAGGCCTAAGGTGTTTCGCTTGAACATGAGGACTCTATCTGGTTTCAGCGGCGGATACGGGCCTGCAGGAAGGACAGTACGTCGGCAACCGGCAGCGCTTGCGCCTGGCCTTCGGTACGGCTCTTGTATTCCAGGTTGCCTTCGGCGAGGCCGCGGTCGCTGACCACGATCCGGTGTGGAATGCCGATCAGCTCCATGTCCGCGAACTTGATGCCCGGGCTGGTTTTCTTGTCGCGATCGTCCAGCAGCACTTCGAAGCCGGCAGCGGTCAGTTCCGCGTACAGCTTGTCGGTGGCCTCGCGCACCTGCTCGGTTTCATAGCGCAGCGGTACCAGGGCGATCTGGAATGGCGCCAGGGCGTCGCTCCAGATGATGCCGTTCTCGTCGTTGTTCTGCTCGATGGCCGCAGCCACCACGCGGGACACGCCGATGCCGTAGCAACCCATTTCCAGGGTCACAGGCTTGCCGTTCTCGCCCAGCACTTCGCACTTCATCGCCTTGCTGTACTTGTTGCCCAGCTGGAAGATGTGTCCGACCTCGATGCCGCGCTTGATTTCCAGGGTGCCCTTGCCGTCCGGGCTCGGGTCGCCGGCCACGACGTTGCGCAGGTCGGCCACGGTCGGAACCGGCAGGTCACGCTCCCAGTTCACGCCGAAGTAGTGCTTGTCGTCGATGTTTGCACCGATGCCGAAGTCGCTCATCAGCTCGACCGAGCGGTCGATGATGATTGGCAGCGGCAGGTTCAGCGGGCCGAGGGAACCGGCGCCGGCGCCGATGGCGTCACGCAGTTCAGCGTCGGACGCCATGACCAGCGGGCTGGCGACGCCAGGTTGCTGGGCAGCCTTGATTTCGTTCAGCTCGTGGTCGCCACGGATGACCAGGGCGATCAGCTTGCCTTCTTCCTCGGCGTGCACGATCAGGGTCTTGATGGTCTTTTCGATCGGCAGACCGAATTTCTCCACCAGGGCCGCGATGGTCTTGGTGTCCGGAGTGTCGACCAGACGCAGCTCTTCGGCCGGCGCAGCGCGGGAGGTTTCACGCGGTACGGCTTCGGCTTTCTCGATGTTCGCGGCGTAGTCGGAGCCGTTGCTGAAGACGATATCGTCTTCGCCGGACTCGGCCAGTACGTGGAATTCGTGGGAGCCGGCACCGCCGATGGAACCGTTGTCGGCTTCGACCGGACGGAATTTCAGGCCCAGACGGGTGAACACGTTGCAGTACGCCTCGTGCATGCGGTCATAGGTGACCTGCAGCGACGCCTGGTCGGCGTGGAACGAGTACGCGTCCTTCATGATGAATTCACGACCGCGCATCAAGCCGAAGCGTGGGCGGATTTCGTCACGGAACTTGGTCTGGATCTGGTACAGGTTGATTGGCAGCTGCTTGTAGCTGCTCAACTCGTTGCGCATCAGATCGGTGATTACTTCTTCGTGGGTCGGGCCCGCGCAGAAGTCGCGACCGTGACGGTCTTTGATGCGCAGCAGCTCAGGGCCGTATTCTTCCCAGCGCCCCGATTCCTGCCACAGCTCGGCCGGTTGGGTGCTCGGCATCAACACTTCAAGAGAGCCGGCGGCGTTCATCTCTTCGCGAACGATGGCTTCCACCTTGCGCATTACCCGCAGGCCCATCGGCAGCCAGGTGTACAGGCCCGAGGCGAGTTTGCGGATCATGCCGGCGCGCAGCATCAGCTGATGGCTGATGACGACCGCGTCGGAAGGCGTTTCTTTCTGTGTGGCGAGCAAAAATTGACTGGTGCGCATGGTTGGCCGTTGTCGGTTGCTATGACTGGAAATGACGGAGCAGTGTACCGGCGAGAGCTGCCGACGTACAGAAGTGCAGGCCCGGCGGAAACCCTCCCGCCGGGTGCGAGATGTCTTACGACTCTTCGGCGACGGGCGTCGACACGGGTTCCGGTGTCGGTGTCGGGCCTTCGCGGCGACTCTCCTGGAACCAGTGCAGGGCGATCAGCACCAGGGTCGGCACGCCGAGCGCCGCTGTGATGATGAAGAAGTTGTGATAGCCGAACTTCTCCACCATGACCCCGGAGTAGCCGCCGATGAGGCGTGGCAGCAACAGCATGATCGAACTGAGCAGGGCGTACTGGGTCGCGGAGAACTTCAGGTTGGTCAGGCTCGACAGATAGGCGACGAACGCCGAAGTGGCCATGCCCGAGCTGAAGTTGTCGAGGGAAATGGTCACCACCAGCATCTGCAGGTTCGGGCCCATGTCCGCCAGCATCACGAACAACAGGTTGGTGGCTGCCGACGTGGCACCGCCGATGAACAGGATTGGCAGAATCCCGAAACGCACGATCAGCAGGCCGCCCATGCCGGCGCCCACCAGGGTCATGATCAGCCCGAAGATCTTGCTGACGCTGGCGATCTGGTCCTTGGTGAAGCCCTGGTCGATGTAGAACACGTTGGCCATCACCCCCATCACCGTGTCCGACATGCGATAGGTGGCGATCAGACCGAGCAGCAGCAGGGCCTGCCAGCGGTAGCGCAGGATGAAATCGTTGACCGGCGTCAGCACCGGAGCCAGGCCACGGCGACCCATGGTCGACAGGCACAGGCCGGTCAGCAGGGTATAGAGAATGGCGCGCAGGAATGCCCGGTCTTCCAGCAGCAGGTCCAGCGGACTCATGGTGCCAAACAGCACGCTGGCGAAATCGGTGTTGTAGAGTTGGGTGAACATGGCCGGTACGGAAACCAGCAGGACGATCAGCACGAACACCGACATCAGCTGATGCATGAAGGTGTAGCGCCCGGCCTGCAACTGGGTACGCAGCGGCACCGGAGGCTCGCGCATCAGCAGGGTGGTGATCAGGGCAGGCACCATCAAGGCGCCGAACAGCGCGTAAGTGCCGGTCCAGGCGGAATGCTGGTAGTTGAAACCGGTGGAACCGAAACCTTCGGCGAAGAACAGTGCGCCGGCAGTTGCCAGCAGGGCCGCGACCCGATAACCGGACATGTAACTGGCGGCCAGTGCAGCCTGGCGGTTGTCTTCTGCGATTTCCAGGCGATAGGCGTCGACGGCGATGTCCTGGGTGGCGGAAGCGAAGGCGACGATCACGGCAATGGCGATCAGCCAGGACAAGTGTTTCTGCGGGTCGCAGAAGCCCATGCCGATCAGGCCGAGGATCACCAGCGACTGCGCAAGCACCAGCCACGAACGGCGTCGGCCCAGTTTGCCGAGCAACGGCAGGCGCCACTGGTCGAGCAGCGGCGACCAGACCCATTTGAAGGCATAGGCCAGACCGATCAGGCTGGCATAGCCGATCGTCTCGCGGGCTACACCGGCTTCACGCAGCCAGACCGAAAGTGTCGAGAACACCAGCATGTACGGCAGGCCGGCGGCGAAACCCAGCAACAACAGCACGAGCGTCGAAGGACTGGCATAGGCGGCGAGCGCGGCGCGCCAGGTTTTACGGGGCATGGGCTGAAGTCTGCCTCAAGATTGCGAAAACAAAGCGCGCACTCTAACCGCTGTGCTCTACCGGACGCCAGCCATGGCGCCGAATATCCACACGATTGTTCAGGATCGTAACGCCCTCCATACGCAATCGTGCCCGCTGCTCATCACCCGAAGGGCTGCCTGCCGGCAGGCTGATCCGACCGCCGGCACCGAGTACGCGGTGCCACGGCAGCTTGGTGTCGCCCGGCAACTGGCTCAGGGTGCGGCCGACCCAGCGGGCGGCGCGCCCCAACCCGGCCAGTTCGGCCAACTGACCATAGCTGACCACCTTGCCCTCAGGTACCTGGGCAAGTGTCGAGTAGAGTGCCGTGCGTCGGATTTGCGGATCGTTTTCGCAGGCTTGTATCGGGTCTGTCACGTGCGCCGTTCCTGAACAGGGTCGATTCATGGATTAAAGGGTAATCCGTGATCGGGCAATTGAGAAATGAACTCAACAGAAATAGCCGGGTCACTCCTTGTCAGAGGATTATTCCTACGGATAATGCCGACCCCTTTTTTCGCAAACCCGAGTTTCCGATTCGCTTATGTTGTCCAGAACCCTGTTGTGCCTTGCTGTCTTCAGTGCGTCCACGCCCTTGCTTGCCGATACCGTCTGGTTGAAGAACGGTGACAAGCTGAGCGGCAAAATCACCCTGTTCGACGGCGGCAAGTTGCTGGTCCAGACCCAGTACGCCGGCGCGGTAACCATCGACTGGAAACAGGTGAAGACGCTGGAGAGCGATCAGGAACTGCTGGTCAAGCAGGACGCCTACAGCGGCGAGAAAGCCAAGTCGCTGACCGCCGCCGACGATGGCAAGGTCACTCTGGCCAACGGCGAAGCGCCGAAAACCGTCGAGCTGGCGAGCATCCAGCAGATTCTCAAGCCCAAGCCGGTGGTCGAGGATCTGGTCTGGAAGGGCAATGTCGATCTGGCCCTGGATTATCAGCGTGCCGAAAAAGACACCAATGACTACGACATCGGCTTCAAGACCTCGGCGCGCCATGGCCGTTGGCGTCATACCGCCGAGGGCGAGTACAACCGTGAAGTCCAGGATGAGGTGGTGACCACCAACAACTGGCGCGCCGAATACGCCCTGGACCGCTTCCTGACCGACAAGTGGTTCTGGCAGGGGCGGTTGAACTACAAGCGCGATTATGTCGAAGAGCTGTCGCGCCAGCGGGTGGTCGGTACCGGTCCGGGCTATCAGTTCTGGGATGACGAGCTGGGCGCATTCTCCCTCGGCTCGCTGCTCAACCGCACCGATTACGAGTACAGCGACGGTGGCAAGGACAACTTCTATTCCGTTGCCATGAAGTGGGACTACAACCGTTACCTGATTGGCAAGAAGGTGCAGTTCTTCACCACCGGCGAGATTGGCAAGCCGCTGTCGGACGTCGCCAACTATGCCCTGGATTCGGAAGTGGGCCTGCGCTACAAGGTGACGGACTGGGCCTCGCTCAATCTCAAGGCCGAGCGTGACATCATCAGTGGCACCAAGGATGCGGATCTGAACAAGACCCGTTACACCGCCGGGTTTGGCGTGGCCTGGTAACGCCGCACACAAAAAACGCAGCCTTTGTCGGGCTGCGTTTTTTTTGGCCTGTACAAAACAGACATCCACAAAAAAGCCCCGCTTTTAAGGGCGGGGCTTCTTAGCTGGGAAGCTACAAGTTAGATAACTTGTACTTCTTCAGCTTGCATGCCTTTCTGACCGCGGGTAGCGATGAAAGAAACCTGTTGGCCTTCTTTCAGGCTTTTGAAGCCGTCGGACTGGATAGCTTTGAAGTGAACGAACAGGTCGTCACCGGATTGTGGAGTGATGAAGCCGAAGCCTTTTTCATCGTTGAACCACTTAACGGTACCGGTTTGGCGATTAGACATGGTGTAACTCCTTGAACAAAGATAACTGCGACTCAGGAAGAACCCTGGCCGAGACTGAGTGCAAAGAGCAGGAAAAATTCTTGTAGATGGTTGGATCGAAATTCAACATATCGTGTAGAGATTCTCAGTGACACAAGCAGCACAGTGGCGCCACCTTAACCCTTTTTCCGGAACGTGCCAATGCTTCTTGCGAAGGTTTCTCCGTTTTAAGGATCGGCGGTGTGACGGTTCGTCGCGAAGCCGCGTATTTCCTGCATGTTCGGCGAGATTTGCACCCTGGACTTTGAACCCGGCGGCGCGCCCGGTAAGATGCCGGACAGATTTTTTCCACCTCGCTATTCAGGACACCCCGCCATGAGCATCAAATCGGACAAGTGGATTCGCCGCATGGCGCAGGAACACGGCATGATCGAGCCGTTCGTCGAGCGCCAGGTACGCGGCAGCGACGACAGCCGGGTGATCTCCTACGGTGTGTCGAGCTACGGCTACGATGTGCGTTGCACCAACCATTTCAAGGTGTTCACCAACATCAATTCGGCCATCGTCGATCCGAAAAACTTCGACGCCGGCAGCTTCGTCGACGTTCACAGCGATGTCTGCATCATCCCGCCGAACTCCTTCGCCCTGGCCACGACCGTTGAATACTTCCGTATTCCGCGCAATGTCCTGACTATCTGCCTGGGCAAAAGCACTTACGCCCGTTGCGGCATCATCGTCAACGTAACGCCGCTCGAGCCTGAGTGGGAAGGCCAGGTAACTCTGGAGTTCTCCAACACCACCAACCTGCCGGCGAAGATCTACGCCAACGAAGGCGTGGCGCAGATGCTGTTCCTGGAGTCCGACGAGGAATGTGAAGTTTCCTACAAGGACCGTGCGGGCAAGTACCAGGGCCAGCGTGGCGTGACCCTGCCGCGTACCTGATCCGTCCATCCGGCAGTTACCGGGAATTCTTCGGCGGGTAGACACTCTATGGGGTGTACTGCCCGTTTCGCGAACAGCGGGACGGGCCTTCGCCGAGGAGTGCTCCATGAAGATCGATCCGCAAATCACTGCCGAACTGGCAAGGCTCGAGCCCAATCAGGTTGGCGTATTGGCCTGGTCCTTGTTGGCACACCCGCCTGTCACCCTGGCTGGCGGAATTCCTCACCAGCCTGATCCCGACACCCCCAACGAAGAACCGACCGAGCCCGGCGAGCCTACGCTCCCGGACAAACCGCCACCTGCGCCCGTCGCGTGATTGAATGTATGGCCCGTCGACTGAATCCTGAACAGGACTTCAGCCGACGGGCCATATTTCGTTGTCGCCAATGACAAAGATCCGACAGCTGTCTTCTTTCCCCACCGGATAACCGCCGGTGAAGGCACCGAAGGCCGGCAGCAGGCTGATGCGTTCTCCCAGCCTGAAACACGCCAGCCGCAGACGCTGACGCCCCTTGCCGTTCAATCGATAAACCGGATGCACGTGTCCCGCGAGAACATGGCGTTCCGCGTGCGGATCGGGTTCGTGCTGCAAGGCGAAGGGCCCAAGCAGCAAGGGCTCCGGCACCACCCGAATATTCAGCGCCTGCGGTGGATCACCGGCACGTTTATCGTGATTACCGCGAATCAGCGTTATCGGCAGATCGGCGTGACGCGCCCGCCATTGCGCCAGTGCCTGCAAGGTGCCAGTGGCGTGGGAGCCGGGCCCATGCAGAAAATCACCGAGGAAAATCAGTTGCCGACACGGCAGTTTCGCCAGCAACTGCTCGATCACGGCGATATTGTTCGCCGTGGTGCCCTGCGGCACCGGCTGCCCCAGGCGCCGGTAGGCGGCCGCCTTGCCGAAATGCACGTCGGCAATCAGCAGCGCCTGTTGCGCTGGCCAATATAGTGCCTTTTCCGGCAACAGCCAGAGTTCTTCACCCGCCAGCCGCACAGGGTAGGGCGCGCCCATCAGGATTGACCCTTGTCGGCGGTTTTCTCCAGATCGCCGACCATGCGTCGGATCCGGTCGGCGAGTTTTTCCGAACTCAGGCTTTCGCGCATGCGTTCCACCAGCAGCGGGAAGCCGAGCGGTGTAGGACGTTTGATCAGGTGCATGTCCAGTTTCATCCGGTTGACCCGCTCCAGCGTCTGTTCCAGTCGGCGAATATCCAGTTCGTCCCGTAAGACTTCTTCCCCGGCCTGGGCCAGCAACAGATTGTTGGCGTCGTATTGCTTGAACACTTCGAAAAAGAGACCGCTGGAGGCCTGTACCTGACGGGTACTTTTGGGCGCGCCGGGGTAACCGGCGAACACCAGGCCCGCGATCCGCGCGATTTCGCGAAAACTGCGCAGCGCCAGTTCGCCCGCGTTGAGACTGGCCAGCACGTCTCTCAATAAACTTTCGGGACTGAGCAGAGCGCCATCCAGTTGCACAGACCAGTCAACCGGCGTGGCGCTGAGCAATTCCAGTCCGTAATCATTGACCGCAATCGAAAAGGTCACAGGCAGGCGCTGGCTGACCCGCCATGCCAGCAGACTGGCCAGCCCCAGATGCACCTGACGTCCGGCAAACGGGTAAAGGAAAAGGTGCCAGCCTTCGCGGGATTTCAGTACTTCGGTAAGCAGATTGTTGACTGTCGGCAAACCCGACCAGCGCATCTGCGTTTCCAGCAGCGGGCGCAAGGCCTGCATTTCCGGGCCGGCAAACTCACCGTGTGCTGCGGCGCTGAATCGAGCGACCACCGCTTCAGCCAGTTCGTTGGACAGCGGCATGCGTCCGCCATTCCAGCGCGGCACGGCGGCTTTTTTCGCGGTGCTGCGTTTGACGTAGGCGGTCATGTTTTCCACCCGCACAAGTTCCAGCAAGCGTCCGGCGAACAGGAATCCATCACCGGGTTTGAGGCGGGCGATGAAGCCTTCCTCGACGCTGCCCAGTTGCTTGCCGCCTCCGCCCTTGCTCCAGAATTTCAGCTGAATGCTGGCGTCGCTGACGATGGTGCCGATGCTCATCCGGTGCCGCCGGGCCAACCGGGCATCGGGGACGCGCCAGATTCCGTGCTCATCCGGCTCGACCCGGCGGTAATCCGGGTACGCCGTCAGCGACATTCCACCATGGCGTACGAACGCCAGCGCCCAGGCCCATTCCGCCAGCGTCAGGTCGTGATAAGCCCAGGCACCACGGACTTCTTCGTACAACTCCTCGGCTAAAAAGCCACCGCCCAAGGCCATGCTGACCAGATGCTGTACCAGCACATCCAGCGGTTTGTGCGGCGACAGACGCGGTTCGATCCGCCGCTGCGCCACGGCATCGCGTGCGGCAGCGGCTTCGATCAGCTCCAGACTGTGGGTTGGCACCAGGGTGACCCGCGACGTTCGACCGGGCGCATGGCCTGAACGTCCGGCACGCTGCATCAGACGCGCCACGCCTTTGGCTGAACCGATCTGCAGTACCCGCTCGACGGGTAGAAAGTCCACTCCAAGATCCAGGCTCGAAGTGCAGACCACGGCTTTGAGTTGACCATTCTTCAACGCCTGCTCGACCCAGTCCCGGGTCTCGCGGGACAGCGAGCTGTGGTGCAAGGCAATCAGACCGGCCCAGTCCGGTCGTGCTTCCAGCAAGGCCTGATACCAGATTTCCGATTGCGCCCGAGTATTGGTGAACACCAGGCTGCTGGCGCAGGCGTCCAGTTCGGCGACCACCTGCGGCAACATCTTCAGACCGATATGCCCGGCCCAGGGAAAACGCTCGATCTGCGGAGGGAGCAGGGTATCGACCCGCAGTGTTTTTTCGCTTTGACCCTGAACACTCACGCCGCCGCCCTGTGGGATCAACACCTGTTCGGCGTGGGATTGATTGCCAAGCGTCGCGGAAACACCCCAGACGATCAGTCCCGGATGCCAGCGCCGCAGGCGGGCGAGGGCCAGTTGCAATTGCACGCCACGTTTGTTGCCGAGCAGTTCGTGCCACTCATCCACCACAACCATGCGCAAGGTCGACAGCGCTGTTTGTGCGTCGGCGCGGGCGAGCATCAGGGTCAGGCTTTCCGGGGTGGTAATCAGCGTGGTCGGCAGGCGCCGGTTCTGTCGGGCGCGTTCGCTGCTGCCGGTGTCACCGGTGCGCAGGCCGACGCTCCAGGGAATGTGCAGATCGTCCAGCGGCGTTTGCAGGGCACGCGCGGTGTCGGCGGCCAGCGCCCTCATCGGCGTGATCCACAAGACAGTCAGCGGTTCGGCAGGTGGCGGGCGTTTGCGGGTGGTTTCAGCAACAGGCCCGGAGCGGGCAAAGCGATTGAGCGCGGCAAACCACACCGCGTAAGTTTTACCGGCACCGGTGCTGGCGTGCAGCAGTCCCGACTCTCCACGCTTGACCGCCGCCCAAACCTGCTTCTGAAAGGCGAACGGCTTCCAGCCTCGGGCGCTGAACCAGTGTCTGGCGAAGTCGGTGGAAGTGCCCATGCCGGCGTCGTGTGCTCTGAAGGTGTTCCTTCAGTGACCGCGCCGGCCGGGCAATAGTTTTACTTGAGATTGCCGCTGAGGAATTGCTTCAGGCGTTCACTTTTCGGATTGCCCAGCACGTCTTCCGGCGCACCTTCTTCTTCCACCAGCCCTTGGTGCAGAAATAGCACCTGACTCGACACCTTGCGCGCAAAGCTCATTTCGTGGGTGACCATGATCATGGTCCGGCCTTCTTCGGCCAGGCCCTGAATCACCTTGAGCACTTCGCCGACCAGTTCCGGGTCGAGCGCCGAGGTCGGTTCGTCGAACAGCATGACTTCCGGCTCCATGGCCAGGGCCCGGGCGATGGCCACCCGTTGTTGCTGGCCACCGGAAAGAAACGCCGGGTACTGATCGGCGACCCGGGCCGGCAGACCGACCTTGTCCAGATAACGCCGGGCGCGATCATCGGCCTCGGCCTTGCTGCAACCCAGCACCCGGCGCGGGGCCATGGTGATGTTTTCCAGCACGGTCATGTGGCTCCACAGGTTGAAATGCTGGAACACCATGGCGAGGCGAGTACGCAGGCGTTGCAGTTCCTCGGCGTCGGCGACGTGCATGCCGTGGCGGTCGGTGACCATGCGGATCGCCTGGCCGTCGAGGCTCATCGCGCCGTCGTTGGGTTGTTCGAGGAAGTTGATGCAGCGCAAAAAGGTACTTTTGCCCGAGCCGCTGGCGCCGATCAGGCTGATCACGTCACCGGTTTTGGCTTTGAGCGAAACGCCTTTGAGCACTTGATGGTCGCCATAGCTTTTGTGCAGGCCTTCTACGGTCAGTTTGTACATGGGACAGGCATCCTCAAGGCGAAAGTAAGTAGCCGCTGCGATAGGCTTCGGCGCCCGCGACGTGGGCGATCACCATGCCGGCCGTGGCCATGCGCCGCAGCGAGCGGGCATAGAGCAGACCGGAAGCGGTGCAATGGACTGGCGTGACCCGATCGTTGATCGGGTCGATGATTTCGGCGATTTGCTGCCCGGCTTCCAGCTGCTGCCCGGGCGTGGCGGTGTACACCAGCAGGCCGCCGACCGGCGTGGTGACAGGTTCGACGCCTGCCAGCGGAGTGGCCGGGAATGGCAGCTCCGGCAGCGGTTTCGAGGCGCCTGCGATGGCACCGAAGTGAGTCAGGTAATCGAGCAGCGCCTGGCAGTCACGACTGGCCACGGGATGGCTGACGTCGCCCTGGCCGCGCAGCTCGACCGTCACCGAGAAACTGCCGAGGGGGATTTCGAAGTGCTCGCCGAAGCGTTCCTTCAATTGCCACCACAACAGGGTGAAGCATTCGTCGAACGACTGACCGCCGGAGTCGGTGGCCAGCAGGCTCGCCTTCGATTCGATGTAGCGCGCCAGCGGCTCGACCTGGGGCCAGGCCTCGGGCGTGGTGTAGAGGTGAACCACGGATTCGAAATCGCAGTGCAGGTCCAGCACCATGTCTGCGTCACAGGCCAGCCGTTGCAGGGTCAGGCGCTGGGATTGCAGCTGAGTCGTGGCGGTATGGCGGGCGAGGGCGTTGCGCAGGCTGGTGCGAATCAGTTCGAGGTTGCGCTGCGGGTCGTCGCACAGTTGCGATTCGATTTCGTTGCCGATCTCTTCGCTGAGGTCGACGAACCAGCGGTTGAAATTCTGCCCGCTCTCCAGCTCGTAGCGGCCCAGCGGCACGTCCATCAGCACTTGTTCGAGGCCGACCGGGTTGGCCACCGGCACCAGCACGATTTCGCTGATCAGGCGGCCGGCGGCTTCCAGCTCCGCCAGGCGCTGCTTGAGGTGCCAGGCCACCAGCATGCCGGGCAGTTCGTCGGCATGCAGCGAGGACTGGATATAGATTTTGCCTTTGGCCTTTTCCGGGCCGAAGTGAAAACTGTGGATCTGTCGTGCGGTCCCCGGCAGCGGGGCCAGCAGGTCATGTATCTGGTGGCGCATTGCAGAGAGGTCCTAGTGAGTCGGCCCGAGGAAGGCCAGCCATCGGCGTTCGGCAAGACGGAACAGGCCGACCAGCGCGAAGGTGATGGTCAGGTAGATCAGCGCGGCGATGCCGAACGACTGGAAGGTCAGGTAGGTCGCCGAGTTGGCGTCCCGTGCGACTTTCAGGATGTCCGGGATCGTTGCGGTGAACGCCACGGTGGTCGAGTGCAGCATCAGGATCACTTCGTTGCTGTAATACGGCAGCGAGCGACGCAGTGCCGACGGCATGATCACGTAGGCATACAGCTTCCAGCCGGTCAGACCGTAAGCCTTGGCCGCTTCGACTTCGCCGTGGTTCATGCTGCGGATCGCCCCGGCGAAAATCTCCGTGGTGTAGGCGCAGGTGTTGAGGGCGAAGGCGAGGATCGTGCAGTTCATCGCATCGCGAAAGAATGCATCGAGCATCGGCTGGGCGCGCACGGCGGCCAGGCTGTAGATCCCGGTGTAGCAGATCAGCAGCTGGATATAGAGCGGCGTGCCCCGGAACAGGTAAGTGTAGAACTGCACCGGCCAGCGAATGTAGAAGTGCGGGGAAACCCGGGCAATCGACAGCGGGATCGACACGATGAAACCGATGAAGATCGACGCACTGAGCAACCACAGGGTCATGGCCAGCCCGGTGATGTTGTTGCCGTCGGTATAAAGGAAGGGTTTCCAGTATTCCTGCAGGAGTTCGATCATCGTACGGCCTCCCGGGCACCGGCGGCGTAACGGCGTTCGAGCCAGCGCAGGATGACGTTCGAGGCACTGGTGATCAGCAGATAGATCAAGGCGGCGAGTACCAGGAAGTAGAACAGTTGATAGGAGCTTTTGCCGGCGTCCTGGGCGGCCTTGACCAGATCCGCCAGGCCGATAATCGACACCAGCGCGGTGGCCTTGAGCATCACCATCCAGTTGTTGCCGATGCCCGGCAGGGCGAAGCGCATCATTTGCGGAAACACCACGAAGCGAAAGCGCTGGCCGCGTTTGAGGCCATAGGCCGTGGCGGCTTCAACCTGACCCCGTGGCACGGCGAGGATCGCGCCGCGGAAGGTTTCGGTGAAGTACGCGCCATAAATGAAGCCCAGGGTGATCACGCCGGCCGTGAAGGAGTCGATTTCAATGTAATCCCACTCCATGACGTCGGTCAGCGCGGTCAGCCAGGTTTGCAGGCTGTAGAAGATCAACAGCATCAGCACCAGGTCCGGCACCCCGCGAATCAGCGTGGTGTAGAGCTGGGCGGGCAGGCGCAGCAGTTTTGATTTGGACAGTTTGGCACTGGCGCCCAGCAGGCCGAGCAACACGGCCACCAGCAGCGACAACGCCGACAATTTGATGGTCATCCAGGTGCCTTCCAACAGCAACGGACCGAAGCCCTTGAGGCTGAAGGCGGAGAGCCCCAGATTTTGTAAGAGGTTTTCGAACATAAATCAGCAACCTGAGCGGATGAAAAAGGCGCCCATCGAAGGATGGGCGCCGGTGCATTATTTGCCGCTGTACAGATTCAGATCGCCAAAGTGTTTCTTTTGAATCTCGGCGTATTTGCCGTCGTCGTGTAACGCTTTGATACCTTTATCTAAAAGCGCCTTCAGCTCTTTGTTACCTTTCTTAATACCGACAGCGGTTTTGGCTGGCAGCAATTCGCTGTCAACCGGCTTGCTGACTTCGTAGGCGGCACCGTCCGGCGACTTCAAAAAGCCCAGTTCGGCTTGCAGCATGTCCTGGATCGAGGCGTCGAGACGGCCGTTTTTCAGGTCGGCGTAGACCTGATCCTGGTTGGCGTAAGCCTGGATTTTCACCCCGGCCTTCTCCAGCACGGCCTTGGCGTAGGCTTCCTGGATGGTGCCTTGCTCGTAACCGACGGATTTGCCCTTGAGCGAAGCAACGTCATCGGTCAGGCCGGAACCCTTCTTGAATACGTAGGCCGTCGGGCCGGAGAACAGCTCGCTGGAGAAGTCGATGGCCTTTTCACGGGCCGGTGTTACCGTCATCGACGAGATCACACCGTCGAATTTATTGGCGTTGAGGCCCGGAATCATGCCGTCGAAGTCGCTTTCGACCCACTTGCACTTGACCTTCAGCTCGGCGCAGATCGCGTTGCCCAGATCGATGTCAAAGCCCACCAGGCTGCCGTCGGCCGCTTTCGACTCGAACGGTGCGTAGGATGGATCGACGCCAAAACGCAGCTCTTTGTATTCCTTGGCCAGCGCGGAGCCGGCGGCCATGCACAACGCCAGTGCAGAAAGGGTCAGCAATGCTTTTTTCATTATTCAATCCCTAAGAACCAATATGAGCGCTTGTGGCGCAGAATTATTGTTACTGGAACGCTTACGACTTATAGAAAGTAGCAATTTCCGAACCAGAGTCCCGAACAAGTGTTTTAAAAGGTGTAGGAAGGGAGGGTGCAGCGGGAGGAATGCCCGAAAACGGGCACGGAAAATCGGATGCACTGTTTATAAGCATGATCGTTCCCACGCTCTGCGTGGGAGTGATCAGATTGAGCATCGGGAGGTGGGATCAGACCAGCAGGTTCTGCAACGTCGCCAGGTTGTCGGCTTCTTCCACGGTCTTGTCCTGGCGCCAGCGCAGCATGCGCGGGAAGCGCACGGCGATGCCGCTCTTGTGCCGGCGCGACAGGGCGATGCCTTCGAAACCGAGTTCGAACACCAGGCTCGGTGTCACGCTGCTGACCGGGCCGAATTTTTCCACGGTGGTCTTGCGCACGATGCTGTCGACCTCGCGCATTTCCTCGTCGGTCAGGCCGGAATAAGCCTTGGCGAATGGCACCAGGGCGCGGGCGCTGGAACCGGGCGGCCCGTCCCACACCGCAAACGTGTAATCGCTGTAAAGGCTGGCACGTCGGCCGTGGCCGCGCTGGGCGTAAATCAGCACCGCGTCGACACTGAACGGGTCGACCTTCCATTTCCACCACACGCCCATGTCCTTGGTGCGGCCGACGCCGTACATCGCGTCGCGGGCCTTGAGCATCATGCCTTCGACCCCCAGTCGCCGGGAGGCTTCGCGCTGCCGGGCGAGGTCGAACCAGTCGCTGCCGGTCAGCACCGGGGAGGGCAGCAGCACCGGGTTGTTGCACCGGGTGATGACCTGTTCCAGCTGTTCGCGCCGTTTGATCTGCGGCTGGTTGCGCCAGTCTTCGCCCTGCCACTCCAAAAGATCGTAGGCTAGGACCACCACCGGTACGTCTTCGAGGATTTTCCTGTCCAGGGTCTTGCGACCGATCCGTTGCTGGAGCAGGGCGAAGGGTTGCACCGCCGGTGGCGCCGTCGAATCCGGATCAAAGGCTTCGGCGTCAGGCCGGGTGTTTTTCCAGACCACGATTTCGCCGTCGATCACCGTGCCGTCAGGCAAGCCTTCAACCAGCGAGTCGAGTTCGGGAAAGCGTTCGGTCACCAGTTCCTCGCCACGGGACCAGATCCACAGCCGCCCGTCACGTTTGACCACCTGCGCGCGTATCCCATCCCACTTCCATTCCACCTGCCAGTTGCTGGCCGGGCCGAGCAAGTCTTCGAACTGCTCGACCGGTTGCGACAGACCGTGGGCGAGAAAGAACGGATACGGCTGGCCGCCACGCTGGGCGTGTTCGTCGCTGGACTCGGGGGCGATCAGTTTCAGATAGCTGGCGGCGTCCGGCCGGTTGGACAAATCGGTGTAACCCACCAGCCGTTGCGCCACGCGTTTGCTGTCCAGCCCGGCCATCGAGGCCAGAGCGCGAGTCACCAGCAATTTGGACACGCCGACGCGGAAGCTGCCGGTGATCAGTTTGATGCACAGCATCAGGCTCGGCCGGTCCAGTTGCGCCCACAGCGCTGGCAACTGGCGAGCGAGGTATTCCGGGGTTTCACCGCGCAGCGGCAACAGCTTGTGCTCGATCCATTCGGCGAGGCCGGCTTCGGAGGTGTGCGGGTTTTCCGGGAGCACCAGCGAAATGGTTTCCGCCAGATCGCCGACCGCCTGATAGCTTTCCTCGAACAGCCATGGCGTGAGTCCGGACACTTCGACGGCGAGTTCGCGGAGGATCCGTACCGGCACCAGTTGCCGAGGGCGTCCGCCGGACAGAAAGTAAACCGCCCACGCGGCATCTTGCGGTTCCGCCTGGGCGAAGTAGGCCTGCATGGCCGCCAGTTTCGCGTTGCTGGAGGTGGTGGCGTCGAGTTCGGCGTACAACCCGGCGAAGTCTTTCATGGTTGCACCTCGGCGACGACGGGTTCGACGGCGAGGCTGTCCTGTTCATCATCGCCGTATTCGGTGTTGAAGCCTTGGGCATCCAGGCCTTTTTCGCGCAGGTGGCGGACCAGCACGCCGATCGAGCCGTGGGTGACCATCACCCGTTCGGCACCAGTCTGTTCGATGGCCCACAACAGGCCGGGCCAGTCGGCGTGATCGGAAAGCACGAAACCGCGATCCACGCCGCGCCGCCTACGGGTGCCACGCAAGCGCATCCAGCCGCTGGCGAAGCTGTCGCTGTAGTCGCCGAAACGCCGCATCCAGCTGCTGCCGCCGGCCGAAGGCGGGGCGATGACCAGCGCCTGACGCATCAGCGGGTCGTTTTTCTTCACGTCGCCGGCGTAGATCGTCGGCGGCAGGTATACACCGGCCTCGCGATAGACCCGGTTCAGCGGTTCCACCGCGCCGTGGCTGAGGATCGGGCCGAGGGTTTCGTCGATACCGTGGAGGATCCGCTGGGCCTTGCCGAAGGAGTAGCAGAACAGCACGCTGGTTTTGCCCGCCGCAATGTTGGCCTGCCACCACTGATTGATCTCCCCGAACACCTGCGCCTGCGGCTGCCAGCGGTAGATCGGCAGGCCGAAGGTCGATTCGGTGATGAAGGTGTGGCAGCGCACCGGTTCGAACGGCGCGCAGGTGCCGTCGGGTTCGATCTTGTAGTCGCCGGAGGCGACCCAGACTTCGCCGCCGTATTCGAGTCGTACCTGAGCCGAGCCCAGAACGTGTCCGGCAGGATGAAAACTCAAGGTGACACCGTGGTGGGTCAGGCGCCGGCCGTACTCAAGTGATTGCAGGTTGATGTCCTGACCCAGACGCGCACGCAGAATGCCTTCGCCGGCGCTGGCCGCCAGATAATGCGCGTTGCCGGTGCGGGCGTGATCGCCGTGGGCATGGGTGATCACCGCGCGCTCGACCGGGCGCCACGGATCGATGTAGAAGTCCCCGGCGGGGCAGTACAGGCCTTCGGGGCGGGCGATAACAAGGTCCATGGCGTTACCGGAATGGAGGGACTTGTTAGCTATGAGGTTTGGGCGAAGTCAGAAGTTCGATTGATTTTGCGGGTCATTGCAAAACCCGTGTGGGAGCCGGGCTGGCTCCCACACGGAGGATCGCATTTACTTGCCTGGAGTCAGCGTCAACCGCGTCTTCCCATACACCCGCTCGAAGTTCTGCGGCTGCATCGGCAAACCGATGTACTGGCCCTTGAGCCAGGGATCGATGCCGTTGAGGTAGTTCGGACTGGCCGGATTACCCGATTGCCCCGTGCCGTTCTGGCCCATCAGCGGTTCGCTCTGGCTGAAGTCGACGATGAAACGCATCGACGGCGCCCGGGTGGTGTTGAAGTCCTGTCCCCAGGCAAACGCCGCCGTGTTCAGAGTGGTGTGGTCACCGCCCGCAGCGATCGGACCGCGAACGATCTGGCCGTTGGCGTTCTTCCATTCGTAGCGGTGCAGTTTGCCCCACTGCCAGGCTTTGCGGTCGCCGCCCAGTTGACTGTCGCCGGCGCTGATCGCCGCCGCCAGGCTGCGGGCGAGGATCGTCGGCTTGTCTTCTTTCTGCGGGGTGCGGGCGTCGTCCCAGAACGGACTGTCCTCGCGGCCCAGCAAGTGATCGGCCTGCGCCGAGTAGGACAAGTCACTGTTGGCGATAAACGCTTTCCACGCCGGGCTGTTCTGCGGGCCGAGTTCGTCGAGGAAGATCTGCTTCATGCTTTCCTGCAGGAACAACTCGTAGATCGCCGCGTCGGCGGAGGTCGGACTGAGCTTGCCGTCGAACGCCATCAAGCGGGTGTAGGCCTCGCGGGCCTTGCTGCGGTCGGCTTCCGGCAGGGCGTCGATCGCCTGTTTCAGCGGCTGCGCCATGCCCGGGGCTTCGAACATTTTCTTCAGCTTGGCGGCGAAGGTGGTGGTCTGGTCGTACTGCATGGCGATCATGCTGCGGCCGTCCTGTTTGCCGCTGCCGGCCAGTTCCGCGAGGCGCTCGCCACGCTCCGGCGCGGCCCAGGAGTTGGACAACTGCATGCCGTAGCCGTGAGGGATGACGCGCTGGTTGGCGGTGCCGAGCCAGCCTTGGGCCGGATCCTGATCGTACGGGTGTAGCATCGGGTCGGCGTAACCGTCCCAGTCGTAGCGACCGTCCCAGCCCGGCGACGGCAGCAGGCCTTCGCCTTCGCGGCGGTTCGGGAAGCGCCCGGTGACTTGCCAGCCGATGTTGCTGGCATCGGCAAACACCAGGTTCAGCGCGATGGCGCGGATTTCCCGGCTGGCGTCCGAGGCGCGTTCAGCAGTTTGCGCGCGGCTCAGATCGAAAAACGCATCGAGGGATTTGTCGTCGGTGAAGCTCGGCGTCTGCAAGGCCAGGCCGAAACCGGCGCCCTGGGTGCCAGCCTGAGCACTGTTGAGCAACGCGCCATGGCGGGTTTCGTACACCGCTTCGCGAATCGGCCGCTGGCCTTTGACGAAATAGGTTTCGTTGCGCACGCCCAGTGGCTGCCATTTGCCGTTGACCTCGTAGGTCAGGCTGCTGCCCTGGCGTCGGATTTTTTCCAGGAACAGGTCCTGGTTGTCGCCGAAGACGCTGGTCGCGCTCCACGCCACTTTGCCGTTGAAACCACCGAGCACCATCGGCAGACCGGCCACGGTCACGCCGGCGGCCTGGTATTTCGGCGCGTGAATCTGCACGAAACTCCACAGCGACGGCGCGGCCAGCGGGCCATGGCTGTCGCTGGCCAGCAGGCTCTTGCCGCTGCGGCTGCGTTGCGGGGCAATCGCCCAGTTGTTCGAAGTGCTGGCGCCGAGCAGGTTCATCGCCGCCAGTTGTTCGCTGGCGTTGCTCAGTTCGCTCAGGCCCGGAATCTGCCCGTTGAGCTTGATGCCTTGCAGCTTGTCGGCTTCGGCCACCGGCAGGTTTTCGTCGGGGGCGGACGGGGTCAGCCAGGCGAGTTTGTCGGTGGTGACGGTCTGCGCCAGCACCAGCGAGGCGATTTCTTCCGGCAGGTTGGCCGACTGGCTGAAATTCAGCAGGCAGAAAATCAGCGCCGAATCTTCCGGTTTCCAGTATTCAGGCTTGTAGCCGCTGGAGGCCAGATCCCCCGGCAACTTGTCGGCGTAGCGGAACAGGTAGGCGTTGACGCCCCGCGCATAGACTTCGAAGAAGCGCTTGAGCCTTGGCGACGAGGCCTTGTACAGCTCGCCGGCGCTTTTCTTCAGGTTGACGGCGCGCATGTAGCGGTCGGCGTCGAGCATCGACGCCCCGGACATTTCCGCCAGACGCCCCTGGGCCAGCAGGCGCAGGGTGACCATCTGATTGATGCGGTCGCTGGCGTGCACATAACCGAGGGCGAACAAGGCGTCGTGGAAGCTGTTGCTTTCGATCAGCGGCATGCCCATGGCATTGCGGCGTACCGAAACGTTCTGCGCCAGGCCCTTGAGCGGCTGCACACCGGAGGTCGGCGGGAGGGAATCCTGAGCGTTCCAGGTCTGGCAACCGGAGAGGCTCAAGACACCGGTCACTGCTGCGGCAACGCCGAACCGGGGAAGAAAATGTGAAAGGGCTGGCGAGGCCATGGCAAAGCTCCTGCGGGGGTGTAGAGGCTGGGGGCGCAATAAAGCCGCTACGTTAGTGAGCAGGAGGGGGCCGCGCAAGCGGGGCGAGCGGTTATTTCTTCCCGTTGATCGTTCCCCCGCACGGGAACGATCAGGCCGGGTGACTCAAGCCTTCGGCGGATTGATCTTCTGCACCAGCGCGTAGGCCTTCACGGTCGCCGGGCGATCCTTGATGTGGTTGAACCAGCGCAGCACGTTCGGGAAGTCTTCCAGGTTCTGGCTCTGCCATTTGTGGGAGACGATCCACGGGTAGATCGCCATGTCGGCGATGCTGTACTCGCTGCCGGCAACGAATTCATTGTCGGCCAGTTGCTTGTCCAGAACGCCGTACAAACGTGCGGTTTCATCGATGTAGCGCTTGATCGCGTAGGGGATTTTTTCCGGGGCGAACTGGCTGAAATGATGGTTCTGGCCGGCCATCGGCCCCAGCCCGCCCATCTGCCAGAACAGCCATTGCAGCGCCACCTGGCGGCCACGCAGATCCTTGGGCAGGAACTTCCCGGTCTTCTCCGCGAGGTATAGCAGGATCGCGCCGGACTCGAACAGCGATAACGGCTCGCCGCCATCGGCCGGCTCATGATCGACGATGGCAGGGATGCGATTGTTCGGCGCGATCTTCAGGAAGTGTGGCTGGAACTGCTCGCCCTGGCTGATGTTGATCGGGTGCACGTTGTAGCGCAGGCCGGCCTCTTCGAGGAACAGGGAAATCTTGTGGCCGTTGGGCGTGGTCCAGTAGTACAGGTCGATCATGGAAAGCTCCAAGTCAGGATGGGTACGGACAGCAAACGCCGGCTTCAGGTTGTCCTGTGTGCGTTCGATAGCTTGCTTAGTGACAGGAGGTGATGCTCAAGTACGGGAAATTCAATGACCGCGCGTGAGAAAAATCGCCATGGAGCTTCAGGCCAACGCTGCACTGATCATCATCGACCAGCAAAAGGGCATTCTGGAGCCGCGTCTGGGGCGGCGGAATAATCCGTTGGCCGAACAACGGATCCTCGATTTGCTGGACTATTGGCGGCGCAGCGGGCGGCCGGTGATTCACGTGCAGCACCTGTCGCGCTCACCGGATTCGGTGTTCTGGCCAGAACAGTCCGGGGTGGAATTTCAGGACAGGTTTCTGCCGCAGGACGGCGAGTGGCTGATCCAGAAACAGGTGCCGGATGCGTTTTGTGCGACGGGGCTTGAAGTGAAATTGCGTGACGCGGGGATCGGACAATTGGTCATCGTCGGTGTGGCGACCAACAACTCGGTGGAGTCCACGGCGCGCACGGCGGGCAATCTGGGGTTCGAGGCGTGGGTGGCGGAGGATGCGTGCTTTACCTTCGACAAGGCTGATTACTTCGGCACGCTGCGTTCGGCGGAAGAGGTGCATGCCATGTCGCTGGGGAATCTGCACGGGGAGTATGCGACGGTGGTTGGTAGTGCCGGGATTCTTGCGGCCCGATAGGGCTTTGCTGAATGTGCCGCCGCCATCGCTGGCAGGCCAGCTCCCACATTTGACCGAGTTGCTCCTGACGGAACGCGATCCCTGTGGGAGCGAGCTTGCTCGCGATTGGCGGTGTATCAGGCGAAGAAAATATTTACCTGAAACATCAAGCGCCGTGGCACTTCTTGAATTTCTTGCCGTTGCCGCACGGGCAAGGGTCGTTGCGGCCGACGTCTTTCAGGGCGTTGCGCACCGGTTCCTGGTGGGCGTGGCCGCAGTTCGGGCCGTGGACATGGCCATGGTCGTGATCATGGTGGTGATGGTCATGATCGTGGTTGCAGTCTGGGCCATGGACATGAGGTTGCTGGGTCATCGGGGTCACTCCGTAATCAAATCGGCGGGGATTATCACGCCATTGCGTTCCAGGTGCACGTAGTGAGCGATGAATAAACCGGTTTCCATCTCGCCTTGCAGCCGGTAGGGAACCTGCTGGTGCGGATTTTTCAGCATTTTCACCACGTCCTTGACCTTCGGCCACAGGTTGGTGCGGATCGGCACCTTATAGAAAGCACTGCTTTTGGCCCCGACGGTGATCCAGTGCTCATGCTCGCCCTCGGCCAGCAGCATGTCCGCCAGATGTACGCGGTATTCCAGGCCGCGCACGGTCAGCTCACTGTCATTGGGATTGTCGATGCGAAAGTGCAGGATGAATTTCTGCTCCAGCAACTTGGCGCGCACCACTTCGACTTTCACCAGATGCACGGCGGGGTCGAGGGTGTCGTCGGCAAACCATGAGGCACAGCCGCCGAGCCCCAGAAACAGCAGCAGCGTGAAGGCTTTGAATGTGTGCCATTGACCGACCATCGCAGAACTCCCTTTTGCGCCCAGTCTAGTTGTCACTCACCTCACGCGCCGAAATAGCCCGCGCAACACTTCTTGAACTTCTGCCCGCTGGCGCAAGGGCAGCTGTCGTTGCGCCCGAGCTTGAGCTGCACGGTCGGGTCGATGAAGTACCAGCGCCCGCCGTTCTGTACGAACGAAGACCGCTCGCGGTGACTGTGCTCACCCTGACTGTCATGCCAGCGCGCGGTGAAGGTGACGAAGGCGTGTTCCGGCTGGCCGCCGAAGACTTCCGAACTCTCGACGTTGAGGCCGAGCCAGGTGCTCGATGCGCTCCAGTTGCTGATCGACTGCCGATCAAGTCCGGCTTGCTGGGCGGGCAGGGTAGTCGCCACCAGATAATCGATCAGGCCCAGCACGTAGGCGCTGTAGCGCGAACGCATCAGGGCTTCGGCGCACGGAGCCGGATGGCCCGCATGATAATGGCCGCAGCAGGCATCCAGCAGGTTGCCGCTGCCGCAGGGGCAAATGGCTGTACTCATTGCATTACCACCAGTATTTCCCGAAGTTTTCCGGATTGGCCCAGAACCGCGAGTTGAGCCAGTCGGGGACTTGTTTGTAGTCAAGCAGATCATAGGTGAACAGGGTCAGCACCTGCTCATCCCGGGCGAAGCGTTCGCTGGCCTGCAGAGCCAGAGAATAGAAATCGGTTTCCTGCCAGCCACTGGCCGGCAGGTCGGCCAGCACGGCGATGCGGCTGGCGTTGAGGTTGCGGATCCCGCCGAGCAGATTCAGGCCATCACGCTTGGGCAAATGCTCCAGGCAATCGACCACCAGCGCCAGATCGAAGCGCTGTGCAGCGAGGTCTGCGGGCAAGGCACCGGGCGCGGCGTGAGCAACGCAAGTGTCCGGGTGCGCATCCTTGAAAGCGGCCAGTGCCGGAAATTCGCTGGCGCCGATCAGCAGCAGACGTGCCGGGGCGTAGCGGTCGAGCAGAGCGGCCAGTGCCTGCTGTGGCGTGCGGGAAGAAATCGCGACGTTCATCGAAGCTCCTCAATCAGATCGCCAAGACTAGCCTGCCCGAGCGTCGAGGCCTAGATCTCTGTTCTGCGGGTTTGCGGCAAATGCCTCGAAGTCCTGTGAACACGCGCGCAAACAGCAGTGGCCTATTGCTGGCGGAGATTAAAACTCCGGTCTTTACTCCCTGAATCGGTTCTAAGCCGATCCCTCAGGAGAAAACTAGATGAGCATAGTTCGGACAGCATTACCCTTGGTTCTGCTAACCAGTGTGTTGACTGGTTGCGCAGGTTTGCAGAAAACCGACTGGCCGACCTGTGCGGCAGTCGGCGGTGTCGTCGGTGCGGGTCTTGGCGCGACGGAAAGCTCTGCATGGGCAGGCTATGGCGCATTACTCGTTGGCGGTACGGCGGCAGCCTATTGCTGGGTGCACGGTGATGGCGATGAAGACGGCGACGGTGTGCCGGACAGTCGCGACAAGTGCCCGCACACGCCTCGCGGCACCAAGGTCGACGCAGACGGCTGCCCATTCCCGGCCCCTGCACCCGTGGTTGAAGAAGCTGTAGTGGTCAAGGAAGAAACCATCGTCATCCGCGATGTGCACTTCCAGTTCGACAAGGCCACCCTGACGCCTTCCGACAAGCTGGTTCTCGACAAGGTCGCCACGCGCCTGAAACAGGAATCGAGCACGGCGCGGCTGACCGTGACCGGTCATACCGACAGCGTGGGCAGTGATGCCTACAACAAGAAACTGTCGGATCGTCGGGCGCACTCGGTGGTGGAATACCTGATCCATGACGGTGTGCCACGTTCCAGCTTCGTTTCGGTGACCGGTGCCGGTGAAAGCCAGCCAGTGGCGGATAACAAAACCGCCGATGGCCGTGCGCTGAACCGTCGCACGGAAATCAAAATCGAGCGTTGATGCCCTCGCATCCGCGGCTTGTGCAGTCGTGGATGCGGGTCTTTACTCCTGTGTAACCGGTATGGGCCGGTGACACAGGAGCTTTCATATGAGTGTTCTCTCACGGTCCGTCTTACCGGTGCTGCTGGCAGGCAGCCTGTTGACCGGCTGCGCTACCCACAGCGATGGCACTGCCCCCCTCAATCAACGTACCTGGCCGATCTGCAGCGTCATTGGCGGACTGGTCGGCGGCGGTCTCGGCGCCATTGAAAACGGTGGCTGGGCCGCAGGCGGCGCGGCACTGGGTATCCTCACCGGCGGGCTGATCTGTTATGCCCAGGATGGCGACGAAGACGGCGATGGCGTGTTCGACCGCCGCGACCGTTGCCCTGACACTCCACCGAACACACCGGTCGATCATCGCGGCTGTCCGCTGCCGCAATACCCGGTCACCGAGAAACCGGCCGAGCCGGCCCCGCAATCCGAAGTCATCACCCTGAGCGATGCCGGCAACGTGCTGTTCGCGTTCGACAAGTCCGACCTGACCCCGGCCGCGAAGAGCCAGCTCGATGCGCTGATGGACAAGTTGCGCAATGCCGACGTGGTGAGCATCAAGGTGATCGGCCACACCGACAGCAAGGGCACCGATGCCTACAACCAGGCTTTGTCGGAACGTCGCGCGAGCAGCGTGGCGGCCTATCTGTTGAGTCAGGGGCTGGCGCCGGAAAAACTCACCAGTGAAGGGCGTGGCGAGCGTGAACCGGTCGCCGACAACGAGACCGAAGAAGGGCGCGCGAAAAACCGTCGCGTGGAGTTGCACATCAATCGCTAGGACTCTTCTGTAGTCCGCAGGCTAGAGCTGTCGGTCGACGATCATCGTCGAACCGGCAGCCATCCGACGAGTGCCCGGAACTTTTTTATTTGCCCCTCTGGCTTATCCCGTACGGAAGCCGTTACTGTGCGCCCAAAGAATAATTCGCAACACGGGGGAGCGTATGAAGGTGTTCTGTGGGCTGGGGCGATTGTTGACCCTGGTGTTCTGCTGCGTGGTACTGGCCAATCAGCTGGTGCCGTTTGTTCATCCGTTGCATCTGCTGGTCAATCTGGCTGGCGTCCTGCTGCTGGCCATCCACCTCCTTGAAGTGATGCTGTGCAACGCCAGCCTCAAAGGTCGGCCGCACCCATGGCGCGATCGTGGCCGGGTCCTGCTGTTCGGCGTTTTCCACCTGCAAACCATCCCGGCCCCGGCCGCTCCGGAGGCTTCCCATGCGTAAACTCTGCCTGCTCGCTGCATTCATCAGTCCACTGGCCTGTGCCCAGGTGGTCAGTGTCGAAGCCAACTCCCTGATGCGACTGCCCAACACGGCCAGCACGTTGCAGCTGGAAAAACTGGTGGTCGCCGATTACGGCACCTTGCTGGTGCCCTCGAACGTGACCGAGCTGAGCGTCGGCGAATTGCAGCTGGGCCACGAGGCACGTATTGCCATCGTGCCGGGCGAACAGGCACTGGACATGAAAGTCATCCGCGCCCGGTTTGCCGACGGGAGCCGTATCACGGCTCACGGCGCACCGGGCACTTATGAAAAAGCGGCTCGCGCCGGGCGTAACCTGAACCTGCAATTCAAGACGCTGGAGGCTCCACGGCTGATTGTCGATGCCCGTGGCGGCACCGGTGCGCCGGGTTTTGTCGGGCTCGACGGGGCCAACGGTCAGGAACCGGGCTGCACCTGGGGCCAGGCCGGGCACGGCTTCGACGGCAGTGACGGCAGTAACGGCCAGCCTGGTGCGCCGGGCGCGCTGGTGCGGCTGGAAGTGCCACGGGAGTTTCCGGCGGAGCTGATCAAGGTCGATGTGGCCGGTGGTGCCGGCGGGGCGGCGGGGCCAGGTGGCAAACCGGGCGCCGGTGGCAAGTCCAAGGGCTGCCTGGTGTATCGCGCCGATGGCGGCAAGAACGGCAAGCCGGGGGCCGACGGTCAGCCGGGGCCGGCCGGTGCGGCGGGTTCGGTTACGGTTCAGCGCCTGTAAGCGAATCGCTGTCTGATCGTTCCCGCGCTGCGGGAACGATCAGCAATACGTCAGAACGAAGGTCTCGCCGCCGCAATAGCCACCAGCAGCACGCCGACCAGCAAATTGATCCCCACCACCCGACGAATCCGTCCCAGCACCGCCGCACCTGTCGGCCAGTCCTTCGCTTGAACCGCCGTGCGCAATTCCGGCAGCATCAAACCCTGAACCCGGATGAACAGCGCGGTCATCACCACGTACAACCCCATCATCACCTGCACGTACTTCGGTGCAGTCTCGAAGCCGATGTGCTGCAGATGCAACATGCCCACCCCGGTCACCGGCAGCAAAATCACCGCGCCCCACACCCAGCGGAAAAAACCTTGAAACACTTCCACCCACAGGGACAGTCTGCCGGGGCCGTCCAGAGCCTTCACCGCCGCGGGGCGCAGCACCATCCAGGCGAAAAACATGCCGCCGACCCACACCAGGGCGGCGAGGACATGAAGGGGGTAAACGAGGCTAAAAGGTGTCATTGGGGTACTCCGATCTGCGCAGGATTGATTAGCGGGGTATGATAGCGGCCGATCCGAACCACTGAAAATTTATCCAGCGTTTTTTGCGCCCGACACTCAATGATCAGCACTGAACTCAAAACCACGATCCAGGGCGCCTATTCGCGTTTTCTAGAGGCCAAGAGCCTCAAGCCGCGTTACGGCCAGCGCCTGATGATCGCTGAAGTCGCCAAGGTCCTCGGGGATATCGACACCGACGACGAAGGCCGGCGCAGTGGCGACCCCGCGATTGTCGCGGTGGAAGCCGGCACCGGTACCGGCAAGACCGTGGCCTACAGCCTGGCCGCGATCCCCACGGCGAAACTGGCCGGCAAGCGCCTGGTGATTGCCACCGCCACCGTCGCCCTGCAAGAGCAGATCGTCTACAAGGACTTGCCCGACCTGATGCGCAACAGCGGGCTGAACTTCAGCTTCGCCCTGGCCAAGGGCCGTGGCCGCTACATGTGCCTGTCCAAGCTCGACATGCTGCTGCAGGAAGGCCACGCGCAGACTGCCACGGCGCAGTTGTTCGAAGAAGAAGGCTTCAAGATCGAGGTCGACGAGGCCAGCCAGAAGCTGTTCACCAGCATGATCGAGAAACTCGCCGGCAATAAATGGGACGGCGACCGCGACAGCTGGCCCAACGCGCTGGAAGACGCCGACTGGGCGCGCCTGACCACCGATCACAGCCAGTGCACCAACCGTCATTGCCCGAACTTCGGCCAGTGCGCTTTCTACAAGGCCCGCGAAGGCATGGGCAAGGTCGATGTGATCGTCACCAACCACGACATGGTGCTGGCCGACCTGGCGCTGGGCGGCGGGGCAGTGTTGCCCGATCCGCGCGACACCATTTACGTGTTCGACGAAGGCCATCACCTGCCGGACAAGGCCATCGGCCACTTCGCCCACTACACACGTCTGCGCTCCACCGCCGACTGGCTGGAAACCACCGCCAAGAACCTCACCAAACTGCTGGCCCAGCATCCGCTGCCGGGGGATCTCGGCAAGCTGATCGAGCAGGTGCCGGAGCTGGCGCGGGAGATCAAGACCCAGCAGCAGTTCATGTTCACTGCGTGCGAGCAGATCGCCGACTTCAAGCCCGGCGAAGATGTCGAAGGCCGCGAGCGCCCGCGCCATCGATTCATCGGCGGGGTGATTCCCGAGCACATGCGCGAGATGGGCATCGAGCTGAAGAAAGGCTACTCACGTCTCAACGATCTGTTTACCCGTCTGACCGACCTGCTCAAGGAAGGCATGGACGGCGAGGTCAACATCGGCATCGCCAGCAACCAGGCCGAAGAGTGGTATCCACTGTTCGGCAGCCTGTTGTCCCGTGCCTCCGGCAACTGGGAGCTGTGGACCGCGTTCACCGCCGAAGACCCGGAAGAGAGCCCGCCGATGGCCCGCTGGCTGACCCTGGCCGAAAGCGGTTCGCTGTTCGATATCGAGGTCAACGCCAGCCCGATCCTGGCCGCCGAAACCTTGCGCCGCAGTCTGTGGAACGTGGCTTATGGCTGTCTGGTGACCTCGGCGACGTTGACTGCGCTCGGTACGTTCGACCGTTTCCGCATGCGTGCCGGGCTGCCGAAAAAAGCCGTCACCGCCGTGGTGCCGAGCCCGTTCCATCACGCCGATGCCGGTGTGTTGCGGGTGCCGGACCTGAAAGCCGACCCGCGTGATGCCGCCGCCCACACCGCCGCGATCATCCGCGATCTGCCGGAGCTGGTCGAAGGCTCGCGCGGCAGTCTGGTGCTGTTCTCTTCGCGCAAACAGATGCAGGACGTGTTCGACGGCCTCGACCGCGACTGGCGCAAGCAAGTGTTCATTCAAGGCAACCTGTCGAAGCAGGAAACCCTGAACAAACACAAGGCGCGGGTCGATGGCGGTGATTCCAGCGTGCTGTTCGGTCTGGCCAGTTTCGCCGAAGGGGTGGACTTGCCGGGGGCCTATTGCGAGCACGTGGTGATCGCCAAGATTCCGTTCTCGGTGCCGGACGATCCGGTCGAAGCCGCGCTATCGGAATGGATCGAAGCCCGGGGCGGCAATCCGTTCATGGAAATTTCGGTGCCCGACGCCTCGCTGAAGCTGGTTCAGGCCTGTGGCCGCCTGCTGCGTACCGAAGAAGACCGCGGCACCATCACCTTGCTGGACCGGCGGCTGGTCACCCAGCGCTACGGCAAGGCGATCCTCAATGCGTTGCCTCCTTTCCGTCGTGAAATATCCTGAGACATCGGTGGGCAGTTTTGCCCGCCGCGTTGTCTATCTCTACGCCATCGCTTTTCCATTGGCCATTGCTGGTCGTTAGGGAGAAATCCGTTCTCATGATTCGTCGTTCGTTGCCTGCCCTTTTTGCCCTGGTTTTCGCTGCGCCTCTGCTGGCGGCACCTGCCGGGCAGCAGACCTTGTTTAACTTTGTCCGCCCCGCCGACGTGGTGAAAGTGGCGACCGAAAACGCCGACCTGCCACAAGCCAACGCCGAACAGACCCCCGAGGGCGAAGTGTTGCGCCGGGTGACTTTCAACCCGGTGGCGCGTCCGACCCTGCGCCTGACCCCGCAGACCGGTGCCTGGGACTGGTCGCAGTCCGGGATGATGAGCCTGCGCATCCAGAGCGCGATGAACTGGGCGGTGACCGTTTACGTACAGATCCAGAGCAACGACGGCAAGACCCTGGTCAGCCGCGTTGATCTGCCGGCCGGACCGGCGCAGACCTTGCTCGTACCGTTGACCGCAACCTCGCCGCTGAGCCAGGGCATGAAGGCCGGGCCGTTGATGCCGATGACCATCGACGGGCAGCGCATCCTGCTGGCCAGCAGTTCCGGTGAACTGGATCGCAGCCAGGTGGTATCCGTCAGTCTGTCGATGGACCAGCCGAAAGCCGCGCAAAGTCTGTTGCTGGAGCGCTTCGGCGTGCAGGACGAGGGCGAGGTGATCAAAGCCGCCTACGGCAATCTGGTGGATACCTACGGTCAGTCGACCCGCAGCAAGTGGCCGGAGAAAGTCGCCAACGACGAACAGCTGAAATCCGCCGCCACCCGGGAACAACAACAGCTGAAAACCTGGCTGGCCGAGCGCGAGAAGTCGTCGCTGGACAAGTTCGGCGGCTTGAACAAAGGCCCGACGTTCAAGGCCAGTGGCTTCTTCCGCACCGAAAAACTCGACGGTCGCTGGTATCTGGTGACGCCGGAGGGTCATCCGTTCTATTCCTTGGGCGTGAACACCGTCAGCCCCGAGGTCAACCAGACCTACGTGGCCGGGCGCGAGTACATGTTTGAGTCTCTGCCGAAACCCGACGAGCCACTGGCCATTCACTTTGGTGAAGGCGACAACCGTGGCGGCAACGGGGCCGATCAGGGCCGTGGCTACGGCAACGGACGCTGGTATGACTTCTATGGTGCCAACCTGCAACGCCTCTATGGCGAACCTTGCGCAACTCCTGCGGCCACCGAGAAAGCGCCTGCCACCCCGTGCAAGGCCGCCATCGACGAGCAGAAGTGGGCCAGCCACACCCTCGACCGCCTGCAGGCGTGGGGCTTCAACACTGTCGGCAACTGGAGCGCACCGCAACTGGGTGACGCCGAGCGCGTGCCGTACACCTTGCCGTTGTCGATCGTTGGCGATTACACCAGCATCAGCACCGGCAACGACTGGTGGGGCGGCATGCCTGACCCGTTCGATCCACGTTTCGCCATGGCCACCGAGCGCGCCGTGGCGATTGCCGCCCGTGATCACCGCGATGATCCGTGGCTGATCGGCTACTTCGCCGACAACGAACTGGCCTGGGCCGGTCCCGGTGACGATCCGAAGTCGCGTTACGCGCTGGCCTACGGCACGTTGAAAATGACCACCGACGTACCGGCCAAGCGTGCGTTTCTCAAGCAGTTGCGCGACAAGTATCGCAATCAGGCGGGGCTGTCGAAGGCCTGGGGTATCGATCTGCCGGCCTGGGAATTGATGGAAGACCCGGGGTTCGAGGCACCGCTGCCGAATCCGGAGCACCCGGAAATCGAGGCTGACTTCAAATACTTCCAGAAGGTCTTCGCCGACACTTACTTCAAGACCATTTCCGATTCGCTGAAATGGCACGCGCCGAACCAGCTGCTGCTGGGTGGTCGCTTCGCCATCAGCACCCCGGAAGCCGTGGCTTCCTGCGCGCAGTATTGCGACGTGCTGAGCTTCAACATGTACACCCTGAAACCGCAGGACGGTTATGACTTCGCCGCGCTGCGCAGCCTCGACAAACCGGTGCTGATTACCGAGTTCAATTTCGGCTCGACCGATCGCGGCCCGTTCTGGGGCGGCGTGACGCCGTTGAACAAGGAAGAAGATCGTGGCCCGGCCTACGCCAACTTCCTCAAGCAGGCGCTGAGCGAGCCGTCGATTGTCGGCGTGCACTGGTTCCAGTACCTCGATCAACCGGTGACCGGGCGTCTGCTCGATGGCGAAAACGGTCACTTCGGTCTGGTGGGCGTGACTGACGTGCCGTATCAGGGTTTCGTCGAAACCGTGCGCAAGAGCAATCTGGCGACCCTTGATCAACTCGGCAAAGAAGCCGAGAAAGCCGCTGTGGCGGCAGACAAGGCCGGTCACGAGACCGAAGGCGGCCGCAAAGGCGAAGCCGGCAAAGGCCCGGGGCAGGGCGCCGGCCATACCGGCGGGCACTCCGGCAACGGTCATTAAGGCAGGACCGCCCGGCCCGCCGCTGTTCCCAAAACCTTCAAGGGCTGGAACAATGCGGGCCACTTTGTAGAGCGTTTTCGCGGGGGAGTTGCGGGTGCAGATTCAGGGACATTACGAGCTTCAATTCGAAGCGGTGCGCGAAGCCTTCGCGGCACTGTTCGACGATCCCCAGGAACGTGGCGCCGCGTTGTGCATCCGGGTCGGCGGGGAAACCGTCCTCGACCTCTGGGCCGGCACCGCCGACAAGGACGGCAGCGAAGCCTGGCACAGCGACACCATCGCCAACCTGTTCTCCTGCACCAAGACCTTCACCGCCGTCACCGCGCTGCAACTGGTGGCCGAAGGCAAGCTGCAACTCGATGCCCCGGTCGCCCGTTACTGGCCGGAATTCGCGGCCGCCGGCAAGGAATCCGTGACCCTGCGCCAATTGCTTTGCCATCAGGCCGGCCTGCCGGCGCTGCGCGAACTGTTGGCCCCCGAAGCCCTGTACGACTGGCAAACCATGGTCGACGCCCTCGCGGCGGAAGCGCCGTGGTGGACGCCGGGCACCGGTCACGGTTATGCCGCGATCACTTACGGCTGGCTGATCGGCGAGTTACTGCGCCGGGCCGACGGTCGTGGGCCGGGTGAATCCATTGTGGCGCGAGTCGCCAAACCGTTGGGGCTGGATTTCCATGTCGGCCTGGCCGACGAAGAGTTCTACCGCGTCGCGCATATCGCCCGTGGCAAAGGCAATGTCGGCGATGCCGCCGCCCAGCGCCTGCTGCAAGTGACCATGCGTGAACCCACCGCCATGACCACCCGTGCCTTCACCAATCCGCCGTCGGTGCTCACCAGCACCAACAAACCGGAATGGCGGCGCATGCAGCAACCGGCGGCCAACGGCCACGGCAATGCGCGCAGCCTGGCCGGGTTCTACGCCGGTCTGCTCGACGGCAGCCTGCTGGAAAGCGAAATGCTCGACGAGCTGACCCGGGAACACAGCCTCGGCGAGGACAAGACCTTGCTGACCCGCACCCGTTTCGGTCTCGGTTGCATGCTCGATCAACCTGACGTGCCGAACGCCACCTATGGCCTCGGCCCACGGGCGTTTGGTCATCCAGGCGCGGGTGGTTCCATCGGTTTTGCTGATCCGGAGCACGATGTGGCCTTCGGATTTGTGACAAATACCCTGGGGCCGTACGTCTTGATGGATCCGCGCGCGCAGAAGCTGGCGCGGGTACTTGCCACTTGTCTGTAAAACGTTACTGGAGGTTCCAGGGCCGGAACCTCATTCGGCTTTTCGATTCAAAGCGTCTGTTTATCCGGGCGAAAGTCCTCTGATAGTCCATTACTAATTTTTGTGGGTTTCCAATGTCGTCCAAACAAACTCTCGCTCTGGCCCTGTGTTTCGCGATCACCGGTTGCGCTCAGACTCCCAAGAATGACGCCGATGGCGGCAGCTGGTGGCCGTTCGGCTCCTCCGACAAGGTTGCGGCCAAGGAGCCGGCTCCGGCACCTGCACCGGTGAAACCCGCCGCTACAGCCCCTGTCGCCAAGACCGAGAGCAGCAGCCACTGGTACTGGCCGTTCGGCTCCGACGATTCGGCCGACAAGGCCAAGGCCGACGTGAAGCCCGAAGTCAAACCGCAAGCCGCGCCTGCCGTTGTCGCCAAGGCTGATGCCGACACCGGCAGCAAGTGGTGGTGGCCGTTCGGCGGCAAGTCTCAGGACACCGCCAAAGCCGTGCCGATGCCTGACCCGAAAGTCACCCAGGCCTGGCTCGACGACTACGAGCCGCGCCTGCGTGAGGCGATCAAGGGCAGCAACCTGCAATTCGAGCGCCGTGAAAACGTACTCGTGGTGACCGCGCCGGTTGAAGGCTCGTTCAACCCGAAACGCCCGGCCATGCTGCTGCCGGTGACCCTGAGCCCGTTCACCAATATCGCCAAGATCCTCGAAGCCGACCCGAAAACCGCGGTGCTGGTGCTGGGCCACAGCGACAACGCCGGTGTCGCGGCAGACAACACCAAACTGAGCCAGGAACGTGCCCAGTCGGTGGCGGCAATCTTCCGCCTCAGCGGCTTGCAGCGTGATCGCCTGATGCTGCGCGGCATGGGCGCCGATGCCCCGCGTGCGGCCAACGACAGCGTTGAAGGCCGTGCCCTGAACCGTCGTGTCGAACTGCTGGTGACCCCGCAGAACACCATGGTCGCGCTGCTGAGCAAGTACAACATGCCGGCACCGAAGCCGGTGACCATGGTCGCGGCCCAGGACGTCAAGCCAGTCGCCAAGCCTGTGACTCCGGCACCTGCGGCGAAGAAAGCTGCTGTCCCGGCCACCAAAAAGGCACCGGCCAAGAAGGCCGCAGCCAAGGCTCCCGTGAAGAAGGCCCCAGCGAAGAAAACCGCTCCAGCCAAAGCCGCCGCCAGCGACAAGAAAGTCGCGGCGACCGACGCGGCAAAACAGTAATCCGCTAACGAAAAGGAATGCGCCATGACCCAGGCTCTGGCAGATATGCGTCGTGATTACACCCGGGACGGCCTGACCGAGGCGCAAGCCCCGGCCGAGCCTTTTGCGCTGTTCCACCAGTGGTTTGCCGACGCGGTGAAAACCGAGCAGGCGCCCGTGGAGGCCAACGCCATGACCCTGGCCACGGTCGATGCGGACGGGCGTCCGCACTGCCGCATTCTGCTGCTCAAGGGCCTGGACGAGCAGGGCTTCACCTTTTTCACCAACTACGAAAGCGCCAAGGGCCAGCATCTGGCCGCGAATCCGTTCGCGGCCATGACGTTCTTCTGGCCGACCCTGGAGCGCCAGGTGCGTATCGAAGGGCGGGTGGTGAAGGTCTCGCCGCAAGAATCCAACGCCTACTATCAGGTGCGTCCGTTGGGCAGCCGACTGGGCGCCTGGGCTTCACCGCAGAGCCGGGTGATCAACGGCCGGGGTGAACTGGAAGACTTGCTCAAGGTTACCGAACAACGCTTCACCGACACCCAGCCCGATTGCCCGGAACACTGGGGCGGTTACCGTTTGCTGCCGGAGCGCATCGAGTTCTGGCAGGGCCGCGCGAGCCGTCTGCACGATCGCCTCAACTATCGTTTGCAGGGCGCCGACTGGATTCTTGAACGTCTGGCACCTTAAGCAGTCTACCGAGCGGGATAGCCTGCCGCAGCGGCCTCAAGCCACTTCGGCAGGTCCCGACGCCTGATCTTCTGCGATCGGGCTTGCGCCAGCCGTTCGAGCATGTAGGCGCGTTTGCCTTCATCCTTGCCGGCCAGCGACAATGCCAGATCGCGGTCCATCCAGCGTTTGATCCGCACGTACAACCACCAGTGGAAGTACAAACCGGCGACGGTTGTGACGACAATGATGAAGTAATCCATGAAAATCCTTGGGGTCGGCGGCGCAAGCTCTGTATTTTGGCGCTACTGTTGGGTGAGTTCGTGGAGGCCCTGTACCGGGCCTGAATGAAACCAAATTTATCCGGGCGGCGCCGTGACAGGCGTCAAGCTGCGGAGTTTAATGAATACCTGTCCTTTGGAGTTGATCCTATGCGTAAGTCTGTTCTGCTGGTTGCTTCCTTTTCCACGATGGCGATGTTGCTCACCGGCTGCCAATCGAGCCTGACCGGTGACTCCTACTCCCGTGACGAAGCGCGTCGCGTGCAGACGATTCGCATGGGCACCATCGAATCCCTGCGTCCGGTGAAAATCGAAGGCACCAAGACCCCGATCGGCGGCGCTGCCGGTGCAGTGGTCGGCGGTGTCGGCGGCAGCGCCATCGGCGGTGGTCGTGGCAGCATCGTGGCAGCCGTTATCGGTGCCGTGGCCGGCGGCCTGATCGGTTCCGCCACCGAAGAAGGCCTGACCCGTACTCAAGGTGTTGAAATCACCGTGCGCGAAGACGACGGCAGCATGCGCGCCTACGTGCAGCAAGTGCAGGAGAACGAAGTGTTCCGCGTCGGTGAGCGCGTACGGATTTCGACTGTCGGCGGGACCAGCCGCGTTTCGCACTAAGCGGGAACGAGCGGTAAAGAAAAACCCCGATCAGGTGACTGGTCGGGGTTTTTTGTATGCCTCCGAATTGACGAATCAATATTCGGCACGGGTGCCCACAAAGTACTCCAAGTCCTTTGTGAAACTGACGTTTAAAAGATTTTCTAGCGCGGCTATCTGATCTTGATTCAACAACAACTCGCCCGGCTCGACCTCGCTAAGAGGTTTGGATTCTGAGAGCTGGGCAACTTTTTCATTCATCTCACTACCCGTGATATCCAGCTCGAATTGCAAAGAGTCGTCTTGAACTTCATCAGGGAAAAAACCGGTGATCGAAAGGTAGCGCATTAAGGTCAATCAGCCTGTCTGTCGGTGTTAACTGTAGTCAAACGAAATTTGATAGTCGTTGGCACTTAGAGCGATTTGATGTTGAAAGTACGGCTGAATGGTCGCAACCCACTCTTCTACGACATTGAAGCTGCCATTATTGATGTTGCCCTCCACAGGAATGCCTAAGGCATTTAGTACTGATTCATCATCCCCCAGATCTTTCGACGACTCCTCGCCTTGGAATTGCTGGGTTGCTGTGTCGTACCACTCCAGTCTTAGTTCCAGTCCCATCTCGTCCTCACAGATATCTTTTTTTGATGCTTCTTTTTTTTATAGGCCCTTCGCGCTGCTCACCTGTGTAGGGATCGAAGGCTCCGAGGTGAGTTCCATCGCTTCGGTACATTTCTAACTCTCCATGTCTTGAGTCCCATTCGTAAATTGTCTTTCCTTTAGCATCAGTCCAGCGCTTACGAAGTCCTCCTCCACCCTGAACCGGATTCATGTCTTTAACTTTTTTCAGGTCTGGAAATGCGGTGATTTGGTCGGTCTTCGGCGGTTTATGGTAGCTATGGCCTGCGGGTGCCAAGCCTTTGCGTGATGTGTTCAGTACAACGTATAACGGTTTTACCCCCGAACTTGCCGGAAACACCAATATGAAATCCCGATACTCCGGCGGATAAACCGGATTCACCAGAATCCCTTCCGCCGCTTTCGTCGGTGGATACACCCAGATATGCGGTGCTTGCGGAGCGGCCTCCAGCGCGGGGATGCCGAGGATGTCGGAGCCGTCCACGGCGGGCGTCCAGATCAGTTCGATGCCTTCGCCGAGGTCTGCAACAAATCGGTTACCGCGTGCAGTGAACTGCACGACATCGACCATTTCCCAGTCGCGGTTCTTGCCGGTGTAGAAGCCGTAACCCTTGAGGCTGCCGTCGGCCTGCTGTTCGACGTGCAAGCGCACGCGGGTTCGAGCCTGTTTGAGGGCGAGCAACTGGTCTTCGGTGTAGAGGGCGCTGTCGCCCAGGTTCGATGGCATGAACATCGCCACCAGGCCGACCAGCGGGGCCACGACGGCGGCGGAGGCCATCGCGGGCAAAGCCTTGAACGCCTCACCGGCGAGAGCAAAGGTGCCCAGGCCAGCAGGAATGGCGGTGCCGCTGATTTTTTTGAGTGCAACGCCGCCGCTGTCATCGGCTTCACGTCCGCCGAGCAGGATCAGATCGCCGTAATCCTTCAGGCTGTCCGTCGGCACCATCCCCGAAGGATTCGCGTAATCGATGATCGCGTCCGGCAACTTGCAGGACTTGGCAAACGTGCAGCCGGCGCGTACCAGCTCAGGCTTGTTCGACGCGACCTCACGGCTGCGTTCGAAGGCGTCCTGCCGCGCCAGCATGGCGTCGTACTTGTTTTGTCGCTCGTCCTGATCGGCCAGCTCGGTGGCCGTCAGGTAGCGGTAGGTGACGTGATGGCCGTCGCCTGCCGGTGGGTTGGGAACCCGGGGAACGTCCTTTTGACCAGCCACTGATTTTCCTTTCGTTCATGCATCGGCAGCCCCTCGAAAGGGGCTGCACGACGTTAACGAAGCAGGAAAATCGTGGCTGTAGGACGCGTCTCTAAAGACGTGGGGATTGTTCGCTACAGCATCAGGAAGGCAGCGCGGTGTTCTTTCTGCTTGCCGCCAGGGTCACCGCATAACCGATCAATGCGGCGAACACCGAGCCGGTGAGAATGCCCATCCGGTCCATTCCGGCGTATTCACTGGCACCCGGCACGAAGGCCAGCGAGCCGACAAACAGGCTCATGGTGAAGCCGATCCCGCAGAGAATCGCCACGCCCAGCACCTGACCCCAATTGGCGTTCTGGGGCAGGGCGGCGATGCCGGTTTTCACGGCAAGCCAGGTCAGGCCGAACACGCCGATGGTCTTGCCCAGCAGCAGGCCGACGGCGATGCCCATCGGTACGTGGTGAGTGAAGCTTTCGGCGGTCACACCGATCAGCGACAGGCCGGCGTTGGCAAAGGCGAACAACGGCAGGATGCCGTAGGCCACCCACGGGTGCAGCGCATGTTCCAGGGTCAGCAGCGGCGAAGGCTCGGCGTTTTTCGTGCGCAGCGGGATGCAGAATGCGAGAGTCACGCCGGCCAGCGTCGCGTGGACACCGCTCTTGAGCACGCAGACCCACAGGATCAGGCCGATGATCATGTACGGCCCGAGCTTGACCACCCCGAGCCGGTTCATCGCCACCAGCGCCGCAATGCACGCCGCCGCGAGGCCCAGCGACAGGGTCGAGAGTTCGCCGGAATAGAAGATCGCGATGATCACGATCGCGCCAAGGTCGTCGATGATCGCCAGGGTCATCAGGAACAGCTTCAGCGACACCGGCACCCGTTTGCCGAGCAAGGCCAGCACGCCGAGGGCGAAGGCGATGTCGGTGGCGGTGGGAATCGCCCAGCCATCGAGGGCGGCCGGGTTGTCGCGGTTGAGGAACCAGTAGATCAGCGCCGGCACCAGCATGCCGCCGATGGCCGCCGCGCCGGGCAGGACGATCTGCGACGGCTTCGACAGCTGGCCGTCGAGCACTTCACGCTTCACTTCCAGGCCGATGAGCAGGAAGAACAGCGCCATCAGGCCGTCGTTGATCCACAGCAGCAGGGGTTTGGCGATTTTCAACGCGCCGATCTGCGCGACCACCGGCGTGTCGAGCAGGCCGGTGTACAGCCACGACAGCGGCGAGTTGTTGATGATTAAAGCCAGGATGGCCGCGGCGATCAGTAACAGACCGCTGGCAGCTTCCAACTGAAAGAAACGCGTGAAAGTGCTACGCAGAGGCAAGGTCGCTCTCCATCGATAAAGTCAAAAGGTGGGACACCCTAACCCGTACTGTTAGTTGTTAAAACAAAAGTTATATTCTTTTTTGTTATATATGGTTACAAGGCGCATGCCAGACCTGCAGCAGAGCCTAGCAGTTGCCGACGGTATTGAAGTTCAGCTGTATCTGTCAGTGCGGTGGGATTTTTCCTAAGCTTGGGGGCTAAGCCTGTGAAGGCACTTCTGCCCGATTCAACGAGAACGACAGCCATGAGCGACAACCGACAGTGGGCCCGCGAAGCCATCCGGATCATCGAAGCGGACTTCCAGCGCAGCGCCGACACCCACCTGATCCCCTTGCCGCTGCCGGGGTTTCCGGGCATCGAGTTGTACTTCAAGGACGAATCCAGCCATCCCACTGGCAGCCTCAAGCATCGGCTGGCCCGTTCGCTGTTTCTCTACGCCTTGTGTAACGGCTGGCTCAAGCCCGGCGCGCCGGTGATCGAGGCGTCCAGCGGTTCGACGGCGATTTCCGAAGCGTACTTTGCGCGGATGCTCGGGCTGCCGTTCATTGCAGTGATGCCGGCAACCACCTCCAAGGAGAAGATTGCGCAGATCGCCTTCTATGGCGGCAAGAGCCATCTGGTGGACGACCCGACGCAGATCTACGCCGAGTCTGAACGCCTGGCCCGGGAACACGACGGGCACTTCATCGACCAGTTTACCTATGCCGAGCGCGCCACCGACTGGCGGGCGAACAACAACATCGCCGAGTCGATCTTCCAGCAGATGCGCTACGAGCAGCACCCGTGCCCGGCGTGGCTGATTTCCAGCCCTGGCACCGGCGGCACCACCGCGACGCTCGGGCGTTACGTGCGTTATCGCCAGCACTGCACCCGCGTGCTGTGCGCCGATGCCGAGCGTTCGGTGTTTTTCGACTACTACCAGACCGGTGACGCGAGTTTGCGTCTGGACCACGGCTCGCGGATCGAAGGCATCGGCCGGCCTCGGGTGGAGGCGTCGTTCCTGCCCAAGGTGATCGATGCGATGGTCAAGGTGCCGGATGCCTTGTCGCTGGCCGCCATGCATTACCTGGCGCAGCGTCTGGGCCGGCATGTGGGAGGGTCGAGCGGCACAAACCTGATCGGCGCGCTGATGGCGGCGCAGCAGATGAAAGCGGCGGGAGAGTCGGGGTCGATCGTGGCGATCCTGTGCGATGGCGGCGAGCGCTACGCGGACACCTATTACGATCAGGCGTGGCTCAAGGCGCAGGGCTATGAGCTGGAAGGATTGATGGCGGCTGTGGCAGCCAGTGCCGAGAAGGGTGAGGCGCTGCCGACCTCGGTTCTGCGTGCCAATATCTGACGCCGAAAACGACTGTGGGAGCGAATTCGCTCCCACAGTTTTTTGCAGTGTTTCAGGTCGCGCGGATCAGTCTTTCAGACCGAGAATGTCACGCGCTACAGCTTCGGCAATCCGGATCCCGTCAACACCCGCCGACAGAATCCCGCCCGCATAACCCGCGCCTTCACCGGCCGGGAACAGACCTTTGACGTTCATGCTCTGCAGCGACTCGTTGCGCGTGATCCGCAGCGGCGACGAAGTCCGCGTCTCGATCCCGGTCAGCACTGCATCGTGCAGCGAATAACCGCGAATCTGCTTCTCGAACGCCGGCAACGCTTCGCGAATTGCTTCGATGGCAAAGTCCGGCAGCGCCAGGGCCAGGTCGCCCAGCGCCACGCCCGGTTTGTACGAAGGCTCAACCTCGCCCAGCTCGGTGGACGGCGTGCCGTTGATGAAGTCGCCGACCAGTTGCGCCGGGGCCTTGTAGTCGCTGCCGCCGAGGATGAAGGCGTGGGACTCCAGACGTTCCTGCAACTCGATCCCGGCCAGCGGGCCGCCCGGATAATCGACTTCCGGGGTGATGCCGACGACGATGCCGGAGTTGGCGTTGCGCTCGTTACGCGAGTACTGGCTCATGCCGTTGGTGACCACGCGGTTCGGCTCGGAGGTCGCCGCCACCACGGTGCCGCCCGGGCACATGCAGAAGCTGTAGACCGAACGGCCGTTCTTGGCGTGGTGCACCAGTTTGTAGTCGGCAGCGCCGAGTTTCGGGTGACCGGCGTATTTGCCCAGTCGCGCACGGTCGATCAGCGATTGCGGGTGCTCGATGCGGAAACCCACCGAGAACGGCTTGGCTTCCATGAACACGCCACGGCTGTGGAGCATGCGGAAGGTGTCGCGGGCGCTGTGGCCCAGTGCCAGAATCACGTGTTTCGAATGCAGGGTTTCGCCGCTGGCCAGCTCGACGCCGACCAGTTGGCCGTCTTCGATCAGCACGTCGGTGACGCGTTCCTGGAAGCGCACTTCGCCGCCCAGGGCGCGGATCTCTTCACGCATGGTTTCGACCATGCCGGTCAGACGGAACGTGCCGATGTGCGGCTTGCTGACGTAGAGGATTTCTTCCGGCGCGCCGGCCTTGACGAACTCGTGCAGGACTTTGCGGCCGAGGAATTTCGGATCCTTGATCTGGCTGTACAGCTTGCCGTCAGAGAACGTGCCCGCCCCGCCTTCGCCGAACTGCACGTTGGACTCGGGGTTGAGCACGCTTTTGCGCCACAGGCCCCAGGTGTCCTTGGTGCGCTGGCGCACTTCGGTGCCGCGTTCGAGGATGATCGGCTTGAAGCCCATCTGCGCCAGCAGCAGGCCGGCGAAGATCCCGCACGGGCCGAAACCGACCACGATCGGACGCTGGCTCAGGTCGCTTGGCGCCTGGCCGACGAATTTGTAGCTGACATCCGGCGCCACGTTGACGTTGCGGTCATCGGCGAACTTGCCCAGCACCTTGGCCTCGTCGCGCACTTCGAGGTCGATGGTGTAGATGAAGCACAGTTCGGAAGACTTTTTGCGCGCATCGTAGCTGCGCTTGAACAAGGTGAAATCGAGCAGGTCATCGCTGGCGATGCCCAGGCGTTGCACGATTGCAGCGCGCAGGTCTTCGTCGGGATGGTCGATCGGCAGCTTGAGTTCAGTGATTCGTAACATGACAGGATCCGGTTCGCGGGGCGCACAACTGCGCCAGGGCGTTTGAAGGCGGCGATTATAAGCCGCAACGGCCGGATCCCGTGAGGGTAAAACGATCAGTCGTTGCGCGAACCGCCGAAATACCCGCAACCGCGTTGTACCTTGCCGTCGATGCGCAGCTCGGCGCTCATGTGTTGCACGCTGCCGGTGTTGCTGTCGACACATCGCTGTGGCGCCACCCACAGCTCGATGCGCTGGTTGTTGGCTTCGCTGCTGAGGTTGAAACGACCGTCGCCCAACTGTTCTTCGACGTAGGGCACAGCGAGCGGTGGCTGGCCTTCGCGGTCGATGACCATGCCTTTGCCACTGACCTTGACGTTCCATTCCGGGCCATGGCCGGCGGCGCGCAGGATCAGTTGCTTGAAATTCGGATCATCGCAAGCGGTGCCGGAGCGTTCGACGCGATAGAGCTGGGTCAGGTCGAGACGGTCACCGGCGATCTTGCCGCGCACGTCGGCGAACAGCTTGCCCTGCTGGTCGGCCAGGGTGGCGGCCTCTTGCAGAATGCTGGTGCCGCCGATGTCGTTGACCACGTACTGGCGCTGCTCGCCGCATGACTGGAACACCAGTTTGCCGTCGGCAGCGGTCAGTTGCCCCTGCATCCGCGTCTGACCGACGTGGAAGGCGCTGGTCCGCGCACCGTCGAATAACTGGCACGCGGCAAACAGAGGGAGCAGGGCAACAACGATCAAGGAACGGGCAACACGCATCTTCGGCTCTCCAGACAAGTGCCGCCACGTTACGCAGGCTGACCGTTCATCACAAGGGTTTAGCCCACGTGAAATGTCTGACCTGTCTGCAAGCCTTCGACACTTTTGGCGTAGGCCAACGCCACATCCGCCGCAGGAACCGGCTTGTAGCCGCGGAAGTACGGGGCGTAGCTGCCCATGGCTTCCACCAGCACGGTGGGGCTGATCGAGTTCACGCGCAGGCCCCGTGGCAGTTCGATGGCGGCGGCACGGACGAAGCTGTCCAGCGCGCCGTTGACCAGTGCTGCCGAAGCACCGCTGCGGATCGGGTCGTGGCTGAGGACGCCGGTGGTGAAGGTGAACGATGCGCCGTCGTTGGCGAATTCACGGCCGATCAGCAGCAGATTGACCTGGCCCATCAGCTTGTCTTTCAGGCCGAGGGCGAAGCTGTCTTCGTTCATGTCGCCCAGCGGGGCGAAGGTCACGTTGCCGGCGGCGCAGACCAGGGCGTCGAACTTGCCGGTCTTTTCGAACAGCTTGCGGATCGATGCGCTGTCGCTGATATCCACTTGGAAATCGCCGCTGCTGCGGCCGATGCGAATGACTTCGTGACGCTGTGACAGCTCTTTGTCCACCGCCGAACCGATGGTGCCGCCGGCGCCGATCAACAGAATTTTCATCGTGCTTGCCTCAAGTGATTGAACGAGCTTTCAGTCTAGAGTGGTTTTTTCCGCTGATAAGCGCGCTAATGGGCAACCTTTGGTTTTCAAATGGAAACAATCCATGAGCGAGATGGATGATCTGGCGGCGTTCGCGGTGTTGATCGAGGCCGGCAGTTTTACCCTGGCGGCGCAGCAGCTGGGGTGCAGCAAGGGGCAACTGTCCAAGCGCATCAGTCAGCTGGAGGCGCAGTTTTCCGTGGTGCTGCTGCAACGCACCACACGTCGGCTGAGCCTGACGGCGGCCGGTGCGGCGCTGTTGCCCCAGGCTCAGGCGCTTGTCGTCCAGGTGGAAAGGGCGCGTCAGGCATTGGCGCGTTTGAAGGACGATATGGCAGGCCCCGTGCGTATGACGGTGCCGGTGTCGCTGGGGGAAACCTTCTTCGACGGCCTGGTGCTGGAGTTTTCGCAGAAATACCCCGAAGTGCAGATCGAGCTGGAGCTGAACAACAGCTATCGCGATCTCTCCCGCGATGGCTTTGATCTGGCGATCCGCACCGACGTCGCCAACGACGAGCGTCTGGTGGCCAAGCCTTTGCTGGCCTGGCAGGAAATGACCTGCGCCAGTCCGGCCTACCTTGAACGTTTCGGCGAACCGGCGACGCCACAGGCGCTGGCCGAACATCGTTGTTTGCTCAACAGTCACTACGGCGGCCGCGAAGAGTGGCTCTATCACCAGCAGCACGAGCTGTTGCGGGTGCGGGTGTCGGGGCCGTTCGCCAGCAATCACTACAGTTTGCTGAAAAAGGCCGCACTCGCTGGCGCCGGCATCGCTCGCCTGCCGTCCTATCTGTTGCAGACGGAATTGGCTGACGGCCGATTGCGCTGGCTCCTTCGCGATTTTCAGACCCGGCGCATGCCGATGTACCTGGTGCACCCGTATCAGGGCGGGCTGCCGAAGCGCACTCAGGTGCTGGCGGACTACCTGATCGACTGGTTCAAGCGCAGCGGCGAGGCCCTGGACCGGCTTCAGCGATAACGTCGTGCGATCAGATGATCGATCGACAATTTGCCCGGCCCGGTGGTCATCAGGTACAGCAACACTGCCGCCCAGGTGCCGTGGGTCGGATAGGCGTCGGGATACACGAACAGCTCGATGACCAGCGTCATGCCCAGCAACGCCAGCGCCGAAAACCGAGTGGCGAAGCCGACGAGGATCAGGATCGGAAAAAAGTGTTCGGCGAACGCCGCCATGTGCGCGGCGATTTCCGGTGACAGCAGCGGCACGTGATATTCGCTCTGGAACAGCGGAATCGTCGAGTCCGCCAGATGTGGCCAGCCAATCTGGAACGTGCCGTCGATCAGGTCGATGGCCAGTCCCTCGACCTTGGTCTGACCGGATTTCCAGAACACCGCCGCGATGGAAAAACGCGCGATGAAGGCAATCAGGCTGTGCGGGATTTTTTCCAGCAGCGCGATGGCGCGGGCAATGAGGCTGTTCATGGCGAAACCTTGTGATGTAAGTGGGTGATGGCGTGGCGACTGATCAACAGGGCGAGGGTCTGGCTGAGATCGAAGGCTTCTGCGGATTCCAGCGCCTCGGTCAGTGACAGGCCGGCCTTGAGCTGGCGAATGAACGGGTTGACGCCGGGATCCACGGCGAACACCTCGACCTCCAGGCCGTTGCGCAGGATCAGCGCGTGCTGGGCCTGATCCAGATCGATGCCGGCCAAAGTGACGTCTTGCTGGTGCGCGGCCCAGATATCCACCACGGCAAAAGCTGAATCGAGCACGTGCAGCGAAGGATGCAGGCCGATTTGCAAGCGACTCAGACCTTCCTGATCCGCGAAGGCCGCAGCGATCCGGTCCTGGCTGAGCGGCGCGATATCGGCGGAGTGGTAGGCCTGCGTGCGCAGGCGTTCCAGTCGCGCGACATCGGCCAGATAAGGCACGCTCGACGCCGGTTCGAATCCGCTGATGAAGTCCGCCAGATCACTGCCGTAATCGCTCATCAACGCACTGTGTGGTGGGTGGTTTTGAATGAAAACGCCGGCCATGGCGCGGAAGAATTCCTCACCCACCAACTGCATCACTACGGGATAACTGTCGGCCAGTGCATTGCTCAACGAGCCCTGCACGTTGTTGCGGTACACCGCGAATCGACTGGCCGGATCGGCCCCGTTGGCGCTGCACAATCCGTCGGGGCAGGGCAGGCCGACATCGAGCAGTGCGGCGCTGAACACGGCTTGGGTGCTCATGGCCGACCTCCTGCGCAAAGCAGAAGCTCGTCGGCCTGTTGCGCCTCGGCCAGCAGCACATCGAAGGCCGGCACCTGATTGTCCCGTTCGATCAGCGTCGCCACCGGGCCGACGCGCTCCAGCGCCTGGCGATATAGCGACCATACGGCCTGATCGATCGGTGCGCCGTGATCGTCGATCAGCAAGCGATCACCGAGGCTGTCGGAATCTTCGGCAAACCCCGCCAGATGAATCTCGCCAACTGCGTGCAGCGGCAGTGCGTCGAGGTAGGCCAGAGGGTCGCGCTGATGGTTGATGCACGAGACGTAGACATTGTTAACGTCCAGCAACAGACCACAGCCGCTGCGGCGGATGACTTCACCGATGAACTCCGCTTCGTCGATCGTCGAGCGTTCGAACGCCAGATAGGTCGCCGGGTTTTCCAGCAGCATCGGACGCTTGAGGGTGTTCTGCACCTGGTCGATGTGATCGCAGACGCGGTTCAGCGTCGGCGTGTCGTAGGCCAGAGGCAATAGATCATTGAGAAACACCGGGCCGTGAGTCGACCAGGCCAGGTGTTCGGAAAAGGAGTGGTGTTGATAGCGCTCGATCAGCGCACTCAGGTGTTTGAGGTGTTGCACATCCAGCGGGCCTTCGGCACCGATGGACAGGCCGACACCATGCAACGACAACGGATACGCTTCACGAATCAAACCCAGAAAATGATGAAACGGGCCGCCGGCCACCATGTAGTTTTCGGCGTGGACTTCGAAGAAACCGATGTCCGGTAGAGAGCCGAGCACTTCACGAAAGTGCCCGGTCTTGAGCCCCAGCCCGGCACGGGGCGGGAGCCCGGTGAGGGCTGCCCGAGTGCGGGGGGAGGCATGGTCGCAGGAAGTGATCATGATCGACACTCGGGCAGCCTCCGGATCAGGACTTGGCCTTGAAGGCTTCCATCTGACCGAAACCGGTCGGCGAGGTTTTGCTTTCGGTGGTGGTGCAGGTGCCTTTCGGAACGAACTTCCAGGAGTTGGCCTGGTAATCCATTTTCGCCGTGCCTGCGCAGGTGGTGCCGGCGCCGGCGGCGCAGTCGTTATGACCTTTCATGGCCACGCCGAAGCATTTTTCCATGTTGCTGTTGTCGGCCGCCTGAACGGTCGAAACGGCGGCCATGCTCAGGGCAGAGCCAAGGGCCAGAACCAGGGCGGTGGCGGACAGGGTGCGGGTGGTAGCAGTCATGATGTTTCTCCGGTTTCAACTTGGGTTGGAACAAGCGATGTGCGCTTGCTTACCCCACTAGAGAAACGACCTGGCGATGCGTTACAGCGAAAGGCAAAATAATTTATCGAATACAAAAAAACGGCCCGAAGGCCGTTTTCTGTTTAACGCAATCGATCAACCGCCGAGGTACGCTTCGCGTACTTTCGGGTCGGTCAGCAGCGCTTCACCGGTGCCTTGCATCACCACCCGGCCGTTCTCCAGAACGTACGCACGGTCAGCGATTTTCAGCGCCTGGTTGGCGTTCTGCTCGACCAGGAACACCGTCACACCGTCCTTGCGCAGCTGTTCGATGATGTCGAAGATCTGCTGGATGATGATCGGTGCCAGGCCCAGCGACGGCTCGTCGAGCAGCAGCAATTTCGGCTTGCTCATCAGCGCCCGGCCGATGGCGAGCATTTGCTGTTCGCCGCCGGACATGGTGCCGCCGCGCTGGTTGAAGCGTTCTTTCAGGCGCGGGAAAAGTCCGAGAACCTTGTCCATCTGTTCCTGATAGTCGCCCTTGTCGGTGAAGAATCCGCCCATGGACAGGTTCTCTTCGACGGTCAGTCGGGCAAACACCCGACGGCCTTCCGGCACCACGGCAATGCTCTTGCGCATGATCTGCGACGAGTCCTGGCCGACCAGTTCCTCACCCATGTAACGGATGCTGCCGCTATGGGCCTGCGGCGAACCGCAGAGCGTCATCAGCAGCGTGGATTTGCCGGCACCGTTGGCACCGATCAGCGTCACGATCTCGCCCTGGCGGACTTCGACGTTGACGCTGTGCAGGGCCTGGATCTTGCCGTAGAAGGTGGAAACGTTTTCGAACTGCAGCATTTACGCTTCCCCCAGGTAGGCTTTGATCACTTCAGGATTGTCGCGGATCTGTTCCGGCGTACCGTCGGCCAGAGGCGTGCCCTGGTTGATCACGACGATGTGGTCGGAAATGCTCATGACCAGTTTCATATCGTGTTCGATCAGCAGCACGGTGACGTTGTGCTCTTCACGCAGCACGCTGATCAGCGCCTTCAGGTCTTCGGTTTCCTTCGGGTTCAGACCGGCGGCCGGTTCGTCGAGCATGAGGATCCGCGGACGGGTCATCATGCAGCGGGCGATTTCCAGACGACGCTGCTGACCGTAGGCCAGGGTGCCGGCCGGACGGTTGGCGAATTCCTTGAGGTTGACCTTGTCCAGCCAGTACTCGGCGTACTCCATGGCCTCGCGCTCGCTTTTGCGGAACGCCGGGGTCTTGAACAGACCGGCCAGGAAGTTGGTGTTCAGGTGGCGGTGCTGGGCGATCAACAGGTTCTCGACCGCCGTCATGTCCTTGAACAATCGCACGTTCTGGAAGGTGCGCACCACGCCCTTGAGGGCGATCTTGTGACCCGGCAGGCCTTCGATCGGCTCGCCATCGAGCTTGATGCTGCCGCCGCTCGGCTTGTAGAAGCCGGTCAGACAGTTGAACACGGTGGTCTTGCCCGCGCCGTTAGGCCCGATCAGCGCCACCACTTGTTTCTCTTTCACGGTCAGGGCCACGCCGTTGACCGCCAGCAGGCCGCCGAAGCGCATGCTCAGATTTTCGACTTTCAGGATCTCGCGGCTCATTTGCGCAGCTCCATGTGAGGACGTTGCATGGGCAGCAGACCTTGAGGTCGCCAGATCATCATCAGCACCATCAGGGCGCCGAACATCAGCATGCGGTACTCACTGAACTCACGCATCATTTCCGGCAACAGGATCATCACGACCGCCGCCAGTACCACGCCCAGCTGCGAGCCCATGCCGCCCAGCACCACGATGGCGAGAATGGTCGCCGACTCGATGAAAGTGAAGGACTCCGGCGTCACCAGACCCTGACGGGCGGCGAAGAAGCTGCCGGCGAAACCGGCGAAGCAGGCGCCCAGAGTGAATGCCGAAAGCTTGATGAGCGTCGGGTTCAGGCCCAATGCGCGGCAGGCGATCTCATCCTCGCGCAACGCTTCCCAGGCACGGCCCAGAGGCATGCGCAGCAAGCGGTTGATGACGAACAGCGCGAACAGCGCCAGGAACAACGCCACCAGATACAGGAAGATCACCTTGTTGATCGAGTTGTATTCCAGGCCGAAGTATTCGTGGAACGTCTGCAAACCCTCGGCGGCTTTACGTTCGAAGGTCAGACCGAAGAACGTTGGCTTCTCGATGTTGCTGATGCCGTTCGGGCCGCCGGTGATGTCGGTGAGGTTACGCAGGAACAGACGGATGATTTCACCGAAGCCCAGCGTCACGATCGCCAGATAGTCACCACGCAGACGCAGTACCGGGAAACCGAGCAGGAAGCCGAAGGTGGCCGCCATCAGTCCGGCAATCGGCAGACAGATCCAGAAGCTCAGGCCGTAGTAGTGCGACAGCAGCGCATAACTGTAGGCGCCGACGGCATAGAAGCCGACGTAACCGAGGTCGAGCAGGCCTGCCAGGCCGACCACGATGTTCAGGCCGAGGCCGAGCATCACGTAGATCAGCACCAGCGTGGCGATATCCACCGCGCCGCGAGAACCGAAGAACGGCCAGACCAGTGCCCCGATGATCAACGCAATGATGATCCAGCGCTGGGTGGTCGGCAGGGTCAGGAAGCTGCTGGCCTTGGCCGGCATCTTCGGCAGGCTCGGCGAGGATTTCCACGCCGCGCCGATCTGCTGGTCGAACAGCACGCGCAGGAACATCAACACCGAGCAGACGGCAATGGTGATCAGTGTCGAGGTACTGGTGCCATGCACTTCGAGGTTGATGCCGACGATGGTCAGCTTCAGACCGAGTACCGGGTAGGCCACCGCCCACACCAGCAGGGCGCTGAACAGCGCCTGTTTAAGATTCCTAGTCATACTTTCTCAACCTCCGGACGACCCAACAGGCCGGTTGGCCGGAACAACAGCACCAGAACCAGCAGGCCGAACGCCACGACGTCCTTGTACTGGTCGCCGAAGATATCGGCACCGAAGGCTTCCGCCACACCGAGCACCAGCCCGCCGAGCATGGCGCCGGGGATGCTGCCGATGCCGCCCAGTACTGCGGCGGTGAAAGCCTTGAGGCCGACGAGGAAACCGGCGTTCGGGTTGATCACGCCGTATTGCATGCTCAGCAGCACGGCCGCGACGGCCGCCAGCGCAGCACCGATGACGAAGGTCAGGGCGATGATGTTGTTGGTGTTGATGCCCAGCAGGTTGGCCATCTTGATGTCTTCGGCACAGGCGCGGCAGGCGCGGCCCAGGCGAGAGCGGGAGATGAACAGGGTCAGGCCGAGCATGGCGACCAGGGTCACCACGAACACCACGATTTGCATGTAGGAAATCAGCACTTCATGTGCGCCACCTGGCCCGATGGAGAAGTTGCCGGGGATCAGGTTGGGGATGGATTTGTCCTTGGAGTCTTGCGCCAGCAGAACCGTGTTCTGCAGGAAGATCGACATACCGATGGCGGAGATCAGCGGGATCAGACGGTTGCTGCCGCGCAAGGGGCGGTAGGCGACCCGTTCGATGCTGTAACCGTAGGCACTGGTCACGACGATGGTTGCGAGAAAAGCGGCGGTCATCAACAGCGGAACGCTGTCGAGTCCCATCATGGACAGCCCGGCGATGGCGATGAATGCCACGTAGGAGCCGATCATGTACACCTCGCCATGGGCGAAGTTGATCATTCCAATGATGCCGTAGACCATCGTATAGCCGATGGCGATCAGGGCATACGTGCTGCCAATGGTCATGCCATTAACCAGCTGTTGGAAGAAGTGATAGATGTCAGGCATTACAGCGCTCCTAAAAACCTGATACGCATTTCACTGGTGGAGTCATTTTCCCGCCCGGCCCCGTGGATCTTTATCCACTTCGAATCCGGGTTTTGCCAGCGAACCGCTGATGACGGTTTTGAGATTTTCAGGTGGGGAGACTGGCGGATCACGCCAGCGCGGCCCAATACATTCGTAAAACAAAGCCCACGGCACGCCGTGGGCTTTATTGGCAGTCAGTCAGGCAGCGCCTTACTGAGGCGAAACTTCGGTTTTAGGTTTGCCGAAGTGCCACTCGTAGACCACGAATTTGAAGTCCTTCAGGTCGCCCTTGGCGTCGAAGCTCAGGTCGCCGGTAGGGGTCTTGAAGGTGCCTGCGTGGATGGCGGCCGCCACTTTGGCAGGGTCTTCGGATTTGGCAGCGGTGATACCCTGGGCAATCACTTCAACCGCCGAGTAGGACGGGAACACGAACGGGCCGCTCGGGTCTTCTTTCTTCGCCTTGAAGTCTTCAGCCAGTTTCTGGTTGGCCGGATCCTGGTCGAAGGACTTCGGCAGAGTCACCAGCAGGCCTTCGGACGCGTCCTTGGCGATCTGCGAGATGGAGTCGTTACCCACGCCTTCCGGACCCATGAACTTGGCTTTCAGGCCTTTTTCCTGGGACTGACGCAGGATCAGGCCCAGCTCAGGGTGGTAGCCGCCGTAGTAGACGAAGTCGACGTTGGCTTGCTTGAGCTTGGAGATCATCGAGGAGAAGTCTTTGTCGCCGGCGTTGACGCCTTCGAACACGGCAACCTTGACGCCTTTGCCTTCCAGGGTTTTCTTCACGGCGGTGGCGATGCCTTCACCGTATTGCTGCTTGTCGTGCAGGACAGCAACGATTTTCGGTTTCACGTGATCGGCAATGTAGTTACCGGCGGCAGGGCCCTGGGCGCTGTCCAGACCGATGGTGCGGAACACCATTTTGTAACCACGGCTGGTGATGTCCGGGCTGGTGGCTGCCGGGGTGATCATGATCACGCCTTCGTCTTCGTAAACGTCCGAAGCAGGCTGGGTGGAGCTGGAGCACAGGTGACCGACCACGAACTTGACGCCGTCGTTGACGACCTTGTTCGCAACGGCTACCGCTTGTTTCGGATCGCAAGCGTCATCGTATTCAACGGCTTCGAGCTTCTTGCCGTCGACGCCGCCCTTGGCGTTGATCTGTTCGATGGCCATTTTGGCGCCACTGAACTGCATGTCGCCGTACTGGGCTACCGGGCCGGTTTTAGGGCCGGCGATACCGATCTTGATGGTGTCAGCTGCGAACGAATGGCTGGCAACCCCGGCCAGTACCATAGCGGCAAACAGTTTGGAAATCTGCTTAGTAGCCTTAGTCATAGTGCTCCACTCTTACTGTTGTATTTTTTTAGAGTCCTGACGCCGTAGCAGCAGAACCGGGCTGGATATCTTCGCGATATCGTCCGGAAATGCCCCCGGCAACTGTACCGGTACAGTGTAGAGCGCCGGTTGTTGGCCTGGGAAGCTGGCGCCCAGGGGCAAATTCTGGAGATGTCGCTTTAATGAAAGAAAAAGACAGAATTGCGGCGGGGCTTTCAGAGGGCTTATGCCCCAATCATCAGCATTCCTTGGCTTTCCTGCGCTTTTCGTTCGGTACAGCCTTTTGCTACCGGGTTTTTCTGCCGGACCACCGACGTTATCATTCGCGCCGATTTCTTTTCCGGACAGTCCCATGAATCAAGAACCTAGCACCCTCTATGCCAAGCTGCTTGGTGAAACCGCATCTATTACCTGGAAAGAGCTGGAGCGCTTCTACGCCCAGGGTGCCCTATTGTGGGTCGACGCTGACCTGGATTTGATCGCCGTGGCCGAGGCCGTGGCATCGGATCAGGGCGAGAAAGTCGCTGCCTGGCTGGCCGAAGACAAGGTCGCCAAGCTGTCTGAAACGCGGGCGCTGGATATTTTCGAACGTGATCCCGAGATGTGGGCGGTGGTGGTCCGACCGTGGATTCTGGTCCAGGAAAGGGCGTCGGCCTGAGGGGTTGCACCTCGTTGGTGCGACAGGCCGCCGGAAAAAAGTGTGTAGCCGAGTAGCGTGATGGCACGTTGCCGTAGAGAAATGCCACAGGCGGGGGTGGCATAACGGTGACGTAAACGTAACGGGCACAGTTTATTGAGCAGCCTTCGGGCTGCTTAATTGTTTCTGGATGTTGGAAAGGCTGAGTTGCGTGGCGCTTTCACCGGCCCCATCGCGAGCAAGCTCGCTCCCACAGGTTTTGTGCTCGACACGAACACTGTGGGAGCGAGCTTGCTCGCGAATGGCTGCGACGCGGTCTTGAATCAGACCGAGTAAGTCTTGCCAGTATGGTTATTGAGCGAAATAACCTTGGTCTTGCCGATCCGGTGGCGATAGATCTCGCGCAGGTACTTGATCGACTTCTTCACGCAATCACGCGACAGACGAATGTCGTTGATCGAGACAAACTTCTCTTTGTCGTTGATCAGCTCGCGGTACTTCTTCTCGTACATCGGCTTGATCGCGTACCAGTTGGTATCGAGGATCTTCGCCGGGTTCTCGAACTCGTTGAGCAGGTCGTCGATGCGTTCCTCGTCGAATTCTTCATTGATGATGAAGTCGAGGATCGAGTTGTCGAGGGTCTCGTCGAAACGGTACGGATTCTTCGCAAAGCAACGCTTGATGAACGCCACGATCAGGGTCAGGAAATCGTCCGACAGGCACGGGCTCTTGGCGATCAGGGTGGTCAGCGACAGGTTGGCCGAAGCACCGATCACCAGCGCGTAACGCTTGAGCGTGGTGTTGGGGAACAGGCTGTTGAGGTGGGTTTTCAACCGGTTCAGGTCCATGTACGACAGCTTGTAGTCTTTCGGCAGCGAAACGATCGAGACCACCGACGAGCAGTTCTTGAAGAAGTGCAGGTCGTGCAGCGCGGCGGCGTCGTAGCCGGAATTCTTGTACTGCTCAAGCGAGGCGCGATAACGCTTGGATTCGATTGGCAGCAGGCTGATGCCTTCGATGGCCTGGGTCACCTTGTTGAAGTGCGGCAGGTCGATCGAGCGGAAGAACAGGTCGTCGATGTTCAGGCGCTGTGGCTCTTTGTCGAACACCTTGAACTTGTCGCTGCTCGGCGGCGGGGTTTCCGGCACCACGGATTCGGCGTAGGCAATCGCCACCGGGCCGGCCAGGCTCATGAACAGGTCGTTGGCGTCCAGGCGAATGGTCTCGCCGATGTCGATGCCGGCACGACGGAAATAGTTCTGGTCGTAGTCGGTCGTGACGGCCTGGGCCGTCAGAATGTTGAAGATCTGCTGCGAGATGTACTGGTTGGCGTGCTTCTCCATCGCATTGACATCAATGTTCTGGATGTTGCCGTCATCGCTCTCTTCGGCGTAACGCATGATGTCGTTGGAGATCAGCATCATCGCGTTCCATGGGCGGATACGGCCCATGACGCTGGCTTCGCTGCTGTCTTCATTGGCGAAGTTGTACGAGAAATCCCATTCCTCCGACAGGTATTTGCACAGCAGGCGACCGGCGTTGATGTGCAGCGCCTCGGACATTTCGCTGCGGTGGTCGGAAATGTTCGGCAGCACGCAGATGCCGCTGGTGAAGATCGGCTCGAACACAAACGAATGACCGCTCTTGCCGTCATGTTCGTCCATCGGCTTGGTGTCGAACGTTTTGTTCATGTACGAGTGCTGCTGGGCCAGGCCGAATTCCGAGGCCATGCCCGAACCGGTACCGCCGCCGGCACTGAAGATCGAGAAGTACAGGCGCGACTGGTTGGCCTTGATGCCGCAGCTGTCGATCAGGTACGAGTGGATCATTTTCCAGTCGGGGCTGGAGAAGCGCTGGGTGTCCTTGTTCAGGATGATCTTCGCCAGGTACTGGCCGAGGATCGGCGCGTTACCGGCGCCACCGGCGTGGACTTCGGACAAGTCCATGATCTTCATTTTGCTGTAGTCGCGCAGGAAGCCGCTCTTTTCGCCCTTGCGCGAGAAGCGGATGCGTCCGGCAATGTCCTTGTCCAGGTCGCCGAGCATCACCAGCGGCTCGACCAGGAACACCGGTTTGGTCGACTTGTTCGGGCCGATCCGCAGGTTCTGCTTGATCCACTGGGCCGGGCTGTAGCCTTTGTCGGAGGCCAGGCGGCGATCAGCCACGCGGTCTTCGTTGTTGAATTCGTTGAGGTAGAACTTGCGCGCGTTGTACACCAGCTCCGCCACGTCGAGGGCGATGTTGGAGCCGCAGCGACCGAGGCCGATCAGGCACACCGACGGGAATTCCTGGTCGTTGTGCTGCTCGTTGTCGCCTTCCAGGTGCGGCGGGCGCGGGAACACCAGGTCACGCAGGCCGTCGAGGTTGTCGAGGATGCGGTCAGTGTTGGTTTCGGTGAAGTACAGGTATTGCTGGGTGCCCAGAGGGCGCGAAGGAGGCAATGGCTTCATCGGGGCAGGGCTGTTCGCCGCAGGGCTCAGGGTCAGATCGGATACCGCAGTGGCCGGATTGTTTTTAGAAGTCATTGTGCGCCATTTACCTGGACTGGTTGGCTCGGCGACCTCTGTCGTCGAGCCTCACGGAATGGGAATCTCGCGTCTTTTTGCTGCGCGTATTTGGCCCGTGCGTCAGGGTCTTTGCCTGTGTGTCGCACGGGGGAATCCTTTCCTGATTGATGATGGATCGGCCATTATTCGGCGATCTTTAATCAAAAGGAGGCTAAATGATGTCAACGCTACCTTCGTTGGGGTTTGCCGGAATCGGACTGATGGGGCTGCCGATGTGCCGGCGTCTGCTGGCGGCGGGTTATCCGCTGACCGTGTGGAACCGCAACCCGGCCAAGTGCGCGCCGCTGGTGGAGGCGGGTGCCCGGCAAGTCGCGACCCCGGCCGAACTGTGCGGGCAGGCCGACGTGGTGATGCTCTGCCTGGCCGATACGGCAGTGGTCCGCGAGGTGGTGTTTGGTCCGGCGGGTGTTGCTGAAGGCGCAAAGAACGGTCAGTTGCTGGTGGACTTTTCCAGCCTTGAGCCGACGGCGACCCGCGAGATGGCAGCAGAACTGGCGCAAAAGACCGGCATGGCCTGGCTCGACTCACCGGTGTCCGGCGGCGTCGTTGGTGCGGAGGCCGGCAGCCTGGCGATCATGGTCGGTGGTGATGCCGCAGATCTTGATCGTGTGCGCCCGGTGCTGCTCACCCTCGGTCAGCGCGTCACGCACATGGGCGGGATCGGCGCCGGCCAGGTGACCAAGGCCTGCAATCAAATGATCGTTGCCTGTAATGCGCTGGTGATTGCCGAAGTGGTCGCGCTGGCCGAACAGTCCGGGGTCGACGCCAGCCTGATTGCCGAGGCGCTGGCCGGTGGTTTTGCCGATTCGAAGCCGCTGCAGATCCTCGCCCCACAAATGGCCGAAAGCCGTTTCGAACCGGTGAAATGGCACGTGCGCACGCTGCTCAAGGATCTCGATACGGCGGTGAAATTTTCCCGAGAAGTCGGCTCGGCCACGCCGATCAGCGGATTGGCCGCACAACTGATGCGCCTGCATGGGGCGCAGGGCTTTTTGGAGAGAGATCCATCGACACTGGTGAAAATGTACCGCGAGCCAGCGTCAGCGGATTGACCGGGTGGGCGTGTTTGCGCTGATTGATCTCTTCGAGGACCGGGCGCAGTTCGTGCAGCGGCACCGGACGGCTGAGCAGGTATCCCTGAATGAAGTCGCAGCCGGAACGCTCGAGGAATTCGTATTGCTCCAGGCTTTCCACGCCTTCGGTGACCACCTGCAAGTGCAGGGTGTGGGCCATGACGATGATCGCCTGGACGATTTCCATGTCGGCGGTGGCCTTGGGAATGTCGAGGATGAACGAGCGGTCGACCTTCAAGGTGTTGAGCGGCAGACGCTTGAGATAGGCCAGGGACGAATAGCCGGTGCCGAAGTCATCGATCGACAGCGACACGCCCAGGGCGCGGATCTGCCGCAACAGCACCAGCGTATTGGCGATGTTGCCCATCAGGGCGTTCTCGGTCACCTCCAGCTCAAGGCGTTCAGGGGCGACGCCGGCGCTGCGCAAGGCGCGTTCGATTTCATTGGCCAGTTCTTCCCGGGCCAGGTTCAGGGGTGAGCAGTTCCAGGCGATCTTCAGGTCATCGCAGCCGTGGCGCGACAATTCACCCAGGTCTTCGCAGGCTTTGCGCAGCACCCAGTTGTCGAGCTCGGCGATCAGACCGTTGTTTTCGGCGATGGCGATAAAGCGATCCGGGGTCAGCAGGCCATGTACCGGATGCTGCCAGCGAATCAGTGCTTCGAGCTTGGTGACCTTGCCGGTCTTCAGTTCAAAGATCGGCTGGTAATACAGCATCAACCCGTTCTCTTCGCGCAGGGCATGGCGCAGTTCTTCCTCCAGTTGCAGTTCCAGGCTGGCGCGGTTTTTCAGATTGGAATCGAAAAAGTGCACGCCGTTGCGCCCGGCACCCTTGGATTGGTACAGCGCCAGGTCCGCGTGCTTGAGCAGTTCATCGCAGGTGGTGCCGTCTTCGGGAAACAGGCTGATGCCGATGCTGGTGGTCATCACCATGCGCCGCCCGGCCAGTTCGATCGGCTCCTTCATTTTGAGCATGATGCGCTGGGCCAGGTTGCGGGCTTCTTCGCGGTCACGCAGGCCGATGAGGATGCAGAACTCATCGCCGCCGAAACGCGCGACCACGTCTTCATGGCCACGTACCGAACCTTTGATGTGTTGGGCGATGACCTTGAGCAATTCGTCACCGGCGTCATGACCGAGGCTGTCGTTGATGCGCTTGAAGTGGTCGATGTCGAGAAACATCACCGCGAGCATGCCGCCCTCGGTGGATTTCTGGCTGAGTTTTTCGGCAAAGAGCTGGTTGAAGCCGCGACGATTGATCAGGTTGGTCAGGGCGTCGTAATTGGCAGCCTGTTGCAGCGACATCCGCGCCTGATCGAGCTGGCTGAGCAACATGTTGACCCGGCGCAGGTCTTGCTCCTTGTTCTGCAGTTTCTTGTCGGCGAGTGCGGCGCTGATGGCGCTGCCGAGGATCAGCAGGGTGATGAAGGCGACGGTGAGCCCCAGCTGCAGATGACTGGTTTCGGCCCTGAGGGTGGGAATGTTGCCCTCCGGCAGCACTAGGTGCAGCGCCGCCATGCCGGTGAAATGCATGCTGATGATGCCGGCCCCGAGAATCAGGGTGGCCACGTATTTGAGCATCTGGTTGTGCAGGCCGCTGCCTTCACGCAAGTTCCCGGCCACCCACAGCGCAGCGAAACTGGCACCGATGGCAATCAGGATCGACAGGCCGAACAGGGTCGGTTCGTAGTAAGCGGTGGCGGCGGACTGCATGGCGGCCATGCCGACGTAATGCATGCCGGCAATGCCCAGGCCGATGACGATGGCGGTCTTGAAGTATTGCAGCAGACTGGGCTGCGGTTCGCTGAGGGTGTGCATCGCCAGCCAGGAGGCCAGCACGGCGATCACCAGGGAAAACAGGGTAATTGCCAGGTCGTACTGGATGTCGATCGGTGTCTGGAACGCCAGCATGCTGATGAAATGCATGGCCCAGATGCCGCCGGCCAGGCAAGTGGCCCCGATCCAGCGCCAGAGCCTGCGCGATCCGGGGTCTTCGGCATGGCCGACGCGTTCCGCCATGTCGAGGGTGGCGAAACTCGCGGCACACGCCACCAGATAGGCGACCAGCACCAGCAAGGGGTTGTGTGTGCAATTGAGGATGACCTGCCCGCTCTCCGGCAGCTCGGCAACAAACTGCAAACCAAGCCACTCCATAGCATGCCCCGTCTCTGAGTGCTTCCTTACTGCGTCATCAACGCAGGCGAATGAATGCAGTATAGAGGCCGATTTCGGGGCGCAAGCCGTGGTGGCACATTGGTTCTAATGATTTTGGCATGAGCGCCATAGCGATTGGCGCTAAGGCTCAGGCGACCTCGTTCCAGTGCGGTTGCAACGGTGGCAGGCCGAAGCGGGCACGGGCCTTGTCACAGTCAATGTTCTGTTCACCGTTTTCCCACGACGCCTCGAACTCGCGGCAGGGGCTGGAGCGCTTGTCGTAGATCGTGCAATTCACGGCCTTTCCGACCTCGCCTTCCAGCGCGGTGCAGCGCGGCGCCTTGCGGTCGGTACCGATCATGGCGACCCGGCTGGGCGTGATCTGGGTGACCAGTTCATCAGGCACGGTTCCGCCGGAGGATGCGCATTCACCCCAGAAAAATGACACACGAAAATGGGAACAGCAGGCACCGCAATTCAGACACGGACTGACATCGGACATGGGAGGGGCATCAAAGGGATTGATCGGCTGGATCCGGACGGATCCGGCGGCCATTCTAGGCTTTGCCACGGCGTTGGGAAGGGGGGCGCGAAAGTATTTTTTCATTGCCGGATTTTTCCGCAAAACCCCCGGTTTTCGGGGGATTCGAGCCTTTTCAAGGGCTTACGTTTCGTTACAGTGCCATGGCTCCCTATCAGGCTGGCGAATGATCACAGACAGCCCCGACGGCCGTGACTAGATTGCAGGTTCCGGGCTCGGATGCGTCGGCAGTGAAGCCCTATAACAATAAAAGAGACGGACCCATGCAGAACTCGACCCAAGCGGCGAATGCCTGGCGCATTCTGTTCCTGTTGTTCCTCGCCAACCTGTTCAATTTCTTCGATCGCACCATCCCGGCCATCATCATCGAGCCGATCCGCATGGAATGGCACCTCAGCGACTTTCAGCTGGGGATCGTCGGAACCGCGTTCACTATCGTCTATGCCATCGCCGGCCTGCCGCTGGGGCGCATGGCCGACACCGGCTCGCGCAGCAAATTGATGGGCTGGGGGCTGGCGACCTGGAGCGCACTGACGGCAGTCAACGGCCTGGTCGGCAGTTTCTGGAGTTTCCTGTTGGTGCGCATGGGCATCGGCATCGGCGAGGCCAGTTACGCACCGGCGGCCAACTCGTTGATCGGTGACCTGTTCCCGGCCCACCGTCGGGCGCGGGCCATGGGGATTTTCATGCTGGGCCTGCCGTTGGGGCTGCTGCTGGCGTTCTTCACCATCGGTGCGATGGTCAAGGCGTTCGACAGCTGGCGTGCGCCGTTCTTCATCGCTGCCGTGCCGGGGTTGCTGCTGGCGGTGTTCATGTTCTTCATCAAGGAACCCAAGCGCGGCGCGGCGGAAACCGTGCAAGTGTCGCAAGAGAAAGTCGACAAGCCGATCCGCCGGGTGCTGGCGGTGCCGACGTTCCTGTGGCTGGTGCTGGCCGGGTTGTGCTTCAACTTTGCGACCTATGCCTGCAACTCGTTTCTGGTGCCGATGCTGCAGCGCTATTTCCTGATGCCGTTGCAGGAGGCGGCGGTGGCCACCGGGATGATCGTCGGGGTGACCGGCTTGATCGGCCTGACCCTGGGCGGCTGGATCGCCGACAAGATTCACCAGCGCGTGGCCAGCGGCCGGCTTTTGTTTGCGGCGTTCAGTCTGATCATCTCGACGGTGTGCACCGCCTGGGCGCTGCATGCCGGACGGATCGAGATCGGTGTGTTTGTCGCGGTGTTCAGTGTCGGCTGGCTGTTTGCCTATAACTTCTACACCTGCGTGTACACGGCGATCCAGGACGTGGTCGAACCGCGCCTGCGGGCCACGGCGATGGCGCTGTTCTTTGCCGGTTTGTACTTGCTGGGCGGAGGCTTGGGGCCGGTGGTGGTCGGTGGCTTGTCCGATCACTTTGCCCAGTCGGCCATGATTTCGGCGGGGGCCGAACAGATGACCGAAGCGTTCAAGGCTGTCGGCCTGCATGACGCGATGTACCTGATCCCGGTGGCGCTGTTCTTTACGATGGTGTTTCTGTTTCTGGCGTCGCGGTGTTTTGTGCGGGATGCGAAGCGAATGAAGGAGGGGTTGTCGGCGGTGGTGGAGCCGGATGGCGCAGCGGTGACTGCATAACCGCCTTCGCGAGCAAGCCCGCTCCCACATTCGACCGAATTTCCTCCTGAAGGAACCCGGCCAACTGTGGGAGCGGGCTTGCCCGCGAAGAGGCAATCAGCCGCGCAGCATAAATATCAGACAAACAAAAAGGCCCGCATCGCTGCGGGCCTTTCGTTTTTGGCGATGGAGCAGGGCGGTTTAGCCTGCGACCAGCACCCGGATCGCTTCGAGTCGCAGCGCAGCCTTGTCGAGCATGGCCAGGCCTTGCTCGCGCTGTTTGCGCAGGGCAACCAGTTCGCTGTCGCGTACGGTCGGGTTGACCGCCTGCAACGCGGTCAGGCGCGCCAGTTCTTCGTCGGTATCGGCTGCCAGACGACGGCGGGCCTCGGCCACGCGCTCGGCGTGACGCGGGGTGACCTTGTCTTCACCGGCGTTGATCCGTGGCGTCAACTGATCGCGCTGGGCCTGAATGAACTTGTTGGCGCTGGCGCGCGGCACGCTTTCCAGCTGATCGTTCAGGGTTTCGAACGCCACACGGGCCGACAGGTCGTTGCCGTTGGCATCGAGCAGGCAGCGCAGGGCGGCCGGCGGCAGGTAACGGCCCAGTTGCAGCGAGCGTGGCGCAACCACTTCGCTGACGTAGAGCAGTTCCAGCAGTACGGTGCCTGGCTTCAACGCCTTGTTCTTGATCAGCGCGACGGCGGTGTTGCCCATCGAACCGGACAGCACCAGATCCATGCCGCCCTGCACCATCGGGTGTTCCCAGGTGATGAACTGCATGTCTTCGCGCGACAGCGCCTGATTGCGGTCGTAGGTGATGGTCACGCCTTCGTCGTCGCCCAGCGGGAAACTGGCGTCGAGCATCTTCTCGCTCGGCTTGAGGATCAGGGCGTTTTCCGAGTGGTCTTCGCTGTCGATGCCGAACGCGTCGAACAGGGTTTCCATGTAGATCGGCAGGGCGAACTGATCGTCTTGCTCGAGGATGTCCTCGACCAGCGCGTCACCTTCGCCGGCGCCGCCGGAGTTCAGTTCCAGCAGACGGTCGCGACCGGTGTGCAGCTCGGCTTCCAGACGCTCGCGTTCGCTACGCGCCTCGTCGATCAGCGCTTGCCACTCGCCGTCGTCAGCCTCTTCCAGCAGCGGCAGCAGGCGCGGGCCGAACTGGTGCTGCAAGGCGTTGCCGGTCGGGCAGGTATTGAGGAACGCGTTCAGCGCTTCGTGATACCACTGGAACAGGCGCTCTTGCGGGCTGGTTTCCAGGTACGGCACGTGCAGTTCGATGATGTGTTTCTGGCCGATCCGGTCCAGACGACCGATCCGCTGCTCCAGCAGGTCCGGGTGCGACGGCAGATCGAACAGCACCAGGTGGTGAGCGAACTGGAAGTTGCGACCTTCACTGCCGATTTCCGAGCAGATCAGCACCTGCGCACCAAACTCTTCGTCGGCGAAGTAGGCGGCGGCGCGGTCACGCTCGAGGATGTTCATGCCTTCATGGAACACCGTGGCCGGGATGCCGGAACGCACGCGCAGGGCGTCTTCCAGGTCCATCGCGGTTTCGGCGTGGGCGCAGATCACCAGCACTTTGGTGCGCTTGAGCATTTTCAACTGATCGATCAGCCACTCGACGCGCGGGTCGAATTTCCACCAGCGTTCTTCTTCGCTGGCGTCCGGCTGGGCCTGGAAGCTGACTTCCGGGTACAGCTCGGCGTGATCGCCCAGTGGCAGTTCGAGGTATTCGTCGGGGCACGGCAGCGGGTACGGATGCAGCTTGCGCTCCGGGAAACCCTGCACGGCGGCGCGGGTGTTGCGAAACAGCACGCGGCCGGTGCCGTGGCGGTCGAGCAGTTCGCGCACGAGGCGGGCGCTGGCTTCGCTGTCGCCATCGTTGACGGCGGTCAGCAGGGCTTCACCTTCGTTGCCGAGGAAACCGTGGATGGTCTTGTGCGCTTCGGCCGAGAGGCGGCCCTTGTCCAGCAGTTCCTGAACGGCTTCGGCCACCGGGCGATAGTTCTCGCTTTCCGCACGGAAGGCGGCCAGGTCATGAAAACGGTTCGGGTCGAGCAGGCGCAGACGGGCGAAGTGGCTGTCCTGGCCGAGTTGTTCCGGGGTGGCGGTGAGCAGCAGCACGCCCGGGATCGTCTCGGCAAGCTGCTCGACCAAGGAGTATTCCGGGCTGACCTTGTCTTCGTGCCACACCAGGTGGTGCGCTTCGTCGACCACCATCAGGTCCCAGCCGGCGGCGAACAGCGCATCCTGGGCCTTTTCGTCTTCGACCAGCCACTCCAGGGCCACCAGGGCCAGCTGGGTGTCTTCGAACGGGTTGGAGGCATCGCTTTCGATGAAGCGTTCTTCGTCGAACAGCGCGACCTGCAGGTTGAAGCGGCGGCGCATTTCCACCAGCCATTGGTGCTGGAGGTTTTCCGGTACCAGGATCAGCACGCGATTGGCGCGGCCGGAAAGCAGTTGGCGATGGATCACCAGACCGGCTTCGATGGTCTTGCCCAGGCCCACTTCGTCCGCCAGCAATACCCGTGGCGCGATGCGGTCAGCGACTTCACGGGCAATGTGCAACTGGTGCGCGATCGGCTGCGCACGCACGCCGCCCAGGCCCCACAGCGAGGACTGCAACTGGCGGCTGGTGTGTTCCAGGGTGTGGTAGCGCAGGGAGAACCACGACAGCGGGTCGATCTGCCCGGCAAACAGACGGTCGCTGGCCAGACGGAACTGGATGAAGTTCGACAGCTGGGTTTCCGGCAGGGTGACGGCTTCGTTCTCGGCGTTCAGACCGTGATAGACGAGCAGGCCATCGGCATCCTCGACTTCGCGCACGGTCATCTTCCAGCCTTCGAAGTGAGTGATGGAGTCGCCCGGCGAGAATCGCACGCGGGTCAAAGGCGCATTCCTTAGCGCGTACTGGCGGGTTTCGCCAGTGGCCGGGTAAAGCACGGTCAACAAGCGGCCGTCCTGTGCCAGAACGGTGCCTAAACCAAGCTCTGCTTCGCTGTCACTGATCCAGCGTTGCCCCGGTTGATACTGCTGCGCCATGCTGCCTGACTCCCACCTTGAAAAAGCGGGCTATCTTAACGGAATGAGGCCCTGAGGCCAAAGGATTAGGCGTCGCGTACGGCTATTAAATGCCGACGGCCGACTGAGGGAAGATTAGGTCATGCGTCGGTTTCAGGAGCGCTGGCGGCACGATTGAGTGCCAACCCGGTCACAAGTTTTCGACCGATGGCTCAAGGCCCCGATGCCGCAGCCGATAGCCTGCTGACAGGAGACCCTTCATATGCTGCCACCGATGCTCCCCCTGAGCGCCGTGCCGATCACATCCCAGCAGGACCCGATCCGCCAGCGGCCGGACATTCCCCCGGTGGTGCCGGTGCAGGAAAGCTCCAACGAAAGCACCATCGACCTGCAAAAGCGCGATCCTGAAGAGGACGGTTATCTGTTGCGCGAAGAGCAGCGGCGCCAGCAGGAGCGTGAGCGTCGCAAGCGCGAAGCCGACGAAGATCCGGAAGAACACCTCGCCGTGCCGGGCACCGAACTCAATGCCGACAACACCGTGCCAGTGGTGCCGCTGATGGAAGACCAGCCGCGTCAGGGCTTGTGGGTCGACATCGAGATCTGAGGCTGCCCGACCACTGCGTCTTGAATACACGATTTGTTGTACGTCGATGGCTGGTCAGCGCCGGCGTGAGGCCGCATTATTGGCGCAGTCCTGTCGGCGATCCGGCAGTTGTGATTCAGTCCAAGCGATGCATCGAACGCCATGAGCCAAGACGACAAACTGATCGACCTCAGCACCGAACGCGCCAAGCGGGTTCACGACCTCAACGAAAAACGCCTGAATGAAGTGCGCAAGGCCTTCGAACAGGCCATGCCGTTGGGAAAACCGAAGAAAAAGTCGAAAAACAAACCGAAAAAGCGTTGATCTCCCCCTGTATCCGTTGATGCAGGTCAGTTATTTCCCTTCCTTTCCTCCGCACCTTGACCGGTATTGATCCCGGTCAATTCCTGCGCCTGCCTGATTGGTTAACTTAGCTCCATCGCAGCAAAGCAGGGGCCAGGAGGCCAGTCATGTTTTTCGATAACGTGGTGTTTGCCGGGGTTCTGACGGTGGGGCTCATGGTTCTGTTTTTTGCAGGGTTTGGATTTTTTATCTGGAAGGATGCGAATAAGCGCAAGAAGCCTTAGTTCTTCCGGGTTTGATGAGCACGCAAGGCATTTTGGGCAACTTCGGTTGCCCTTTTTTTTGTGTCTTGGCGGCCTTTGGGCCGACCATGCTTTGGGTGTTCTTTGTGAATATCCGTTTCTTTGGGTGTTGCCACTGGCGGTTTCGCCCTTACGGCGAGTCCCTTTTTCAGACGCCAAAAAGGAACCAAAAGGCTGGGCCCCGGCGTTCGGCACCTCGCTGAGGCTCGGCGTTCCTTCGTTCCGGGATTCATCCGGGGGCATCGCCTCCGGTTTGCTTCGCTGCACCTCCTCTCGATGTGTTCGACTTCGTCGAACGGCGCTACGCGCCCACCCCCGGATAAATCCCTCCACTCAGCCTGCCGATGGGGCCGGCACGTCAAAAGCGGTACTCGAGCTAACGCTCATTGTGTTGAGTGGTGAGAAGCGGGAAGCGAATGGGGGCTGCTTTTGCTTTTGATCGTTCCCACGCTCCGCGTGGGAATGCAGCCCGGGACGCTCCGCGTTCCATTTCTGAAGGCAACAAAAAAGGCGTGATCCTCTCGAATCACGCCTTTTTCATTACCACGATCTATCAGCTGCCCAGCGCCTTCGACGCCAGCCAGAACAAGCCGGCCGACAGGGCCACGGTGGCCGGCAGGGTCAGGACCCAGGCCAGCAGGATGGTTTTTACCGTGCCGCCTTGCAGGCCGCTTTTGTTGGCGACCATGGTGCCGGCCACGCCCGAGGACAGGACGTGGGTGGTGGACACCGGCAGGCTGAAGATGTTGGCCAGGCCGATCATGCTCGCTGCGGTGATCTGTGCCGACATGCCCTGGGCATAGGTCATGCCTTGCTTGCCGATTTTCTCGCCGATGGTCAGCACCACGCGTTTCCAGCCGATCATGGTGCCGAGGCCCAGGGCCAGGGCGACCGCCAGAATCACCCAGAACGGGGCGTATTCGGTGGTGGTGGTCAGGTCTTTGCGCAGTTTGTCCAGGTCGGCTTTTTCACGCGCTTCCAGGCCCGGGAGCTTGGCGACTTTCTTCGCGGTGTCGTCCAGGCAGAGCAGGTAGCGGCGCACTTCGATGCGGCTTTCCGCCGGCAGCGAGTGGTAGTCCGATACACCTTTGAGGGTGTGGAGCAGGGCGGAAATGGTCGGTTCGGTCTGCTGCGGGTTGCAGCGGAATTTCTCCGGCAGGTCGCCTTCTACGCTTTTGCCCAGGGCCAGGAATTCGCCAAGGGTGGCGGCGTTGCGCTGGTAGAACTGGCTCAGGTGCAGGGTTGCGTCGCGGGTGCGTTCGATCTGATAGGTGGTGCTGTTCAGGTCGAGCACGAACTGCGCAGGCACGATACCGATCAGGACCAGCATGATCAGGCCGATGCCTTTCTGACCATCGTTGGAGCCGTGCACGAAGCTCATGGCCATGGCGGACATCACCAGGACCAGGCGATTCCAGAAAGGTGGATGCTTCTTGTCGTCGATCTTGCGGCGTTGTTCCGGGGTCTTGTGCATTTTCGACAGCGGGCGCCACCACTTGAGGCCGATCAGCACCAGTGCGGCCACCAGGAAGCCAGCCATCGGCGAGAACACCAGCGAAGCACCGATGTCTATCGCTTTCTGCCAGTTCACGCCATCACCCAGCGGAATGTCGTTGATCAGGGCGTTGGCCAGGCCGACACCGAGGATCGAACCGATCAGGGTGTGGGAGCTGGAGGCCGGGATACCGAAGTACCAGGTGCCCAGGTTCCAGGCGATGGCGGCGGCGAGCAGCGAGAACACCATTGCCAGACCATGGCCGGTGTTCACGTTGATCAACAGTTCTACCGGCAGCAGGTGGACGATGGCATACGCCACGCCGACGCCGCCCAGCAATACGCCGAGGAAGTTGAACACGCCCGAGAAGAACACCGCCAGGTGAGGCGGCATCGCTTTGGTGTAGATAACAGTGGCTACCGCGTTAGCGGTGTCATGAAATCCATTGATGAACTCGAAGGCGAGGACAAATGTCAGGGCGAGCAGGAGGCTCACAAGCACCCAGGCATCCAGTCCGCTGAATAAATCGATCATGAAGGTTTTCTGACCCGGTCATAAGGGGGCGCGATTATGCCAGAAAAGACTGGAAATCGATCCCCTACCTGCTCATCGGTAACCGTCTTCGCCAAATTAATTTGTATCAAGGTGCATTGCCCGAGCTTTTTGCAGGGTTTTGCAAGGCCTTGATTCGATTGATAAAAATGCGAATAGCCGGCGGATCGGCCGGGGGGCGGAAGGGGGCAGAAGCGTGTATGAAATATCTGAGAAACGTGTCTGACATGCTCCAAACCTGTGCAATACAGGGGAGTCGGCCGCTGCCCGCGGGTAGCGGGCGCGCAAGGCGTCGTCAGTCCACCGTGCTTGTAACCCGGTGAGTACGCTGACCCTCGAAAGTCTCAAAGGAAGGCATCAAGGCTCTTCGGCTTTGAGTTCCTCTTCCATTTTTTTCAGTTCTTGCTGGAAGACCTGATCCTGAACGGTGGGGCGTTTACGCCAGGCTTTGCGTTCCGGTTCCGGTTGAGCGGCGTAGGTGGTGACTTCCCCGCCGTAAACTTCCTTGTAACGTTGTTCCTGGCGCTCAAGTTCCGCGCGCAGTTCGTCTTTCGTCACAGTGCTACCTGTATGAGTTGAGATAAATGTCTGGTGAAACGCACTGCAACGAATCGATTGAACCGGTTCGCCAACAAGACGCGGCCTGAACAGGCAGCGGTGTTATCGGCAGGGCGGTCAAGACTTCCATGTTACAGGCGGCTACGGCACCAGATTAAAACTGACGCAGCATCAGTTTCCTGTTTCAGCGAGCGCGCTGGCGGTGCATGGGTGATGATCATCAGGCGCTGGCCGGGGCTGAAGGCAATGGACATTACCTCAGCGAATGACGTCGACGGCCAATAAAAGTGCGACGCCATTGAGGTGCATTATAGCGGCCGATTCGGGATTGACTATCTTTGCCAAGTTAAAAACGGTTCCGGATGTGTGATTGTTTTGTGACTCGCAACTTTTACCGGTAGTTGCGTCGTTGTTTCCGGGTGTTGTGTTTCTGGCGTCATTTAGTCGATCAACTAAGGGGGCCGGGCGCATGAGTGATATCGCGTTGGAAACTTTACAGAGTCGCTGCATCCGGGGCGGAGGGCGCGTTTGCGATTATCGGTCGACGGTTCGATAATCGCCCGGTGTTGGCGATCTGGCGCTTGTGCATCTGTCTGCGAGCCGCTTGTATAGCCGTTGATCCGAACAAGAAAAAAGGACCTGACATGAACGATCAAATGCGCAATTCCTTCACCTCGGTAGCGCCGCCGATCGTCGCCTCGCCGGCCAAACGCATCCAGGCCCTGACCGGCGATCCGGACTTCATGACTTCCCTGGCCCGAGGCCTGGCCGTGGTCCAGGCGTTTCAGGAGCGCAAGCGCCACCTGACCATCGCCCAGATCAGCCACCGTACGGAAATCCCCCGCGCCGCCGTGCGACGTTGCCTGCATACGCTGATCAAACTCGGCTACGCCACCACCGACGGCCGTACTTATTCGTTGCTGCCCAAAGTGCTGACCCTCGGTCACGCCTATCTGTCTTCGACGCCGCTGGCGGTCTCCGCCCAGCCGTACCTCGACCGCATGAGCGAGCAACTGCACGAAGCCTGCAACATGGCCACCCTGGAAGGCGACGACATTCTTTACATCGCGCGCTCGGCCACCACCCAGCGCCTGATTTCGGTGGACCTGTCGGTGGGCGGGCGGCTACCGGCGTATTGCACGTCCATGGGGCGGATCCTGCTGGCGGCACTGGATGACACGTCGCTGCGTGAATACCTCGACCATGCCGAACTGGTGGCCAAGACCAGTCGCACGCTGCACACCCCCGAGTCCTTGCTCGAATGTCTGCAGGAAGTGCGGCAGCAGGGCTGGTGCATCGTCGATCAGGAACTGGAACAAGGCCTGCGTTCGATTGCGGTGCCGGTGTATGACGCTTCCGGCCAGGTGGTGGCGGCGCTCAACGTCAGCACCCACGCCGGTCGCGTCAGCCGTACCGAACTGGAACAACGCTTTCTGCCGGGTCTGCTGAGTGCCAGCCGCGACCTCAGCGCGCAGTTGTTCGCCTGATGAAGCTGTTCGATAAACGCACAGAGTTGCGTTTATCGAATTGACGCTAAAACCCCCGGATCATTAATGTCGCGGCAGCGTCATCCGGCGCTGTTGTGAATGAGCCCGCCGGATCGTCGACTCCCATAATAATGACAAGAGGCAACTTCCCATGCGCACGTTCCCCGACTGTCGCCGCTCCCGTTCCTGTTGCCGGTTTTAGCGCAACGCCTGATTCCCTCCTTATATGCTTGTGTCCGTGCCAGTCTTTGGCCGGTCGCCGTTCGACTGCGTTTTTTGCGTGGAATAAAAATAATGAACCAGCCTCAGTCCGCTGTGGGTCACTGCCTCGACGTGCAGTCCTTCATCAATGCCCAACCGATCTCGCGCTATCAGTGGCGGGTGGTGATTCTGTGTTTCCTGATTGTGTTCCTCGATGGCCTCGACACGGCGGCCATGGGTTTCATCGCGCCGGCCCTGTCCCAGGACTGGGGCATCGATCGCGCCAGCCTCGGCCCGGTAATGAGCGCCGCGCTGATCGGCATGGTCTTCGGCGCACTGGGCTCCGGGCCGTTGGCTGACCGCTTCGGGCGAAAAGTCGTACTGGTCGGCGCGGTCTTTCTGTTCGGCGCTTTCAGCCTGGCCTCGGCCTACGCCACCAACGTCGAGCAATTGCTGGTGCTGCGCTTCCTCACCGGTCTGGGGTTGGGCGCCGGCATGCCGAACGCCACCACGCTGCTGTCGGAATACACCCCGGAGCGCAAGAAGTCGCTGCTGGTGACCAGCATGTTCTGCGGCTTCAACCTCGGCATGGCCGGCGGCGGATTCATCTCGGCCAAGCTGATTCCGGCGTTCGGCTGGCACAGCCTGTTGCTGATCGGCGGGATTCTGCCGCTGATCCTCGCCGTGGTGTTGCTGCTCTGGCTGCCGGAATCGGCGCGTTATCTGGTGGTGCGCAATCGCGGCACCGACAAAGTGCGCAAGACCCTCGCGCCAATCGACCCGGCCACCGTCGCCCAGGCAGCAAGTTTCAGCGTGCCGGAGCAGAAAACCGTAAAAGCCCGCAACGTGTTCGCAGTGATTTTCTCCGGCACCTATAGCGTCGGCACATTGCTGCTGTGGCTGACCTACTTCATGGGCCTGGTGATCGTGTACCTGCTGACCAGCTGGCTGCCGACCCTGATGCGCGACAGTGGCGCGAGCATGGAGCAGGCGGCCTTCATCGGCGCGTTGTTCCAGTTCGGCGGGGTGTTGAGCGCGGTCGGCGTAGGCTGGGCGATGGACCGGTTCAATCCGCACAAGGTCATCGGCATTTTCTACCTGCTGGCCGGGGTGTTTGCCTACGCGGTCGGGCAGAGCCTGGGCAACATCACGTTGCTGGCGACGCTGGTGCTGGTGGCGGGCATGTGCGTCAACGGCGCGCAATCGGCGATGCCGTCGCTGGCGGCGCGGTTTTATCCGACTCAGGGCCGGGCGACGGGGGTGTCGTGGATGCTCGGGATCGGCCGCTTCGGCGCGATTCTCGGGGCGTGGATGGGCGCGACCCTGCTTGGCCTGGGCTGGAATTTCGAACAGGTGCTGACGGCGCTGGTGATCCCGGCGGGGCTGGCCACGGCAGCGGTGGTGATCAAGGGCCTGGTCAGTCACGCGGACGCGACCTGATATCCACTTCCTTCACTCCCGCACGCGGTGCGGGAGTGATCATTAGGCAGATAACAATCTGTTCGATAAACGAACACTCAGTCGATTATCGGATTGTTTGGCGAAAATCAGCGGCTTAATCTTCAGTGACTCCGGCGCACAACCTCGCGCCTTTTTATCACTGGCGATCCACTACAAAAACGGGAGCCCGCTCCATGGCTGAGATCCTTTCGCTGCACGACGCGGTGAAGCAATTCGTCAACGACGGCGACACCGTCGCGCTCGAAGGCTTCACTCACCTGATCCCTACGGCGGCGGGTCATGAAATCATTCGTCAGGGCAAGAAAGATCTGACCCTGGTGCGGATGACGCCTGACCTGATCTACGACCAACTGATCGGCGCCGGTTGTGCACGCAAGCTGATCTTCTCCTGGGGCGGCAACCCTGGCGTGGGGTCGCTGCACCGCCTGCGTGACGCAGTCGAGAAACAATGGCCCCACGCGCTGGAAATCGAAGAACACAGCCACGCCGACCTGGCCAACGCTTACGTCGCCGGCGCCTCCGGCCTGCCGTTCGCGGTGCTTCGGGCCTACGCCGGTTCCGACCTGCCGAAGGTCAACCCGCTGATCAAGTCCGTGACGTGCCCGTTCACCGGTGAAGTGTTGGCGGCGGTGCCGTCAGTGCGTCCGGACGTGACCGTGATCCACGCCCAGAAGGCCGACCGTCAGGGCAACGTGCTGCTGTGGGGCATCCTCGGTGTGCAGAAAGAAGCCGCACTGGCGGCCAAGCGCTGCATCGTCACCGTCGAAGAAATCGTCGACAACCTCAACGCGCCGATGAATGCCTGCGTGCTGCCGACCTGGGCCCTGAGCGCTGTCTGCCATGTACCCGGTGGCGCGCATCCGTCCTACGCCCACGGTTACACCGAGCGTGACAATCGTTTCTATCAGGCGTGGGATCCGATCGCCCGCGACCGTGAGACGTTTACCGCGTGGATCAACGAATACATCCATGGCTGCGCTGACTTCAGCGAGTTCCAGGCCAAGTTGGCCGCTGCTTCGGAGGCCAAGTAATGACTTACACCACCAATGAAATGATGACCGTCGCCGCGGCCCGTCGCCTGAAGAACGGCTCGGTGTGCTTCGTCGGCATCGGCCTGCCGTCGAAAGCCGCCAACCTGGCGCGCCTGACCTCGTCACCGGACGTGGTGCTGATCTACGAGTCGGGCCCGATCGGCGCCAAGCCAAGTGTGTTGCCACTGTCGATCGGTGACGGCGAGCTGGCGGAAACCGCCGACACCGTAGTTCCGACCGGTGAGATTTTTCGCTACTGGCTGCAGGGCGGGCGCATCGACGTCGGTTTTCTCGGCGCGGCGCAGGTCGACCGTTTCGGCAACATCAACACCACGGTGGTCGGCGATTACCATCAGCCGAAAGTCCGTCTGCCGGGTGCCGGTGGTGCGCCGGAAATCGCCGGCTCCGCGAAAAGCGTGCTGATCATCCTTAAACAGTCGGCGCGCTCGTTTGTCGACAAGCTCGATTTCATTACCTCGGTCGGCCATGGCGAGGGCGGCGATTCGCGTAAACGCCTGGGCCTGCCGGGCGCAGGTCCCGTCGGCATCATCACTGACCTGTGCATCATGGAGCCGGAAGAGGGCACCAATGAGTTCGTGGTCACCGCGCTGCATCCGGGCGTGACCCGTGAGCAAGTGGTCGCCGCCACCGGCTGGGCCATCCGTTTTGCCGACAGCGTGGCCACCACTGCCGAACCGACCGAGGTCGAGCTGAGCGCTTTGCGCGATCTCGAAGCCCGCACCGCAGCGGCTCACGGCCAGACACCAGGAGAGGCATGATGCGCGACGTTTATATTTGCGATGCGATTCGTACCCCCATCGGTCGTTTCGGTGGTGGTCTGGCGGCGGTTCGCGCCGACGACCTGGCCGCCGTGCCGATCAAGGCCCTGATGGAGCGCAACCCGTCGGTGGACTGGAGCGCCCTCGACGAAGTATTCCTCGGTTGCGCCAACCAGGCCGGTGAAGACAACCGCAACGTGGCGCGCATGGCGCTGTTGCTGGCCGGTCTACCGGAGAGCGTTCCCGGCGTCACCCTCAATCGCCTTTGCGCGTCGGGCATGGACTCCATCGGCACGGCGTTCCGCGCCATCGCCAGCGGCGAAATGGAGCTGGCGATTGCCGGCGGTGTCGAGTCGATGTCCCGCGCGCCGTTCGTAATGGGCAAGGCTGACGCGGCGTTCTCGCGCAACATGAAGCTGGAAGACACCACCATCGGCTGGCGTTTCATCAACCCGTTGATGAAGGCGCAGTATGGCGTCGACGCAATGCCGCAGACCGCTGACAACGTCGCCGACGACTATAAAGTGTCGCGCGAGGACCAGGACGCTTTCGCCCTGCGCAGTCAGCAACGGACGGCCGCCGCCCAGGCTGCCGGCTACTTCGCCGAGGAAATCGTCGAAGTGCGGATCGCCCACAAGAAAGGCGAAACCGTGGTCAGCCAGGACGAACATCCTCGGGCCGACACCACCCTTGAAGCCCTGACCAGACTGAAACCGGTGAATGGCCCGGACAAGACTGTCACCGCCGGCAATGCCTCGGGCGTGAATGACGGCGCGGCCGCGCTGATTCTGGCCTCGGCCGAAGCGGTGAAAAAACACGGTCTGACCGCCCGCGCCAAAGTGCTGGGCATGGCCAGTGCCGGGGTGGCGCCACGGGTGATGGGCATCGGCCCGGTACCGGCGGTGCGCAAACTCACCGAGCGCCTCGGCGTGGCGGTCAGCGATTTCGATGTGATCGAACTCAACGAAGCGTTTGCCAGCCAGGGTCTGGCGGTGCTGCGCGAACTGGGGCTGGCGGACGACGCAGCCCAGGTCAACCCGAACGGCGGGGCGATTGCCCTCGGTCATCCGCTTGGAATGAGTGGCGCGCGTCTGGTGCTGACTGCCCTGCATCAACTGGAAAAGACCGGTGGCAAGAAAGGTCTGGCGACCATGTGCGTCGGTGTCGGCCAGGGTCTGGCCCTGGCCATCGAACGCGTCTGACGCAAGCCGTGACGAACAAGAACAGAGGAAAGCGAAATGACTGACAAGCCTGGTTACCGCCGCCCGCAGGAAGGCACCCAGCCGCCGTATCTGCACCCGAATTATCAATCCACCAACCTGCGCTCGCCGTCCAAGCCGTTGGTGTTCCTGCCTCACTCGCTGTCGGAAATCACCGGTCCGACCATCGGCGCCGAACGCGTGGCCGACACCGATAACGATCTGACCGCCCAGCATCAGGGCGAGCCGCTCGGCGAGCGGATCATCATCCACGGGCGTGTGCTCGATGAAGACGGTCTGCCGGTGCCGGGGATTCTGGTGGAGATCTGGCAGGCCAACGCTGCCGGTCGCTACAACCACGCCCGTGACCTGCACGACGCGCCGCTGGACCCGAATTTCACCGGCACCGGCCGCACCGTGACTGACGCCGATGGCTGGTATCAGTTCCAGACCATCAAGCCCGGCGCCTATCCGTGGGGCAACCACCACAACGCCTGGCGCCCGGCCCACGTGCATTTCTCGTTGTTCGGCCCGAGCATCCTGACGCGTCTGGTCACGCAGATGTATTTCCCCGGCGACCCGCTGCTGCCCTACGACCCGATCTACAACTGCGTGCCGGACACTTCGGCCAAGGAACGCCTGATCGCCGCTTTCGATCTGGAAAAAACCATTCCGTCCTACGCCCTCGCTTATCGCTGGGACATCGTGCTGCGCGGCCGCGAAGCCACGCCGATGGAGAAATGAGATGACCCTGACTGCGACCACGTCCCACACCGTCGGGCCGTATTACCACATTGGCCTGACCTGGCTGAACCGCGAAAACCTCGCCAATGAACTGACCCTCGGCCAGCGCGTGGCGATCACCGGGCAAGTGGTGGACGGCAACGGCGATGTCGTCAACGACGCCATGCTCGAAGTCTGGCAGGCCAACGCCGCCGGCAAATACGATCACCCGGAAGACGAGCAGGCCAAACCGCTGGACCCGAATTTCGAAGGTTTCGGCCGGGTGCCGGTGGACGCCGAAGGGCGTTTCCGTTTCACCACGATCAAACCGGGCACGGTCGAAGGCCTGAAAGGCACGACCCAGGCACCGCATCTGGTGGTGCTGGTGTTTGCGCGCGGGCTGGTGAAGCACTTGCTGACGCGGATCTACTTCGACGGCGATCCGGCAAACGTCAATGATCCTCTGCTCGAATGCGTACCGGCCGAGCGCCGCAGCACATTGCTGGCGAAGCAGGATGCAGAGGGTGTCTATCAGTGGAATGTGATCCTACAGGGCACTGACGCGGAAACCGTGTTCTTCGATTACTAGAACACCACTTAACCCTGTGGGAGCGAGCTTGCTCGCGATGGCGGTAGATCAGTGACCTATGTGCTGAATGACACTCCGCATCGCGGGCAAGCCCGCTCCCACAGGGATTTGCAGCGCTTGAGTATCTGTGGAACGGGACTGTTGCGAAGTGTGTCTAGACTCTCACTGTCCCTATCGAGTGAAAAACAATGACAACCACCACCACCCATTACACCGGCGAAGAGCGCAGCAAGCGTATCTTCGCGATTGTCGGCGCCTCGTCCGGCAACCTCGTCGAATGGTTCGACTTCTATGTCTACGCCTTCTGCGCGATCTATTTCGCCCCGGCGTTCTTCCCCTCGGACAACCCTACGGTGCAGCTTGTAAACACGGCAGGCGTGTTCGCGGCCGGGTTCCTGATGCGACCGATCGGCGGCTGGATCTTCGGTCGGGTGGCGGACAAGCACGGGCGCAAGAATTCGATGCTGATCTCGATTCTGATGATGTGCTTCGGCTCGTTGCTCATCGCCTGTCTGCCGACCTACAACAGCATCGGCGTCTGGGCACCGGTGCTGTTGCTGTTCGCGCGTCTGCTGCAAGGCTTGTCGGTGGGCGGTGAGTACGGCGCCACGGCGACGTACATGAGCGAAGTCGCGCTCAAGGGCCAGCGCGGATTCTTTGCCTCGTTCCAGTACGTGACGCTGATCGGCGGGCAACTGCTGGCGGTGCTGGTGGTGGTGATCCTGCAACAGTTTCTCTCTGAAGACGAACTGCGGGCCTACGGCTGGCGGATTCCGTTCGTGGTCGGGGCGGTGGCGGCGCTGATTTCGCTGTTCCTGCGTCGCACCCTGAAAGAAACCACCAACAAGGAAACCCGTGAGCACAAGGACGCCGGCAGCATCGCTGCGCTGTTCCGCGATCACAAAGCCGCGTTTATCACCGTGCTGGGTTACACCGCCGGCGGCTCGCTGATTTTCTACACCTTCACCACGTACATGCAGAAGTACCTGGTGAACACCGCCGGCATGCACGCCAAGACCGCCAGTTTCATCATGACCGGCGCGCTCTTCTTATATATGTGCATGCAGCCACTGTTCGGCATGCTCGCCGACAAGATCGGCCGACGTAACTCGATGCTCTGGTTCGGTGCCCTCGGTACGCTGTTCACCGTGCCGATCCTGTTGAGCCTGAAAAGCGTCAGCAGTCCGTTCCTGGCTTTTGTGCTGATCACCGTGGCGCTGGCAATCGTCAGTTTCTACACCTCGATCAGCGGCCTGGTGAAAGCCGAAATGTTCCCGCCGGAAGTGCGCGCCCTTGGCGTCGGCCTGGCCTATGCGGTGGCCAACGCGATCTTCGGCGGTTCGGCGGAATATGTGGCTCTGAGCCTCAAGGCCGGGGGCATGGAAAACGCCTTCTATTGGTACGTCACGGTGATGATGGCAGTGGCGTTCCTGTTCAGCCTGCGCTTGCCGAAACAGGCCGCGTATTTGCACCACGATCTCTAAACCGAAGTGCGCGGGCCGCGATGGCCCGCGCCGGCAAGGACTGTTTATGACTCAGCGACCGGGCAATCAATTGTTCGATGCCTATTTCACTGCCCGCGAAATGCGCGAGGTGTTCTGCGATCAGGGCCGGGTGCAGGCGATGCTCGACTTCGAAGCCGCGCTGGCCCGGGCCGAAGCGCGGGTCGGGGTGATTCCGGCGAGCGCTGTGGCAGCCATCGAAAACGCCTGCCGCGCCGAGTTGTTTGATTTCGCAGCGTTGGGCGAAGCCATCGCCACGGCGGGCAACTCGGCGATCCCGCTGGTCAAGGCGTTGGGCAAACGGATCGCCGCATCCGATGCTGAAGCCGAACGTTATGTACATCTGGGCGCCACCAGCCAGGACGTCATGGATTCCGGGCTGGTGCTGCAATTGCGTCAGGCGCTGGCGCTGATCGAGGCGGAGCTGGCGCAACTGGCCAGTTCCCTCGCCACTCAGGCGCAGCGCCACGCCGCGACGCCATTGGCCGGACGCACCTGGCTGCAACACGCAACGCCGGTCACTCTCGGTATGAAGATCGCCGGCTGGCTCGGCGCTGTGACCCGCAGCCGTCAGCGTCTGCGCGAACTCAAACCACGGCTGCTGGTGCTGCAATTCGGCGGCGCGTCCGGCACCCTCGCGGCGCTGGGTGAACAGGCGTTGCCGATTGCCCGTGCGCTGGCCGAAGAACTGAATCTGACCCTGCCGGAACAACCCTGGCACACCCAGCGCGATCGCATTGTCGAGTTCGGCGCGGTGCTCGGTCTGATCGCCGGCAGCCTCGGCAAACTCGGCCGCGACATCAGCCTGTTGATGCAGACTGAGGCGGCGGAAGTGTTCGAGCCTTCGGCGCCGGGCAAGGGCGGCTCCTCGACCATGCCGCACAAGCGCAACCCGGTGGGCGCGGCGGTGTTGATTGGTGCGGCGACCCGTGTGCCGGGTCTGGTCTCGACGCTGTTCAGCGCCATGCCTCAGGAACACGAACGCAGCCTCGGTCTGTGGCACGCCGAGTGGGAAACCTTGCCGGAAATCTGCTGCCTGGTGTCGGGCGCGCTGCAACAGGCGCGATTGCTGGCTGATGGTCTGGAAGTCGATGCCGCGCGCATGGGCCGCAACCTGGAATTGACCCAAGGTCTGGTGCTGGCCGAAGCGGTGAGCATCGTGCTCGCGCAACGGGTCGGCCGCGACGCCGCGCATCATCTGCTCGAACAATGCTGCAAACGGGCGGTGGCCGAACAACGCCATCTGCGTGCGGTACTCGGCGACGAGCCGCAAGTGACCGCCGAGCTCAGCGCAACCGAACTGGATCACCTGCTCGATCCCGCCCGCTACCTCGGTCAGGCGCAGGTCTGGGTCGAGCGGGCGCTGGCCGAACACAACGCATTGTCTGACTGAAAGGAGAGGGCTGTGGCTTTCGTTCAACTCGCCGATGGCGAACTGCATTACTCATTGGAAGGCCCGGTCGATGCGCCGGTGCTGGTCCTGTCCAACTCGCTGGGCACTGACCTGCACATGTGGGACGCCCAGATGCCGGCGTTCACCGAGCATTTTCGCGTGCTGCGTTTCGACACCCGTGGTCACGGCCAGTCGTTGGTGACGCCGGGCCCCTACAGCATCGAGCAACTGGGCCGCGACGTGCTGGCGCTGCTGGATGCACTGCACATCGAACGTGCGTATTTCTGCGGTCTGTCCATGGGCGGCTTGATCGGCCAATGGCTGGGGATCAACGCCGGCCAGCGTCTGAACAAGCTGATCGTCTGCAACACCGCCGCCAAAATCGGCGATCCGTCGGTGTGGAATCCGCGCATCGAAACCGTGCTGCGTGACGGCCCGGCGGCGATGGTCGCGTTGCGCGATGCATCGATTGCCCGCTGGTTTACGCCAGATTTTTCGGCGGCCAATCCGGCAGCGGCCAAGCAGATCACCGACATGCTCGCGGCCACCAATCCTGAAGGTTACGCTGCCAACTGCGCGGCGGTGCGCGATGCGGATTTCCGCGATCAACTGGCGTCGATCACGGTCCCGATGCTGGTGATTGCCGGCTCGGAAGATGCGGTGACGCCACCGTCCGGCGGGCATTTCATTCAGGAGCATGTGCGCGGCGCCGAGTACGCCGAGTTCTATGCCGCACATCTTTCCAACGTTCAGGCCGGCAACGCGTTCAGCGACCGTGTGCTGACATTCCTGCTGGCCGCTTGAGGGGACTTTTGTGGACGAGAAACAACGTTATGACGACGGCATGCAAGTGCGCCGCGCGGTGCTCGGTGATGCCCATGTCGATCGCAGCCTGACCACGCTGACCGAGTTCAACTCGGAGTTCCAGGAGATGATCACCCGGCACGCCTGGGGCGACATCTGGACCCGTCCGGGCCTGCCGCGCCACACCCGCAGCCTGATTACCATCGCCATGCTGATCGGCATGAACCGCGAAGGCGAACTCAAGTTGCACCTGCGGGCGGCGGCCAACAATGGCGTGAGCCGTGGCGAGATCAAGGAAGTGATCATGCAGAGCGCGATCTACTGCGGGATTCCGGCGGCGAATGCGACGTTTCATCTGGCCGAATCGGTGTGGGATGAGTTGGGTACCGAATCACGCGAGTAATCGTTGAATTCGAGGGATCGCAGCCTGTGGAAGGCTGCGATCCTTAGAGCTTCACACCTTGGCGACAATGAATATCCGCTTGAACGGAAACAACGTATGCCCGTCGTCTTCCTGCGGATAATGCGCATGCACCCGCATCAGGTAGTGATAGATGAAGCGCGCCTGTTCCTCCGGCGTCAGCCCCTGCATCACCGGCCGCAGCGCCGACACCTTTACCCAGTCATAAACCGGTGACTTGCCGTCGACCACCTGCAATTGCTCGGTTTCCCAGATATCCAGCGACCGGGTCAGCGGTGCGAGCAAACGGTAGTAATCCTCCAGCGACAACAACGGCCGCGCGGCCATGCGCTGGCGCAGTTGCGGGCTGCCCAGCGGTTGACCTCCGGGGCTGGCATCTTCGAGGGTGTCGAGCATCAGGCGATACCACAGCGCATCGCGCCAGTCGGGCATATGGGCGGCCAGGCATCCGCCGGGGTTGAGGTGACGGAGCAATCCTGGCAACAGCGTTTGATGGTCATCGATGAAATGCAGCACAGCAGCGGCGAACAGCAGGTCAGCCGGCTTGCGGGGTTTCCAGTGTTGCAGCTCGGCGTGCTGCCAGCGCGCCTTGATCGGCAGACAGCGCGCGACCTGAAGCATGTCTTGCGAACTGTCGATGCCCTTGAGATCGGCCCGGGGCCAGCGATCTGCAAGAACCTTCGTGGCAATTCCGGTGCCGCAACCGAGATCGTAGATGCGTTGAGGATCGTGCAGATCGACGCGGCCGAGCAGTTCATCGACCGGTTGTTGCCTGAGACGGGAAAACTGCTGATACGCCCTGGCATCCCAATCGGGAGCCGGTTTGACTCGAGTGATCATGAGGTGGTCCTCCGATGATCGGCAGTGTCTTCCGGTGACAGCCTGGCTCAAGTCCCGGGGGACCAACATCAACAGATAACGGAAGCGGGAAGGGTGGAGCGCCTGAGTCCTTCAGGTGCATCCACTGTACTCAACGATGGGTGACGATCCATGAATCCTGACGGATGGCACAGCCCTCTAGAGCAGGTTGATCGGGTAGCTGACGATCACCCGGTTTTCGTCGAACTCGTTATTGCTGTAGTCACGGCGCATGGTCGAATTGCGCCACCGCACATTCAGGTTCTTCAGCGTGCCGCTCTGCACGGTGTAGCCCAGTTCCGATTCGCGGCCCCATTCCTTGCCGTCGGTGATGGTGCCGGTGTGCACGTTGTCGCCGCTGAGGTAACGGTTCATCAGGGTCAGGCCGGGGATGCCGAGGGCGGCGAAATTGTAGTCGTGGCGGATTTGCCAGGAGCGTTCCTGAGCGTTGTCATAGCTTGAGTTGTAGCTGTCGTTGGCCAGGGTCCCGCCGCTGGTGCCGTTGACCCGCATCCAGTTGCTGTCGCCGGTGAGTTTCTGCAGGCCGACGTAGAAGGTGTTGCCGCCGTAGCGCGCGGAGAACAGCCCCGACCAGGTCTTGTTGTCGAGCTTGCCGGCCCGGGCGCTGCCGTCGTCCTTGCCGTAGAAGAAACCGAGGTTGGCGCCCAGGGTCCAGTCGCCGAGCGGCTGGCTGTGGATCAGGTTGACGTATTGCTGGCTGTAGATGTCCTTGAGTTCGGCGTTCCACAGGCCGATCTGCGTGCGCTTGTCGTTGAACGCGTATTCGCCGCCCTGAAAGTTGAAGCGATCCGAAGTGAACGCCGCTTTGCCGAACATCGACATGTCGCTCATGCTGCTGTCGTCGCGCGGGCTGTTGGCGCGGAACTGGCCGCCATACAGGGTCAGGCCGTCGATTTCCTTCGAGGTGATCTGCCCGCCGCGAAAGGTCTGCGGCAGCGAGCGACCGTCGTCCGAGCGCAGGATCGGCAGTACCGGCATCCATTCGCCGACCTTGATTTCGGTCTGCGACAGTCTGGCCTTGAACGCCACGTTGGTGCGGCCGAAGGTGTCCGCCGGGCGACCGTCATGATCCAGCGGTAACAGTTGCGTGCCCCCCGTGCCTTTGCCGCCATCGAGTTTCACCGAGTACAGCCCCAATACGTCCATGCCGAAACCGACGGTGCCCTGGGTGAAACCGGATTTGGCGTCGAGGATGAAACTCTGCGTCCATTCCTGCGCCAGACCCTGGGCCTTGGTCGGGTTGGTGAAGTTGCGGTTGATGTAGAAGTTGCGCAGGTTCAGGTCGGCCTTGGCACCGTCGATGAAGCCTGCTTCTTCAGCGGCCGCGGGCAGGGCGGTGCCGAGCAGAGCCAGGGCAATCAGGCCGGGGAGGGCGTATGGCGCAGTGGGATGGGTCATCGCAGGGTCTCTTTTTTATTTTTTTGAAGACGAACGGGATCCGTTGCAGCCGTTTCAGGGGCTGACACGAGGTTGCAACATCGGGAGATTTCGGCTGGTGTCAGCCGGACGGGGCAGGGCGCGGGTACATGGTGTCGAACCTGTTGTTATTGGTTTTGTGGGTCGAATGGTGCGGGGCGCGAGTGGCGCGGTTCAATCGCTGAAAGCGGGTTCCGGGCGATTATCGAACGCAAGATGAGCGGGCAACAAAAAGCCCACCGAATGGTGGGCTTTTTGTTTATCGCGAGACGATCAGAACAACTTCATCTTCGGCGCTTCTTCTTTCAGCGGCTCGTTCTGCGCGGTTTGCGCATTCCAGCCACCACCCAGTGCCTTGTACAGGTTGACCGCGCTGGTCAGCTGCGCGAGGCGGTCGGTGATCAGGGCCTGTTGGGCGCTGAACAGCTGACGCTGGGCATCGAGGAAGGTCAGGTTGCTGTCGACGCCGATGCGATAGCGACGCTCGGCCAGACGGTAGTAGTCCTGGTTCGCGGCGACGAAATCACGCTGGGCCTGCAGCTGCTCGGTGTAGGTCTGGCGTGCGGCCAGGCCGTCGGCGACTTCCTGGAAGGCCGTTTGAATGGACTTCTCGTAGTTCGCCACGCCAATGTCCTTCTGGATCTTGGCGTAGTCGAGGCTGGCGCGCAGGCTGCCGGCGTTGAAGATCGGCAGGTTGATCTGCGGCTGGAACAGCCAGGTGCCCGAACCGCCCTTGAACAGGCCGGACAGGTCCGGGCTCAGGCTGCCCGCGTTGGCGGTCAGGCTGATGCTCGGGAAGAACGCTGCACGGGCGGCGCCGATGTTGGCGTTGGCCGCCTTCAGGTTGTATTCGGCCTGAAGGATGTCCGGACGACGTTGCAGCAGATCCGACGGCAGACCGGCCGGCACATCGCTGAGCAGGTCATCCGACAGCGGTTTGGCCGCTTGCAGGTTGGCCGGCACGCCAGTACCGAGCAGCAGGGTCAGGCTGTTTTCGTCCTGGGCCACCTGGCGGGTGTAACGCGCCAGTTGGGCACGGGCGTTCTCGACCGAAGTGCGTGACTGCGCCAGGTCCAGTGCCGAGGCCACACCGACTTCGTTGCTGCGGCTGGTCAGCTTGTAGCTTTCCTCGAAGGCACCGAGGGTGTCTTGAGTCAGCTTCAGCAGTTCCTTGTCGGCCTGCCAGGTCAGGTAGGCGTTGGCCACGCTGGCCACCAGGCTGATCTGGGTGCTGCGGCGCGCTTCTTCGGTGGCGAAGTATTGTTGCAGCGCTTGCTCGCTCAGGCTGCGAACCCGACCGAACAGGTCGAGCTCGTAGGCGCTGATGCCGACGGTAGCAGTGTAGGAACTGGTGATGTTCGCTTCACCGGTCTGCGATGCACGGGCCGGAACCCGCTGACGGCTGCCGCTGGCATTGGCCGAAACCGCCGGGAACAGATCGGCACGCTGGATGCGGTATTGAGCCGCGTAGGCGTCGATGTTCAGCGCCGCGACGCGCAGGTCGCGGTTGTTTTCCAGGGCAACCTGGATCAGCTGTTGCAGGGCAGGGTCATGGAAAAACTGCTTCCAACCCTGTTCGGCAGCGGCCTGCGCCGGTGCCTGGGCCGGCGAGTACGCCGGGCCCTGCGGGAATTGCGCGGCCACCGGTGCTTCAGGCTGCTGATAATCCGGTATCAGCGAGCAACCGCTCAGCACGAAGGCGGCGACTGCGATGGAGAGTAGCGACTTGCTCATTGGCCAGCCTCTTTAGGAGTTTCTTTGGTGTCATCCTCGCCAGCGATTTTGCGCTGACCCATGGACGACACAGTGACGAAGAACAGTGGGACCCAGAAGATCGCCAGGATCGTGGCCGTGAGCATACCGCCAATCACGCCAGTACCGATCGCGTGTTGACTGCCCGAGCCGGCGCCGGTGGAGATGGCCAACGGTACTACACCGAGGACGAACGCCAGCGAGGTCATGATGATCGGTCGCAGACGCATGCGGCAGGCTTCGATCGCCGCATCGCGCAGACTGCGCCCTTGCTCGTGCAGCTCCTTGGCGAACTCGACGATCAGAATGGCGTTTTTAGCCGCCAGACCGATGGTCGTCAACAGTCCCACCTGGAAGTACACGTCGTTCGACAGACCGCGCAGGCTGGTGGCCATCAGTGCACCGATGATCCCCAGTGGCACCACGAGCATGACCGCGATCGGGATCGACCAGCTTTCATACAGCGCCGCCAGACACAGGAACACCATCAGCAACGAAAGAGCGTACAGCGCTGGCGCTTGCGAGCCGGACAGACGTTCCTCGTAGGACAGGCCGGTCCAGGAGATACCGACACCTGGCGGCAGCTTGGCGGCGATCGCTTCGACTTCGGCCATCGCTTCACCGGTGGAGTAACCCGGCGCCGGAGAACCGAGGATCTCCATCGCTTCTACACCGTTGTAACGCGCCAGTTTCGGCGAACCGTAGATCCACTCGCCCTTGGCGAACGCGGAGAACGGAACCATGGTGCCGGCGCTGTTGCGCACGTACCACTTCTTCAGGTCTTCAGGGCTCATGCGAGCACCGGCCTGACCTTGCACGTACACCTTCTTCACACGGCCACGGTCGATGAAGTCGTTGACGTAGCTACTACCGAAGGAGATCGACAGGGTGCTGTTGATGTCGGACAGGCTCAAGCCCAGGGCACGGGCCTTCTCGTCGTCGATTTCCAGGTGGTATTGCGGCTCGTCGTTCAGACCGTTCGGACGCACCTGGTAGAGCACCTTGCTCTTCGCGGCCATGCCGAGGAACTGGTTACGGGCTTCCATCAGCTTGTCGTGACCGATACCGGCGCGGTCTTGCAGGAACACGTCGAAACCGGTGGCGTTACCCAACTCCAGTACGGCCGGCGGAGCAAAGGCAAACACCATCGCGTCGCGGAAACTGAAGAAGTGTTGCTGGGCACGCTGAGCCAGGGCAAATACGCTGTCGTTCGCACCACGCTCGTGCCATGGCTTGAGCATGATGAACGCCAAACCCGAGCTCTGACCGCGGCCGGCGAAGTTGAAGCCGTTCACGGTGAATACCGAGGCTACCGAACTGGATTCTTTATCCAGCAGGTAGGAACGCATTTCGTCGATCACCACCTGAGTGCGCTCGGCACTGGAACCGGCCGGAGTCTGCACCTGGGCGAACAGTACACCCTGGTCTTCTTCCGGCAGGAACGCCGTCGGAATGCGGGTGAACAGCCAGATCATGCCGACCACGATCAACAGGTAGGCCAACAGGTACGGCGCCTTGCGCTGCAGGATGTTGCCGACACCGCGCTCGTAGCTGCGCACGCTGCGGTCGAAGTTGCGGTTGAACCAGCCGAAGAAACCTTTTTTCGGCGTGCCGTGCTCGCCTTTCGGAATCGCCTTGAGCATGGTTGCGCAGAGCGCCGGGGTGAAGATCAGTGCAACCATTACCGACAGGGCCATGGCCGAGACGATGGTGATCGAGAACTGACGGTAGATCACACCGGTGGAGCCGCTGAAGAACGCCATCGGCAGCAGTACCGCCGACAGTACGAGGGCGATACCGACCAGTGCGCCCTGGATCTGGCCCATGGACTTCTTGGTCGCTTCCTTCGGTGACAGGCCTTCTTCGGCCATCACCCGCTCGACGTTTTCCACCACGACGATGGCGTCGTCCACCAGCAAGCCGATGGCCAGCACCATACCGAACATGGTCAGGGTGTTGATGCTGAAACCGGCGGCCGCGAGGATGCCGAACGTACCGAGCAATACCACCGGCACGGTCATCGTGGTGATGACGGTGGCGCGGAAGTTCTGCAGGAACAGGAACATCACCAGGAACACCAGCGCGATCGCTTCGACCAGGGTTTCAACCACACCCTTGATCGATTCGGTCACCACCGGGGTGGTGTCGTACGGGAACACCACTTCCATGCCTGGCGGGAAGAACGGCTTGAGTTCATCAATCGTCTTGCGCAGGGCTTTGGCGGTGTCGAGGGCGTTGGCGCCGTTGGCCAGTTTTACCGCCAGACCGGAAGACGGTTTGCCGTTGAACTGGGCCGAGATGGTGGAGTTTTCACCACCCAGACCAACGTCGGCGACATCGCCGACACGCACTTGCGAACCATCCTGGTTGACCTTAAGCAGAATCGCCTTGAACTGCTCGGCCGTCTGCAGACGGGTCTTGCCGATGATCGTGGCGTTCAGTTGCTGGCCTGGCAGCGCCGGCAGACCACCGAGCTGACCGGAGGAGATCTGTACGTTCTGCGCCGAGATCGCGGCGCTGACATCGGCCGGGGTCAGGTTGTACTTGTTCAGCTTGGCCGGGTCGAGCCAGATGCGCATTGCGTACTGGGCACCGAAGACCTGGAAGTCACCGACACCGGCGGTCCGGGAGATCGGGTCCTGCATGTTCGACACGATGTAGTTGGACAGGTCGTCCTTGGACATGCTGCCGTCACTGGAAACCACGCCGATCACCAGCAGGAAGTTCTTCACTGCCTTGGTCACGCGGATACCCTGTTGCTGCACTTCCTGCGGCAACAGCGGGGTGGCCAGGTTCAGCTTGTTCTGGACCTGAACCTGCGCGGTGTCGGAGTTGGTGCCTTGCTCGAAGGTCGCGGTGATGGTCATGCTGCCGTCGGAGTTACTTTCCGACGACACATAACGCAGGTTGTCGATACCGTTGAGCTGTTGCTCGATCACCTGGACCACGGTGTCCTGGACCGTCTGTGCCGAAGCACCCGGGTAGGTCACGGAAATCGCAATGGCCGGTGGCGCAATGCTCGGGTACTGGTTGATCGGCAACTTGAGGATCGATAGAGCCCCGACCAGCATGATCACCAGGGCAATTACCCAGGCGAAAATCGGACGGTCGATAAAAAATTTCGACATGAGTTACTCCCCTTTGCCGCCGTAGGCTTTGTCAGCTGCCTTGGCGGGTGCCGGGTTCTTGGCTACGTTGGTCGCTTCGGTCGGATTGACCTGAACACCCGGACGCACGAATTGCAGCCCTTCGGTGATCAGGCGATCGCCGGCTTTCAGGCCGTCTTCGATCAGCCACTGGCTGCCGACGGTGCGGCTGGCCTTGAGCTGACGCAGCTCGACCTTATTGTCCGCACCGACGACCAGAGCGGTCGGGGTGCCCTTGAGGTCACGGGTCACGCCTTGTTGCGGCGCCAGGATGGCGGCGGCGTTGACACCGGCCTGCAGCTGGGCGCGCACGAACATGCCTGGCAACAGGGTGTGATCCGGGTTAGGGAACACGGCGCGCAGGGTCACGGAGCCGGTGGTCGGGTCGACCGACACTTCGGAGAATTCCAGCTTACCGTCGAGCTTGTACTGGCTGCCGTCTTCCAGGGTCAGTTTGACCGCAGCGGCGTTGTCGCCAGCCTTCTGCAGGCGACCGCTTTCCAGTTCACGGCGCAGCTCCAGCAGTTCGACCGAGGACTGGGTAACGTCGACGTAGATCGGGTCCAGTTGCTGGATGGTCGCCATCGCATCGGCCTGACCGCTGCTGACCAGCGCGCCTTCGGTCACCGAAGAGCGACCGATACGCCCGGAGATCGGTGCGTAGACCTTGGTGTAACGCACGTTGATCTGCGCGCTCTGCAGCGAGGCTTCCGATTGCAGGCGGTTGGACACGGCCGTGTCGTATTCCTGGCGGCTCACGGCCTGCTCGTCGACCAGTTGCTTGTAGCGGTCGGAGATCGACTTGGTCGAACGCAGGTTGGCTTCGGCGCTTTTCAGGGTCGCTTCATAGACCGACGGATCGATCTGATACAGCTGCTGGCCGGCTTTGACATCGCCGCCTTCCTTGAACAGACGCTTGAGAATGATGCCGTTGACCTGCGGACGGACTTCAGCGATGCGGAACGCACTGGTGCGGCCCGGAAGTTCCGACGTCAGGGTAAAGGCTTGTGGTTGCAGGGTGACGACGCCGACCTGAGGAGGTGGTGCGGCGGGAGCCGCCTCTTCCTTTTTACATCCGCTGAGCAGCGATGCCAGGGCGACGGCAGTGACCAGAGCGGTAACAGCTGGCTTGAATTGCATGAAGATCCTCGGGTCAGGCGCGCGAAAAGCGCACAAGAAGTGTGGAAGGGTAAAAAAAGGTTACCGGGTGGATAAGTAGCTTGCTAAGGAATATACTTACGTTCATGGTTGTTTGTAAACACCTTGGCTGCGTACCCAACCGGTTACAAAGGTCGTGGCAAGGTCTGAAATTGTAGGCCGGGGGAGTCGATCCGCGAGAGATCCACCCCTTTTTATTCAGCGGATATTCAGCCATCCCTGAAACATCCTGTTTGAGGTTTTACTGCCATGGTTCGTCGCACCAAAGAGGAAGCTCAGGAAACGCGAAGCCAGATTCTGGAAGCCGCCGAAAAAGCTTTCTTCGAGAGGGGAGTGGCCCGCACCACGCTCTCCGATATCGCGAGCCTGGCCGGCGTGACGCGGGGTGCCATCTATTGGCACTTCAGCAACAAGGCCGATTTGCTGCAGGCGATGCTCCATACGCTGCACGAGCCGCTGGATGAACTGGCCAAGGCCAGCGAAAGCGAGGACGAACCCGACCCGCTGGGCTGCATGCGCAAGCTGCTGATTCATTTGTTTCATCAAGTTGCGCTGGACCCGAAGACCCGGCGTATCAACGAAATTCTGTTTCATAAGTGCGAGTTCACCGATGAAATGTGCGACCTGCGCCAACAGCGCCGGACCGCCAGCCTCGATTGCAATGTGCGGATCGCGCTGACATTGAGTAATGCGGTCAATCGTGGGCAACTGCCGGCGGACCTCGACACCGCCCGCGCTGCCATCAGCATTCACGCCTTTATCGATGGCATCCTGTATCAGTGGCTGCTGGCCCCGGACAGCTTCGAGCTGTACGCCGAAGCCGAGCGCTGGGTCGATACAGGGCTGGATATGCTGCGCTGGAGCCCCAGCCTGCGCAAATGAAACAAAATGCGTAATTGGATCAGGTTATGTCAACGAAGGAGGCGGATGAAGATCCCTGTTCGTTCGCCTCGCCGCAGTGGATTGCTTTTATATACCTCAACCCATCGAGTTGATACGTAGCGAACTACGTATTTTGTAGGGATTTTGTGTCAAACCTGTGAGCGATTCGCGAACCCCGCGCCCAATAAAAAGCCCCCGGCTCTCACGAGTCGGGGGCTTTTTGCGTTTCTGCGCTGCGATTTACAGCGTCGGGTAGTCGAGGTAACCAACTGCGCCTTTGCCGTAGAAGGTTTCCGGGTGCGGCTGGTTCAGCGGCGCGTCGGCCTTCAGACGGGCCGGCAGATCCGGGTTGGCGATGAACGGGATGCCGAATGCCACGGCGTCAGCCTTGCCCTCGGCCAGCCACGCGTTGGCGCTGTCCTTGGTGAAGCGCTCGTTGGCGATGTACGCGCCGCCGAAGGCTTCTTTCAGTTGCGGGCCGAGGCTGTCGGCACCTTCTTTCTCGCGGGAGCAGATGAAGGCGATGCCACGCTTGCCCAGTTCGCGGGCGACGTAGGTGAAGGTCTCGGCCAGGTTGTCGTCGCCCATGTCATGGGAGTCGGCACGTGGTGCCAGGTGTACACCGACACGGCCGGCGCCCCAGACTTCGATGGCGGCGTCGGTCACTTCCAGCAGCAGGCGGGCACGGTTTTCCAGGGAGCCGCCGTAGTTGTCGGTGCGCTGGTTGGTGCTGCTTTGCAGGAACTGGTCGAGCAGGTAGCCGTTGGCGCCGTGGATTTCCACGCCGTCAAAACCGGCGGCCTTGGCGTTTTCCGCACCGACGCGGTAGGCGTCGACGATGTCGGCGATTTCAGCGGTTTCCAGCGCGCGTGGGGTCGGGAAGTCGGCCAGAGGGCGAACCAGGCTGACGTGGCCTTTAGGCTGGATGGCGCTCGGTGCAACCGGGGTTTCGCCGTTCAGGTACGACGGGTGGGAAATCCGCCCGACGTGCCACAGTTGCAGGACGATCTTGCCGCCGGCGGCGTGAACAGCCTTGGTCACGTTGGTCCAGCCGCGCACCTGATCGTTGGACCAGATGCCCGGGGTGTCCGGGTAGCCGACGCCCATCGGGGTCACCGAGGTGGCTTCGCTGAGGATCAGGCCGGCGGAGGCGCGTTGTACGTAGTACTCGGCCATCAGCGCGTTCGGTACGCGGCCTTCGTCGGCGCGGCAGCGGGTCAGCGGCGCCATGATGATGCGGTTGGACAGCTCGAGGTCGCCCAGTTTGATCGGATCGAAAATTGTTGCCATGAGATACAACCCTCGTGAAGTAAGTGAGTGAATCAGTTAGCGGTGGCCAGCTCGGGATTACCGTTCCGGCGGAATGTGATCAGGGTGACCAGCAGGGCGAGGATCGCGAGTGCTGCGGCAGCAAGAGGCACGCTGGTCAGGCCGTAGCCGTGGGCGATGACGCTGCCGCCGACCCAGGCGCCCAAGGCGTTGCCGACGTTGAAGGCGCCGATGTTCAGGGTCGACACCAGGTTCGGTGCGGCCTGGCCGTAGGTCACGACGTTCACTTGCAGGGCAGGCACGGCGGCGAAACACGCGGTGGCCCAGAGGAACAGGGTGATTTCGGTGGGGATCAGCGCGACGCTGGTCCAGGTCAGGACGGTGGAGGTCACGGCCATGGCGATGAACACGCCGATCAGCGTCGCGGCCAGGCCTTTGTCGGCCATCTTGCCGCCGATGATGTTGCCGACGGTCAGGCCCAGGCCGATCAACATCAGGGTCCAGGTCACGCCACGGGGCGAGACGCCGGTGACATCGCCCAGCAGCGGCGCGACATAGGTGAACAGGGTGAATACCGACGCAGCGAACAGTGCAGTCATGCTCAGCGACAGCCAGATCCCGGCGCCCTTGAGCGCAGCCAGTTCGGCGCGCATGTCGAGTTTTTCTTCGTCACGCTTGGCCGGCAGGAAGCGGATCAGGCCGATCAGCGCGATCACACCAATCACGGTCACTGCCCAGAAGGTCGAACGCCAGCCGGCTTCCTGACCGAGTGCGGTGCCCAGCGGCACACCCAGCACGTTGGCGAGGGTCAGGCCGGTGAACATCAGGGCCACGGCCGAAGCGCGTTTGTTCGGCGCCACCAGGTTGGCCGCGACCACCGAACCGATGCCGAAGAACGCACCGTGGCACAGGGCGGTGACCACTCGGGCGAACATCAGCACCTCGTAGTCAGTGGCGATGGCGCAGAGCAGGTTGCCGATAATGAAGATGCCCATCAACGCCACCAGTGCAGCCTTGCGCGGCAGTTTGGCGGTGGCCATCGCCATGAACGGTGCACCGATGGCCACGCCCAGGGCGTAACCGGTCACCAGCCAGCCGGCGCCGGGGATCGACACGCCGAGATCCGCCGCCACATCGGGTAACAGGCCCATGATGACGAATTCCGTGGTGCCGATGGCGAAGGCGCTCAGGGCGAGTATGAGGAGCGAGAGGGGCATCATTTAGTCCTTTTCGGCTGGCTGACGTTAAGGGTCAGAGCTCTTTACTGAGGGTGCTGAGGAACGCCTGGATCACGTCCTCGTTGCGTTTGAAAAAGTGCCACTGACCGGCCTTCTGGCTGCTGATCAGCCCGGCCCGTTGCAGGGTGGCCAGGTGGGCGGAGACGGTCGATTGCGACAGGCCGCAGCGTTGGTCGATCTGCCCGGCGCAGATGCCGTACTCGTGGTTGTGGATCTGTTCCGGAAACTGGGCTTTCGGGTCTTTCAGCCAGTTGAGGATGTCTCGCCGTACTGGGTGTGCCAGGGCTTTTATTATTTCGTCGAGGTCAATGTTCATGGCTGGTTGCTCGTGATGTGTGTAGCGCTATATCGCGATGAGGCGAACTTTAAATCGGTATTTCGCGATATACCAATATGAATTCGATCTGACGACCGCATAAATCGGTATATCGGGTTATAACGATATGTGAGGTGTAAACAAACGCGGGCGCGGTGCTAAGCTGCGCCCATGAACTATCTCGCACATTTGCACCTCGGTGGCCAGCGCCCCGGTCAACTGCTCGGCAGTCTGTATGGCGATTTCGTCAAGGGACGGCTGCAAGGGCAGTTCGACCCAGAGATCGAAGCGGCGATTGCCCTGCATCGTCAGATCGATGTGTTCACCGATCGCCACCCGTTGGTCGACGCTTCACTGGCGCGGTTTTCCACGACCCGCCGCCGTTATGCCGGCATCGTCCTCGACGTGTTCTTCGACCATTGCCTGGCCCGCGATTGGGCGTTGTACGCCGACCGGCCGTTGGGGCAATTCACCACCGACGTTTACCGCGTGCTGACCAGCGAGCGGCAATTGCCCGAGCGCCTGGCGAAGATCGCCCCGCACATGGTGGCCAATGACTGGTTGGGTTCGTATCAGGAATTCGAAGTGCTGGAACAGGTGCTGCGCGGGATTTCCCGGCGCCTGAGCAAACCCGAAGAACTGGCGGGGGCGATGCAGGAACTGCGGCGTCTGTATGAACCGCTCAGTGATGACTTTCGTTTGTTCTACCCACAGCTGCAGGACTTTGCAGGCCGGCAGCTGTAGGCAGATGAGGACGATCAGGCAGCGATCAGCTCGCCTGCACGACGCGGTTCGGCCGGTTTGGCCACCTCGCCGAACAATGCTTTCTGCACCGCTTGCTGGGCTTCGTACGCCAGTGCAGCGCGTTCCCGGCCCTGACAGGCAATCGGCTTGAGCAGGTGAACTTCCACCTCGCCGCAATCGTTGCTGAACAGACGCATCAGGTGTGACAGCAGATCATCGTCGCCAATGAACGGTGCCAGCGTGTCGATCTCGCCGTCACGCAGATAACGGATTGCCACCGGTTGCAGCATCACTTCCGAATCAATCGCCGCCGACAGCAGGCGACCATGAAAGGTACGCAGCGAGCGACCGTCGGTGGTGGTGCCTTCCGGGAACATCAGCAGCGGATGATCGGTTTGCAGGTGACGGGTCATCTGCTTGCGGATCAACTGGCTGTCGCCCGAACCGCGACGGATGAACAGGCTGCCGGCCTTTGCCGCCAGCCAGCCGGCCACCGGCCAGGTGCGCACTTCGGCCTTGGACAGAAACGACAGCGGCGTGAGCATGCCGAGCAGCGGAATGTCAGTCCACGACACATGGTTGCTGACCCACAGCATCGGCTGCTTCGGCAAGTCGCCGTGGACGGTTACGCGAAAGGGCAGGGCATTGCTCAGACGCGCCATGAAAAACCGCGACCAGCGCTGCCGGCGTTGCATCGAATGAGCCAGACCCAGACGTTCGAAAACCCCGAAGACACTGGCCATGCTCAGGCCCAGCGTCACCACCAGCAGCACCCGCGCAATCCGCGCGTACACCCGCAGCCGGCTCATCACACGGCCGCCTTGAAGTGCTTGGCGTAGCGCGGGCAGAGTTCGTCGCGCTTGAGCAGGATGAACACGTCGGCGACCTGGAAGTCTTCGTCCCAGCACGGCTCGCCGCAGATCTTCGCGCCCAGGCGCATGTAGGCCTTGAGCAGCGGTGGCATTTCGGCGATCACGTTCGAAGGAAGATCCAGCGTTGGCAGCGGATTCTTCGGTTCGGCGCGCAGGTGTTCGGTGCACAGATAACGTTCGCGCAGGCGCTGCATGATCGCGTGGGCCTGTACGCCGCCGTCCTGCATCGGGATGCTCGCGCAACCCATCAGGTAGCTGTAGCCGCCCTGATTGAGGACTTCGGCCAGTTCGCCCCAGAGTACGGCGATGGTGCCGCCGTTGCGGTAGGCCGGGTCGACGCAGGTGCGGCCGATTTCCAGAATCGGGCCTTGCAGACCGGCGAGGCCGTGCAGGCTGAATTCTTCTTCGCTGTAGAACTTGCCCAGGCTGCTGGCGGCGGTGTGATCGAGCAAACGAGTGGTCGCCACCAGGCGGCCGGTGTTCAGGTCACGCACGCCGATGTGGCTGCAGTGAACATCATAGTCATCCATGTCCAGACCCAGTTCCGCGCCTTTCAGCTTGGCGTTGAACTCGCCGCTGAACACGTTGAAACGCAAGGCCTGGGCTTGCTGCAAGGCCTCGGCGCCGATCAGGCGTTCGGCTTGCAGGCGGCGTTCATTGCCGGTGTCGCTGATGCGGGCGATCTGAGTCATTTGAATCTCCGTACGGGCCTTTAACCCGTCGTGGGTTACAGCCGATCGACTTTCTTTATGCAGCTGTGTTGTGCAAAGTCAGGCTATGTAGCCCCGGTGTCATCGCCATGAATGTTTGGTGATGCTTATATGACAGCCCACGAGGAGCCTCTGATGACCTGGTCGACCCTGCTTGAATGTCGCGAACGCCTGCCCGCCGTTGCCGATCTGGCGGAGGGTTTCGCCACGCTGTTGCATCAACTGGGCAGCGTCACGCCGTTCGAACTGGCGGTGGCGGGAGGGCGGCGGATGGCGACGCCGGGGCTGGCTTTTCTGGTGGGCTATCAGGCAGCGTTGCGCATGCTCTGGCCGAGCGCGCCACTGAGCCTGGGAGCGTTGTGTGCGACCGAACAGCGCAGCTTGCGCCCGGCGGACATGCAGACCCGGCTCACGGATTTGCGTCTCACCGGGCAAAAGGATTTCGTTACCGCAGGCGATGCGGCGGACTGGCTGTTGATCGCTGCCCGCAGTGAGCAACCCGGCGAATCACCGCGCCTGAGTCTGGCGGTGGTGTACCCCGGCGAATCCGGCGTGCGTGTGGAAAAACTCCCGGCGTTGCCGTTGATGCCGGACATCAGCCATGGCCGCTTGCACCTCGACGACGCCCAGTGCGAGCTGCTCGCCGGGGACGGTTGGGACGCTTACGTCAAACCGTTCCGCACCCTTGAAGATGTTTACGTGTTGAGCGCAATGACCGCATGGCTGTACGGCGTCGGTCAGGACAGCGGTTGGCCGCAGCCGCTGCAATTGCGCTTGCTGGCGCTATTGGCCGGTTGTGCGGAAGTCAGTCGCCAGCCGCCGAACAATCCCGCCGGGCATGTGTTGCTCGGTGGCTTGTTTGCCCAGTTCGACGGGCTCAAACCGGAAGTCGATCAGGCATTGCGCGACAGTCATCCTGAATGGGCCGCGATGTGGCAGCGCGACCAGGCACTGATGCAACTGGCAGCAGGCGCACGGGCCAAACGACTGGCCAAGGCGTTGGCAGCCAGCCAAAACACATCTGTCATGAACGCCGGCTAGTCTTGGCAGGTTCATTCCCAGAGCCGTCACCATGTTCAAAGGCCTGTCCCTGTTTCTGCTGCTGATCAGCTTCACGGTTCAGGCCGAGCAATGGCCGATGAGCAGTGGCCGACCGGTCCGAAAATCGCCGGCCCGGCCGTCGAGGCACTGGAGGCTTATGCCTTCCCGAGCCGCGACGACAACACCCGAAAGGGCATCCGCACCGATGCCTTGCTGGTGATCCGCGACGGCCAGCTCATCTACGAACGCTACGCCGCCGCGACCACCGCCGACACCCCGCACCTGACCTGGTCCATCAGCAAAAGCCTGATGGCCACGGTGTTTGGCGTGGCCTACGGCGAAGGCTTGTTCAAGCTCGATGATCCGGCGGCGAAGTTTTACCCGGTGCTGGAAAAACACCCGGCCATCAAAATCCAGGATCTGCTGCACTGGGCCTCGGGCATCGACTGGCAGGAAGACTACGAATACGCCCCGCTGAAATCCTCGGTGGTGGCGATGCTCTACACCCGTGGTCATCGCGACATGGCCGCCTTCACTGCCCATCACGACAGCTACGCGCCAGCGGGTCAGGCGTTCCGCTACTCCAGCGGCGACAGCAATCTGTTGGCGGCGGCACTGAAAACCATCGTCGGCCCGCAGCGCTATCCGGACTATCCATGGACAGCGCTTTTCGATCCGTTGGGCATCCGCCACGCTACCTGGGAAACCGATGCCACGGTCACTTTCGTCGCGTCTTCCTATGCTTACCTGACGGCCCGGGATCTGGCGCGAATCGGCCTGCTGATGGAACGGGACGGACGCTGGAACGACCGGCAGTTGTTGCCCAAGGATTGGGTCGCCTTCAACCGCCAGCCCTTCGCCGGATACAAGGCCCATCAGGACGAAGCCGTACCCGGCGGCCACTGGTGGCTCAATCGTCCGGCGGACGGCGCCGCCTCGCCGTGGCCCGACGCGCCGCCCGACACCTTCGCCGCCCTCGGCCATTGGGGCCAGGCGCTGTACGTGATCCCGAGCGAAAAACTGGTGATCGTGCGCTACGGCGATGACCGCGATGGCAGCTATCGCCACAACGAATTGCTCAAGCGCGTGCTCGCGGCGGTGCGGCCATGAAACTGTTCAGACGCATCCTGCTGGTGCTGCTGGTCGTACTGCTGGGCTGGGGCTGGCATGAACGGGAAAACCTGTGGGCCTTCCCCGACATCATCAGTGCCTACACCGCCAAGGAATACTGCTCGTGCCGCTACGTGATGCACAACGACGCCGAATACTGTCGGGGCTACGTCAAACAGTGGTTGCCCAGCGAATTGACCGATGACAGCACGCAAAAACTCGTCAGCGCCAGTGGCATGGGCCGTAGCAACAGCGCCCAATGGCAGGGCGAACGTCAGGGCTGTCGCCTCAAGCCCTGATCCGCAAAATCAACTACCGGTTTGCATCCCGGCTTCAGGCAGTTAAGGTTCGTGCAGGTTTATCGGCCCCACGAGTCTTCAATGTTCAACCGTTCTCTGTGCAACGCCTTCGCCGGCCTGTTGCTGGGCGCCGCCGCGCTGCCGGCCCAGGCCAACTGGTATCTGGACGGCGAGTCATCGCGGCTGTCGTTCGTCAGCACGAAAAACGCCAATATTTCCGAGGTGCAGCGCTTTCTGGTGTTGCACGGCAAGGTCGATCCCGATGGCCGCGCCGAAGTCGAGGTCGAGCTGGATTCGATCAACAGCGGCATTCCACTGCGCGACGAGCGCATGCGCAAGGAGCTGTTCCAGATCGAGCAATTCCCCGAAGCGACCATCACCACGCAAATCGACCTGCGCCCGATCAACGATCTGGCCCCCGGCGCGCAGCTTGAATTGCGCCTGCCGCTGACCGTCAACCTGCACGGCAAGCAACACGAATACCCCGCCGAACTGCTCGCCACGCGCCTCGATGACCGACGCTTTCAAGTGGTGACCCTGGAGCCGCTGGTGATCAGCGCCGAGGATTTCGATCTGCTGCCGGGCCTGGAAAACCTGCGCAACATGGCCGGCCTGTCGGCCATCAGTCTGTCGGTGCCGGTGGGTGCGGTGCTGATCTTCACGGCGCGCTGACATGCGCGGCGCAGTGTTCCCGTGGCGGGACGGCAATCGCTTCGAACTGTTGATCGATGGTCCGCAATTTTTCCCGCGCATGCTGGAGGAAATCGCCAGCGCTCGCGAGCAGATCGAACTGGAGCTGTATCTGGTGGAGGCCGGCGCCTGCGCCGAAACCGTGATTCAGGCGCTGGTGCTGGCGGCCGAGCGGGGCGTGCGGGTGCGTTGCCTGTTCGATGATTACGGCAGTCTCGCGCTCACCCTGACCTTGCGTCAGCGCCTGACCCTCGCCGGGGTCGAACTGCGTTTCTACAATCGCTTGAGCTGGCGGCGCTGGGTCGGCAATTTCTATCGCGATCACCGCAAGCTGCTGCTGGTCGATCAGCGTCTGGCGGTGGTCGGCGGCACCGGGCTCACCGACGAGTTCTGGCAGCCGGGCCACGACACCAGCGAATGGCACGAAGTGATGGTGCACATCACCGGCCCCCTGGTGCTCGACTGGCAACTGCTGTTCGACCGCCAATGGATTGCCAACCGCCACCGCCGCGCCTGGAAGCCTCACGCGAATTTCGGCCTGCCGCGATTGCCGCGCGTACCCGATACGGGCGAGGGCATGGGCCGTGTGGCCTATGCCGATGCCCGTCAGCATCGCGATATTCTGCAATCGCTGTTTCGTGCCCTGAACAGCGGCCAGAAACGCATCTGGCTGGCCACGCCGTACTTCCTGCCGACCTGGAAAATCCGCCGCTCCCTGCGCAAGGCCGCCGTCCGTGGCCTCGACGTGCGCCTGCTGTTGACCGGGCCGCGCACCGATCACCCGTCGGTGCGTTACGCCGGGCATCGCTACTACCCGCGCCTGCTCAAGGCCGGGGTGAAGATCTTCGAATACCAGCCGTGTTTCCTGCACCTGAAAATGGTGCTGGTGGACGATTGGGTGAGCATCGGTTCGTGCAACTTCGACCACTGGAATCTGCGCTTCAATCTTGAGGCGAACCTGGAGGCGCTGGATCCGTCATTGACGGCAGCGGTGGTGGCGAGTTTCGAGAAGGACTTTGGCCTGAGTCAGCAGGTGAGTCTGGAGGAATGGCAGCGCCGGCCGCTGTGGCGGCGGGTGAAGCAGCGGATCTGGGGGTGGGTGGATCGGGTGGTGGTCAACTTGCTGGACAGACGCGGCTAGTCGCTGCCCCAAAACAACTGTGGGAGCAAGCTCGCTCCCACAGGTTTTGCAGTGTGACTACTGTTACAGCAATTCAAAGCTCTGCTGCGTCACGTCCTGGGAGTCCAGGCCGATCTGCACGTTGAACTTGCCAGGCTCGGCCGCGTACTTGAGCTGGGCGTTGTAGAACTTCAGGTCATCTTCGCTGATGGTGAAGTGCACGACCTTCTGTTCGCCCGCCTTGAGCATGATTTTCTGGAAGTTCTTCAGCTCCTTGACCGGACGGATCATCGAACCGGTGACGTCCTGGATGTACAGCTGCACCACGGTTTCGCCGTCACGCTTGCCGGTGTTTTTCACCGTGACACTGGCGTCGAGCTTGCCGGTGGCGTTCAGGGTGGTCGACGACAGCGCCATGTCGCTCAGGGCGAAATCGGTGTAGCTCAGGCCGAAACCGAACGGGAACAGCGGCCCGGTGGTGTCATCGAAATACTGCGAGGTGTAGTTGCCCGGTTTGCCCGGCGTGAACGGCCGGCCAATGCTCAGGTGGTTGTAGTAGGTCGGGATCTGGCCCACGGAGCGCGGGAAGGTCACCGGCAGTTTGCCCGACGGGTTGTAGTCACCGAACAGCACGTCGGCGATGGCGTTGCCGCCCTCGGTGCCGCTGAACCAGGTTTCCAGGATCGCGTCAGCCTGTTCTTTTTCCTGAAGGATCGTCAGCGGACGGCCGTTCATCAGCACCAGCACCAACGGCTTGCCGGTGGCTTTCAGGGCGCGGATCAGCTCACGCTGGTTTTCCGGGATGTTCAGGTCGGTACGGCTCGACGATTCGTGGGACATGCCACGGGATTCGCCCACGGCCGCCACCACAATGTCGGCGTCCTTGGCGGCTTTCACCGCTTCGTCGATCAGCACGTTGGCCGGACGCGGGTCATCGACCACTTCCGGCGCATCGAAGTTGAGGAAGTTCAGGTAATCGAGGACTTTCTTGTCGCTGGTGATGTTGGCGCCACGGGCGTAGATCAGGTTCGACTTGTCGCCGATCACGTTGCTCATGCCGTCGAACAGGGTCACCGATTGAGCCGGACGACCGGCGGCGGCCCAGCTGCCCATCATATCGATCGGGGCCTTGGCCAGCGGGCCGACCAGGGCGACTTTCGCGGTTTTCTTCAGCGGCAGGGTTTCGTTCTGGTTCTTCAGCAGCACCAGACTGCGACGCGCCACTTCCCGGGCTTCGGCGCGGTGCAGTCGGCTGTCGGCGTAGGTGTCGGCCGGGTCGTCTTCAGCCTTGCCGATGCGCAGGTACGGGTCCTTGAACAGGCCCATGTCGTACTTGGCGGCGAGGACTTCGCGCACGGCGTTGTCGATGTCTTTCTGTTCGATCTCGCCGGACTTGAGCAGTCCCGGCAGTTCTTTGCCGTACAGGGTGTCGTTCATGCTCATGTCGATGCCGGCCTTGATCGCCAGCTTCGCCGCTTCGCGACCGTCGGCGGCCACGCCGTGCTTGATCAGCTCGAAGATCGCGCCGTGGTCGCTGACCGCGAGACCCTTGAAGCCCCACTCCTTGCGCAACAGGTCGTTCATCAGCCAGGTGTTGGCGGTGGCCGGGATACCGTTGATCGAGTTCAGCGCGACCATCACGCCACCGGCGCCGGCATCGATGGCGGCGCGGTACGGCGGCAGGTAATCCTGGTACATCTTCACCGGACTCATGTCGACGGTGTTGTAGTCGCGACCACCCTCGACCGCGCCGTACAGGGCGAAGTGCTTGACGCTGGCCATGATGCTGTCGGCCGCGCTCGGCGTGTCGCCCTGATAGGCCTTGACCATGACTTTGGCGATGCGCGAGGTCAGATAGGTGTCTTCACCGAAGCCTTCGGAGCTGCGGCCCCAGCGCGGGTCGCGGGAAATGTCGACCATCGGCGCGAATGTGATGTCGAGGCTGTCGGCTGCCGCCTCTTTGGCGGCGATGCGCCCGGACTGGCCGATGGCGTCCATGTCCCAGCTTGATGCCAGGGCCAGCGGAATCGGGAAAATCGTACGGTGACCGTGGATCACGTCGTACGCGAAAAACATCGGGATCTTCAGGCGGCTGCGCATCGCAGCGTCCTGCATCGGACGGTTTTCCGGGCGGGTGATCGAGTTGAACGTGCCACCGATGTTACCGGCGGCGATCTCTTTGCGGATCAACTCGCGGGGCATTTCCGGGCCGATACTGATCAGGCGCAACTGGCCGATCTTCTCGTCGAGGGTCATTTGTTTCATCAGGTTACTGATGAACGCGTCCTTGTTTTCCAGGGGTACCGGGGTCGTGGCGGCCAGTACCTGATGACTGGCCAGGCTGACGAACAGGCCCAGCAAACACAGCTTCTTCATGAATAGTTTTCTCAAGGGCCTAAACGGCGTTACAACGCCGGCCAGCCAAAATTTAGGGAGCGACTATTGTTGTTCGGGTGCTGATTCAAAAAACGACAGCCGAATGTACGTCGACAGTTTCGGCGACGTGATCGCGCAGGGCCTCTTTTTAGCCCATCGGCCCGCTGCAATCCAGTGGCGCGGGCGATTATGCCCCAAGAGCCGGTCCAGAAGGTTTCACGCGCGATCATTCATGAAATGTGCAAGGGAGCTCCCGAACGATGAATGTCAGTCCTGTCTACCGCTCGCGTTTGCAGGTCGCCACCTTGCTGGTGCTGGCCGCGTTGCTGACCGCCTGCGGCATCAACAACATTCCCACTCTCGACGAACAGGCCAAGGCCGCCTGGGGCCAGGTGCAGAACCAGTACCAGCGCCGTGCCGACCTGATCCCCAACCTGGTGGAAACCGTGAAGGGCTATGCCAAACACGAGGAGGCCACGCTGACGGCGGTGGTCGAGGCCCGGGCCAAAGCGACGTCGATCCAGGTCGATGCCAGTACCCTCGACAACCCGGAAAAACTCAAGCAATTCCAGCAGGCCCAGGATCAGCTGACCGGTGCCTTGAGCCGTTTGATGGTGGTGTCCGAACGTTATCCGGATCTCAAGGCCAACCAGAATTTCCTCGCCCTGCAGTCGCAACTTGAAGGCACGGAAAACCGCATCGCCGTGGCCCGCCGGGATTTCATTCTGGCGGTGCAGAAATACAACACCGAAATCCGCACCTTTCCCGGTCGTTTGTGGCACAGCGTGATGTACAGCGACCTGCCGATCCGTGAGACCTTCGAAGCCACCAGCCCCGGCGCGGACAAGGCCCCGGAAGTGAAGTTCTGACTCGGTGATGCCAATGCGTGCGTTGAAGATGGGCCTGGTGCTGATGTTGTGGCTGTTCGCCGTCAGCGCCCGGGCCGAGTTGACCTTCCCGGCGCTGACCGGGCGGGTGGTGGACGATGCGCAGATGATCGAGCCGGCGGTGCGCGCGCAGTTGAGCCAGCAGTTGCAGGCTCACGAGCAGGCGACCGGCGAGCAGCTTGTGGTCGTGACCTTGCCGAACCTGCAAGGCGCCACCATCGAGGATTACGGCGTCGAACTCGGCCGGCACTGGGGCATCGGCCAGAAGGACAAGAACAACGGCGCCTTGCTGATCGTCGCCCGGGACGAGCGCAAGTTGCGCATCGAAGTCGGCTACGGGCTGGAAGATCGCCTGACCGATGCCCAGAGTTCGGTGATCATCCATCAGGTGATCACGCCGGCGTTCAAGGCCGGCAATTACAGCAAAGGCATCAGCGACGGCGTGGCGGCGATGCTGGTGGTGCTGGGCGGCAATCCGCTGGACGAACCTTCCACGGTGTACGAATCGTCCGGCGATCCTTCGGACGACTTTGTCTCGCGGCATCCGGGAATTTTCGTATTTCTGGTGATGTTGTTCATCCTGACTGTTTTTGTCTGCCAGATGCTCGGTATCCTTCCCGCCGGCCGGGGCGGCTCCGGAGGAGGGGGCGGCTTCGGTGGCGGTGGATTCGGCGGCGGCGGTGGAGGCGGGGGCTTCAGCGGCGGCGGTGGCAGTTTCGGCGGGGGCGGGTCCTCCGGCGGCTGGTGATAACAATAACGAGCAGGCACTTCACGACATGGCATTACTGACTGAACACGAACAACGCAAGGTCGCCGAGGCCATCGCCCGGGTCGAGCGCGACACCGACGCCGAACTGGTGACGGTGCTCGCGGCCCGCGCTGATGATTACGCGTACATTCCGTTGCTGTGGGCCAGCCTGCTGGCGCTGGTGGTGCCGGGGGTCCTGCATTACCTGACCGGCTGGCTGACCATGCACAGTCTGTTGCTGGTGCAGTGGATCAGTTTTGTCGTGCTGTGCCTGGTGTTTCGTCTGCCCAAAGTCACCACTCACCTGATTCCACGTCATGTCCGGCACTGGCGCGCCTCGAACCTGGCGCGGCGGCAGTTTCTCGAACAGAACCTGCATCACACGGTGGGCAGCACCGGCATGCTGATCTTTGTCTGCGAGGCGGAGCGGTACGTGGAGATTCTGGTGGACGAAGGGATTTCCAGACGGCTGGACGACAAGAGCTGGGATGCGATTGTCGCGGCGTTTACCGAGCAGGTGCGCCAGGGGCAGACGTTACAGGGGTTCGTGACCTGCATCGAGGCGTGCGGCGAATTGCTCAAGGTGCATGTGCCGGTGACGCAGGTGAGGAATGAGTTGCCGAATCGGTTGGTGGTGTTGGGATAAGCCGTTCGGGAAATTAGCCGTGCCCTCGAACGCCATCCCCCCTAAACTAGCGGCCATTCCCGATTTGCCCGTCCGAGGCCGTTTTCTGCATGTCTGCCACCGCCGTTTCCACCCCCGACCACCACGCCCGGTTCATCGAGCTGCTGCAAACCAGCCTCGAACAGAACGGCTTCATCAAACTGGTGCTGGCCAAGTACGTCGGCGAAGAAGCGGACCTGCAGCGGATCATCATCAAACCGGTGACGGTCAAGGCGCAGCCGAACCTGTCGTTCGTGTATCGCTACAAGACCCGCGACATCACCAAGAACCTGCCGCTGGACGAGGCGGTGGCGACGATTGCCGGGCTGCTGCCGACGGCGTTCAAGAATGCGCATTTGCTCACGTTGACCGACGAAGCCCAGCTCGAATACAGCAAAAAGGGCAAGAGCTCGCTGTTCATGAGCAAACCCCAGCAATTGCGTGAAGTGCCGTCCGCCGAGCACAACCGCGAGAAAAACCGCTTCCTTGAGTTGAGCCGTCCGTTCCTCAAGGATCTGGGCGTGACCAATGCGCAACACGAGCTGATCCCGGCGATGTCGCGCAAGTGGAAACAGATCAACAAGTTCATCGAAGTCTTCAGCCATGCGCTGACGTCCTCGCCGCTGGCCCTGGACAAACCGGTGCGGGTGGCGGATTTCGGTTCGGGCAAGGGTTACCTGACGTTCGCCATTCATGACTATTTGCGCAACACGCTGAAGGCCGAGGGCGAAGTCACCGGTGTCGAATTGCGCGAAGAGATGGTCAAGCTGTGCAACACCGCCGCGCAGAAACTCGACCACCCGGGGCTGGTGTTCAAATGCGGCGATGTGCGCAGCGTGGCGCCGAGCGAGCTGGAAGTGATGATCGCCCTGCATGCCTGCGACATCGCCACCGACTACGCGATCCACACCGGCATCCGTTCCGGCGCAGCGATCATCATGTGCTCGCCGTGCTGCCACAAACAGATTCGCCTGCAAATCCAGAGCCCGGCGCTGCTCAAGCCGATGCTGCAATACGGTTTGCATCTGGGGCAGCAGGCGGAAATGGTCACCGACAGCCTGCGTGCGCTGTTCCTCGAAGCCTGCGGTTACGAGACCAAAGTGTTCGAGTTCATCTCGCTGGAACACACCAACAAGAACAAGATGATCCTCGCCGTGAAGCGCGCCGAGCCGGTGGACCCGACTCAACTGCTGGTGAAAATCCAGGAACTCAAGGCGTTCTACCAGATCAGCGAGCACTGCCTGGAAACCCTGCTGCTCGCCGATGGCCTGCTGCCGCTCAAGGCTTGAGCTGAACCCCGGCCGGTAACGTGCCCGGTTGCGCCGGGCGCACCGAGGTCTTGCGCCCGAGCATCACCGTCGCGATCACCCCGCAGGCGAATAGCCAGGTGATCGGTTCCACATGTTCCCCGAAGAACAGCGCGGAAAACGCGATGGTGAAGAAGATCTGCAACAGCTGGATCTGACTGACCCGGGCAATGCCGCCCATGGCCAGCCCGGCGTACCAGGCGAAGAAACCCAGGAACTGCGAAAACAGCGCGACGTAACCGAAGGCCCACCAGGTTTTCGTCGACACCGCGCCCTGATGCTGAATCGCCAGATACAGCACCGGGCCGATCAGCAACGGCGTCGACAGCACCAGCGCCCAGCAGATCACCTGCCAGCCGCCCATTTCCCGTGCCAGGCGTCCGCCCTCGGCATAACCCAGACCGCCCACTGCAATCGCACCCAGCATCAGCAAATCACCGGCCTGAATGCTGCCGGCGCCGGTGTACAACGCGTAACCCAGCACCAGCGCACTGCCCAACGCGGCGCAGGCCCAGAAGGCTTTCGACGGTCGCTCATGGGACAGCCACGCGGCGTACAGCGCCACGCACAGTGGCTGCAAACCGTTGACCAGCGCACCGTGGGACGCCGGTAGCGTTTGCATGGCCCACGCCGACAGCACCGGGAAACCGAGAATCACCCCGGCGATCACCAGGCTCAGGCCTTTGACCTGTTGCCAGGTCGGCCACTTTTCCTGTCGCCACAACAGCAGCAATGCCGCCGGAATTGCCGCGAACAACGCCCGGCCCAGGCCATTGAGCAACGGGTGCAGTTCCTGCACCACGATGCGGGTGAAGGGCAGGGTGAGGCTGAAGATCACAACGCCGAGCAGGCCCAGGGCCATGCCGGTGTTTTCGCGCGAAGACATGATGGCAACCAGATTCGAAGGTGGCAGGGAGGTGCATTCATCTAGCCACAAACCACGGCAACCGGGCTGTTACAGCTGAGCGCAGAGTTATCCATACAGTTTGCAAACGCCATCGCGGTCCTTGGACTACTTTGAATACTCCTGTGCATTCACCAGAGGAGTCCTGTCCATGGCCGCGAAAAAGATTCTGATGCTGGTCGGCGATTACGTCGAAGACTACGAAGTGATGGTGCCGTTCCAGGCCCTGCAAATGGTCGGGCACACCGTGCACGCCGTGTGCCCCGACAAAGCCGCCGGGAAGACCGTGCGCACAGCGATTCATGATTTCGAAGGCGATCAGACTTACAGCGAAAAGCCCGGTCACCAGTTCGCCCTGAACTTCGATTTCGCCAAGGTCGATGCCAAGGATTACGACGCACTGCTGGTGCCCGGTGGTCGTGCGCCGGAATACCTGCGGCTGAACGAAAAAGTCCTGGAACTGGTGAGGGCTTTCGACAAGGCCGGCAAGCCGATTGCTGCCGTCTGTCACGGTGCTCAACTGCTGGCGGCGGCGGGGATTCTCGAAGGACGCGAGTGCAGCGCCTATCCGGCCTGTGCCCCGGAAGTACGGCTGGCCGGCGGCACTTACATCGATATCCCGGTCACGGACGGCCATGTCCAGGGCAATCTGGCCACCGCTCCAGCGTGGCCCGCGCATCCGAAATGGCTGGCCGGGTTCCTGGGGTTGCTCGGGACTAAAATCACCCTGTGACCCATCGCTAAGGAGACGCAGCATGTCCGGATGGTATGAGTTGAGCAAAAGCAGCAACGGCCAGTTCAGGTTCGTGCTGAAAGCGGCGAATGCCGAAACCATTCTGACCAGCGAGTTGTACACCTCTCACAGTGCCGCCGAAAACGGTATCGCGGCGGTGCAGGGCAACAGTCCGCTGGATGAGCGCTACGAGAAGAAAACGACGAAGGACGGCCATCCCTACTTCAACCTGAAAGCGGCCAATCACCAGATCATCGGCAGCAGCGAGTCTTATTCGTCGGAGGCGGCGTGCGCCAAAGGCATTGCTGCCGTAAAGACCAATGGACCGACCAAGGTGATCAAGGACAAAACCCTGCCGGTACTTTGAATCCAGCACAAAACCTGTGGGAGCGAGCTTGCTCGCGATGACGGTTCATCAGTCGACATCTTTGTCGGATCTGATGGCCTCATCGTCGGATCGCCGCCCGGAGCAAGCTCGCTCCCACAGGGTTGGTGTTTACCTTGAAATCAGCTCAGGGTTTTGAGTATGGCCTGCAACTGGTTGCGCCCGGCCTCGCCCAACGGGAACACCGGCAGGCGTGGATCACCCACTTCCAGCCCGGTGTCACGCAGCCCGGCCTTGATCGTCGCCGGCAAACCACCGTTGAGGATGAAATCCAGCAGCGGCAACTGGCGGTAGAACAATTCCCGCGCCTTGCCCAGATCCCCCGCCAGCGTGGCTTCGTACAAGTCCAGGTTGAGTTGCGGGATCAGGTTCGGCGCCGCCGTGCACCAACCCTTGGCACCGGCCGCGAAGGCTTCCAGCGCCAGCGGGTTGCAGCCGTTGTAGAACGGCACCCGGCCTTCGCCGAGCAGTTGCAGCTTGTGCATGCGCTGGATGTCGCCGGTACTCTCCTTGACCATGGTCACGTTTTCCACGCCGTTGACGATGCGCAGAATCAGTTCCACCGACATGTCGGTGCCGCTGGTGGCCGGGTTGTTGTAGAGCATGATCGGCACGCCGATGCTGTCACCGATGGCGCGGTAATGCGCAAGGATCTCTGCTTCGGTGAGCTTCCAGTAGGACGCCGGCAGCACCATCACCACGTCGGCACCGTGGGCTTCGGCAAAACGTGCGCGACGCACGGCTTTGGCGGTGGTCAGGTCGGACACGCTGACCACGGTCGGCACCCGTTTGGCCACGTGTTTGATGCTGAACTCGGCGACCTGGTCCCATTCCGCATCGCTCAGGTAGGCGCCTTCGCCGGTGCTGCCCAGTGGCGCGATGGCGTGAACGCCGCCGGCGATCAGCCGGTCGATCGAACGGCCCAGGGCCGGCAGATCAAGACCTTCGCCATTGGCGCCGAACGGGGTGATGGTGTAGCCGATGATGCCGTGAATGTTGGACATGAGAGTGCTCCGCAAGGATGAAGTGTTCAGTTCAGGCAATCGGCGTGCTGGCGCAGGTTCTGCCGGGCGTAGTAGTTGAAGGCTGCGGCGTGGCGTTTGGGTTTCGAGACCCAGTCATGGGCCTCGCGACCGAGTTCGGGGATGATCGGTTTGATCGTCCCGGCGGCCATGGCCAGCAATTGCAGTTTGGCGGCGCGTTCGATCAATTGCGCGATGACACAGGCTTCCTCGATGGTCGTGCCGGTGGACAGCTGACCGTGGTGGGAAAGCAGGATCGCCCGTTTGTCGCCCAACGCCCCGGCAATCAACTCGCCTTCTTCGTTGCCGACAGGGACGCCCGGCCAGCCTTCAAGAAACGCGCAGTCGTCGTACAGCGGGCACAAGTCCATGTGGGAAATCTGCAACGGTACTTCCAGCATCGATAGCGCGGCAATGTGCGTCGGGTGGGTGTGGATGATGCAGTTCACGTCCGGCCGGGCGCGGTACACCCAACTGTGGAAACGGTTGGCCGGGTTGGCCATGCCGTGGCCTTCGAGCACTTCCAGGTCTTCGTTGACCAGCAGCAGATTGCTCGCGGTGATTTCATCGAACCCCAGCCCCAGTTGCTGCGTGTAGTAAGTGCCCGGCTGCGGGCCACGGGCGGTAATCTGCCCGGCCAGGCCCGAATCGTGACCGTTCTCGAAGAGGATCCGGCAGGTCAGGGCCAGCTTTTGCCGGTCCGTCCACGTATTATCCGCCAGGCTTTTTTGCATCTGGGTCAGCGCTTGCTTGACCAGTTCGTCTTTGGGTAGTGCTAATGTCTTCGCCATATCCGTGTCCTGTGGTGGTTGCCATGGATGACACTTAAGAGGCTATATGACACTTTGTGTCATTGGCAAGGACAAATCGTCTTTCCTTTGCTGGAATAATCGCTTCGCATGTCTATCCGTTTGAAATTATTGAGAAAAAAACTTGGCGTAACCCTTGAGGCACTGGCCGAGAAATCCGGCATGACCAAGAGTTACCTGTCGAAAGTCGAGCGCGGGTTGAACACGCCGTCGATTGCCGCTGCGTTGAAACTGGCGAAAGCGCTGAATGTGAAGGTCGAGGAGCTGTTTTCGGAAGACAACGTCAGCCTCGACAGCTACAGCCTGGTGCGCAGTCACGAACGCCAGTCACTGGCGGCCAACGATCACAGCCCCGGTTACGCGGTGCTGGCCCATCAGGTCAGCGAGCGCAGCCTGCTGCCGTTCATCATCTATCCGCCGACTGAATTCACCGACAAGACCTTCAAGGAACATCTGGGCGAGGAGTTTCTGTTCGTCCATGAAGGCCGGGTCGAAGTCGACTTCATGAACGAACGGGTCCTGCTGGAGCGGGGCGACGCGCTGCACTTCAATGCGCAGAAACCGCACCGGATACGCTCGGTGGGCGAGGAGCAGGCACAACTGCTGGTGGTCGTGCATAGCAGCGAAGAGTGATCAGACCTCGACCGGCACCGACAGCTTCGGATTACCCAGCGCGTGGCTCTTGGAATCAAAGAACCGCAACTCGGCGCCCGTGTCCTCGAATACCTTCGCGTAATGCCGCTTCTGGTGCTGGATGAACGCCGCGCTGCGCGGGTAGATCGAGATCGCCACGGTCTTCGGTTTCGCCAGTCGCAGGGCACGCACGATGTGACTGTCCTGCTCGCCCATGGCATGGCCGAAGATGCACAGGTTGTCGCCATGCTCCAGTAACTGGTCGTAGCAGAACGACAGATAATCGGAGCTGCGGATGGTCTTGAGCTTGTCCGCGCTCGGCCCTTCGTTGACGAACAGCGGCACGTCGTCGAGGGTCTTGAGGGTGTTGTTGATCGCGAAACTGCCGAGCAGCGTGCCTTCGGTGGCGGTCAGTTTGCGGGCGCTGCCGTCCTGGTTGCGTACCAGATGCAGGCCGCCGTGCAGGTACAGCAGACGCGGTTTTTCAGTGTGGCTTTCGCACAGATCGAAGCTGGCGTCGGGGCCGTTGAACAGGTCGTCGATGGCCTCGCCCTGATGTTGCAGGGCCCAGTAGTTGAGCAGGTCGTAATTGGTGGTGAACACCGTGCGATAACTGGCCAGTTCGTGGTTCAGGATCGTCAGGGTCGACGCTTCGACCAGTCGCCACGGAATGTGCAAGTCGTGGACGGCGTTGATCAGCGCCTCCTTGATTGCGTAGTAGCGATTGCGCGGCGCGGCCGAGCTGACGGCCAGTGCCTTGTTGACCCGGCTGGTGGTTTTCAGCGCGCCGAGCACTTGCTCGAAACTGCGCGTCTGCATGGCGTCGAACACGCTCAGTTCCGACGGGCTCAACGGTTTTTCTTCCACCGTGCGGGCGTTTTCGAACAGCGAGTCGTAGCCGAAATCGTCCCATACCGCGCGGCTGGCGCCGTTGCCCACCAGCAAACCGCGAAAGTCGGTGGTGGCGCGTAACGCGTTCCAGTCTTCGAGGGTGGCGTCGACATCCAGAAAATCGGTCATTGCAGGGCACGTCTCAAAACAAGGGGCAGATGGGCGGCGACTTTATCACGAGCGGGCATTGAGCCAGATCAACATCCGCCGTGACCGATCGGTCGATCCTGTATGCATCCGCCGGATCGCAGGAGTCGATCCGGCCCCTGTCAGGAGACGCGCCATGAGCAGCACCTTTTTCATTCCCGCCGTAAACATCATGGGCAGCGGCTGCCTCGACGAAGCCATGAATGCCATCCGCAACTACGGTTTTCGCAAGGCGCTGATCGTTACCGACGCGGGCCTGGCCAAGGCTGGCGTGGCGACCATGATCGCCGAGAAACTGGCGATGCAGGACATCGATTCGGTGATCTTCGACGGCGCCAAACCCAACCCGAGCATCGCCAATGTCGAGGCCGGGCTGGCGCTGCTCAACGACAGCCGCTGTGATTTCGTCGTGTCACTCGGCGGCGGCTCGCCCCACGACTGCGCCAAGGGTATCGCCCTGTGCGCGACCAACGGCGGGCAGATCCGTGACTACGAAGGCGTCGATCAATCGGCCAGGCCGCAATTGCCGCTGATCGCCATCAACACCACCGCCGGCACCGCCAGCGAGATGACCCGGTTCTGCATCATCACCGACGAAACCCGCCACGTGAAAATGGCCATCGTCGACCGTAATGTCACGCCGCTGCTGTCGGTCAACGACCCGGCGCTGATGGTCGCCATGCCGAAAAGCCTGACCGCCGCCACCGGCATGGACGCGCTGACCCATGCGATCGAAGCCTATGTGTCCACCGCCGCCAACCCGATTACCGACGCGTGCGCGCTGAAGGCGATGACCCTGATCAGCAACAATCTGCGTCTGGCGGTACGCGACGGCAGCGATCTGGCGGCGCGGGAAAACATGGCATACGCGCAGTTCCTCGCCGGCATGGCGTTCAACAATGCCTCGCTCGGTTACGTGCATGCGATGGCGCACCAGCTGGGCGGTTTCTACGATCTGCCTCATGGGGTGTGCAACGCGGTGTTGTTGCCCCATGTGCAGATGTTCAACGCGCTGGTCTGCGCCGATCGTCTCACCGATGTGGCCCACGCCATGGGTGCCGACATTCGTGGTTTCAGCCCGGAGGAGGGCGCAAAAGCCGCGATTGACGCCATCCGCTGCCTGGCCAAAGACGTCGACATCCCCGGCGGCTTGCGTGACCTCGGTGCCAAATGCACCGACATTCCGGTACTCGCTGCCAATGCCCTGAAAGACGCCTGCGGTTTCACCAACCCGCGGGCGGCGGATCAGCGGCAGATCGAGGAGATTTTCCGCAGCGCGTTTTAAGCGGACTGGCGCTCGGGCGTGAACCTCGTGCAGAGCACCGCGCCCGCCGCCAGTACGCAACACAACAGCGACAGCGGCCACGCGTGTGGACCGGCCAGCAGGCTGGCCACCGCGCCGATCAATGCGGCCATCAATTGATGAATGAAACCGCTCAGGGCCATCGCGTAAGCGCCGGCAATCGGCGCTCCATCGTTGGCCCGTGACAGGCTGATCGGATAGTTCAGCGACTGGCCGAACACGGCGACGCAGTAAGGCAGCCAAAGCAGCCAGGCAACGGAACTGGCCAACAGGCTGCCAGCCAGCATCACCCCGCTGCCGGCCATCACCAGGCCCACACCCAACGCCATCAACCGATGCTGACCGGTACGCAGCACAAAGCGATTGACCGCCAGCGCCCCCAGAAAATACGCCGCACTGATCGGCCAGCCCAGCAACCCGTATTCGGTCGTCGACCAACCGAACGGGCCTTGCAGAATCAACGGCGCAGCACTGTTGAACGTGATGATCACGCCATAACCCAGACCGCCCGCGAGCGCCGGCAGAATAAACGCCCGGTGGGTCAGAATCCTTCCGTATACCGCCCAGGGTGAAGCGGTTGTGGGCGTCTCGACGAGTTTCGGGAAATTCAGGCGCGAGACAATCGCGGCCATCAACAGGCTGACCGCACCCAGCAGATAGAAGATCGCCTGCCAGCCCAGCGTCACCTGAATCAGCGAGCCGGCGTATTGCCCGATCCCCAGAGCAACAACAAACGAAATCGAAATCCAGGACAGCGCCTTCGCCAGCAGATCGCCCCGGAAACTGTCACGGATCAGCACCCGCGCCATCACTGAAATGCCACTGGCGCCGATCCCTTGAAGCAGTCGCAACAGCAGGAACGACTCCAGCGTCGAACCCAGCGGCAGCGCCAGATTCGCCAGCCCGTAAATCCCCAGCGCCGCCAGCAGCACCGGTTTGCGCCCGATGCGCTGCGCCAGGCTGCCCCAGAACAGCATGGGCAATGCCATGCCGATCAGGTACAGCGACAAACCCCAGGCCACCTGCGTTGCATCGACGTGCAAGTGCCCGGCGATCTGCGGCAACGCCGGCAGGTAAATGCTCATGCCCAGTTGGGCGAGGAACACGGTGGAGCAGGTGATGAGCAGGATGAGTCCGGGGTTCATGAGTCGTCCGTGAAGGTTCAGCGGTCGCGATGGCCGCTGTGAGTCAGTAACAGTCCGGTGATCAAATCACAGAATTGGTGGATCAGTGTCGATTCCATGTCGGCACGCAGGGTCACACGGATCGCGGCTTTACCTTGAGCCACCACCGGGAAGAACACGGCGCTGGTGAAAAAGCCGTGTTCGGCCAGTTCAATGGCGATGCGAGTGGCCAGGGCAGCCTCGCCGCAGTTGATCAAACGGATGGCCATGGGGCTGCCGTGCTGTTCGGTGCACAACAGGCTGTCGAACAGGCGAATATTGGCCTGGAGCCGAATCTGCAACGCGCGCAGCTCTGCACTGCGATGCAGCTGGATCGAGGCCAGGCCCGCACCGATGGCCGCGCAATTGAGGCTTTGCGACCAGTTGCTCGGCCCGCCGTAACGCTGGATCAGTTTCCGCTGCCGCTCATGGCCGAGCATCACCAGACCGCCGCTGGCCCCGAACGATTTGGCCAGTGACGCGACGATCAGACAGTCCTCATCCAGCGCCGGCATTCTTGGCCGTACAAGACCGGCGCCGTTGCTGCCGACCGCCGACAACGCGTGGGAGTCGTCCAGATAAAGGAACAGGCCATAGCGTTCTTTCAGGTACAGCAGACCGTCCAGATTGGCCACGCCACCCATGCTGTAGGCACCGTCGGCAATATAGGCGACCGTTGCGTGGCGCTGGCACACCGATTCGAGAAAATCCATGTCGTTGTGGGGGCAGGTCAATACCTGGGTTTCGTCGGCGCAACTGGCCTTCAGGTGATTCATCGAATAGTGAGCCAGACGATCGAACACCATCACCGGTGGACGGCCCTGGGTAAACACACCACTGGCCAACAGCGGCAGAATCCCGGCACTCGCGGCGCTGCAGGACAGAGTGCTCAGACATACGGCGCCAAACAATTGCGACAGCTCGCTTTCGTATCGGTCGAGCAGCGCCAGTTTGCAGCGGTTTTTCGAATTGGCAACGCGCAGTGTGCCGGTTTCACGTAACGCCGCGATGGCGCCCTCCAGCAGGGCGGGATGGTGATCGAGACCCAGATAGGAAGTAGTGCAGAAGTGATGGAACCGGCGCCCGTGCTGATCGAGCAAATGGTTGCAGCCTTTGACTTCGACGTTGAGGGCGGCGATTTTTCCGGCTTCGGCGGCCTCCCAGTCGTGGTCGGCCAGCGCGATGACTTTGCGGTAGTTGGAGAAGGTGTTGGCGGATTCCGGCGAGTGATTCATAGGCAGCTCTCCTTGAGCATGGCAATCCATGGGGTGTTGCAATTTGTGTGTGTTGCCAGACTTTACAGAGAGCAATGCAGGGCCAGAATCGGCTGTATCCGATAGCGCTGAGGGCTGTAGGAGTTTTGTTTGTAGGGCGATGCCTCGCCGGGTTGTAAGGCGGTGAAATGCCCGACAACCCAGGTAGTGAAGGGCTTACCTTTGCCCTGTTATCCAACGGCGGTGGCGCTCTTTTCCAGCGCCGGGGAGAACTGGATCAGCACTACGCCCGCCATCAGCAACACCGCGCCGAATACCCGGGGCAACGTGAGTTGCTTCTCCAGCAGCCCGAACAACCCGAAGTGATCCAGCACCATCGAAGCCAGTACCTGTCCGGCCAGTGCCAGCGCGACAAACCCCGATGCCCCGAGTTTCGGCACCAGCACCACCGCCAGCGCCACAAAACACACCCCGAACGCGCCACCGGCCCACATCCACAGCGGCGCTTTGCCGATGAACGCCAGCGATGGCAACGGCAAGCGCAGCGCGGCAATCACCGGCAACAACACCAGCACGCTGACCAGCAATGACGCCAACGTCGCCCATAACGGATGGCCCAACCCTCGGGCCAGATTGGTATTGATTGCACTTTGAAACGGGACGACAGCCCCGGCCACTGCCGCCAGCAGCAACAGACCGGCCCACTGCAACGTACTCATGATCGTTCTCCAGCAAGGTTTTGCTGGACTCTAGGGTATTCGTCGCGCAGATTTAAATTCTGTTTTGTCATGCGGAACATGCATCAGATGAATGATCTTCGGCGTATCGATCTCAACCTGCTGGTGATCCTCGACGCCTTGCTCGGCGAGCAGCACGTCACCCGTGCGGCCGAGCGTCTGCACCTGAGTCAACCGGCAGTCAGTCATGCGTTGGCCCGATTGCGTGACTTGCTCGGTGATCCATTGCTGGTACGTGCCGGTTCGGGGCTGGTGCCTACCGCCCGGGCGCTGGAACTGGTTGCACCTCTGGCCGAGGCCCTGGCCCAGGTGCAATCGCTGCTGGCGCCGAACACCTTCGACCCGGCCAGCGCTCGTCGGACCTTTAGGCTTGCGATGTCGGACTATGGCGCGGCGATTATCCTGCCGGGTTTGATTCGCACGTTGCGCGCGGAGGCTCCGGGCATTGATCTGCAAATCAGCCACGCCAGTCGCGAAGGGATGGTTGAAGGTTTGCTCAACGGCGACATTGACCTCGCTGCCGGTGTGCTTCCGGAATTGCCCGGTGAGTTGTGCAGCACGCCGCTGTTCGAGGAGCGCTATGTCTGCCTGCTGGATCGTCAAAGCCTTCCCGCCGAAGGTGTTCTCGACCTGCCAACCTACCTTTCCCGACCCCACGTCCTGCTGGAAATGCGCGGCAGCGGCACGCCGGAAATCGAACGCACACTGACCGCCTTGCGCGAGCGGCGCCGCGTCGCCATCAGCCTGCCGCACTGGAGCGTCGCGCCGCAGTTCATCAGTGGCACGGATCTGATCCTGACCGTGGCCTCGCGGACGTTGAAGGATGTGGATGACGATTCGCTGATCGTCGTGCCACCGCCGTTTGAAATTGCGCCGTTCACGTTTGTGTCGGCATGGCACAAGCGGCGGGGCGGGGATCAGGCGTTGAACTGGTTGAATCGGCGGATCGGGGAGGGGATAGTGCGCGGCTGAAAAACATCAAGGAGCGGGGCGTGACAGTGAAGTCTGGGGTGGTGGGGTGTCTGGCGATTTGCGGGGCGCTGATGGCGGGGCAGGTGTGGGCTGATTGTGTGCCTGTGCCGGTGGTGAACCAGCGGGATTTTTCTGTTTGCAAGGATTGGCCGGCTTATCCCGGACTTACGCTGAATGCGGTTTCGAAGTTTGAGCCGGATCCGGAGTATGGCAAAACCGGTAATGTCGGCAGTTATGACCTTGGCTTATCGGTTACGACAGATGAGTCGAATTCGATTGCAAGCTATCACTTGCCCGCTGCATTCATGTCCGATGCCATCGCGTTGGAAAGCGTGGAATTCGATACGGCGCGTTACAAGCTCACTCCCGAGCTTCGGGCTTTTGGCGTTCGAGTGAGATTCAAGGGCTCCTCTCGCGTAAATCCTTTGGATCAAGTCCTGTTGTCGCTCTATGTGAAAGAGGGCGACAAGTTGCGTCCGGTGCTGGATCGACTGGTGATGTATGACTACGGTGGCGAATGGGATGGTGGGTGCGCGGGTGAGCGTTATTACACGGAACGCACCATTGAAATCGGTAAAACCAGTTCGCACGGTTACGTCGACCTGATTGTTAAATCCGTCTCTACCAGCCTTGTGGGCGAGGGGCCACCGGAGACTTGTGAATTGAAGACTACGGCCGATAAACCCGTATTGACCACACTTCGGTATGACGGCAAGTCTTACGTCCTGCCTCAAGGTTACAAAGGCTCGTGACTGACGCCTGCTTAACACGACTTATTTCAAGGAAGAACAATGCTCACTCCAACCCGACTTTTCATCGCCCTCGGTATTCTGGCCATCACCACTCAGGCCCACGCCGCCTGTGAGGTCAAGAAACTCGACGGCCATTCCCTGTCACGCTGCAAAGTGTGGCCGGCCTTCCCGGACAAGGCGATCTCGGCGAAGTCCACGTTCGTGCCGGATTCGGAAGGTGACCAGGACGGAGTATTTGATCTGGAACTGTCGCTGCTCAACGCTTCCGACGCCAAACCGCTGGCGACTTATGCCAAGCCCGGTGCCTACAACTCTGATGCCACCCGGTTCGACGACCTGAAGATCGATACCGCCCGTTACCGTCTCGCATCGGACGTTCGCGCCTTCGGGTTACGTTCGGATTTCTCTATCCATCTCTCCAGCGCCAACCCTTACTCGAGGACAGATTTGGCGCTGTACGTACGTGAAGGTGCCAAGTTGCGGCCGGTGCTTGAGGGGCTGGTCATTCGCAAGGTATTCGGCGAGGGTTCGGGGGAGTGTGAAAACAAGGACACGCAAATCCGCAGGACTGTGGAAATCGGCCCCTCCAGCCACAATGGATTTGCAGATTTGATCGTTTCTTCGAGTGGTTCGGTATCCACATCGACCCAGTCAGGAAAAGAGTGTGTTTCCAAAACCACCGACCTGAAAAACACCCAAATCACCCTGACCTACGACGGCAAGCAATACACCATCCCCGAAGACCTGCGAGGTTACTGACCGATGCTCACCGGCCTCAACCACCTGACCCTCGCCGTCAGCGACCTGGATCGCAGCCTTGCGTTCTATCGCGACGTCCTCAAGCTGCGGGTCGAGGCCACGTGGGATGCCGGTGCCTACCTGTCGCTCCCGGGCCTGTGGTTGTGCCTGTCGCTCGATGCGCAACGCCAATCCGAGCCCGCCGCCGACTACACCCACTACGCCTTCAGCCTCGGCGCAGCGGACTTTCCACGATTCGTGCAACAGCTTCGCGCTGCGAACGTGCAGGAATGGCGCGACAACCGCAGCGAAGGTGCATCGTTCTACTTTCTCGACCCGGACGGGCACAAGCTCGAAGCGCATGTCGGCGATCTGGCCTCGCGACTGGCCGCGTGTCGGCAAAAGCCCTACGCGGGGATGCGTTTTTTCAACGAGTCGTGAATATTCACAAACCGCTGGGATAGACTGGCGGCCACGTTTTCCGGCGCTTGCAGGTATTCCATGACTCCATCGTTGCTTATGGCCGTGCTGGCCTCGGGTTTCATCTACGGCATCACGCCGGGGCCGGGTGTGCTGGCGGTGTTCGGCATTGGCGCCGCGCGCGGTCGTCGGGCCGGGGCGGGATTCCTGTGCGGGCATCTGCTGGGCGATGTGATCTGGTGCAGCACCGCGCTGATCGCGATTGTCGGCGCCCGGGAAATCGGCAGCACCGCATTCGACGTGCTCGGCGTACTCAGCGGTCTGTACCTGTTCTGGCTCGGCTGGCGCGCGGTGCGGGCCAAGCGCAGCAACAGTGATCAGCCCCAGGGCGCGGCGCGTCAGCCGTTCTGGCACGGCATCCTGTTCGGCCTGACCAACCCCAAAGCCTACCCGGTGGCGGTGGCGACGTTCACCGCGCTGCTGTCGAGCCGCGCCGAACTGCTCAACTGGTCGATGCTGCCGATGCTGATTGCCCTGAGTTTCCTCGGCGGATTGCTCGCCTACGCTATTCTCATTGGCGTTGTCGGCGCCCGTCGGGTGCGCACGCTGTATCAGCGCCATGAACTGGCCATCACCCGGTTGTGCGGGGTAATGTTCATCGGTTTCGCCATCAATGCCCTGGTGCACGCGTTGCCGGGGCTGATGCCGAGCAAGACTTGAAGAAAATCGCTGGGACGCGAGGTCGAGGTCAGGGACGGTTGATCAGTGCTGCATTGCCCGGACACCCACGCTGAACCATGGAAAGCCGAAATTCTGCGCCATTGGCGAGTTACATCGATCTGTTGCTGGACGCCGTTTGCGCGGTCGACAAACAAGGTCGCTTCGTTTTTGTCAGCGCAGCCTGCGAGCGGATTCTCGGCTATACCCCTGACGAACTGATCGGCCAGTCGATGATCGACTACGTCTATCCCGCCGACCGTGAACGCACCCTGGCCGCCGCCAGCGACATCATGGGCGGCGAGCCCAAGCACAATTTCGAAAACCGCTACGTGCGCAAGGACGGCAGCCTTGTGCACATCCTCTGGTCGGCACGCTGGTCGGAAGTCGATCAATTGCGTATCGCCGTGGCCCGGGACATCACCGAGCGCAAACTGGCCGAGTCCCGTCAGGCCGCGTTGTATGCGATCTCCGAAGCGGCCCATGCGGCGGAAGATCTGCTGGCGCTGTTCAAGCGCATCCATACGATCATCGGCGAGTGGCTGCCGGCGCTGAATTTCTCCGTGGCGCTGTACGACGAACACTGCGCAAAACTGAATTTCCCCTACCACGTCGACGATGACGAGTTGCAACCGGAGCAACCCGGCACTGTGACCGGTCGCCTGTGCGCCGAGGTCATCCGCAGCGGCCAGCCGATCCTGCTGACTCCGGATTGCCCGCAGGCCCCGGCAGGCTTCGAAGCATTGGTGGCGGGGCAGCAATCACCGTGCTGGCTCGGTGTGCCGTTGAATTCAAAAAACGGCACCATCGGCGCCCTGATCGTCAAAAGCCTGCCCGGCGGCGAGCGCTACACCGAGCGCGACAAGGAACTGCTGCAATACGTCTGTGCCCAGGTCGCCACCGCCATCGAACGCCAGCAATTGCACGCCCGCCTGCGGCGCATGGCGCAATACGATCAATTGACCCAATTGCCCAATCGAGAATTGTTGCGTGATCGACTGAAGGCTGCGCTGGCCAGCGCTCGGGAAACCTCGGGGCACATGGCGCTGCTGTATGTCGATCTGGATCGCTTCAAACAGGTCAACGACACGTTCGGCCACGGCGTCGGTGACATGCTGCTGCAGACCGTGGCCAACCGCCTCAAGGGCTGCGTGCGCGAGACCGACACCGTGGCGCGCATCGGCGGCGACGAGTTCGTGGTGCTGCTGCACAGCGTCCACGCCCCGGACGATGCCGACAGCGTGGCGGAAAAAATCCGACAGGTGCTGGTGCAACCCATGCGTCTGGACGGGCACAACCTGCACATCGAGCCGAGCATCGGCGTTGCGCGTTTTCCCGAACATGGCCATCACGAGCAGCAACTGTTTCGCCACGCCGATCAGGCCATGTACGCCGCCAAACGGGAAAATCATCGGGCGCGTGATATCTGACTGGCGACCGCCGTTCGTCGCGGCAACGGCAACTTTTCTAAACCTTTGGGGGCTGGCGAATTCTCAATCCAGGCGGGCATCTGCTCGCTGACGATCAATACCAAGAGGAAGAGAATCATGCCTAACTCAAGAAACTCGAACTCGGGAAACTTTGCCAACGATCGAACGAAGGCCTCTGAAGCCGGTCGCAAGGGTGGGAAAACCACCACCACGACTGTCGATAAAGAACCTAAAACTGAAATGGGCCGCAAGCCCGCTCAGAAATCGAAGTAGTCGGCGAAGGTTGTTTTGATTGAGAGGCGGGGGCGCAAGCTCCCGCTTGAATTTGCCGAGAAGGAGGGCGCGACCATGAGCCGGATGGCCACCCGAGTACGCAACATCAGTTTTGTCACCCTGCTGGGCCTGAGTGCCGGCAGCGCATTTGCCCAGTCGCCCGCCGACTTCATCAACGAAGCCTCGGCCAAAGGCATGGCCGACATCGAGGCCAGCCGCCAGGCCCACAGCAAGGCCGAATCCAAAGAGGTCAAGGATTACACCATCGTGGTCATCAACGACCGCACCACGGCCAACCAGCATCTGGCGAAAATCGCCAAGAAACTTGATCTGCCCATCGCCCCCCGTGAAGAAATCGCCGACAAGGCCAAGGCGCTGATTCCGGAAGTGAAGGACGGCGCATCTTTCGATCAGGCCTATGCCGCCAGTCAGGTCAAAGCCACGGAAGAAGCCATCGAGCAGATCCAGCAGGAAGCCCAGACTACCGACGTGCCGGAGATCAAGGCTTTCGCCGATGAGACCCTGCCGAAACTGCAAAGCCATCTGGAAATGGCGCGGGCGCTGCAAGCCAGTCGCTGAAACCGGGTCAAACAAAAAACGGCGCTCAAGGCGCCGTTTTTTTGCTCAGCAGTCATTCAGGTCCTGCTTCGGTTTGCTCTTTTCACCCAACCCGTCAAGGTTGAAAACCTCGCCTTCACCCAATGCCCGGTAGTGTTTGCGCAACGCTTCAAGTTGTTTGAGATCCAGCGCCTCAAGCCCGAGCATCGCGTTCTGCGCTTCTTTGGTTACCAGCAACAACTCGTCGATCTTCAAATGCAGGATGTCGGTATCGCGGTTCTGGGTGTTCTGGATCAGGAACACCATCAGGAACGTGATGATCGTGGTCGAGGTGTTGATGATCAGCTGCCAGGTGTCATTGAAATGAAAAATCGGCCCGCTCAACCCCCACAACCCGATCAGAATCAAAGCCCCCATGAACGTCTTCGGACTGCCGGCCCAGAGTGCGAGCGTCTGGGAAATCTTTGCGAATTTCATGGCGGTGTTCCTTGTGGGGGGAGCTTGAAATTCAGACAGCGGGGGAGGGAGGAAAATTCTGCTTACAGTTTTCTGTTCTCTATGGAAGTCGCCGCAGGCCGTGATTCCGGCGATATCGGACGTAGGTAGGGGAAGGCAGATAAACACGTTCGTTGTATCGTGACGGCAGCCGCTTTTTCCACGTTTCGCCAAAACGTCCAAGACAGGAGAACGCAATGACCTGGTCCGCCAAACAATACGTCGCTTTCGAAGATGAACGCACCCGCCCGGCCCGTGACCTGCTGGCGGCGATTCCCACGCGGGAGGCGCGTTCAGTGGTCGATATCGGTTGTGGCCCCGGCAACTCGACCGAGCTGCTGGTGGAGCGTTTTCCGGGGGCGAAAGTGCAGGGGCTCGACAGTTCGCCTGACATGATCGATGCCGCGCGCAAGCGTCTGCCGCAGCTGCAGTTCGAGGTGGCGGACATTGATAAGTGGGCCGATGCAGGGCCGTTCGATGTGATTTTCGCCAACGCGGTGTTGCAGTGGGTGCCGGATCACGGGACGTTGTTGCCGGCGCTGGCGGGCAAGCTGGCGCAGGGTGGCAGTCTGGCGATTCAGATGCCGGACAACCTCAACGAGCCGTCCCATCGTTTGATGCGCGAGGTTGCTGCCAACGGGCCTTGGGCCAGCAAACTGGCCGGTGCGGCGGGGCAGCGGACCGAGATGGCGGATGCCAGCACCTATTTCTCGATGCTGCGTCCGCATTGCTCGCGGGTCGATGTGTGGCGCACCACCTATCACCATCAGTTGGCGGGCGGCGCTTCAGGCGTTGTCGAGTGGTTCAAGGGCAGCGGTTTGATTCCGTTCCTCAGCCCGCTGACGGAAGCCGAGCGGGCGGAGTATCTGGCGCACTATCTGGCGGAGGTTGCGAAGGCTTATCCGGCGCTGGCGGATGGGTCGGTGTTGTTGCCGTTTCCGCGGTTGTTCATCGTTGCCACATGTTGAAATGAAAAAGGGCCGATTGGATCGGCCCTTTCTTTTGCGGTCAGCGCTCTACCGCGACCAGCATCATCATCGGCCGCTCACGCTCTTCGGCGAGCGCCGGTTGTGCGGCCACCTCGGCATCGCTCGGGCCCCATTCGTTGACGTGTTGAATCGTGAATCCGGCGTCGATCAACGCGTTGAGTAGCGTGCCGACCGTGCGATGTTGCTTGATCACGCCGTCCGCCAGCCAGTTCGTAACCCGTTCGCCTTCCATCTGATAACTGTCCAGCGGCCAGCGCTTGTTGCCCTCGCTGTCGACCAGCCAGCCCGGATTGCGCGGCGCCATGAAGATCGGGTGCTCAATGGAAAACACGAAATGCGCACCGGGTTTCAGCGCCGCATGCAGCTTGGCGAACAGCCCCGAGAGATCCTTGATGTAGTGCAGGGCCAGCGAGCTGTAGGCCAGATCGAATGTGCACGTAGGCAAGTCGAGCTGTTCCAGGTCGGCACGTTCGTAGCGGACGTTCGCGGCCGAGGTGGTGTCCTTCGCTCGTTCGAGCATTTTCTCCGAGACATCCAGCCCCAGCACCTCGGCTGCACCTTGCTCGCTGGCCCAGCGGCAGAACCAGCTGTAGCCGCAGCCCAGATCCACTACCTGCAAGCCGTGCAGGGAGGGCAGCAAGGCTTTCAGCGCCGGCCATTCAGGCGCGGCATCGAGGCCGCCGATGGAGCGGTTCATCTGGCTGTAGCCCTGGAAAAATTCGGGGTCGTCGTAGATGTTCTGGGTCATGGTTTGGTGCTCGTCTGAATTTGATTCGGGTGGCTCAACGGCCACGATTTGAAGTCCCTCGAAACGTGATGGCGCGTATTCGTCGATGGCCGCGCAGGGGGAGGGTGGTGGGTGATGGGGAAATGCTAGCGGGTCGTGGCGAGTGTGAGAACTGAGGGAGTGTTGCGGATCTGTAAACGGGGTTTTTCGATTCGGGATGTTTAAAGAGATGGTCCTGTTTACTGATTCTTCCCACAAGGTTTTCAGGTTGTCCGTCGGAAGTGCGGGCTCTAGCCTGTGAAGGTCGCTGATGAATCGGCGATCGGGATTGGAACCCCGCGGCTTACCAAAAAAGCAAAAGCAGCTTTCATGACGTATGCTTGCCCGCCTTCATGGTGTGCACTCTGTTATGGCGGCTGTGCGCGAGAGACTTCGAGTCTGTCGGGCTTTTGGCTTTTTTCGCCCGGGTTCCAACTCGTGTACAGCTGCCACCTCTTCGATTGGAACCGAGTAGGTCAGCTCCACCTATCGACTAGAAAGAAGCCATTATGAAGAAGCCGACACCGAATCCCCCAGAAGTCGAAACCGACCCAACCTCCCCCTACACCTCAATCGACTCCAGAAAACTCAACGACGCCGCCAATCGCGCCCTCGATCACTACCTCTGCCCCGGCGCCCATGTCATGGGCACGACCAACCAGCCTGAACCGATGTTCCTCGCCAACCCGGCCTACAACACCGAATCCCTGCTCGCCAACGCCAGCGAATCCCTGGGCTCGGCCAGCGAAATGCTCAGCAACTTCGCCGCCGTGCTCGATCCGTCCCATCGCAAGACAGCACTGGGGATTGCGCAAGTCGTGATGCTGGGGGAATTGGCGGTGAATCAGGCGCTGGATCATGTTGAGGTGAAGAGCTGAATTGCAGCTGTTCTGGCAGGCATAAAAAAAACCGGTCATCGCGACCGGTTTTTTGGTTTCCGTATCCCTGGATGATTTCTGTCAGGAAACGCCCGAAAGCAAACTTTCGTAAGGAATTCGCAATCCATCGTGAAGGCGTTTGATCATCGACAGGCTCAATTTTCGTTTGCGGTTCAGTACTTCTGACACGCGTCCGCTGGTGCCAATGAAAGGCTCCAGGTCACGAGGAGTCAGGCCTTGCTGTTCCATGCGAAATTTAATTGCCTCAATCGGATCGGACGGCGGTATTGGGTAATGTTCTTCTTCGTACTTCTCGATGAGTAGCACGAGGATTTCCAGTTCATCACCTTCAGCCGAGCCGATCTCGGCTCCCCAGAGCTGTTCTACTCGTGTCAACGCCGCAGCCAGATCTTCCTGGCTACGAATTGGCTTGATGTTCATTACACGGTCTCCGCGTTGATCTGGTCATACTGGGCATGGGTGCCGACGAACCGGATGAAGCCAAGCTGCCGCTGGTAATCAATTGCCAGAATCACTCGATATTTGTTTCCACCGATATTGAAGACAACCCTTGCACCCTTGAGGATGCTGGCGGTTCTGAGCTCGGCCTTGATCTCTTGCGGCGTGCGGTAGAGTGCCTTTTCCATATGGCGATACCATTCAACCAGCGGGGTCTGGGAATCAAGATGAGCCGGATTGCTCTCCCAAAATTCCCGCAAGGTTGCTCTTGCAATTATCCGCATCCATGCCTCCTCCCGTTTTGGGAGATAGTAGTCTTCGCCTAACAGAGATGCAATCTCTGATATCCATTGAGCAAAGCGGGTGAGTCGCTTTGTCGTAAGCGTAGGGGCCCACGTTGAAGCATGTGATCTGAATTGTTTATCAAGGAATGACGGCCCTGAGGTTGCATCAAAAACATACATTAAAAAGCCGGTTATCAGGACCGGTTTCTCAATTTAGCTTCAACCTTGCTGCAACACCTTAAGCGCCGCCGAGGCCAGGAATCCGGAGCGGCTTTTCTCTTCCGGGTGGTGCAACACGTATTCATCAATACGGTTCAGCAGGTAGCCCGGCAATGTGATGTTGAGTTTCTGAGCTTTGCCCAGGTATTTGGTTACATCGATGTCCACCAAAGCCCACGTGCAGCCAGCGTATTTTGGATTGGCGGCATGCAGCGTGACCTTGTTGGCTGGCGGGATCGGCGAACCGTCCTCGGCCAGAATCTCGAAATGGCCTTCGATGGCTTCGCGAGCCATGGCCATTGCGTCGTCCAGATCATCTCCAGCGGAGAAGCAGCCCGGAATATCCGGCACCTCCACTCCCCAGGCATGTCCTTCGTCACCCACTGAAATCGCGATCGGGTAAAGCATGTGTCGTCCTCCACGGCGCAGTTGACCGAACGAGTCAAAGCAGCGCCTGTTGCAAAATGCTGATGGCCGTTTTCTTGAGCAGATCCTTCTTCGGGTGAGGCACTGTGACCAAACCAGGTTTGGTCGGATGCTTGAAGTGATGATGACTGCCCCTGATGCGCACCAGATACCAACCGTCTGCGACGAGCTGGCCAATTAGAAAACGGCTGTTCACAACACCTCCTTGTGGTGTGCTTGGTGGGTACTATACCCACGATTTTTTAACGATCAACACTATAACCACCGAGCGGTCATCGTCCTTTGATGAGGCTGGTGTTTACGAAGGAGTCTAGGTGGGGATGCTTCAGCGGGATGGGGAGTGTATTGCGGGCCGTTGCTGCGAAATGAAACGGGCACAAAAAACCGGTCATCAAGACCGGTTGGATTTGGGTGGGGTACTACTGCGGCACAGCGAACACTGCGCTGGCACGGGCAACCATTCGATCACCGACATGCAACCCGACAGTGGCAAACGCAAGCTGCCGTCCTTTCTTGGAGTGCTCAACGCGTACCTCGAGCCACTCATTGATCTGCACTGCGCTTAGATAGTCCAGGGTCATGCTCGCCGTGATCAATGGCAGGGGAGGGTCGCTGGAGAATGCCATGGCGTAACCCATGCCGACATCCGCCAATGTCGCCAATACACCGCCATGCAACGTGCCCCGTCCATTGGCATGTCGTGAATCTGTCCGCAGACCGATTTCAAGTTGCAAGCCGCTGCCTCTGGTATAGATCGGGCCAAGCAAGTCGAGTAGCGGGCTGCTGCGAGTCAGCGGAGTGAAGCCCTCGGGAATAGCAGTGTCGTTCATGGTCAATCCCTGTGCCGGTCGGTTACCAGCTTCTTTGGCCTGAATACGGAGCGTTGCTTATGAGGGTTTAAACCTGGCTTCGCCGTCAGAGAAGGATCATACGTATGCGGAATTTGCAGCGATAAGCTGATCACGATGGAGCCGACGGTAACGATCTTTGGATTTACCGATGAAAACTCAAACCCCAGACACAAAAAAACCGGCCATCAAGGCCGGTTTTTTCTGTTTGCGTATCCCTCGTCAAACCACGACGCAGGACATGAATTCGATTGGAGCGGGTGAAGGGAATCGAACCCTCGTTATCAGCTTGGGAAGCTGGAGTAATGCCATTATACGACACCCGCTCAGAGCGGCTGACTTTGTACCAGACTCGGCCACGGATTTGAAGTTTTCTTTGCGTGTGGCGAGTGGAAAAGCCTGAATCAGAGCCGGATCGGTCAATCGCGGGCAAGCGCTGCGGGCTGGAGGACGGCTTTATCTCAGACCCGCAGGCTCGCTCGCGACGACGCTGTTTCAAACGGCCAATGCATGGTGATCCTGAGTAAACGGGTGACGCGTTCGGCTGATGGGCTGCTGTGCAGGTTTCAGGAAACCGAGCAAGGCGTTCTGGCTGTCCCGGCAAGCGGATTTGTGTTCCATGTCGAGGAAGTGCCCGGTGGCTTGCAGGGTGGTGAAGGTGCTTTGCGCCACGTGGTTGCCGAACAGCCGGGCGTCTTCGGCGGCGGTGTATTCGTCCCATTCGCCATTCATGAACAGCACCGGCACGTTGATCTTTTTCGCTGCGTTCAGATAGCACTGGCGATCACTGTTCAGCACGTTGCTGATGTGAAAGTGCATCTGCCCGTATTCGTGCTCGGCGAGGCTGCTGACGTGGCGATAGTTGAAGCGCTTGAACAGCGACGGCAGGTGCTTGCCGATGGTGTTGTTGACCAGATGGCCGACCCGGTCGCCGTCGCGTTTGCCGAGGCATTCGACGCCGCGCTCCAGGTAGTCGAGCATGTGCGCGTTGACCACCGGAGAGAACGAGCTGATCACGGCTTTTTCGATGCGCCGGGGCTGGTGCGCGAGAGCGACCATGGTCGCGGCGCCGCCCCAGGAAAACGACAGCACATGTTCGGCGGCGAAGTGGTCGATCAGTTCCAGCAGGATCAGACCTTCGACTTCTTTCGTCAGATGTTTCTCGTGGCGATTGTGGATTTTCGACCTGCCCGCGTAGGGCTGGTCGTAGCAAACCACGTTGAATTGCGGGTGCAGATTTTTCACGGTCTGTGCAAACGACGCAGTCGTGGCCATCGAGCCGTTGACCAGAATAATGGTCTTTTCCGCGGCGTCTGCGCGATAGAACTCCGTGTAAACCCGATACTGACCCTGTATATCCAGCACAGCGATTTCTGGCCTCATGTCATAAGACTCCTGGCAAGCGGGTATGCGCGCAAATAGAGATTGCACGAGCTTTGTGACAGGTAGGCATACGCCTGGAATTTGGGAGCCCATGTCGATCCGGAACGGCAGGTCGACGGGTATTGTTATTGGCGGGCAATCTGCCGGCTGAGGCGGAGCCTTGAGGGCTCTCTACCGGCAAAAGGTTTCTTAGAAGTTATGTGTGACTCATCGGTCACAATTTGGCCGACGTCCTGATTCAAGCAGGGGGATCCGGATCGCGCAAGTGCCGTTGGTAAATTGTTCGACAACTTCTGCTGAGCGGTCGGCGGCTTAGAACAAATGGATCTCTTCGGTGCGCAGGGCGCGGTATTCGCCCGGTTTTAGCGCGTTATCCAGGTGCAGCAGGCCCATGGATTCGCGGTGCAGGCGCAGCACTTTGTTGTTGAAGTGGCCGAACATGCGCTTCACCTGATGGTAGCGACCTTCGACGATGCTCAGCCGTGCCGTTCGCGGGCCGATCACTTCCAGCTGCGCCGGTTGGGTGGTCAGGTCTTCGAAGGCGAAGTAGATCCCCTCGGCGAACTTGATCGCATATTCCGGGCCGATCTCCTGCTCGGTCTCGACGTAATAGACCTTCGGCAGTTTGGTCTGCGGCTGAGTCAGGCGCCGGGACCAGGTGCCGTCGTTGGTGATCAGCATCAGACCGGTGGTGTTGAAATCGAGGCGCCCGGCGATGTGCAGATCGTCCTTGTCCGGCTCGTGAATCAGGTCGAGCACGGTCGGATGCTCGGGATCGCGCGTCGCGCTGACGCAGCCCTGGGGTTTGTGCAGCATGAAGTAGCGTGCCGGTTTCCCCGTTTGCAGCACTTCATCGTCGACTTCGACGCGGCTGAATTCCAGGACTTCGCTGTGGGGATCGCTGACGACTTTTCCGTCAATGCGCACGCGCTTTTCCACCAGCAACAGGCGAACCTGCTGGCGGTTGAAGCGGGGCAGGTTACTGAGGAAACGGTCGACACGCATGATCAGGAATCGGCAGGGAGCGGGGCGCGCATCTTACGGGATCGATGGCTTTGCCGCTTGCAGTTGCTCCTCAACCTGGGCGCAACGCGGGCACAGACAGGATTTGTCGCGCAGTTCCGCGGGCAGTGCTTCGAGCACCGCCGGGTCAATGGACACGCCGTAGCACCAGCAGGCGTGGTCGGCGGTGCGCGGGTCGGCCAGGGTGCAGTCGTTGCGGGCGCCGCAGGCCGGGCAGAGGTCAGGTTTGTTCATGGGGCTCAGGCATAGGTCGATTGATGCATTTCCACGCAGATGCGGTTGCGGCCGGTCTGTTTCGCCCGGTACATCGCATGATCGGCCCGGGACAGCAGGCTGTGCAAGGTGTCATCTCGTTGCAGGGTAGTGGCGCCGATGCTGACCGTCAGATTCAAGGTGTGACCGTTATAGGCATATTCATGCTGTTCGACGTGCTGGCGGATCTTTTCGGCAATCTTCTGACCGGTCTCGCCGTCAGTGTCCTTCAGCAGAACGATGAATTCCTCACCGCCCCAACGGCAGACGATATCGGAATGGCGCAGGCAGCTTTGCAGGTCCCGGGCGAAACCGATCAAAACCTGATCGCCGGCCATGTGTCCGTAGGTATCGTTCAACACCTTGAAGTGATCCAGATCCAGCAGCAGCGCCGTCAGCGGTTTCGGCTCACGATGGGCTTCCTGCAAGGCCTGCCCGGCGAGCAAGTCGAAGCCCCGGCGGTTGGGCAGCTCGGTGAGGCTGTCGAGGGTTGCCTGGGCGTGGATCTTGTCCTGATAGCGTTTGATCAAGCGATTGACCAGCGCCAGCACGATCAACGTCACCAGCAGGCAGATCAGCAGATTGAGGTACAGCGACTGGCGAATCTCGCTCAGTGCACCGTCTTCGCGTTTATCGACGAACAGGTACCAGTTCAGCTCCGGAATAAACCGCACATTGAGGAAATGTCCCTGGCCGTGGGCGGAATATTCGTAGCTGCCGCTGTGGGGTTTGGGTAACTGGCTGACCAGGCTTTTCATGCTGTCGAGGTCCGTCAGGCTTTTCCCGACCCGCGCACCTTCCGGCCCGCCCTCGGCGCCGGTCAGCACCAGTCGGCCAAAAGTGTCGACGAAGTAAACGCTGCGTTGATAACGCTGCTGGTACTTGTCGATCAGCTTGATCACCGCGTCCACCGTCAGTCCCACGCCAGCGGCGCCGATGAAGCGATCGTTGTAATCGAAGACCTTGTAGTTGATGAAGAAGGTCATGTTGTCTTTGTTGGCCAGATCCGGGTCGACGTTGATCTCGTAGGGATCTTTCATGTCGCGCACACGGAAGTACCAGGCGTCGCGCGGCTCGTCGATCTTCACCTGCTTGAGCACACCCTTGGCGTGGTAGTAGGTGTGACTGCTGTTGGAGACGAAGAACGCGGTGTAGGCGCCGTAGTGGGTCATGACCTCGTCTAGGTAGCGGGTCATCTGATCGCTGTCTTTCTCGCCGTTCACCACCCAGTCGCGCATGAAGGTGTCGCGGGACATCATCGAGGAAATAAGGATCGGTCTGACGAGATCCTTCTGGATTTCCGAATAAACGGTATCGGAAGTCAGCGGCAGTTCCGTGTTGACGATGTTGTCGCGGATCGAGGCCCGCGAGGCGTAGTAGCTGAGCAGCGAGGTGGCGAGGAAGCCTGCGCCGAGGAGGGCGACCAGCGTCAATACCAGCGAACGTTGGGAGTAAAACGCAGATCTGAGCGGCATTGGCAATTCCGTTGACGGTGGCCCGATGGCAGCATTCTAGTGGCAGTGACGGGGAAAAGGTTGCGGCATATTTGCCTGAAATGAGCAGCCTGTTGCGCCGCTGATCCGACGGGTGATGGACGTTGGCACTCGGCAGCGGTTAGCCAGTCAAATCTGTTGTCAGCCGGTCTGTGCCGACTGCTGTCACAGGTCTTCCAGGAGGCCGTCATGAGTACTGCAAAATTGCTGCGTCGGGTGCTGCTGGGAGCAGTGCTCGGTCTGGGGCTGTCCGGCTGTTATTACTACGGTGGCGGCTACGACGTTTACTCCGCGCCTTATTACTATCCCGGCTATTACTCGCCCTATTACTACGGTGGCTACTACGGCCCGCGCTATTACGGTGGCGCGCGTTACTACTATGGCGGTTACGGGTATCGAGGTTATGGGCGAGGTTATCGCGGCGGCTATCACGGCTGGCATCACTGATCGGCGGCTGAATGCGGCGTCGTTTTCGTGAACAAGGTTTCATCAAGCACATGTTTCAACTTGTTACAGAAACGCACCAGATTCCGAAAACGCTGTCAGATGTTTCGTCAGTCGCCGAATGAAAGACTGACGCCTGCCAGCGTCGCTGGTGTGGCTACCCGCGGTCCAGGAGGCCGCCATGTATCGCCGAATTCTTCTGCTTGCCGCGTTGCTTTTTTCCGTTGCCGGTTGCGTCCCTTATTCCTACGGAGACAGCTATTACAGGTCAGAGGTCTACACATCCCCCGCACCGGCTTATTACACAGGTGGCGGCACTTATTACAGCGGTGGCAGCACCTACTATTCAGCCCCGCGCTACTACCAGCCAGCACCACGCTATTACCAACCGGCGCCACGTTATTACTCGGCGCCCCGGTACTACCAACCGGCCCCGCGCTACTACGAGAGCCGCCGCTGGCACGGCGATGATCGCGGACGCTGGGATGGCCACCGTCGTGGCGGCTGGGACGACCACCGCGGTCGTGGTAACCATGACCGTGGCGATCACTGGCGCGGTAACCGCTGGTAACCAACCGCAAAAAAGCGGCGCATTGAGCGCCGCTTTTTTTTGCCTGTTTTTCGGCAATAACGTGTATCGAACCATCTCCTAACAGGTTCTCGGAACCCTCCTACAGTTTTATTTCTGAACTTTTGTTAGCGTTTGTATGCATACGTTGATGTTGAAAAACTTCAATTTCAGGGAGATGTGTAAGCGCGGGATATTGCTCAGATATGAATCTTCTTATCATTCATCAAAATTTTCCCGGTCAATTTCGTCATGTGGCGTTGGAAGCATTGCACAGGCGTCTGGTAGTCGTAGCAGTTGGGCGCGATACGGCGCCAGGTGTTGCCGGTGTGAAGTTGTATCGATATAGGCCATCAAGAAAAAATATTTACGGCGCTCATGCTTGTTTACATAAGTATGAAGAGGCTGTTTCCGATGGGCAGCAAGTTAAAAGAATATTGTTGGGGCTTAATCAGGCAGGTTTTCAGCCTGATGTAATACTCGCACATCCAGGGTGGGGCGAAACGCTATTCGTCAAGGACGTGTATCCGGAAGTGCCTCTTGTGCATTTATGTGAATACTATTATCGAGCGCAAGGATCGGACTCTGATTTCGATCCCGAGTTTCCTTGTGCGATCGATGCGTCTTCAAGGCTCGGGATCTTGAATTCGATGCATCTTTTGAATATTGAGCAATGTGATGTCGGCATTGCACCCACACAATGGCAGCGAAGCCTTTTTCCGAAAGCATATCAGTCTAAAATTCGCGTCATTCACGAAGGTGTTGTTCAGGTTGCTGATTCGGAAAAGTTAAAGTCCGTAACTTTGCCTGACGGGTGCACGATAACAGCAGGTCAGCCTGTTGTGACTTATGTCGCCAGAAATCTTGAACCGTATCGTGGGTTTCATAGTTTTATGCGAGCCATTCCTCGTATTCAGGAAATATGCCCGAATGCGCAAATTATTGTAATAGGCGGAGAGGGTGTCAGTTATGGACGGATGCCCGTTGGATACCCGAACTGGCGGAGCAAGATGCTCGCGGAAGTGGATGTTGATATTTCCCGGGTTCACTTTGTGGGGAAGTTGTCTTATCAAACATATAGATCGGTTCTGAGTCTTTCAAAGGCTCACGTGTATTTGACATATCCGTTTGTACTGTCGTGGTCTCTATTGGAGGCAATGGCGTCTGGCTGTGTTGTCGTCGGCTCGGATACCGCTCCCGTACGGGAAGTTATTGAGAGTGGAGTTAACGGAATACTTGTGGACTTTTTTGACGCTGAAGGAATCGCTTCGGCAGTGTGCAGGGTTTTAACGTCTATCGGTGGCTTTGAGTCTATGAAAGACGCGGCGAGGTTGAAGGCAAGCGAATTCGATGTGGTTAAAGGAGTAAGCGGCTACTTCGAAGTGTTCAATGAGTTGATGAGGTGAGTTGTCTCGAGTGACGTGATTGATCATTTTAAAATGGAGATTTGAAATGCTGAAGATGTCTCGCAAGGAAGTTTTTCGTCAGTGCAGACGGGCGGTTAAATATGGACTGTTGCTAGCGATCTGTTATTGGATGGTTGATTTCTATATCCGGTGGGAAGAGGCTGCTGAAAAGCGGGCGATTTATCAGAAAAAACGGGAGGAGTGCAGCAGGAAGCTGGCGGGTATGGAGCAGGTCCCTATTCTTGGCGGCAGTCTGCTGGACCGGACAAGGATTCCCGGGTTCCATTTTGGATCGACATTAAGGAGCGACGGTTCCTGTATTGCCGATCTTCTTGATGGGTCATTCTGGTGGACGGGAAAAGAACTGTTACCTGTGTATGAAACTATTGGGGTAGAACCACCCAGCAGCTGGACGCATTACCACGTTACCGCCAGGCTTTTCACAAGAAGGGATACCACGGCACCGCACAACATGGGCGGGTGGCATGTGAATTGGCCGGATGAACTGATTGTTAAGCTGAAAAATTATCCAGGCCTGGAACTTTGGCTTACCGCGCCGCCGCCCAGTATCAAAAATGAATTCTCTGTTCGACTTTTTGTTATGCAAGACTGGCGCCGACGTGATGGAACACCACGGAAGATAAATTGTGATGGTTTGAATTCGCCAGAATCTAAAGCTTCGGCCAGTGGTTTGAGTAAAGAGTTTCTTTTGAAAATGAATAAGGAGCAGTTGGAGAATTTGGAGTTTGGGAGTTTGCGTGCGTATTGTACGGTCGGGTTGCACCATTTCGACTTTGCAGGTGGGGATGCTCGTATACATTTGGGTACCGAGGGTTTGCGGGGTGCTCCAGAAGCGCTTAAGGCTGTCAGTGACTATCTTTCACATTCAATTATTACAGGGAAGTAAATATGAGCTATATATTCAGTGATCTGGAAAAGTCGAAAATTTTGCAGGCTGCAAATGTTTGTGAGGGAATGGAATTCAATGTCGAGGAGGAAGAGTATTTTTCGATGGCAGTGGAGCGGCGAAACTGCGCTGTACTTTATCGTACATTGTCGAATATTTTGGGTGGGAAGTTTTTAGGCGGTTCTGCGTTCGATGAGAGCGTAATGAGAATTTTTAAAAATGCCAAACTCTGGCTCGATGTAGCAATTGATGCAAATGGCGGGGTGGGCGCTTACTCTGCGTTGATCCGAGCCTATACCCTGCGGCAGGTGGAGTTACGGTTAAATAAAAAAATCAGCGATTCTAAGATGCAACAGTCATCTAATCAGGTGGCTGTCAATCTCATGAATACGCTGATAAAAGGCTCCGTTGAACATGATTTGGCTCCATGGACTGTGCCCTCTATAAGCCAAATTGCAGAAATCGATGCGAGCGCGATTGGTAAAGTATTATTTCGTGAAGATGTTGGTGACATTGATACGGCTACCAGTCGTAATGCGGGATGGTCTGGAACAATCGGCTTTAGCCTGCTGGGTGGAGAAAGACCCTATGAAACCTGGCGATTGATCTCCGCCGGTGACCCGGATTCCCATATAAAAGGGAATCATGGTCTTGCCAGGTTCAACAGGCTCGATGATCTAAAAAATATTCTGTTTGCCGTGGATTCATACGGTATAGCCTTGCAGGCAGTGATCAAAAACTTCGGGTTGAATATGGTCGAAAGCCTGTTCTCAGTCCTGCCCGAACAGATAAATATCGCTCTTGCCAGCGGCAGCATCAATCCGCTTATTCAGCACGTGGTGAAAGGTACGCCCATTTCACCTATTGTCAGCCTGATATTGCGATATAACCTGAATGACTTCTTTGACATGCTCAGGCGGACTTACGACGGAAATTCGGCCGCGACGCCTACCACCGATAAAACCTTCGCCTCCAACGCTTACACATTTTTCTCCGCATTTTCTCCGTCTCAAACTCAAAGCATCGTTACCAGAACCATTGGCGAGTACGGCAGCGCCAGCGACTGGGCCAAGTTGGCTGCCCAGGCAACGCCCATCGGCGTCGCGTTACGCAATTCTCTCCAGCAGTTAAGTGAAGTCGTGATCGAACGATCCGATGGTTTTTCCGGACGCGGACTGGAGCTTTACGATCCCGAAACGGGGGAGGGCTTCATCACTGAGCAATGGCTTGCTGATCGCTCTGAGATGCTGGCCCGGCTGATTTCCCGAACCAATGGATCGTTCGGTCGAAATACTGTCCAGACCTTTTCCTTTTCGGACTTGGCGTCGGGCAAACAGGCCCCGATGACCACGGGCGTCTCAAACCCCCTGGTCATGTTTGGTGATGACGGCGGACGATCATTTGGTGGCGGGGCAAATACCGATCATCTTTACGGCGGTGGCGGCAACGATTCAATCAGTGGGCTGTCCGGTAATGACGTTATCCAGGCGGGTAGCGGTAACGACTCTATAACAGGAGACGAAGGGAACGACGCGTTGTACGGGATGGCGGGTAATGATGTTTTGGTGGGTGGCAGGGGCAATGACTTTCTGGCCGGTGGGGCGGGGAAGGATCGGTATGAGTTTTCCAGCGGAGATGGGATAGACGAGATCTTTGAGGCGGACGTTGATGACGCGTTACTGATAAATGGACTTCCAATCCCGGCCCTTGAGCGCAGTGCTCCGCTCAGCAATATCTGGCTGACGGAAGATCGAACGATCACTTTGACGCTCATTGAAGATCTGGCCGAAAACACGCTGAACATCAAATACGGACCGAACGACCTCATCATCGTAAAGAACTTCGCGCCGGGGATGCTCGGCATTGATCTTCCTGATTACCAGGGCCAGACGTTCTCTGCTCTCGATCTGATCCTTCAAGGCGACTGGAAAGTTAAAGATAGCGACCCGAATGTTCGTGGGGATCAACCTTCTTATGATGAGTTGGGCAACGCCCTGCTTATGCCCAACGTCAAGCAGAGGAACAAAGCCGACTTGCTTTACGGATCACCGAAAGATGACCTGATCGTTGGTCTTGGTGGGTCTGATCGACTGTTCGGCAAGGAAGGTAACGATCGTTTATTCGGCGACAAGCCGTCGACGCTGGAAAAGGCCTTTGCCGATGCAACCAAGGGAAAGACCAGCCGTGGCGATTGGCTGGATGGCGGGCAGGGTGATGACTTGCTTGTCGGTACTGCTTCGCGAGATGTGCTGCTCGGTGGGAATGGCCGGGACACGCTGATCGGGGGCGCTGGTGATGACAATTTGTCCGGTGATGAGACGACTGGATCACATGAGCAAGGCTGGGGCGTCAGGCGCATCGATGTTCCACTTGTCGATGGCGTTATCAGTATGCGTACTGTCTTTGACAAGTCCTCATTGAATCGCCCCTTGGAGGGCGGCAACGATGTTCTCTATGGCCAGGGTGGCCAAGACTTTATGAATGGCGGCTGGGGAGATGACTTGCTCGATGGCGGCAGTGACGACGACATGCTGTCCGGCGGAGAAGGTAACGACACGCTGGCTGGCGGGAGTGGCAGTGACACATTGCTGGGCGACAATCTGGATTGGGGTGGCGGTCTCGACAGCCGGCATCATGGCAACGATTTGTTGGTGGGTGGCATTGGCGATGACTCCCTTGCCGGCAACGGTGGTAGCGACGTGCTGTACGGCGGCAGCGGCAATGATGTTCTGAAAGGTGATGACGAGGTAATGCGAGGCGTTGCGGGTGATGCCGCGGACTTTTTCGGAAGTGATTTTCTGGATGGCGGGGAGGGAAATGACACCCTTTGGGGCGGCGGTGCCGATGATTCGCTTTTCGGTGGCGGTGGTAACGACGAGTTGGTCGGTGATTACCATGAACACCCGGTTCGTTATCACGGTGATGATTATCTTGATGGCGGTAAGGGAGACGACACACTCCGTGGACTGGGTGGCTCTGACACTTTGATAGGTGGATCAGGTGCAGATGCTCTGGATGGTGATGAGCCTGGCTTGAAAGCGGGCGGAACCAACGATGACCACATTCAAGGTGATGCAGGAAACGATACGCTCTGGGGAGGTTTGGGCGCCGATACGCTTTTGGGTGGTGCCGATGATGACTTTTTGGTGGGTGACTACGAGCAAACATCCGAAACGGAACATGGCGCTGATTATCTTGATGGCGGTTCTGGCAACGACACTTTGCTGGGCGGTGGAGGAAACGACACTTTGGTTGGCGGGGAGGGAATCGATCATTTACGCGGCGGCCCTGGCGATAATGTGTTCGATGGTGGCGCCGGCAACGATTATCTGGAAGGGATGCAAGGTAACGATGTTTTCTATTTCGGAGTGGGGGATGGACTGGATGTCGTTACCGATACAGGTGGCAACAATATCGTAAGTTTTGGCGCTGGATTTTCCGCGGAGAATTTGCAGGCCGAGATTGTAAATCTCGATTCGGGCACGGCATTGCGCCTGTCGAATGGAGATGGTGACGCGATTCTGATCCGTCACCATGAAAAATGGATGGATTCGACGTTCAGGTTCAAGGATGGGGTGATCCTGGATTTTCAGGATGTAATCAAATTAACAGTGCAACCGGTAGATATTACGGATCCGTCCGCGACAAATGCTACGGTGCCCGATGCCGGAAAAGTGCAGGACATTGAGAGTGAGAGCGTAGCAGTCGTCCAGACACTGCCCGATGACACATCCGCTTTTACTGAAAGGGAGGGTAGTAAAACGAGTCGTCATACCGGGTGGGGTAGCCATTTTCTTTCGGAGCTTAAAGCGAAGCGCTCAGCGGACAGGCAGGTATCAGGATTTGCACTGAACGATCAGGCCGTGTGGGTTAGAAGTCATATTGCTACCGATGAAAGTGGTTATGTCATTAGCGCCGAACTGATCCGTGATGACGTCGAAGCCGGATTCCTCTCCAGGACACCTGAGTGGATGGGAGCTATTGCCGCTGAAGCCGTAGTTAGTGAAAAGACCTCAATTTCTGCAACGAAAACCACGTTCAAACCTGTAAAAACTGAAGCGGCTCAATTACCGAAACAAAAGCCAGAGTACTATCCATCGGGCTCGAGTTATTCGGGGTTTGCGTTCAATTCAGGTGACGCTGTCGTTGAAGACAGAGACTCTTCGGGCGCCATTCAGGGGTGGTACGTCTATTCCGCTGGAAGTTTTGAAAGTCATGAAACTGTTCTTAGAGCGTTTCGCTGGAGTACAACTACCCAAACGATCAAACATAAAACTGTTCATGGCGGTGACGCTGGCGGCAGGGTGAATCTCGAAGTGGGAAATCTCTTTCATGGCGGTGCAGGAGATGACTTGATCGCGACCTATGCCGGTTCTGTGCTTGAGTATGGCGAGGTTAACGACAGAATCCCGGGTGCGTTTCTATCGGCTGGCGCAGGCAACGACACATTACTTGGGTCTGCGGGGGGCGATTATTTGGTCAGTGGACCGGGAGAGGATTGGCTTTACGGCGAAAACGGCCCGGACACTTACATCGTTGAAGCGCATGATGGCGCAACCACCCTGATTGCGGACGTGCTTGACCCGGTGTTTTTGAGCCCTGAGGTTGGATCTTCCGGATGGAGTGACGAGTTCGGGGGGCTTGATATTGATACCGTCATTCTCCCGGATGAGGCGAAGCCGGCCAAGTTGCAGTTAAGCTGGGGGGCGGTATTGATTGAAGCGGTAAATATTGAACTGTTACCCGCTCCACCACGCAGTGCTTATCGCCAGCCGCCTCGGGCCCTGATGCTGTATACGACACTCGATATCGGATGGGGCGGAACTCAAAAAGTACGAATCGTTTTGCCCCGTCCGAATGATCTCAGTGGTTCGGGAATTGAAAGAGTGAGGTTTTCCGACGGATCAAGCATCAGTTTCAAAGACCTCGTCAGCCGATCAGGCATTGCCCCCGATACTTATCATCACGGCATCACCGTTCAAGGCGCTGCTCAGGTCAAGTCTTTCCGAGACAATCATTTTCTGCCGCTGGCAGGTGGTCGCGGTAATGACACCCTCAGCGGGGCTGGTGAAATAAGGGGAATGCAAGGAGATGATCTGCTCTGCGGCAGTTCAGGCGATGACGTTCTCTACGGCGGGGCTGGCAATGACACCTTGTCCGGTGGCGCGGATAATGATGTGTATAAATACGATGGGCTCGGGCGAGACTTGGTAATCAATGCAGGCGGCGGAACTGACGGTATAGATTTTTCAGAAATCGGGCTGTCGATTGATCAACTCAAGTTTCACCGAGAGCAGGATGATCTCGTCATCGTAGTCAGTTATGGCGTGTCTCCAAAGATTCGAGTCTCCGGACACTTTTCAGGGGGCGATGCCGCTATCAGCTTCATCAGTGTTCAAGGAGAAGATGGAGCCGTTCAAAACTACACGGCGAATCAATTCGCTGAGCTTTTACACCCTCTACCTCCGTTACGGGATGTAGAGGATATCTTGCCGAAAAATGATGAAGAGTCGGTACAGGCCATGAAGGAAATAATCGAGTTTTACCAGTTGAATGCCTGATCGCAGCCAATTCGCGTTGGACTCGAGCTTCCCGCGACAGAGCTCAGAGACTGCCATCGCGGGTAACGATCGGTTTTAGTACTGCGACAGATCCGCCAACGGATGCCGCCCCTCCCAGACCTTGTGAAAGTGCGCCTCGACCACCGCTTCCGGCACCCGTGTGATGTCCGGCCAATGCCAGTGCGGTTTTTGATCCTTGTCGATCAATCGCGCGCGAACCCCTTCGCTGAACTCCGGATGCCGGCAGCAATTGAGGCTCAGGGTGTATTCCATCTGAAAGACTTCGGCCAGTGACAAATGACGAGCGCGGACGATCTGTTCCCAGACCAGATGCGCGGTCAGCGGCGAGCCTTCACTCATGGTTTTCGCCGCCCGGGCAATCAGCAGGTCGTTGCTGTCCCGTTGCAGGCTGATGGCTCTCCAGGCGCAGGTCACGTCGCTGACATCCAGCAGATCATCGATTGCCTGACGACGCGGCAGCCACTGCGCCTCAGGCATTTGCGCCACGGCTTCCTGCTGCAAGGCCTTGAGCAGACTGTTCAGTTGCATCGCGGTCTGTTCCTGCCAGTTCAGTTGCAGCAGGCCGTCGATCAGTTCCTGCTGCTGTTCGTCGAGGAGGAAGCGGTCGGCCAGATCCAGATCGAGCGCATCGCGGCCATTCATGTGCGCGCCGGTCAGGCCGAGGAACAAACCGAGCTTGCCCGGCAGTCGCGACAGGAACCAACTGGCGCCGACATCCGGGTACAGGCCGATACTGATTTCCGGCATCGCCAGTCGACTGCTCGGCGTGACGATCCGGATGTGCGCACCTTGCAAGAGACCCATGCCGCCGCCGAGCACATAACCATGCCCCCAGCAGATCAACGGTTTCGGGTAGGTGTGCAGGCTGTAGTCGAGACGGTATTCCGCGCTGAAAAACTGCGCGGCCAGCGGCGGCACTTCGCCGGGATGGGCGCGGCAGGCTTCCACCAGACTGCGCACTTCGCCCCCGGCACAGAAGGCCTTGGCGCCATTGCCGCGCAGCAGCACGCAGACGATTTGTGGATCCTTGGCCCAGGCGTTCAGTCTGTCGCTCAGGGCGTGGATCATCGGCAGGGACAGCGCGTTGAGCGACTTTTCGGCATCCAGAGTGGCCACGCCGATGCGCGCGCCGTCGGTGCCGGTCAGTTCTTCGAAGTGCAGATTCATCGTGACCTCGATCGGGAATTTGAACGATCAGTATGATCGCTGTGTGGGAAAGTGCCGGATCTGCGTCAGATCAATTGACAAGCGTGGTCGGCTTTCCTAGGGTTCGCCCCATTGTTTTTGCCGGGTATGACCATGACTGCTGACGACCGTATCAAACTCGAACCGAGCTGGAAGGAGGCACTGCGTGCCGAATTCGACCAGCCTTACATGGCAGAGTTGCGCAATTTTCTGCAGCAGGAGCGGGCGGCCGGCAAGGAAATCTATCCGCCGGGACCGCTGATTTTCAATGCGTTGAATTCCACCCCGCTGGACAAGGTGAAAGTGGTGATACTCGGCCAGGACCCCTACCACGGCCCGGGCCAGGCCCACGGCTTGTGCTTCTCGGTGCAACCGGGCGTGCCGGCGCCGCCGTCGCTGGTCAACATCTACAAAGAGTTGAAGCGCGACCTGAACATCGACATCCCCAACCACGGCTACTTGCAGAGCTGGGCCGATCAGGGCGTGTTGATGCTCAACACCACCATGACCGTCGAGCGCGCCAATGCCAACGCGCACAAGGACAAGGGCTGGCAGTTTTTCACTGACCGGATCATCGAAGTGGTCAGCCAGCGGCAGCCGCATCTGGTGTTCATGCTCTGGGGCTCCCATGCCCAGAGCAAGCAGAAGCTGATCGACGCCACCAAGCATCTGGTACTGACCTCGGTGCACCCGTCGCCGCTGTCGGCCTATCGCGGCTTCCTCGGCTGCGGGCACTTCAGCCGCACCAACAAGTTCCTGGAGCAGAATGGCGAAGCGCCGATTGAGTGGCGCCTGCCGTCGGTGGTCTGAAACTCAGGGCTGGCGGCTAATCTCGTTCCCACGCTCCGCGTGGGAACGATCACTAACCGGATCAGGCTTCGGGATTACGGTTCCAGTACTTGAACAACGGTTCCGCCAGAAACAACACGAACAACAGCCGCATCACCTGCATCGCCGTCACCAGCGGCACCGACAGTTGCAGGGTTTCCGCCGTCAGGCTCATCTCGGCGATCCCGCCGGGCATCATGCCCAGGGTCAGCGAGCGCAGATCCAGATGGGTCATTGCACTCAGTCCCAACGCCGCCAATGTGGCGATCAACATGGTCAGCGCCGTGCCGATCAACGTGCGCCCCATGAACGACGGCGCGCGGCGGAAGAACTGCCGGTTGAAGTGACAGCCCAGTCCGCTGCCGATCAGCCACTGACCGATCTGACTGCCGCCATTGGGCAGACCGATATGCAGATCCCAACCGATGCTCACCGCCGCGCTGACCAGCAACGGCCCGAACAGCCACGGATTGGGCTGGCGCAGACGTTGCCAGAGCCAGGCGAGCAAACCGCCCGCCGGAAACAGAATCGCCAGCCAGCGCCAATCGACGCTGCCGGCGTGAGAAATCGGGGCGCCATCGCCCAGCAGATATTTGAACGCCGCCGGCACACACAGCACCACCACCAGCACCCGCAAACTTTGCCCGGCCGCGACATGGCTGAGCATCGCGCCGTTGCGTGCGCCGAGGTTGACCATCTCGCCGGAGCCACCGGGCATGCTGGAGAAAAACGCCGTGGCGCGATCCTCGCCGGTGCGGCGCATCAGCCACACGCCAACCACCGCCGACAGGCTGGTGACCAGTGCCCCGAAAAAGATCAGGCCGAAGTGGCTCAGCACCTGCTCCATCACCAGCGGGGTGAAGTGCAGGCCGATGCCGATCCCGACGATCCACTGGCCGCACTTGCGGCCGCCAGGGATTTCGGTGAGTTGCCACGGGGTCAGGCAGCGCACCAGGATGATCGCCAGCAACGAGCCGACCATCCACGGCAGCGGCCAGCCGATCTGGCTGGCGATGAAACCGCCAAGCAGACCGACCAGCGGGGTTCCCCACCAGGTTTTGAAGGACCGATCAAACATCGGCGATTGCGCGCCGGGCGACCGAACGTTTGCGCCAGATCCGCAGCAGCGGCATCAGCAACATGATCGCGGTCAGCACCCAGACGCCGAAAGTGATCGGGCTCGACCAGAGGATTTCCAGCGCACCGTTGGAGATCGACAGCGCACGACGCAGGTTCTGCTCCATCAGGCCACCGAGGATGAACCCCAGCAGGACCGGCGACAGCGGGAAATCCAGCTTGCGCAGGATGTAACCGAAGATGCCGATGCCGACCATCAGGAACAGGTCGAACGTGGTGGCATGCACGGCGTACACGCCGATCCCGGTAATGATTGCGATCACCGGCACCAGCGCCCAGTTCGGCACGGCGAGGATGCGGGTGAAGATGCGGATCATCGGGATGTTCAGGATCACCAGCATGATGTTGGCGATGAACAGCGACGCGATCAGGCCCCAGACGATGTCCGGTTGTTGCTGGAACAGCAGCGGGCCCGGGGTGATGTTGTACAGCGACAGCGCGCCGATCATCACCGCCGTGGTGCCCGAACCCGGAACACCGAGGGTCAGCATCGGTACCAGCGCGCCGCAGGCGGATGCGCCGATGGCGGTTTCCGGGGCGGCGAGACCGCGTTTGTCACCTTCACCGAATTTGCCGTCGGCACCGGCAATGCGTTTCTCGGTCATGTAGGCCACGGCACTGGCCAGAGTCGCGCCGGCACCCGGCAATACGCCCATGATGAAACCGAGCAGGCCGCAACGGATGTTCACCACGAACACCGACGCCGCTTCCTTGAAGTTGAACATCATCCGGCCGGTGGCTTTCACCGCTTCCTGGCCGCGATGGGTTTTCTCCAGCAGCAGAAGGATTTCGCTGATCGAGAACAGGCCCAGCACCAGCACCACAAACTGAATGCCGTCGGTCAGGTGAATGTTGTCGCCGGTAAAACGGTACACGCCGCTGTTGGCGTCGATGCCGACGCTGGACAGGAACAGACCGATCAACGCTGCAATGAACGTCTTCAGCGGTCGGTCACCGGCCATGCCGCCGAGGCAGACAATCGCGAACACCATCAGTACGAAATATTCCGCCGGTCCGAAGGCAATCGCCCATTTCGCCAGCAGCGGGGCGAACAGCACCATGCCGCAGGTGGCGATGAATGCACCGATGAACGAGCTCCACGCCGACAGCGACAACGCGACCCCGGCCAGCCCCTGGCGGGCCATCGGGTAGCCGTCGAGGGTGGTCATCACGGTGGAGGCTTCGCCAGGAATGTTCAGCAGGATCGAACTGATCCGGCCGCCATATTCGCAGCCCAGGTACACCGCCGCGAGCAGGATCAGCGCCGACTCCGGCGGCAGGCCAAGGGCGAAGGCGATCGGAATCAGCAGTGCCACACCATTGATCGGGCCCAGGCCCGGCAACAGGCCGACCACGGTGCCGATCAGCGTACCGGTCAGCGCCGTGACCAGGTTGTACGGGCTCAGCGCGACGCCGAAGCCCTGTCCCAAATATCCGAGCGTATCCATATCAGTTCTCCAGAACGTCGAGCAGGCCGAGGGGCAGCGGTACGTCCATCAGACGGTCGAACAGCAGGTACAGACCGATGGCCATCAGCGTGGTCACCACAATGCTGGGCAACCAGCGGCCGCCGTACAGGCGCGCCATCGGGATGCCGATCAGGCAACTGCTGAGGATGAAACCCAGCGGCTCGAACAGACCGGCGAACACCAGCAGCAACACCACGCAGATGCTGATCTTGGTCAGGGTTTCGCGGTCCAGCGGCGGCTCGTCTTCACTGTGTTTGATCGGTGCCGGGCGAAACACCATGTACAGCAGCGCCAGGCTCATCAGGCCAAGCATCAGCAGAGGAAACGCCCGCGGGCCGACCGGTTCGTAGGAAAACGCAGCCTGATAAGGCCAGGCCATCAGTGCCAGGCCGGCACAGGCCAGCAGCAACACCGAGGCAAAAATGCGTTGAATCAGCATGAGGAACTCCTGGGCCACGGCCCCGATGCGCGAGGCCATGGCCGCTAGACAGAGACGATCACTGGATCAGGCCGAACTCTTTGGCCAGCACTTTGTAATCCGCGACTTGCTTCTTCACGTAGGTGTCCAGCTCCGGGCCGGTCATGGCGAACGGGAACAGTTCACGCTGATCGCGCAGCTTGGCGAATTCTTCGGAAGCCAGCAGTTTGTCGAAGGCACCTTTCCACCAGGCGTAATCTTCATCGCTGACTTTCGGCCCGAGGTAGAAACCGCGAACCACCGGCCAGACGATGTCGTAGCCTTGCTCGCGAGCGGTCGGGATGCCTTTCATTTCCGGCTCGTCCAGACGGTTTTCGGCGAACACGGCCAGCAGGCGCATGTCACCGCTCTGGATGTGCGGCATGGAGTCGGAGATGTCGGTGCTGCCGACCTGGATGTGGCCGCCGAGCAGGGCGGTGGCGATCTCGCCGCCACCTTCGAGGGCGACGTAACGCAGGTCACGCGGGTTGATCCCGGCGGCTTTGGCGATCAGTGCGGTCTGCATCCAGTCCTGGCTGCCGACAGTGCCGCCGGAACCGATGACCACGGCGCTCGGATCTTTCTTCAGTGCCTGAACGAGATCATCAAGAGTTTTGTAGGGCGAATCGCTTTTCACTGCGATGGCACCGTAACTGGTGCCGACCGCCGCCAGCCAGCGCACGTTGGTTTCATCGAAACGGCCGAACTTGCCCTGCGCCAGGTTCAACAGCGAACCGCTGGACCACGCCACCAACGTACCGGCGTCCGCCGGGCGCTGCGCCACGACGGCGTTGTAAGCCACCGCGCCGACACCGCCGGGCATGTAGGTGACGCGCATCGGTTTGGTCAGCAGTTTTTCGTTGACCAGCGCGCTTTGCGCCAGTTTGCAGGTCAGGTCGAAACCGCCGCCGGGGGAGGCCGGAGCGATGCATTCCGGACGTTTCGGTTCAGCCATCAGTTGACCGGCGAACAGCATGACGCCAGCGGCCAGAGCGACTTTACGCAGTGATAAGTTCATCTATGTCTCCTTGGGAGTTGTTGTTATGGACGTACTGAATTACCAAAGGGCAACGCTATAGCTCACCAGCAGACGCACTTCATCGGCATCGCGAGCGGAGTAGTTGGAACGGTAAGTGGCATTACGCAAACGCACGGCAACGTCCTTCAGGGCGCCGCTTTGTACTACATATTTGATCTCGGTGTTGCGCTCCCACTCTTTGCCTTCGTCGCCGTTCTTGAGCTTGATGTTGTCACCGCTCAGGTAGCGGCTCATGAAGCTCAGGCCGGGGATGCCGAGCCGGGCGAAGTCGAAGTCGTAACGGGCCTGCCAGGAGCGTTCTTCGGCGCCGGCGAAGTCGTTGATCTGCACGAAGTTGACCAGGTACGGGTCGCTGCCATCGACATACGGGAACGCGCTGTCGCCGGACATGTGCTGATAACCGGCGGTGAACTTGTGGCCGCTCAGGGCATAACTGACCAGACCGTTGAGGGAGCGGTTGTCGATCTTGCCGCCACGGGCTGCGCCCTGATCGTCACTGACGGCGAAGCGCAGGTCGGTGGCGAAGGTGCCCGGGCCCATCGGCCGCGAGGCGACCAGTCCGAAGAAGTGCTGGTTGTAGACATCGTCGAGTTGGGCGAAGTGGTAACTGCCAGTGATCTTGTCGGTGAACTTGTAGTCCACGCCGGCAAAATCGAAGTGCTTGCCGGCGACGGTGCCGGCGAAACGGCCGTTCTTGTTGTTGAGGGCAATGTCCTCGAAATCGGTGCTGTCGCGGTCCTTGGCCTTGTCCAGGCGTCCGCCGGTGAAGGTCAGGTTCTTGATCTCTTTGGAGGTCAGCAAACCACCTTCGAAAGTCTGCGGCAGGATGCGTCCGTCGTTCGGCTTGAGGATCGGCAGTTCGGGAATCAGGCTGCCGATTTTCAGTTCGGTGGCGGAGATCTTCACTTTGCCGGTCAGGCCGACCTTGGAGTATTCGTTTGCCGCGCGCCCGTCATCGTGGGTCGGCAGCAGGCCGGTGCCGGTGCGGTCCGGGCTTGAATCGAGCTTGACCCCTAACATGCCCAGCGCATCGACACCGAACCCCACGGTGCCGTCGGTATAGCCCGATTGCAGGTTGAGCATGAAACCCTGGGCCCACTCGTCGCGCTTGGACTGCTGGGCGCTGGTGCCGTCGCGGAAGTCGCGGTTGAAATACATGTTGCGGGTTTCGAAGGTGGCGGAACTGTCTTCGATGAAATCGGCGTAGCTCATCGGTGCAAAACCGGCGAGGGCGGCGGCACTGGCAAGGGCGGTGTGGCTGAAACGGGAAGGACGGACAGGCGTAGGAGCCTTGGTCTGCAAGGACGGCATGCGGGGTGTACTCCGTTTATTGTTCTTATTGGTCGAAAACGCTTCGAGGCGTTTTTCGTATCGCTGTGTGGCAGCAGCGACGGAAGCCGAAACATTCCGTAACCCGACTCTATCGGCCAAACCTTTCGCTAACCTTTCAGCGGGCTTTAACGCGTTTTCGGGCTTCACAGCGGCGGTTGCGGCTGTAAACTCCGCGGCAAAGAATGGCGCCGGCCATCCCTGAATGAGGTAGAGATCCATGCGTGTTCTGCTCGTCGAAGACCATCTGCAACTGGCCGAAAGCGTCGCCCAGGCGCTCAAGAGCACCGGTCTGACCGTGGACGTGCTGCACGATGGCGTGGCCGCCGACCTGGCGCTCGGCAGCGAGGAATACGCGATGGCGATCCTCGATGTCGGCCTGCCGCGCATGGACGGATTCGAAGTGCTGGCGCGTCTGCGGGCCCGGGGCAAGAACCTGCCGGTGCTGATGCTGACGGCCCGCAGCGACGTCAAGGATCGGGTCCACGGGCTCAACCTCGGTGCCGACGACTATCTGGCAAAACCGTTCGAGCTGACCGAGCTTGAGGCGCGGGTCAAAGCCCTGTTGCGTCGCAGTGTGCTTGGCGGCGAACGCATCCAGCGCTGTGGCGTATTGGCCTATGACCTGGAGACCCGGCGCTTCACTCTCGGCGAAGAATTGCTCACCTTGACGTCCCGCGAACAAGCGGTGCTTGAAGCGCTGATCGCCCGCCCGGGCCGGGTGATGAGCAAGGAGCAACTGGCGTCGCAGGTCTTCGGGCTCGACGAGGAAGCCAGCCCCGACGCCATCGAAATCTACGTGCATCGCCTGCGCAAGAAGCTCGACGGTCATGCGGTGGCCATCGTGACCTTCCGGGGTCTGGGTTATCTGCTGGAAAGCCGCGATGCATAAGCCCAGCAGTCTGCGCTGGCGGTTGCTGTGGAACCTTGCACTGCTGCTGGTGGTGTTGATGCTGGCCAGCGGCCTGAGCGCTTACTGGAACGGTCGCGAAGCCGCCGACACCGCTTATGACCGCACACTGCTGGCGTCGGCGCGAACCATCGCCGCCGGCCTTTCGCAGCGGGATGGCAGCCTCAGTGCCGACGTGCCTTACGTGGCCCTCGACACCTTCGCCTACGACAGCGCCGGCCGCATCTATTACCAGGTCAACGACATTCACCAGAAGCTGATTTCCGGCTACGAAAACCTGCCGGGCCCGCCGCCGGGAACGCCGAGAACCGACAGCTATCCGGCGCTCGCGCGTTTTTACAACGCCACCTATCAGGGCCAGAACGTGCGGGTCGTCAGTCTGTTGAAAGCCGTGACCGAGCCGAACATGAACGGCATGGCGGAAATCCGCGTCGCCGAAACCGACGAAGCACGTGTCAGCATGGCCCGTAGTCTGGCGGCCGACACCTTGTTGCGGCTGGGCATGTTGGCAATCGGAGCATTGTTGCTGGTGTGGTTTGCGGTCAGCGCGGCATTGCGTCCGATCGAGCGTTTGCGCACTGCGGTCGAGGAGCGTCAGCCGGACGATCTGCGGCCCTTGCCGCTGGTGGAAGTGCAGCACGAATTGTGGCCACTGGTGCGGGCACTCAATCACTTCACCGAACGTCTGCGCGGGCAGTTCGAGCGGCAGGCGCAATTTATCGCCGATGCGGCCCACGAACTGCGCACGCCGCTGGCCGCGCTCAAGGCGCGCCTTGAGTTGGGCCTGCGCTCGAACGAGCCGCAGACCTGGCGCGACACGCTGGAATCATCGGCGCAAAGCACCGATCGGCTGACCCATCTGGCCAACCAATTGCTATCGCTGGCACGGGTGGAAAACGGCGCCCGGGCGATTGCCGAGGGCGGCGCGCAGTTGCTGGATCTGAGCCAGTTGGCCCGTGAGCTGGGCATGGCCATGGCGCCGCTGGCTCATGCGCGCGGCGTGGCGTTGGCACTGGAAGCGGACGAACCGGTCTGGCTGCGCGGCGAGCCGACCTTGCTCAACGAACTGCTGAGCAATCTGGTGGACAACGCGCTGGCGCACACGCCGTCGGGGGGCAACGTGATCTTGCGAGTGAAGTCGCCGGCGGTGCTGGAGGTTGAAGACGACGGCCCGGGCATTCCCCAGGATGAGCGTGACCGGGTGTTCGAGCGTTTTTACCGACGCAATCAGCAGGTCGCCGGTTCCGGGCTGGGTCTGGCGATTGTCGGGGAAATCTGCCGCGCGCATCTGGCGCAGATCACGCTGCATGATGGCGAGCAGGCGGGGTTGAAGGTGCGGGTAAGTTTTATCGCGGGCTGAGACTCAGTAGAACATCGACCGCGATTCTTCCAGATCCGCGCACAACACCTTGTTGTCGATATCGATCCCGAGCTTGCGAAAGGCCGGAACGCTGAGCGGGTCGATCCGGGCGAGGGGATGATCGCTGTCCTTGTGGCAATACAGGCTGGCCACTTGCACCAGATCCACGTAATCGACATGGGGCGATTCGCGTTTCAGGTCCTGATACAGTCCCGGCAACTCCACAAGGCGCTCCGGGAATTCCCAGACCCGCAGCAACTTGTCGCCGATCAGCGGATGAATGTGATCGATCACGTGATTGAGGCTGACGGGATCGGACAGCAGCTCGTAGTGGTCTTCGGCATAGGTCAGGATCGGCAGCACGCCAATCTGATGCACCAGTCCGCCCAGCGCAGCCTGATCGGGCTTGAGCTGGGTATAGCGGCGGCAAAGGGCGTAGCTGACCCCGGCGATTTCCAGACTCTTGCGCCAGACTTCGCGCATTTTCTGTTCCACCACCTCGGAGCGGGCGTGGAAGATCTGCTCCATCACCAGACCGATCGCCAGGTTGCTGCTGTAGTTGACGCCCAGCCGGGTGATCGCGGTGTGCAGGTCGGTGACTTCCTGGGTGGCGCGCAGCAGCGGGCTGTTGACCACTTTGATCAGGCGCGCCGACAGCGCCGTGTCACGGCCGATCACTTTGCTCAAGTCGCTGACGCTGATATCCGGGTCTTCGGCGGCCTTGCGAATCTGCAGGGCCACTTCCGGTAACGTTGGCAGAACCAGGTCATCGTTATCGATGGCCTCAACCAAATCCTGTTGGACCTTATCCGCCAGATCACTCATGTCATTTCTCTAGGGTGTTGCAACAAATGCTGCGATCAACGCTGGATTTCGCGGTCGCGATCCAGTTCGTAAGGCAGGTCGAGCAAGTGCAGCGCCGGACCTTCGGCCGTGCCCAGATGCAAATCGCCTGCGTCGGCAGCTTCGGCCTGCAACACCGCCAGCAGTTCAATATTTTTCTCGGCGCGGGCGGCCAGCACCACTTCGCCGATGGAACTGCCGTGGCTCGGGGCGAACAGCGGGGTGCCCGGCTCCGGCAATTCACTGGCGTCCAGTTGCACGCGGTACAGGCGACGCTTGAGCTTGCCCAGGTACTGCATGCGCGCAACGATTTCCTGGCCGGTGTAGCAGCCTTTCTTGAAGCTCACGCCGCCGACCGCTTGCAGATTGAGCATCTGCGGGATGAACAGCTCGCGGGTGCTCGGCATGACCTGGCCGATACCGGCACGGATCTGGCCCAGCAGCCATTGATTGAGTTCGGCTTCGGTCAATTGCGCAGACAGCTTGCCTTTGATGGCGTCGGCCAGATCGGCTGGCGTCCAGAGTTCGGCACGGTCGGGGGAGACGCGAATCGCGATCAGCCCTTCGTGGCGAACCACGCTGTCGGTGTCCGCCGGCAGTTCCAGACCCAGGCTGCTCAGGGCTGCGTCCCCATGCTCCAGACCGAAGCGCACCCATGAGGCACTTTCGTCGGTCAGTTTCGATTTGGAAAACACCGCGTACTTTTTCAGGTCCGCCAGTTGTGGCTCCAGCAACTCGCCAGCCATCGCCAGCAGCACGCCGTCGCCCTCGAGCACAATGCGGAAACTCGACTGCATCCGGCCTTTCTGCGTGCAACGGGCGCCGAGACTGGCACGGTCGTCACTCAGGTAATTGATATTGCAGGTCAACTGGCCTTGCAGGAATTTGCCGGCATCCGCGCCGCGAACCGCGAGAACGCCTTCATGAGACAGGGTGCAGAAAAAAGCAGAATCGGCCATGGGTCATCGCAGGGTAAATAGACTGGGGCACATCATAAGGGGGTGGTGTTGAAATGGGTAGTTCATAAAGGATCGGTGGTGCCCGACCAAAGCCGACTGTTCGACCCGCCTCGGGCCTGTATACTTGCGGCCTATTTGAGGAGCGCTCCATGGTCGAACAAGTTGAACTGAATCGCCTCTTTTGGCACAGCCGTCGCGGCATGCTTGAGCTTGACGTGTTGCTGGTGCCGTTCGTGAAAGAGGTCTACTCGAATCTGAACGAGGTGGACCGTGCGCTGTATGTCCGCCTGCTGGAATGCGAGGATCAGGACATGTTCGGCTGGTTCATGGAACGCAGCGAATCGGAAGATCCCGAGCTGCAACGCATGGTTCGCATGATTCTGGATCGTGTCCAGCCCAAGTAACACGTTCGAATGCCGCTGGCAGGCCTCACGGCAATTGCTGGCGGCGTATCTCCTGGCTCAGGCGTTCGCCCTGTGCGCCCTGTTTCTGCTTGTCATCCCTTTCTGGGTCAGTCTGCTAGGTGGCTTCGCTTGCCTGATCCATGCTGTGTGGGTGTTGCCCCGCCAGATTCTGCTGAGTCATCCCAAGGCTTTCTGCGGATTGCGTCGTGACGCCGATGGCTGGCAATTGTGGAGTCAGGTCGATGGCTGGCAACCGGTGCAGTTGCGCCCTGACAGCCTGGCGCTGCCATTGATCGTGGTGCTGCGCTTTCGGTTGCGCGGCGAGCGTCGGGTCAGGTCGATCTGCGTGCCCCGGGATGCGCAGGCGGCGGATCTGCACCGACGCCTGCGGGTGCGGCTCAAGTTCAGCCGGCGTAGGTGGGCGGCACCAGAATAGTGTCGAGGGCCTCGGGCAGCAGGTCCGGGTAATCGAGGGTGTAATGCAGGCCTCGGCTCTCCTTGCGCTCCATGGCCGAGCGGATCATCAGTTCCGCTACTTGTGCCAGGTTGCGCAACTCGATCAGGTCGCGACTGACCTTATAGTTGCTGTAGAACTCGTCGATTTCGTCCAGCAGCAGGCGCACGCGGTGTTGTGCCCGCTGCAGGCGCTTGTTGGTGCGCACGATGCCAACGTAGTCCCACATGAAGCGCCGCAGCTCGTCCCAGTTGTGCGCGATGATCACGTCTTCGTCGGAGTCGGTCACCTGGCTCGCATCCCAGGCGGGGAGGGCGCGAGGAATGGCGATGTCGGACAGTTGTTCGAGAATGTCCGCCGCCGCCGAACGGGCATACACGAAACACTCCAGCAGCGAGTTGCTGGCCATGCGGTTGGCGCCGTGCAGGCCGGTGAAGCTGGTTTCGCCGATGGCGTACAGTCCTGGCACGTCGGTGCGGCCCTGTTGGTCAACCATGACGCCGCCGCAGGTGTAGTGGGCTGCCGGGACGACCGGGATCGGCTGTTTGGTGATGTCGATGCCGAATCCAAGGCAGCGCTCGTAGACGGTCGGAAAGTGCGACTTGATGAAGGCTTCGGGCTTGTGGCTGATGTCGAGATAGACGCAGTCGACACCCAGGCGCTTCATCTCATGGTCGATGGCCCGGGCGACGATGTCCCGTGGTGCCAGTTCGGCGCGCGGGTCGAAACGCTGCATGAAGCGTTCGCCGTTGGGCAGCTTCAAATGTGCGCCTTCACCGCGCAGGGCTTCGGTCACCAGGAAGCTCTTGGCCTGCGGGTGATAGAGGCAGGTGGGGTGGAACTGATTGAATTCCAGGTTCGCCACGCGGCAACCCGAACGCCAGGCCATGGCGATGCCGTCACCGCAGGCGCCATCGGGGTTGCTGGTATAGAGGTAGACCTTGGCGGCGCCACCGGAAGCCAGAATCACGAACCGGGCGCCATAGGTGTCGACTTCGCCGGTCTTGCGATTGAGCACGTAGGCGCCGAGGCAGCGGTCGCCGTCCAGCCCCAGGCGGCGTTCGGTGATCAGATCGACGGCGACGCGCTGTTCCAGCAACTCGATGTTCGGGCGTTCTTTTGCCTGGGCGAGCAAGGTTGTGAAGATCGCGGCGCCGGTGGCGTCTGCAGCGTGGATGATGCGGCGGTGGCTGTGGCCGCCTTCGCGGGTGAGATGGAATTCGAATCCGCCGTCTTCAGTCCCGGACTGTTCATCACGGGTGAATGGCACGCCTTGGTCGATCAGCCACTGGATCGCCTCTTTGCTGTGCTCGACGGTAAAACGTACCGCATCTTCATGACACAGTCCGCCGCCGGCATTGAGGGTGTCATCGACGTGGGATTCGACGGTGTCTGTGTCGTCCAGCACGGCTGCGACGCCACCCTGGGCCCAGTAAGTCGAACCGTTGGCGAGATCGCCCTTGCTCAGTACGGCGATGCGCAAGTGACCAGGCAGGGTCAGCGCGAGACTCAAACCGGCAGCGCCGCTGCCAATCACCAGAACATCGTGTTGAAACTGTTGGCTCATTTCAGGATTCCGCTCAATGCGACCCGGGTCGGGGTTGGCGCAAGACAGGCGGATGGGCGAGTCGAGACAGCCACACAGCCCACTAGTATATAGAGGGGTGGGGCGGCACAATAGCCGGGTGGATATGGCATTGTGAAACTACTGTGACGGTGAAATGCCGACGCTTTGTCGGAAGATTTTTCCGCCGGTTTTGGGAAAAAGCGACTGTATCGCAGATGAAACATGCTTTTTCCGCTCACGGTTGCCCAATGTCGGCGTGGCCCGTCTATAAATATTTGGAACTTTTGCCAGAGGCCCAAGATCAATAGACAGTTGCCCGAAACAAGGGACAGTGTCGGCTTCAATGCGGAACCTGCGGTTGGGTTCTAGCCGGCGAGCCGATGAAAAGATTATTCGCGCAGCCGGTTTATCCCGCGCTGCGTTTTTCGTGCGTGCCAAATCAGAGCCCGCAGGAAACTTGCTTGGAGGGGGAGAACTTTTGCGAAAAGCCCGAGTCTATGTTTGCAAGTCCGGTCGTTTAGCCATGCAAGCTTCCTCCGAGTTTATCGAGGAGTGTTCATGCTAACCCAGGAAGAGGATCAGCAGCTGGTCGAGCGCGTTCAGCGCGGTGACAAGCGAGCTTTCGATCTGCTCGTGTTGAAGTATCAACACAAAATTCTCGGGTTGATCGTGCGTTTCGTGCACGACACCCATGAAGCCCAGGATGTTGCTCAAGAAGCCTTTATCAAGGCTTATCGGGCATTAGGAAATTTTCGCGGAGACAGTGCGTTTTATACGTGGCTTTACCGCATCGCCATCAACACGGCGAAAAACTATCTGGTTTCACGCGGCCGCCGGCCGCCGGATAGCGATGTCAGTTCCGAAGATGCAGAGTTCTATGACGGCGATCATGGCCTGAAGGATCTCGAATCTCCTGAACGCGCATTGCTGCGGGATGAGATCGAAGGCACTGTCCATCGAACCATTCAGCAACTGCCAGAAGATTTGCGCACGGCATTAACTTTGCGCGAATTCGACGGTCTGAGTTACGAGGACATCGCGAGCGTCATGCAATGTCCGGTTGGTACCGTGCGCTCCCGGATTTTCCGCGCCCGGGAGGCCATCGATAAAGCCCTGCAGCCGTTGTTGCAGGAAAACTAAAGACAGCGGCGACAGCCAAGAGAGGAACGCCATGAGTCGGGAAGCCCTGCAGGAATCGCTGTCCGCAGTGATGGATAACGAAGCGGACGAACTGGAATTGCGTCGAGTGCTCAACGCACTGGATGATGTTGAAACCCGCGAAACCTGGGCTCGTTACCAGATCGCCCGGGCAGCCATGCACAAGGATCTGCTGCTCCCACGCCTGGATCTCGCTGCGGCAGTATCTGCTGCGCTGGAAGATGAAGCCACTCCAGCCAAAGTGTCGCGCGGTCCATGGCGTAGTCTGGGTCGTCTGGCTGTTGCAGCCTCGGTGACCGTTGCCGTTCTGGCAGGCGTTCGTCTGTATAACCATGACGAAATCGCCGGTGTCGAACTGGCGCAGCAGTCCAATCAGCCAGCTCTGGCGACTCCTCAGGTCAAGGGGCCGGCGGTACTGGCAGGCTACAAAGAGAGTTCTGAAGCCACTGGTCCTATGGCCAATGGTGTGCTGCAAGGCCAGCCAGGCTGGCACGATCAGCGTTTGCCGGGTTACCTGCGTCAACATGCTCAGCAAGCTGCGCTGAAAGGTACTGAAAGCGCACTGCCTTATGCACGAGCAGCCAGTCTGGAAAACCGTTAAGGAGGATCATGCGCGCCATACCTCTACTTTCGCTTCTGCTCAGTGGCTGGTTCATTGTTCCAGCCCACGCCGATGAGGCCCAGGATTGGCTGACCCGTCTGGGCCAGGCCGAGCAGCAGCAAAGCTTCCACGGCACATTCGTATACGAGCGCAACGGTAGTTTTTCTACCCACAGCATCTGGCATCGCGTCCAGAACGGGCAGGTTCGCGAGCGCTTGCTCCAGCTCGACGGTTCGGCACAGGAAGTCGTACGCATTGATGGGCATACTCAATGCGTCAGCGGCACCCTGATTGCGGGGCTGGGAGATTCTCCAAATTCTGCCGCTCGTCCACTCGATCCACAGAAGCTGAAGAATTGGTATGAGCTTGCCGTGATCGGCAAGTCGCGTGTGGCCGGGCGTGATGCGGTAATCGTATCGCTGACGCCACGGGATCAGTATCGCTACGGATTCGAACTGCACCTGGACAAGGAAACGGGATTGCCACTCAAGTCGTTGCTGCTCAACGACAAGGGCCAGTTGCTCGAGCGGTTCCAGTTCACTCGACTGGATACTGCCGAGGTTCCATCCGACAAGGATCTTCAGGCAGCCTCCGACTGCAAGCCTGTCAACCTCGACAGTGACAAGGCTTCAGCCGTCAAGACCGCACAGGTCTGGCGATCCGACTGGTTACCGCCGGGTTTTGAACTCACCAGCAGTTCCTCGCACAAGGACCCTGACACCAAGACCCAGGTCAACAGTCTGCTGTATGACGATGGTCTGGCGCGATTCTCTGTATTCCTGGAGCCACTGAACGGTGCCGTCGTCACGGATACACGGACTCAGCTGGGCCCCACGGTTGCCGTATCCCGCCGTCTGACGACGCCGCAGGGCGAGATGATGGTGACGGTGGTCGGCGAAATTCCAATCGGTACTGCCGAGCGGATTGCCTTGTCGATACGCAACGATGGCGCTGCAACCAGCAAGCAGTGAGCTGATTTCAGCAGTTTCCACTTCGTGTTCGAGACATGAAATGTTTGCTGAGCATTTTCATTTGCAAATAATCCAAAAATTTTTTATAGGTCAGAGCCTCACGGCTCTGGCCTTGTTTTGTTGTTCCCGGAACAAAAATGCCGGCCTGTAGTTCCCGGTGTTCCTTGCTCCATATCGCTTAACCCTGCTCGTCGTAACGGGAGCTGTATGTCGATACCAAGCTTGAAGTCTTATCTCTCCATTGTCGCCACCGTGCTGGTGCTCGGTCAGGCTGTTCCTGCAGTCCAGGCGGCTGATGCGGCCAGTCCGGTCAACCTGCCGGATTTCACCCAGCTGGTCGAACAGGCCTCGCCTGCGGTGGTGAACATCAGTACCACGCAAAAGCTGCCGGATCGCAAAGTGAACCAGCAGATGCCTGATCTGGAAGGCTTGCCACCGATGCTGCGCGAGTTCTTCGAACGGGGCATGCCGCCGCAACAGCGTTCGCCGCGTGGTGATCGCCAGCGTGAAGCGCAGTCGCTGGGGTCGGGCTTCATTATCTCGCCCGATGGCTACATCCTGACCAACAACCACGTGATTGCCGATGCGGATGAAATTCTCGTTCGCCTGGCCGATCGCAGTGAAATGAAAGCCAAGCTGATCGGCACTGACCCGCGCTCCGACGTGGCCCTGCTGAAAATCGAAGGCAAGGATCTGCCGGTACTCAAACTCGGCAAATCCCAGGATCTGAAAGCCGGGCAGTGGGTGGTCGCGATCGGCTCGCCGTTCGGCTTCGATCACACGGTGACCCAGGGCATCGTCAGCGCCGTTGGCCGCAGCCTGCCAAACGAAAACTACGTGCCGTTCATTCAGACCGACGTGCCGATCAACCCGGGTAACTCCGGTGGGCCGCTGTTCAACCTGAACGGTGAAGTGGTGGGGATCAACTCGCAGATCTACACCCGCTCCGGTGGCTTCATGGGCGTCTCCTTCGCCATCCCGATCGACGTTGCCATGGACGTATCCAACCAGCTGAAAAGTGGCGGCAAGGTCAGCCGCGGCTGGCTGGGCGTGGTCATCCAGGAAGTGAACAAGGATCTCGCCGAGTCGTTCGGTCTGGAAAAACCGGCCGGTGCGCTGGTGGCGCAGATCCAGGATGACGGTCCGGCAGCCAAGGGTGGTCTGCAAGTGGGCGACGTGATCCTGAGCATGAATGGTCAACCGATCGTCATGTCTGCTGATCTTCCTCATCTGGTCGGTGCACTGAAGGCTGGCGCCAAGGCCAATCTGGAAGTGATTCGTGAAGGCAAGCGCAAGAATATCGAGCTGACCGTCGGCGCGATTCCTGACGAAGACAAAGAGCTGGATGCCTTGCCGAAATCCGGGGCCGAAAGCAGTAGCAATCGCCTGGGTGTTTCGGTGATCGAGCTGACCGCCGAACAGAAGAAAACCTACGACCTGAAAGGTGGTGTGGTCATCAAGGATGTGCAGGACGGCCCTGCCGCCCTGATCGGCCTGCAGCCAGGCGACATCATCACTCACTTGAACAACCAGGCCATCGGTTCGGCCAAGGAATTCGGGGAGATCGCCAAAGCGCTGCCGAAGAATCGCTCGGTATCGATGCGGGTTCTGCGTCAGGGTCGTGCCAGCTTCATTACGTTCAAGCTGGCTGAATGATCCAGTAGCGGTGGAGTAAAAAAAAACCGCCTCGAAAGAGGCGGTTTTTTTGTGTCCGGAGTTTTTCCTGGGTCGGGCTTATCCCATCATGTCCTTGATCATGCGCTCCTGCTCCATCAGTTCGCGCTGACGCGCATCGATCCGTGACGACAGCGGGAAGTTGCTGCCAGCCTTGCGTTTGGCGAAGTCCAGTTGCTGGATGGCCTGGCGGTAATCGCCGACCAGCGCGAAGTACTCGGCACGGGCCTGATGCAGGCCAATGATGTTGCCCGACAAGCCGCGCGTTTCCGCCACCTGATACCAGACGTCCGGATCGTTCGGGCGTGATTTCAACAAACCTTCCAAGGCTTTTTCCGCATCAGCGGTGCGATTCTGTTTCAGCAACAGATCGACGCGTACCTGATTCAGCGGATAGTTGCCGGGGTATTGAGTCAGCATGCGGTCGACGCGCGACTGCGCATCCGTCAGACGATTGTTGGTGATGTCCAGATCGACCTGGGCGAGGTTGTAGATGATCTCGTTCGGGGATTTCTCCAGCAGTTGCTTGAGATTCTCCCGCGCTTCATTCAACTGACCACCCTTGATCTGGGCAATCGCCAGGCCGTAACGGGCCACATCGTTTTTCGGGTTCTCATCCAGCTGTGCCCGGAAGCGCTTGGCACCCATTCCCGGGGTTTCTTCGTAGATCAACTGTACCCGTGCGCGGATCAGTTGATAGCGCGTGCTGTCTTCAATGCCGCCGGGCTTGGCCTGCTCGGCACGGTTGCGGGTGTCGGCGATCCGCGATTCGGTTACCGGGTGAGTCAGCAGGAATTCGGGAGGCTTGGCGTCGTAGCGATACTGGCGCATCAGGCGTTCGAACATGGTCGGCATCGAGCGCGGGTCGTAACCGGCTTTTTCGAGGTTGAGGATGCCGATGCGGTCGGCTTCCTGTTCGTTCTGGCGGGAGAAGGTCCGTTGCGACTGGATCGCCGCTGCCTGGGTGCCTGCAATGGTCGCGATCCCGGCCTCACCGCCACCGGCGGCCGCAATGACGATCCCGGCCAGCAGCGCGGCCATCATCGGCACTTGCATCCGCTGTGAGGCCTCGACGCCTCGGGCGAAGTGGCGCTGGGACAAGTGAGCCAGTTCGTGAGCCAGTACCGAGGCATATTCACCTTCGGTCTGGGCATTGAGGAACAGGCCGCCGTTGACCCCGACAATTCCGCCCGGTGCCGCGAAAGCGTTGAGCTGCGGGCTGTTGATCAGAATGAATTCCAGGCGTCGGTCGTTGACCTGACTGGTTTCCACCAGCTTGTAGACACTGGACTCGACGTAGTCCTTGAGTTGCGGATCGTTGAGCTGTGAAACCTGGCTGCGCAGCAGCGCCAGCCAGGCGCGGCCCAGTTGGTATTCCTGTTGTGGCGAGACGATGGCAGAGCTGGCGTCACCGAGTGACGGCAGGTCGTCGGCGAAGCCCGGTGAGGCGAGCAGGCAAGCGAGCGTCAGCAGGGTAGGGCGCAAAAATGTCATGCACAAAGCCTTAGTCGACAAAGACCTTACTGTAGCCGGACACCGGGCTTGCGACCAGATATTCTAGGCAGCCTGACCCTCTGAACCGGAGTAACGCATGACCGACGCTGTAGCCCATGACTGTGAACTGGACGCCAGTGGCCTGAATTGCCCGTTGCCGTTGCTCAAGGCCAAGATGGAACTGAACAAGCTGCCCAGTGGCGCGGTGCTCAAGGTAATCGCCACGGATGCCGGCTCGCAGCGCGACTTTCGCACCTTTGCCCGGTTGGCCGGTCATACGCTGCTGCGTGAAGAAGACGAGGCGGGCGTCTACCGGTACTGGTTGAAAAAAGCCTGAAATCGACAGCGTAAAAGACCTAAGGATTATTGATGTTCAAAGTGTTACGCGACTGGATTCAGCGCTACTTTTCCGATGAAGAGGCGGTGGTGCTGGCGGTGTTGTTGTTTCTCGCCTTCACCGCCGTGCTTACCCTTGGCGGAATGCTCGCGCCCGTGCTGGCCGGGATGGTGCTGGCGTATCTGATGCAGGGGCTGGTGGTCACGCTTGAGCGCCTGCGCATGCCCGGTGGTGCGGCGGTGGGACTGGTGTTTGCGCTGTTCATGGGCGTGCTGCTGTTGTTCATCGTCGTGGTGCTGCCGCTGCTCTGGCATCAATTGATCACGCTGTTCAACGAGTTACCGGGCATGCTCGCCAAGTGGCAATCGCTGCTGTTGCTGCTGCCGGAGCGTTATCCGCATCTGGTGTCCGACGAGCAAGTGCTGCAAGCCATCGAAGCGGCGCGCGGCGAGATCGGTAAATTCGGGCAGTGGGCGCTGACGTTCTCGTTGTCGAGTCTGCCACTGCTGGTGAACATCATGATCTACCTGGTCCTGGTGCCGATCCTGGTGTTCTTCTTCTTGAAAGACCGGGTGATGATCGGTGAATGGGTGCGCGGTTATCTGCCGCGTGAGCGAGCGCTTATCACCCGGGTTGCCGAGGAAATGAACCGGCAGATAGCCAACTACATTCGCGGCAAGGTCATCGAGATCGTGATCTGTGGCGGAGTAACCTACATCGCCTTCGTCGCCCTCGGGCTGAACTACGCGGCGCTGCTGGCGTTGCTGGTGGGCGTGTCGGTGGTGGTGCCGTATGTCGGGGCGGTGGTGGTGACGGTGCCGGTGATGCTGATTGCGCTGTTCCAGTGGGGCTGGAGCGATCAGTTCATCTATCTGATGGCGGTCTACGGGATCATCCAGACGCTGGATGGCAACGTGCTGGTGCCGTTGCTGTTCTCCGAAGCGGTCAACCTGCACCCGGTGGCGATCATCTGTGCGGTGCTGTTGTTCGGCGGATTGTGGGGCTTCTGGGGTGTGTTCTTTGCGATTCCGCTGGCGACGCTGTTCAAGGCTGTGCTTGATGCGTGGCCGCGCAAGGAGCCGGTGGTGGCGCCATTGCTTTGAAAGCAATTCGGCGCCCGCCAGGGCGCCGAAAGGATCAGGCCTTGTTCAGCGCCTGAGCAGCCGCCAGCACCGCATCCACATGACCCGGCACTTTCACGCCGCGCCATTCCTGACGCAGAACGCCATTCTTGTCGATCAGGAACGTGCTGCGATCCACGCCCAGGTATTCCTTGCCATAGAGCTTTTTCAGCTTGATCACGTCGAACAGCTGGCAGACGGCTTCGTCCTTGTCGCTGATCAGTTCGAACGGAAATTCCTGCTTGCACTTGAAGTTCTCGTGGGACTTCAGGCTGTCGCGGGAGATACCGAAGATTTCCGTGTTGGCAGCCTTGAACGCGGCGTACTGATCACGAAAACCCTGACCTTCAGTGGTGCAGCCCGGGGTGCTGTCCTTCGGGTAGAAGTAGATCACCACTTGCTTGCCCTTGAGGGTCGAGAGGCTGACGGTCTGCCCGCTGGTGGCGGGGGCTTCGAAGTCGGCAACCGGTTGATCGATAGCTACGGCCATGAAAGTTTCCTTACATTGGGTTCTGTGGGCGCCACGGTTCGATCAGTGCGTCGAGGTTCATGGCATCGGCGAAGTCCAGGAACTGATCGCGCAGCCAACTGATCTGGGTGCCGGCCGGCAGGGTCACGGTGAACGTGGCGTTGAGCATGGTGCCGCCGGTCTGTGGCGCCTGATAGGTGTCGCAGGTCAGGTTTTCCAGCTCGACGTTGTGATCCATGAAGAACTGGCACAGCTCGTTGATGATGTCCGGGCGGTAGGCCGACGACACGTAAGCCACATACGGCAGGGCTTGCGGACGGTTTTCCAGGGCGGCGCTGCGCACCACGTTGACCGTGAACGAGTGACGTTTGGCCAATGTTGGCAGGCTGCCTTCCAGGCGGGCCAGGGCGTCCCAGCTGCCGGAGACTTCGAGCACCAGTGCGCTGCACTCGCCGTGGCGGGTCAGGCGCGAGGTGACGACCGCGCAGCGGTTTTCATGGCTGGCGCGGCACAGGACGTTGGTCAGCTCCATGGGATTGGCGCCGAGGGCACTGATGACAAGGAATTGTTCGCGAACTGTGGGGGTGGACATGCAGCATTCCTAAAGCGATGAGCGGTCGGTAGGGTGAGGGCGTTGAGTGCCGGGACATACCTGTCCGCAAGACCCGATTCGCCTGTCGCCACGGTTCCAATAATAAGGAAGCGTAAGGCGGCGACGCTGGAACGGGGTCTGGAAGGCCGAAACGGGGGGCAGGAACCCGGCGCACTAGCTGATCAGTACCGATCAAAGTCTGAAGGGTAGCGAAAAGCGGCGCCAAGGGGAATGGCGGCGCAGTACTTCGCTTGTGCAAGCATCTTGGCGCCAGTACCATTACCGCTCTCTTTTTCCGGCAGGAGCGGTTTCATGATTGCGGGCAGTATGGTGGCACTGGTCACACCCATGGATGCACAAGGGCGTCTTGACTGGGACAGCCTCAGCAAACTCGTGGACTTCCATCTCAAGAACGGCACCCATGCCATTGTCGCGGTCGGTACAACCGGCGAGTCGGCAACCCTTGATGTAGAAGAACACATTGCCGTCATCAAAGCCGTGGTCAAACAGGTGGCAGGCCGCATTCCGGTGATCGCCGGTACCGGCGCCAACTCGACCCGCGAAGCCGTCGAGCTGACCCGCAACGCCAAGGAAGCCGGCGCCGATGCCTGCCTGCTGGTCGTCCCGTACTACAACAAGCCGACCCAGGAAGGCTTGTACCAGCACTTCAAGCACATCGCCGAAGCGGTCGACATCCCGCAGATCCTCTACAACGTTCCTGGCCGCACCTCCTGCGACATGCAGGCCGAGACCGTGATCCGCCTGTCCACCGTGCCGAACATCATCGGTATCAAGGAAGCCACTGGCGACCTGAAACGCGCCAAGGCAATCCTCGACGGCGTGAGCAAGGATTTCATCGTGCTGTCCGGCGATGATCCGACTGCCGTCGAACTGATCCTGCTGGGTGGCAAAGGCAACATCTCCGTCACCGCCAACGTCGCCCCGCGCGAAATGGCCGACCTGTGCGAGGCCGCGCTCAAGGGCGACGCCGAGACCGCACGGGCCATCAACGAAAAACTGATGCCGCTGCACAAGGACCTGTTCATCGAAGCCAACCCGATTCCGGTGAAGTGGGCTTTGGTCGAAATGGGCCTGATGCACGAAGGCATTCGCCTGCCGCTGACCTGGCTGAGCGCTCCTTGTCATGAAACGTTGCGCTCGGCCCTGCGCCAGTGCAGCGTCCTGGTTTAATTGAGGAAGTACAACGCATGAAGCGAATGGCCGGACTTTCCGCACTTGCCTTGATTATCTCCAGCACCAGTGGCTGCGGATGGATCTGGGGCCCGGAAGGTTATTTCCGTGACCGTGGTAGCGACTACCTGGAAGCGAAACAGACTGCACCGATGCAACTGCCAGAAGGTGTCAGCACCTCCAAGCGTCTGGATCCGCTGCTGCCGATCCCGCGCAACGTCGCCGACGATACCGCTACCGGCGAATACGTGGTTCCGCGTCCTCAGCCGCTGTCGGCGATTGCCGACGCCAGCGACTACTCGCTGCAGAAGAGCGGTGATTCGCGTTGGGTCATGGGTCAGCATCCACCGGCCGAAGTCTGGCCAGTGGCTGTGCAGTTCTTCCAGGACAACGGTTTCCGTCTGGATGAACAGCGTCCGCAAACCGGCGAATTCACCACCACCTGGCAGCATTCCGACGAACTGTCCGCCGCCATGGCCAAGCGCCTGAGCGCCGCCGGCGTCGGTGCCGACAGCGAAACCCGCGTGCGGGTGCGTATCGAGCCGGGCGTACAGCGCAATACCAGTGAAATCTACGTGGTCAGCGCCGAGCGTCCTGCCGGCAGCACCGCCAACGTCGATTTCACCAACCGTTCGGTCAACACCGGCCTGGACGCTGCCCTGGTCGACGACATGCTCGCGAGCATGAGCCGTACTTCCGAGAAGGGTGGTTCGGTGTCGATGCTGGCATCCCGTGATTTCGATACCCCGAGCCGTGTCGCCCTCAGCGAAGACGGCAGCGGCAACCCGGTATTGAACGTCGGTTCCGATCTGGATCGTGCCTGGTCGAGCGTCGGTCGTGCGCTGGAGCAAGGTCAGTGGCGCGTTGAAGACATCAACCGCAGCCTGGGCCTCTACTACATCAACCTGGCCGAAAAGGCCGAGAAGAAAGACGAGAAGCCTGGTTTCTTCAGCAGCCTGTTCGGCAGCGCGCCGACCAAGGAAGAAGTTGAAGCCCGTGCCGAGCGTTATCAGGTTCGCCTGAGCAAGGTTGGCGACAACGTTCAGGTCACCGTCGAGAAAAACATCAACACCGTCGCGCCGGCCGATGTGGCCCGCAAAGTGTTGAGCGTGATTCAGGACAATCTGGGCTGATCCAATGCGTTTTGCCGTTCTCGGCAGCGGTAGCCAAGGGAACGGCACGCTGATCGCCAGTGCTGATACGTATGTGCTGGTGGATTGTGGTTTTTCCCTGCGGGAAACCGAAAAACGCCTGTTGCGCCTGGGTGTGAACCCGGCGCAACTGAGCGCGATACTCGTGACCCACGAACATGCCGACCACGTGCATGGCGTGGGTTTGCTGTCTCGGCGCTACAATCTGCCGGTCTACCTCAGTCGCGGCACACTGCGCGGGATGCGCAAACCGATTGAACCCGCAGGCTTCGTGGCCGGCGGCGAGCAACTGCAGATCGGTGCTCTGGACATCCGGGTCATTGCCGTGGCCCACGATGCACAGGAACCGACCCAGTATGTCTTCAGTGATCAGGAACAGCGGCGCTTCGGCCTGCTGACCGATCTGGGTTCATACTGTGAGCAGGTGCTGGACGGTTATCGGGACCTCGATGCGTTGATGATCGAGTCCAATCATTGCCGAGACATGCTGGCCCGTGGTCATTACCCGTACTTTCTCAAGCAGCGGGTGGGCGGCGAGCTGGGACATTTGAACAACCATCAGGCGGCATTCCTGGTGGCCGAGTTGGGCTGGCAAGGCCTGCAACACCTGGTCCTGGCCCATCTGAGCAGCAAGAACAACCTGCCGCAGCTGGCCCGGCAATGTTTTGTCGACACCCTCGGGTGCGACCCGGACTGGCTGCAACTGGCCGATCAAGATTCAGGGCTCGACTGGCGCCACATCGCCTAGCCCATCTACTTAGCAAGCGGAGCCCATCATGGAAAAACGTGAAGAACTCTACCGCGGCAAAGCCAAATCGGTTTACAAGACCGACGACGCTGACCGCTTGATCCTGCTGTTTCGCAACGACACCTCGGCGTTCGACGGCAAGCGCATCGAGCAGCTCGACCGCAAAGGCATGGTGAACAACAAGTTCAACGCCTTCATCATGCAGAAACTCGAAGCGGCCGGCATTCCGACCCAGTTCGACAAGCTGCTGGCCGACAACGAAGTGCTGGTGAAAAAACTCGACATGATCCCGGTCGAGTGCGTCGTGCGTAACTACGCCGCCGGCAGCCTGGTCAAGCGTCTGGGCGTCGAGGAGGGCATGAAGCTCAACCCGTACACCTTCGAACTGTTCCTGAAGGACGACGCCAAGGGCGACCCGTTCATCAACGAATCCCACGTCGTGGCATTCGGCTGGGGCACCGCCGAACAACTGGTGCGCATGAAAGAACTGTCGCTCAAGGTCAACGAAGTCCTGAGCAAACTGTTCGACGACGCCGGCCTGCTGCTGGTGGACTTCAAGCTTGAATTCGGTGTGTTCAGCGACGGCTCCATCGTCCTGGGCGACGAGTTCAGCCCGGACGGCTGCCGTCTGTGGGACAAGGACACCAAGAAGAAGATGGACAAGGACCGCTTCCGTCAGGGCCTCGGTGACGTCATCGAAGCCTACGAAGAAGTCGCCAACCGTCTGGGCGTACCGCTTTAATCGACGCAAGCATCTGATAGCACGGAAAAAATTTCGTTTAGGGGTTTCCCATTCAGCGAAAGTGTTGTTATGATGCGCGCCGTTGGAGAGATGCCAGAGTGGCCGAATGGGACGGATTCGAAATCCGTTGTACCTTCACCGGTACCTAGGGTTCGAATCCCTATCTCTCCGCCATACACAGAAAAAGCCCCGTAGATGAAAATCTACGGGGCTTTTTCGTATGCGCTGAAAAAGGCGCCCTCAACGATCGACCTGTTTATTTTGCTTTGCTCATTTCCCTGTCAGGACCTGGTGAAACAGCCTTCATCACATCATCGATTACTGCCTTGCCCATCTCCGTCAGGAAATGCGCGGCTCAGGCGTAGCGGTCGGTTTCCCGGATAAACGCCGCATCTTCTGCAAGGGCTTTGGCGAGGGCCAGCAGATCCGATGCCTGCGCCAGTGCTTCGCGCACTGGAACGCCGGCGATTACGTGGAACAGTGGATTGTCCGAGCAGTAGATGAAGGGGGTGTGGCCGATGGTTTTTTCTTCTGATGCGCCGTGCATAAGTAACTCCTTGATTTGTAGAGCTGCCGCATCCGATACCAAGCGAATGGGTGGCAGCTATGCGCAGGTTGGTAAACCGGGGAATCAAGGAAACCGGCACGGCCGAAGCCGTCCCACGCACAGCCGCCATAAAACAGAACCACGGACGGATATCGACCGTAATTGCATGGAGATGCTGCTGCGCTTAATTCCGTCGGGTTACCAAGCCCGGCCGCTGATAAGCAGCGACGTCTTGAGAATATCCCGTCGGAGGAGGCCAATAAGGCAGTCGCCGGCTTATACCCCCAGCTACTGCCCATTCACACGCAACTTGCGGATTCTGCCTACAAGCCCGTTTTGAGTCACCTGATTATTCTTGTCGGCATGATGCTCAAACCTTCAAGCGAAAAGGTGCAACTCGATGAATGAGATGAACTACAACGGTTTCGTCGGCCATGGTGAGTACAGTGCCGAGGACGGTCTGTTTGTTGGCCGCATCGCGGGAATAAAGGATGTCGTGGGATTTCATGGCGAGTCGATCAACGATCTCCGAAAGGCATTTGAAGAGGCCGTCACCGATTATCTGGAAGCCTGTGCCAAGCGCGGAAGGACGTCGCAGTCAGACGATTTGAACCCGGGCTCACGCTTTGAAAATACTGACTAAACTCCTGCATTCCAGCTCATAGGCCGCCAGCCATCCGGCGGTCAGCCCCTTCAATGCATGAGGTTCGGTCATGGCAAAGGGAAAGAAGAAAGACTCGCCCAGAGACACCCCCGCAGATCGCCCAAAGCTATCGAGCAAGGACTATCTGGCGGAGTTGCGTCGACTGCACGTTGAGCTCGTCAAGCTGCAGGAGTGGGTGAGGGCCGAGGGCATCAAGGTCTGTGTAATTTTCGAAGGGCGTGATGGTGCGGGCAAGGGCGGGACGATCAAGGCGCTTACTGATCGGGTCAGCCCGCGGGTGTTCCGGGTGGTGGCGTTGCCGGCCCCGAGCGAGCGTGAGAAAAGTCAGATGTACATGCAGCGTTACCTGCCTTATCTGCCGGCGGCGGGTGAGGTCGTGATCTTTGATCGCAGTTGGTACAACCGCGCCGGCGTCGAGCGAGTGATGGGGTTCTGTACCGAGGATCAGGCCGAAAAATTTCTCAGGACGGTTCCTCTGGTGGAGCATGCCATCGTCGATTCCGGTGTGATTCTGCTCAAATACTGGTTGAACGTCAGTCAGGAAGAACAGACGCGCCGGCTGGAAGAGCGTATCAAGGACGGTCGAAAAATCTGGAAGCTCTCGCCCATGGATCTCAAGTCGTACAGCCGCTGGTATGACTACTCGCGGGCGCGTGATGACATGATCAAGGCAACCGATACCGAATATGCGCCATGGCTGGTGGCCGATTCGAACGACAAGCGGCGAGCGCGCCTGAACATCATCTCCGATCTTCTCAGCCGCATTCCGTACAAGAGTGTTTCGCGCGAGAAGGTTGAGTTACCCAAGCGGCAGAAGCCTGGGGGCTACAAGGAATCGGATTATCCCTTCCGGCACATCCCCGAGAAATTCTGAAGACAGGTGTTCGTGTCAGTCTCGGAAAAGCCCCGTTGATGAAAATCAGCGGGGCTTTTTCGTTTCTGCAGGGGTGTCAGCCGGCCCTCAAATCTCCTTGACCGGCGTATCCCCCTGCACGCCCTTGATCAGCTCGATCACATGCAGACAATCCGCCTTGTTCACATACGACTCGCCACTGGCAACCGTCTCATGGTTTCCCGCCCGCAGACGCCAGCGCCATTGGCCTTTGCCGGTACTCGGGGTGCCCTTGGATTGCCTGTAAATCTCGAAATACATTCAGTTCGCTCCATGCGATGGGATATTGCGACAAGCTGTTTGACGCATGCTCGCAAGCCTAGCGGAGCCTTCTCATTTGGCTATCGTGGATTTGTTTCCAATCGTTCGAGAATGTTTCTGCAAGGCGCGAGGCAGAGCGTCGGGATCGGCCTTCGGATTGGCGAGTACGTCCTTTTTTCACCCTTGCATGAGCACCAGTGGTGCTGCTTAATACGGGGCGGCTCATGGCGTCGAAATTTGTTCGGCGACCGACAAACACTATAAGAAAAGAGCAGTCCATTGACCCATTCGCATGGAACGCAACATGCGGGCCCGGTGACGTTGTCGCTGGTGGTTCCCGTATTCAATGAAGAGGACAGCCTCGACGGCTTTCTCCTGCGCATTCGTCAGGTGTTCGAGCGTGAGGCGCAGATCAGCCTTGAGTTGGTGTTCGTCAACGACGGCAGTACTGATTCGACGCTGGAGCGCCTGCTGCAGTTTCAGCAGAGCAACTCGACGATCCGCATCGTCGATCTGAGCCGCAATTTCGGCAAGGAGGCTGCGCTTTCCGCCGGTTTGCAGATTGCAACCGGGCAGATCGTGGTGCCGATCGATGTCGATCTGCAGGACCCGCCCGAGGTCATTCTGCAGATGATCGAACGTTGGCGCGAAGGTTATGAAGTGGTGCTTGGTCACCGCATCAGCCGCCGCAATGACTCCTGGGCCAAGCAGACGTCCGCCAGTTGGTTCTATCGTCTGCACAACAAGATTGCCGAACAGACATTGCCGGAAAACGTCGGTGATTTTCGGCTGATGGACCGTTGTGTGGTCGACGCGCTGCTGACACTGCCGGAGTCCCGGCGATTCATGAAAGGTCTGTTTGCCTGGGTCGGTTTTCGCACTACCCAGGTTGAATACGAGCGCCCGGAACGGGCGGCCGGGCAGAGCAAGTTCAATGGCTGGCGGCTGTGGAATTTCGCGCTCGAAGGCATCACCAGTTTCAGCACCGAGCCATTGCGGATCTGGACGTACCTGGGAGCGCTGGTGTCCCTGGTATCGTTCGCCTTTGCCATGTTCATTGTGGTCCGCACGCTGATGTATGGCATCGACCTGCCCGGTTATGCGTCGCTGATGGTCGCCGTGACCTTCCTTGGCGGCTTGCAGTTGATCGGCATCGGTGTGCTTGGCGAGTATCTCGGCCGCACCTATATCGAAGCGAAGCGGCGGCCGGTTTTCCTGGTGCGCCGCATTTACGACCCGAAGGACTGAAGCATGGATCTCAAGGAAACCGACATCCTCGGCGACAGCATCGGCGAGCATTGGTATTACCGCTCCAAAGCGGCAGCGACCCGTCGATTGCTGGGGGAGGCGCCGATCAAGCGCATTCTCGACGTCGGCGCCGGTTCAGGGTTCTTCTCCCATCATCTGTTGACTCATACCGCCGCGCGAGAAGCGTGGTGTGTGGATATCAGCTATCCGGCCGACTCCAGTGCCACCACCGCCGGCAAACCGGTGCATTACCGCCGCTCGATCGACAGCGTGGACGCCGATCTGGTGTTGTTGATGGATGTGCTGGAGCACGTCGACGACGATCTCGGCCTGCTCAAGTCCTACGTCGACAAGGTGCCGTCCGGCAGCCGCTTCCTGATGACCGTGCCGGCATTCCAGTTCATGTGGAGCGGGCACGATGATTTTCTCGAACACAAACGTCGCTATACCCTGGGACAGTTCGAGTCTCTGACAAAGAACGCCGGATTAACGGTCGAGAAGGGCGCCTACTACTTCGGAGCAGTGTTCCCGATTGCCGTTGCTTCGCGCCTTATTCCCGGCGGTTCGGCGCCACGTTCGCAGCTGAAAATGCATCACCCGCTGGTCAATACGCTGCTGAAGACCCTGTGCCGCCTCGAGCTGCCCTTGATGGGCATGAATCGCCTGGCCGGCCTGAGTGTCTTTGTGCTGGCGCGCAAACCGTGACGTCCGCGGAGAGAGAGGCCCTGATCAGGCGTGGCATGCGTTTTGCCGTGACAGGGCTGTTCGTCACTGCGTTGCATGCGCTGGTGGCGGTGTTGTTTATCAATTTCGTGAGTCCTCAGCCGCCGCTGGCTAACGGCGTTGCATTTGCCGTGGCGACGGTGGTGTCCTACGTGATCAACACCACCTGGAGTTTTTCCGCTCGCTTGCACGGCAAGACGCTGCTGCGATTCCTGCTGGTTTCGGCGGGAGGTTTTCTATTGGCGATGTTCGTCGCCTGGGCGGCACAGATGGCAGGGCTGCATTACCTGTTGGGCATCGTGGCGGTCGCGCTGACCATTCCGGCATTCACTTTCGTACTGCACAATTTCTGGACCTATCGATGACGGATTCGCGCGAGCACCCGGCACTCTCCCTGCTGCCGCTGCTGTTGGGGGCGTTGGTGTTTTTCCTGGCGATCGGACCGCAAGCGCTGGATCCGCAAAACATTGCCTGGCTGGAACAGGGTGACCCGGCGACACATTATCTGGGCTGGGAATTCTTCCGACACTCGCCCTGGACATTTCCGCTCGGGCTCAATCCTTTCTATGGCCTGGAACTGAGCAGTTCGATCATCTTTTCCGACTCCAATCCCCTGTTGGCGCTGTTGTTCAAACCCTTCAGTGCGTGGCTGCCGGACACCTTCCAGTACTTTGGCCTGTGGTTACTTGCGTGTTGTGTCCTGCAAGCCTGGTTCGGCTGGAAACTGCTCGGGCTGATGACCGGCAATCTCTTGATCCGTCTGTTGGGAACGGGCCTGTTGGTGTTCTCTCCACCGATGTTTCTGCGCATGGGGGCGCACCTTTCCCTGGCGGGACATTTTCTGATTCTGGCCGCGTTGTATCTGGCGCTGGTACCGGACCTGCGTCGACGCCGCTGGGCCTGGGGTTCGTTGCTGGCGGTGACGTCATGGGTGCACGCCTATTTGCTGGCCATGGTGGCCCTGATCTGGCTGGCAGACTTGCTGGGCAAGACATTCAGCCGGCAATTGACCCGGCGTCAGGGGCTGATCGAAGGCGGGTTGCTGTTTGCGCTGGTGAGTGTGTGTTGCTGGCAGGCGGGTTATTTCAGCATTGCCGACGGTGCGGCCTCCGGCGGTTTTGGTTTGTACCGGATGAATTTGCTGTCGCCAGTCGATCCGGCCGGCTGGTCCAGGATCTTGCCCGATCTGCCCAAGGGTGAGGGCGACTATGAAGGCTTCAACTACATGGGGCTGGGCGTACTCTTGCTGGTGCCGCTGGCGCTGATTGCCTGGATTGGCAACTGGCAACCCTTGAAGGACGAGTTGCGCGCGCGTCCATGGCTGTTGATGGCCTTGTTCGGGCTATGGCTTTTTGCACTGTCGAATCAGATCGGGATCGGCGCATCGACCGTCGGTTATCCACTGCCGAAGGTGATCCTCGGGCTGGCCAACATCTTCCGGGCTTCGGGGCGGATGTTCTGGCCGGTGCTGTATGCCCTGATGCTTGGCCTGATTTTTCTGGTGGTGCGCGGGTACCGACCGCGGGTTGTCATTTTGTTGCTCGCTACGGCGCTGGTGGCTCAGGTCGTCGATAGCCGCAGCGGCTGGCTAGGTCTGAGGCAAGGGAAAATGGTCGCGCCATCGGCAATCTGGAACAGCCCGATGCACGATCCGTTCTGGGCAAGCGCCGCGGCGCGCTACGCGAATGTCCGCAGTCTGATGCCGCAGAACCAGAATGATCGCTGGCAGATGATTGCCGGGTTTGCAGCGGCTCACGGTATGAAGACCGATGCTGTCTATCTGGCGCGCGTGAGTTCTTCGGCACTGGCGCAGGCACAGCAGAAAGCGCGACACATGCTCGACTCGGGCCAATACGACGCAGACTCGTTGTACATCCTCAGCGACGACGTCCTGGCAGACGCCGCCAAAAGCATCAACAGTGAAACCGATCTGCTGACCCGGGTGGACGGCCTGGTGGTGCTCGCTCCGGGGTGGAAACGCTGCGCACAGTGCCTGTCGATGCGGGATGAAGGGCGGCGGATATCTGTGATTCCCCTTTCAGGGCCTGGGCAAACACTGACGTTCAACTACGGGAATCGACAGCTGTCCCACGGCTGGTCGACACCGGAAAACTGGGGCACGTGGACGGACGGGCAACAGGCGAAAATAGAAATGCGCCTGGTGCCGCAGGCGCGTTCAATCGTGCTCGACGCATTGGCCTTCGTCCAGCCACAGCATCACGCCCAGCGTGTGATCGTGAGCCTCAATGGCGAACAGGTACTGAGCACGAGTCTGACGCAGTTCCTTGGCAATCGCCTGGAGATCCCGATCAGTTCCGCGCTCAGTCAGAGCCTTGAGAGGGATGACCGGCTCAATATCGAATTGCAATTGCCGGATGCCATCAGCCCCCGGCAATTGGGGATCAACGATGATAAGCGGGTCATGGGCCTGGGGCTGAAGACCCTGACAGTGCAATGACGCAGCGTTTTGATGGACGCTGCCCCTGCAGCCTTTCTACACTGCCCGCAATCCGGGGACAGGGGGCAATGGATGAACCGCAATGAACTTCGCAAGGCCGACATCAACCTGATGGTGGTGTTCGAGACCTTGATGCTCGAACGAAACGTGACCCGGGCCGCCGAGAAGCTGTTTCTCGGCCAGCCGACCATCAGCTCGGCGCTCAATCGCCTGCGCACGATGCTCAACGATCCGCTGTTCATTCGCGTCGGTCATCGCATGGAGCCGACGGCCCGCGCCGAAGACATCTATCGCCATTTGAAACCCGCGCTGGACTCGTTGTCGGTGGCGCTGAGCCTGACCCGTGATTTCGACCCGGCTGTGAGCACCATGACCTTTCGCATCGGCCTGTCGGACGACGTCGAGTTCGGTCTGCTGCCGCCGCTGTTGCGCGCCTTGCGCCAGGAAGCACCGAACGTGGCGTTCGTGGTGCAGCATGTCGACTACTGGCGGATTCCCGATCTGCTGGCCGCTGGCGACATCACCGTCGGCATCAGCCAGACCCGTGGCCTGCCGGCCAATGCCAAGCGCAAACTGCTGCGGCATATCCAGCCGAGCATCCTGCGCGCCGACAAGTCCGCCACCCCGCTGACCCTCGACGAATATTGCGCACGGCCCCATGTGCTGGTTTCCCACACGGCCAATGTCAGTGGTTACGCCGATGAGTGGCTGGCGGACCTCGGTCGAACCCGTCAGGTGGTGTTGTCGGTGCCGCAATACAGCGCATTGCCGGCGCTGCTGGCCGGCACCGATCTGATCGCCAGTCTGCCGGACTACACCGCCGAAGCCATGGCCGCTTCGGGCCTGTTGTTCAAGGAACCGTTTCCGTTCAAGACCCCGACGCTCGACCTGTCGATGGTCTGGCTCAGCCATGTCGACAGCGACCCGGCCGAGCGCTGGCTGCGCTCGCGGCTGGAGCAATTCATGAGCGAGCGGCCTCACTCGCCGCTCTGAACTACACAGGACTGCTCAACTGCCGGGAATAAAAGTTTCTTGCGAAAGGCATTTGTCACCGATTTGCAGACCTTGGTCTCCGGTGTATGGGAGTCCTTGGCGATCAATCAGATAAAAAACCTCAAACAGAAGTTGTTTGCCCTGAAAATTGACGCAGCGAAATGATGTGTTTGCCGGGAACAGCGCCTTGAGGTCATCGAAGCCAGTGGAGTTGCCAATCAAGTCATTGAATCGCGCATCGTACTGAACGGCGTTGCGCAATTTTTTGAAATCCTCAAAGTACTGTTTCTGGTCAGCGCCATAGCACGTACCGTGTTTTTGCCACTCATGCTTGATCAAGCCTTCGGGTGATTGTGTGACTAGTTTCGTGAAATCCGGATTGCTCAACATCTGATCCTTGATTGATGAGGAGAGCTCGCAGGCAGAGCCCGATGAATCGCAACCTGCAGACTTGATGCAGGATGAGGGGTGACGGTTGGCAGATTGAGGGGTGCTATTAAAGTAAGCCCAGATGCCATGAGTGAGGAACATGTTCGGCGGTGGGCTACATCCGGTTGCAGGGGATTTGATAAGGCAAAAGGTCGATTGCCAGGTAACGGCGTAAACCAGATAGTCGAATACCCCGCTAGGTGCTCCTTGGCTGTCTTCTTCGCCAGGGTCCAGAGCATAAGCATTGAATGATAAGAAAAAAGCGGCGAGGGTTATCGAGGTGTTGCGGATAAAATTCATGGTGATCGATCCTTGAATCAGTGAGTGTTGTCCGTCGCCTCGTCACTGCTCAAGAGGGCGCCAGGAAGGCGTCAATCAACCAACGGCTCACTTCTAATCTCAGACGTCACATTCGAAGACTAGTACGGCAACGAATACGTATAGCGGCCATGGGACGAATGGTTACCCACGCGCCAGTCATGTCACCCAACTCAGGAGAACCCAAATGCCACACCTGCACATGGAATACACCGCCAACCTGCCGCAACTGAACGCCGACGTGGCGTTGATCCGGCTCAACAACACCCTGGTGGGTTCCGGTCAGTTCGCGGCGGAGTTCGATATCAAGAGCCGTGCGGTCAAGGTCGAAACCTTCAAGGTCGGCACCGCCATGAGCGAGCGGGCCTTTGTGGCGGTGAGGCTGGCGCTGCTCAGCGGTCGTTCCCCGGAGGTCAAGAAGCAACTCTCGCAAAACCTGTTGGCGGTGCTGCAGGACCTGTGCGAATGGCCGGCCGGTGTCGAAGTGCAGTTGAGCGTGGAACTGCTCGATATCGACCGCGAGTCCTACAGCAAAGTCGCCATCGGCGTGTAAGACTCAGGCCGCCTCCAGCTCCGCGCAGGTCTTGATGACCTGCTCGCGCAGCCAGAGGTTGGCGCTGTCCTGATCGACGTTGTGGCTCCACTGCATGTCGAGGGTGAACCCCGGCAGGCCATTGGGGGCCTCGCAGTGATTGAACACCGCGTCGTTGGTCAGCAAGCGCTGGATCCGCCGGGGCAGGGTGAGGATGAAATCGGTGCCGGTGATCATCTTCAACGCCGCGCTGTAGCTGTTGGAGCGGGCGACGATCTGGCGCTTCTGTGCCTGCCGCGCGAGCCAGCCATCGACCATGTTGGTGGTCGAGGTCCAGGGCGTCGGGAACACGTGCCGGCGTTCGGTGAAGGCCTGCAGGCTCAGGCGCGGCTCCAGCGGCGTCGCACGTTTGTCGAAGACGCAGACCAGGTCATCCTCCAGCAGCATTCGCGATTTCAGGTCGGTATGGCTGCGGTGGAAGTGCGGGCCGAAACAGATCACCAGGTCGAGGCTGCCATCGCGCAACTCTTGCGCCGGCACGTCGGTTTCGAACTTGTGCATGTTGACCATCACCGGCAGATCGTCGAAGTCGAAACGCTTGAGCATGCGCGGCAGGATCAGTTGCTCGAAGTATTCCGGGGCGCAGATGTTGAAGGTCACCGGTTGCGCCATCGGGTCGAAGGTCGGGGCGCCGGCGTGGCACAGGTTGATGCTTTCGAGGATTTTCTGCACATGGCCATACATGCTGCTGGCCTTGTAGGTCGGGCGCATGCCCGTGCGGGTGTTGACGAACAATTCGTCTTCAAAACTGGTACGCAGTTTCTTCAGGCAGTAACTGACGGTGGACTGACTGACGAACAGCGCCTCCGACACATCGGTGACGCTGCTTTGCTCATACACGGCGACAAACACCATGAGATCCTGCATGTCGAGCTTTCTAAGCAAGTTACTGTTCAGCATCCGTTCTGTCTCGCTGTGCTCCTTGCGCCGAATCCGCGCAAACGTGTGCGCATGATCGTAACGGAACGATGGTGCCAGGAGAAAGCCCTGTAGGATTTTTCACGGACAGTTGTGGGACAGAAAGTTTTAGTAATACGACGTGTCAAAACGATCCTGTAAAAGATGGCCAGAAGCCTTTAGCCAGAGGGGTGAAGCACCGTGCACAACGCCCGATCAGCGAAAGTGCCGGGCGTATTGTCGAGGGTCGAAACGCAGCACGATCAGCAGCATGATCACCATCACCGCAGTCAGCGACCACCAGGCCCATTCGAAGCTGCCCAGTCGATCGCGGATCACCCCGGCCAACAGCGGCGACAGGCCGGCAATCAGGTAACCGACACCTTGCACGAACGCGGTCAACCCGCCGGCACGCTGCGGGTTGTCGAGGTGATCGAGGGAGACGATCAGGCTCATCGGGAACAGCCCGCCAATTCCCAGGCCCAGCAGGCACGGCCACAACAGGCTCAGACGTTGCGGGCTGAGGATCAAGCCGCAGAATCCGCCAATAATCAACACCAACAGGGCGCCCAGCACCAGGCGCCGGTCACGGCTGCGGTTGGCGATAGCGGGAACCACCAGACCGGAAATCACCTCCATGGCCGTCAGAAAACCCAACAGCAGACCGGCGTTCTGTTCGCTCCAGCCGTTTTCCACGTAGTACGGTGCCAGCCACGCGAGTACACAGGTGTAGGACGCCGTCCCCAGACCGAAGAAGATGGCAAGCAACCAGGCGCGGGAATGGGTGAAGAAGGCCTCTTTTCTCACTGTACTGGTCGCGATGGGCGGTGAGTCATCGCGTTGTGACAACCAGAACAACAACGCGAGCAGCGCCAGTACCGCCCAGATCGCCAGCCCTGCCCGCCAGCTGCCGGTACCGAGCATCACCTGAGGTGCGAACGAAGCGGCCAGCGCGGCACCGCCCATGATCGACGTGACATACAAGCCCATGCACAGCGCCACGTTGTCGGGAAACCGCGATTTGATCAGTGCCGGCATCAACGCCTGAATCAGCGCGATGCCGATCCCGGCGAGCACGGCGCTGACGATCAGTTGCGCCGCGGAGTCGAGAAACAGCCGCGACAGGGTCGCCACACCGATGATCAGCAACGACAGCAGCACCGTGCGCCGTTCGCCCAGACGCTGGCTGATGCCGATCCCGAAAAACATCGCCAGCCCCATGGCCATCACCGGCAGCATGGTCAGCAGCGATGCCAGGCTGAAGCTCAGCGGAATATCGCCACGAATCGCCGACAGCAAAGGCCCGACGGCGGCCATCGACGGGCGCAGGTTAAGGGCGACAAGGACGATACCGAGCATCAGCCAGGCGGCGGGGCGGGCAGTGGCGCGAACGTTTTCCATCTTCAGACCTTTGAATCAGAGGCCGTTGATTAGGCGGGCGCGCTACCGGCGCCGGCAAATCAGAAAATCCCCAGGGGTATTTAAAAAGTCGATACGCCTACCGTGCGCTCTTCCGGAGCGAGCTGTAATTTTTTACTGAATCACACCTGACGAATGTTCAGGTTTCATGGTTATTTCATGAGCCAACTAATCGTTGGCTTCTTTTTCACAAAAAATTGATGGGGGGCTACGTAGAGTTTTCATTGCCCGGGTCAATGAAGTTTTCACAATTGGCCACGGCGCTTCTATTCAGGAAATAGCCCCCCTCATATGTTGAAGTTAAAAGCCGTGCGCCCGGAATGGGTGACGTTGTTTGCCAGCGCCTTTCTTTTGATCGGATTCAATTTCGTACTTTGGCAACATCTCCTCGAGATCACCGCTGCCAACGGCATCGCCATGGGCATTGCCTTCGGGGTGATGATCTTCGCGGCCTACAACATCGTGCTGACCTTTCTGGCGTTTCGCCCTGTATTGAAACCGGTGTTGACGGCGCTGTTTCTGATCAGTGCCGGTGTCGCTTATTTCATGAGTCAGTATGGCGTGATGATTGACGCCGGCATGTTTCGCAACTTCGCTGAAACCAATGCCACGGAAGTTCGTGATCTGCTGTCGTTGAAGTTGTTCGCCTATCTATTGTTTCTGGGCGTATTGCCGTCGTGGTTGTTGTGGAAGTTGCCCGTTGAATATCGTCGCTGGCACCGAGAGTTATTAAGCAAAGTTGTGGTATGTGCAGCATCGGTCGCCGTTATTGGCGGCGTGGCACTGGCCAACTATCAGGGCTTGTCTTCGCTGTTTCGCAACCACCACGAATTGCGCCTGATGCTGGTGCCGAGCAACTACATCGGTGCATCGGCCGGCTATCTGCGTGAGCAGGTGGTATCCGCCCAGCAACCGTTCATCAAGATCGGCGAAGACGCCCAGCGCAACCCTGCACTGCAAAACCGTCCGCGCAAGTCGCTGACCGTGCTGGTGGTGGGTGAAAGTGCCCGGGCGGAGAACTTCGGCATCCTCGGCTACAACCGCGACACCACGCCGAAACTGGACAAGGAAGCCGGCCTCATCGCCTTCACCGACGTGCATTCCTGCGGTACGGAAACAGCGGTCTCGGTGCCGTGCATGTTCTCCAACATGAGTCGCCAGGATTACGACGCCAGCAAGGCGAAGAATCAGGAAGGGCTGCTGGACGTGCTCAAGCGCGCCGGCATCGATGTGATCTGGCGCGACAACCAGTCGGGCTGCAAAGGCACCTGCGATCGCGTCACCCTGCAGGACGTGAGCAATCTGAAAGACCCGGCCCTGTGCGCCAACAGCGAATGCCGCGACGAAATCCTCCTGCAAGGCCTGCAGAGTTTCATCGATCACCTGGACAAGGACACCGTGCTGGTGCTGCACCAGATGGGCAGCCACGGCCCGGAATACTTCAAGCGTTATCCGAAGGAATACGAACACTTCACGCCGGTGTGTGAAAGCAACGCGCTGAACAATTGCAGCCGCGAAAGCATCGTCAACGGTTACGACAACACGCTGGTGTACACCGACCATGTGCTGTCGAGCCTGATCGATGTCTTGCGCAGCAATCAGGAAAAAGTCGATACCGCCATGCTGTACCTCTCCGATCACGGCGAGTCCCTGGGCGAGTACAACCTGTTCCTGCACGGCACGCCGTACATGCTGGCGCCGGAACAACAGAAACATGTGGCGATGCTGGCGTGGTTCTCTGACAGCTATCAGAAGTCCTACTCGGTCGACACCCATTGCCTGCAGTTGAGCCGCGACAAACCGTTGAGCCAGGACAATCTCTTCCATTCGATGCTCGGTCTGCTGGAAGTGCAGAGCAAGGTCTATCAGCACGATCTGGACCTGTTTGCCGGTTGCCGGGGTGCGGTCATCGACGGCGTATTGGCCAAGGACTGATCCGTCGGAATTGTTCTGTAAGACTATTCTTGCTGGCAGGCAGGAGATTTCATCAACGCTCTTGCCCTGCACAGGCGCGGAAAGCGCCGGTGGCGATATATACTGCGCGCCATTCTTGAAGGGAGAGCCGTGTGGCCATCGATATTCACTGGATTCGCGACAACGATAGTCTCGCGCAGTTTTGCGCCGAGTGGCAGCAGCTGCCTTTCGTTGCCCTCGACACCGAATTCATGCGGGTCGACACCTTCTACCCGATTGCCGGTCTGTTGCAGGTCGGCGACGGCAAACGCGCCTATCTGATCGACCCGCTGACCATTGACGCCTGGCAACCGCTGGCGGCGTTGCTCGAAAACCCGGCGGTGCTCAAAGTCCTGCACGCCTGCAGCGAAGACCTCGAAGTCCTGCTGCGCCTGACCGGCAGCCTGCCGGCGCCGCTGTTCGACACGCAACTGGCTGCGGCCTACCTGAACCTCGGGTTCTCGATGGGGTATTCGCGTCTGGTGCAGGAAGTGCTCGGCATCGAACTGCCGAAGGGCGAAACCCGTTCTGACTGGTTGCAGCGTCCGTTGTCCGACACGCAAATCAGCTATGCCGCCGAAGATGCCGTGCATCTGGCGGAAGTTTTCGTACAACTGCGTCCGAAACTGTCCGACGACAAATACGCCTGGGTACTGGAGGACGGCGCCGAACTGGTCGCCAACCTGCGTCGCGAGACCGATCCGTATGAGGTGTATCGCGAGGCGAAACTGGCGTGGAAACTGTCCCGCGCGCAACTCGCCGTTCTGCGCGAGCTGTGCGCCTGGCGTGAGCGCGAAGCCCGTGCCCGCGATCTGCCGCGCAACCGTATCGTCCGTGAGCATTCGTTGTGGCCGCTGGCCCGTACGCAACCGGACAACCTCAGCGCGCTGGGCAAGATCGAAGACATGCACCCGCGTACCGTGCGTCAGGACGGCGAGTTTCTGCTTGATCTGATCAAGCGCTCTGGCAGTGTGGGGCCTGATCAGTGGCCGCCAGCCGTGCCGGAGCCGCTGCCGATCGAAGCCGCCGCGCTGATCAAGCAACTGCGCGCCCTGGGCCAGGCCGAGGCTGAACGCCTGGGCATCGCGCCGGAACTGATGCTGCGCAAGAAAACCCTCGAAGCCCTGGTCAAAAGCGGCTTCCCCGAGGGGCCTTACCAATTGCCTGATTCGCTGCGTGGCTGGCGCCGCGAGTTGATGGGCCAGAAGCTGCTCGACAGCCTGGCCACTGCCGGAGAACAGCCTTGAAACGTATTTGCTCCATTTACCAAAGTTCGAAGAAAAGCGGCATGTACCTTTACGTGCTCAAAAGCGATGCGCTGGAGCGTGTGCCGGAAGGCCTGATGGCGGCGTTCGGCAAGGCGAAGCATTCCTTCGACCTGGTGCTGACCCCCGAGCGCAAGCTGGCCAGCGAAGACATCGCCGTCGTCCTGGAGAACCTCGACAAGCAGGGCTACCACCTGCAGATGCCGCCAGCCGAGGAAGAGTACATCGAGCACTTGCCGGAAGAGTTGCTGCGACGCAACGACCCGGTCTGACCTGCGAGGCCCGGTCCCGGGCCTCTTGTAATCCCTGGAACTGTTTTTACGGCGACGACTGCCACGAAGTGGACGGCCGTCTGCACGGTTTGCGAAAGGTTTGAAGATGCGCGTTCTGATTGCTGAACACGACCACGCGATATACGCCCGGCTGCTGCGTCAGGCGGCCCCGGAGCTTGAAGTGCTGACCAGCGGTGACTCAGCCGAACTGGCTCGCCAGGCCGTCGATTGCCCGGTGTGGCTGGGGCAGCCGGATCTGCTGGCGACCCTGCTGCGTCAGGGCCACCAGCCACAATGGCTGCAATCGACCTGGGCCGGGATCACGCCGCTGCTGGCCGACGGCCTGCGCCGGGATTACCGCCTGACCCGGGCGGTCGGCATTTTCGGTCAGGTGATGGCCGAGTACGTGCTGACCTACATGCTCGGTCACGAGCGCGAAGTGCTGGCGCGTCTGGTCAGTCAGGTCGAGCGCAAGTGGGACAATCGCACCGGCCAGAGCCTGGTCGGACGCAAGGTGCTGATCGTCGGCACCGGTGACATCGGCCAGAGCGTGGCGCAGTTTCTGCGGCCATTCGGCGTCGAGTTGTACGGCATCGCCAGCAGCGCCCGGGAGCAGGCGCCGTTTGTCGAAGTCGGTTCGATGGCGGACCTGCCTCGGTTGGTGGGTGAAGTGGATTACGTGGTCAATCTGCTGCCCAACACCGAGCACACTCACGACATTTACGACGCGGCGCTGTTCAAGCAATTCAAGCCGACCGGGCTGTTCATCAACGCCGGGCGCGGTGTGGCAGTGGTCGATGCGGATCTGGTGGAAGCGTTGAAGGAGGGCCATCTGGCGGGCGCGGTGATCGACGTCTGCCGTCAGGAGCCGCTGCCGCAGCGTCATCCGTTCTGGACCGCATGGGGTTTGCTGTTGACCGGACACAGCTCGGCGCCGACCTCGCCGCCGATGATGGTGCAGTTGTTTCTGGATAATTTGCGGGCGTATCAGGCGGGCGAAGCGTTGCGTGGGGAAGTGGATTTCGCACGCGGTTACTGATTCGTCGCGATAAAAACGGTGGGAGCGAGCTTGCTCGCGAAGAGGTCAGTACATTCAACGAAGATGTTGAATCAACCGACGCCTTCGTCGGATCGCCGCCCGGACCAAGCTCGCTCCCACAGTTCGTTTTGCAGTGTGGCTTAGAGGGTGAAGTCGCCTTCAGCCGCCAACTCGCTCAGCGGACGACGCGGGCTCGGCGTTTCCCGCGCTTGCAGGTAATCCGCCAGGGTTGCCTTGTCACCCAGCTTGCCCACCGCGACGGCGGCGTGCAGCGCATAACCTTGCGGAATGTTCAGCTCCTTGCGGGTCAGCTCCTGATCGAAGCCGGCCATGCCGTGGGTGTGCCAGCCGCTCAGGCTCGCTTGCAGCGCCAGATGGCCCCACGCGGAACCGGTGTCGAAGGTGTGCCACAGCGCCGGTGTTTCTTCGGTCGCGCCCGGTGCGGTGAAGGTGGTTTTCGAAATCACGATCACCAGTGCCGAGGCGTGCTGCGCCCAGCTGCGGTTGAATTCATTGAGCAGGCCCAGGTAACGCTCCCAGTTCGGCGTGTCGCGACGGGCGTAGAGAAAACGCCACGGCTGCGAGTTGTACGCCGATGGCGCCCAGCGCGCGGCTTCGAAGAAGCTCAGCAGGGTTTCCTCGGAAATCGCTTCACCGGTAAAGGCGCGGGGCGACCAGCGATCGGTGAACTGCGGGTGAATGGCATATTCGGCAACGCGAGGGTTGGCACTCATCGAGAGATTCCTTGCTACGTTTGAGGACAGGTTTGAAGCAAAACCCGGCGGGATCAGTTGGGCTGAACGATGGGGGTTGAATCCGAAGCCGTGCAGTTCACCGGAATGCAACGCGGTCGAGCGTTAATGGCACCCGGCCAGGGCTTCTTGAGAACGGCAAAGCTACTTGGCCGCGCAAAAACTGACAAGCCCTGCACAACCGGCAGTCGCCAGCGCTTGGCCCACGGGGCCCTGGGCACTAGACTGGCGGCCTTTTCACCACCTGATGTTGATGCTTGAGCCATGGCCGCCAAAGTCGAACCGTTCTGGAAACGCAAAACCCTCGATCAACTGGATCACGAGGAATGGGAATCGCTGTGCGACGGATGTGGCCTGTGCTGCCTGCAGAAGCTCGAGGATGAAGAAGACAACAGCGTCTATTACACGCGCATCGCCTGCAAACTGCTGGACCTGAAAACCTGTCAGTGCAGCGACTACCCGAACCGCATCAAGTTTGTCCCGGACTGCATCCAGCTCACCCCGGGCCAGGCCGAAGAATTCAAATGGCTGCCGCCGACCTGCGGTTATCGGCTGGTCAGCGAAGGCAAGGACCTGCCGCTGTGGCATCACCTGGTCTGTGGTGATCGCGACGCGGTTCACCACGAACGGATTTCCCAGTCCGGGCGCATGCTCGCCGAAGGCAGCGTGCCGGAAGAGGATTGGGAAGATCACCTGATTTTCCGCGCCGGCTAAGCCCCTCGAGGATCCAGGCCTCGAGGATCGAGTTTCAACAAGGAGTGTGTATGGCTGTGGGATTGCGCCGGACGCTGATCGTCGGACTGCTGATGCTGAGCGCGCCGGTGTGGGCGGCAAAGAAGGTCGATCTGGATTACCGCGTGCGCCTGTTGCCGCAAAGCGATCAGGCGGAAGTGCGCCTGACCCTGGCCAAGGGCGAGGCCGTGCGCAGTCTGGATTTCGACCTCGGCGACGGCAGCCACTACAGCGATTTCAAGGCCGATGGCCAATGGCAATTGACGCCAGGCCAGCAGGCACGCGGCGTGTGGCGCCCGACGGCGGACAAGGCCAGCCTGACCTACCGCGTACGCATCAGCCACGGCCGCAAGAACGGCAGCTTCGACACGCGCATGACCCCGACCTGGGCGCTGATGCGCGGCGATGAACTGGTGCCGCCGGCGAAGCTCGATCAGCAGGACGGCATCGAACTGGTCTCACGCCTGCAATTCGAACTGCCCGACGGCTGGAAAAGCGTCGAAACCGCGTGGCCGCGCATTGGCAAGAACAAATTCCGCATCGACAATCCGTCCCGTCTGTTCGATCGGCCCACGGGCTGGATGCTCGCCGGGCACCTCGGCAGCCGTCGCACGCGATTGGGTGAAACCGAAGTCACCGTGGCCTCGCCCCAAGGGCAGGGCATGCGCCGGATGGACGTGCTGACGCTGCTGACCTTCGTCTGGCCGCAGGTGCAAGCGGTGTATCCGCGTCATCCGACCAAGTTGCTGATCGTCGGCGCCAACGACCCGATGTGGCGCGGCAGCCTGGCGGCGCGGGAGTCGATCTACCTCAACACGCGGTTGCCGCTGGTCAGCGAAAGCGGCAGCAGCCCTTTGGTCCGTGAGCTGGCGCAGGTGTTCGGACGGATCAACGACGAGCAGCGCAGTGACTGGATCAAGGAAGGGTTCGCCGAGTATTACGCCGTCGAACTGGTGCGCCGTGCTGGAGGCATGAGCGACGAACGTTATCAGGCATATCAGGTGAAACTGGCGAAGGACAGCCAGAAGGTGACGACGTTGCGCGGCGAACAGATCAGCCCGGCGCAGGTCTCCAAAGCGGTTTTGCTGTTACAGGAGCTGGATCGCGAGATCCGTCTGAAGACCCGCAACAAACGGTCGCTGGATGATGTGCTGCGCGGAGCGATGCATCTGGGGGCGGTGGATACCAAGGCCTTTGTACAACTCGCCGAGAGTGTCATCGGCGAGTCGTCCAAGGTGCTTGATAGCGGATTGCTTCAGTAGCGATCAGACCCCGGCTTTGGGCGACTTCACCGAATCATTACCGGTCACGGTAGCGGTTTTGGTCGCCGCTTCGGCATTGGCTTTGAGCTTGCTCAGCTCTTCACCGGCGCGCTCGATCTTCGTGCGCACGTTGTTCATGTCCTGACGGCTTTTCTCCAGCAGGCTTTTCATCGAACTTTGGCCGGTGATGCCACGGGCCATGGCCACGCCGCCAATCGCCACCTGAATCAGACCGAACACGCCGCCACGGCGCAGGCCCTTGCCGACCATGATCACGCCGCCGGCCAGTGAGCCGATGCGCTCCCAGCCTTCGACGTTCTGTTCGGAACGGGTCTGGAACGGGGTGGATTCGATACGCTCGACGCGTTTGAGCTCGGTCATGATCTTTCTCCAGGCAATGAGTGATGGATAAACAAGCTGACTGCCGGGGCGGTCAGCTCGTTCCATCGGATGTGCGGCGGTTCAGCGGAATTTCGGCCCGGAACGGGTGTTCAGGCCTTTGGCCATGCGGTCGTAGAGCACGACGTTGACCGTGGCGGCGAGGTTCATGCAACCGGTGGTCGGGATGTACACGACGTCTTCGCACCAGTCGCGGATTTCCTGATCCAGCGAGCCGTCTTCGGGGCCGAAGATGTACAGGGCGCGATCCGGGTGGGTGTATTCCGGCAGCGGGCGGGCGCCGTCGACCAGTTCCACGGCGACCGGGACGCAATTGAGCGGCAGGATCTTTTTCAGGTCGTCGATGCCGATCAGCGGGATGTCGTAGTGCACGCGCTTGGTGTCGGTGACGAAATCGGCGGCGCGCTCGTAGCGCTTGCCGGTGTAGAACACGGTCGACACGCCGTAGCAGCCTGCGGCGCGCATCACCGAACCGACGTTTTCCGGTGATTTGGGGTTATACAAACCAATGCAGCTGTACCGTTTGTCTGCCACGAGCGGGGTGCCTTCGGGAAAAAGAGGGCGATTATACGGGGATTGGGGGAGGGCGGCACCGATCATTCCCGCACGGCGCGGGAATGATCACGGACGGTTCAGTCTTCTTTCTTCATCAACCCGGCCAGCGCCGCAAACGGGTTGTGCGTGGCCTTGGCGATTTTCGGCGTGCTCAGGGAGCCTTCGCCGAAATACTGCTGGTCGGTGTAGCGCGAGTGCTCGTTGTCGTGGCAGTACAGGCACAGCAGTTCCCAGTTGGAACCGTCCTGCGGGTTGTTGTCGTGGTTGTGGTCGCGGTGGTGCACGGTCAGTTCGCTCAGGCGCTTGCCGGAAAACTCACGGGCACAGCGGCCGCACACGTGCGGGTACATCTTCAGGGCCTTGTCGCGGTAGCCCATTTCCTTGTCGCGCTGGTTGTCGGCGAGGATGCGATCCAGCTTCGAAGTGTTGGTCGGGGTGGACGAACTCATGGGTTCACCTTTGTAGAAAGACTAATGACGGTTATGACGCAAGTTTAGCTCAGCCCTTGAGCTTCTCGGCAATCCAGATCGTGTGGCGGGTGCCCTTGTTGCCGTGGGCGAAGACCTGCACTTCCTCGGCCTTGAAACCGGCCTTTTTCAATTTGTCGGAAAACTGCCGGTCGGCGCTGGCGGACCACACGGCCAGCACGGCTTTGGGCCGCATCGCCCTGGCACAAGCGGCGAGACCGGCGGCGGAATACAGCCAGCTGTTGGCCCGCTGGGTCAGGCCTTCGGGGCCGTTGTCGACGTCGAGCATGATCGCGTCGAAGCCGTTCGGCTCGCTTTGCAGCACCTTGGCCACGTCTTCCTGACGGATCACCGTGCGCGGGTCGAGCAGCGGACGTCCGGACTTTTCACCGAGCGGGCCGCGGTTCCACTCGACCACGCCGGGCACCAGCTCGGCGACCACCACTTCGGCGCTCTTGCCCAGATGCTTGAGCGCGGAGGCGAGTGTGAAGCCCATGCCCAGGCCGCCGATCAGTACGCGCGAGTCCGGCCGGCCGGCGACCTTGCGGCACGGGATCTCGGCCAGTGCGTCTTCGGAGCCGTGCATGCGGGTGTTCATCAATTGCCCGCCATCGCCGCCCTGGATCTTGATGACAAAGTCCTCGCCATACTCGAACAGGCACAGGGCGCCGCCGTTGTCAGGGATCGGCGTGGTGTCGAGCAGAACGAAACGTTTCATGGAAATCTCTACAGGGGGGAAGGCAAGCAGGCCCGTTGGGAGTAGCCTGAGAGCAGACTTCAGGCAACGGAGCCCTTGATGAAGCGCACCATTCTAACGGTCATTGCCCTGGCCGCGCTCTCGATTACTGCAGTGCAGGCCCAGCAGGCGATTCCCGCCAGCCCGACCCCGCAACCGGGTTCGCCCGGCACCGCAACGCCGACACCATATCCGCAGATCAGTCCGGTATCGATTCCCAAGGCCGGCTCCGGCAGTGGCGGGCCACCGCTGGTGCCGATCGAGATGCCCAGCCCGCCATCCAAGGATCAACCGGTGCCGGGTATCGAACAGCCCGAAGGTAAAACCAAATCCCCCGGCGGCTAGATCTGTTGCGCCGCCAGTTGACCGTCGGCCATGCGCAGGCGTTTGGACAGGGAAACGGCGAGGGCGCGAATGATCTTGGCGGCGATTTTCGGCGCGTCGTTGAGCATTTTTTCCAGTGAATCCTTGCCGAGGTTGAGCAACTGACAGTTGCTCGCCGCCACGCAGGTCGCCGAGCGGCGTTCGCCATCGAGCACCGCCATTTCGCCGAACGCCCGACCGCTGCGCAGGGTGGCCATGGTGATGACCTGGCCGTCTGCGCCGGTTTTCTGCACGGCCACCTGGCCGGTGTGAATGATGCACATGAAACTGCCGGCATCGCCTTCGCGAAAGATCGCCTCGCCTTCGGCCACGGTGCTGATGCTGAAGTAGCCCGAGGCAGCGGCGAAGTCCGCCAGTTGCAATTGATCGAACAGGCCGCAGTCCATCAGCCAGTCACGGATTTCGTTGTTCAGTAAGGTCGGTTCTGACATGTCATCGCGGTCTTTTTGTTGTGTCGGGTTACAGGCTCGCCACCGGGAGCCGACTTGATTATCGGCTTCCGGTGCCCGGAATTAAGACCCAAGTGACCGGCGGAGTTCCTCAGGCAATGCCCAGAACCTTGAAAACAAATGCATATTCGAGCGCTACGTCACGTAATCCCTGATAACGCCCGCTCATGCCGCCGTGGCCGGCGCCCAGTTCGGTCTTCAGCAGCAGAGGGTTGTTGTCGGTTTTGGTCGCGCGCAGTTTCGCCACCCACTTGGCCGCCTCCCAGTACTGCACGCGGCTGTCGTTGTAGCCGGCGATCACCAGCGTCGCGGGATAGGCCTGGGCGGTGACGTTTTCGTACGGCGCGTAGGCCTTGATTCGCTCGTAAACGTCAGGCTCTTCGGGGTTGCCCCACTCGTCGTATTCGGTGACGGTCAGCGGCAGATCCGGGTCGAGCATGGTGTTGAGCACATCGACGAACGGCACTTCGGCAATCGCCACGCCGAACAGATCCGGGCGCTGGTTGAGCACCGCACCGATCAGCAGGCCACCGGCGCTGCCGCCGCTGATCGCCAGTTGCGGCGCGGTGGTGATGCCGTTGAGGATCAGGAATTCGGCGCAGGCAATGAAATCGCTGAAGGTGTTTTGCTTGTGTTCCTGCTTGCCGGCGCGATACCAGGCTTCACCCAGTTCGCCGCCGCCACGCACGTGGGCGATGGCGAACGCAATGCCGCGATCCAGCAGGCTCAGGCGGGCGTGGGAGAACCACGGGTCGAGGCTCGATCCGTAGGCGCCGTAACCGTAGAGGTACAGCGGCACCGGTTTGCCGAGCATTTCGCGTTTCATCACCAGGCTGATCGGCACCAGCGTGCCGTCCGGGGCCGTGGCCCACAGGCGCTGGCTGACGTAGGCGTCGGCGTCGAACAGGCCGAGCACCGGGGTTTCCTTGAGCACTTCCTGTGCGCCGGTGGCGAGGATCAGTTGCCGAACCTGGGCCGGGCGATTCAACGCCTCGTAACGCAGGCGAATGCGGTCGCTTTCGAATTCCAGACTGTTTTGCACATAGAGGCTGTAGGCCGCGTCCGGCAATTGCACACGATAAGGCGCCAGACCGTGTGGGCGCACTTCGATGATCGGCAAACCGCCTTCGCGCAGGCTCAGGGTCAGGGCTTCGGCGTTGAGGGTCACGCCATCGAGCATTACCGAGTCGCTGTGCGGGATCAGGTTCTGCCAGTCGGCTTCGCTCGGCGCGATGCCGGTGTCCGGCGCCTGATACAGCGCGAAGTTGATGCCGTCGCGGTTGGTGCGGATGAACCAGGTCCATTCGCCGTCGAGCTTGCCGTGGTCGACATCGTATTCGTGATCCTCGACCCGTGGCGCCAGGCAGGTGAACGGCTGGTGCGGCTGATTGGCATCCAGCGCCCAGACTTCGCTGGTGGTCTTGCTGCCCAGCGACAACAGCAACTGCTGTTCGGAGCTGGCACGGTAGCAATGCAGGAAGAAACGCCCGTCCGGCTCGTGGAACACCTCTTCGGCGGCGGTGCCGTCGAGGCGGTAGCGGAACAGCTTGTGCGGGCGATGGGTATCGTCGAGCACGCCGAAGAACAGCGTCAGGCTGTCGTTGGCCCAGGTCATGCTGCCGTCGCAGTCCTGGAATTCCAGTTCGCTGACACGCTCGCTGGAAAGTTCCTTCACGAACAGCGTGTAAATCTCGTCGCCCGAGGCATCGACGCTGTAGGCCAGACGCTGGTGATCCGGGCTGATGCTGAACGCGCCGAGAGAGAAAAAGCCGCCGTTGGCCAGGGCGTTCGGATCGAGCAGCAGTTGCTCGCGGCTTTCGTCGAGTGTCAGGCTGTCGTCGGCCGGGCGCGGGCAGCGGTAGTGGCGGGGGTATTCGTCACCCGCCGTGGTGCGGGTGTAATACAGATACGGGCCCCACGGCGACGGCAAGGACAGATCGGTTTCGAGGATCCGGCCCTTGATCTCCTCGAACAGGGTTTCGCGCAGTCCGGCCTGATCGGCGGTCTGTGCCTGCTGATAGTCGTTTTCGGCCTTGAGGTAGTCGAGCACCGCGTCGGTGTCGCGTTCCTGCAGCCAGGCATACGGGTCGGCACCGGCATCCTTGCGGGCAATCGGGGCGCTGGTGACGTTGGCGGATACGGGCATGGAGGGCTCTCGAAAATGTAACGGAATAGGGTTTCGCAACCTGTGGGAGCGAGCTTGCTCGCGAAAGCGGAGGCTCAGTCAATAATAGTGTTGAATCTGACGGCCTCTTCGCGAGCAAGCTCGCTCCCACAATGTCCGGGGCTGACCGACTGGCATTGGGACAAGCCTGATGTGCGAAAAGTCGTTACTATAAGCGCCTCTTTGCCTGCCTTGCCATGGACACCATGACCGAGAACGACTATCTGATCGCCTGGGGCCTCTACGCCTTTGCTGCCGTAGGCTGCCTGTTGGTATGGATGCGCATGACCCGCTGGATGTGGCGCTGGCTGCGCGAGCCGCTGCGTGTGCTGATGGCGGTGTTGCTGTTCAGCCCGACCATCATTGATCCGGTGAAGGAAAAATTCGCCCCGGCCGTCGCCATCACGGCGCTGGACCTGGCGTTCAAGGTCGGCAACAACGCCTGGCGGGCCATTTCCGAATTGCTCATGTACGCGATGATCGCGTTCGGCCTGTACCTGATATTCGTGCTGATCCGCTTCCCGATCGAACGCGCTTCGAAGGCGCGCAAGGAACAGGCCGAGGCCGCCCGCGCCGCTGCCCGTGCCGAAGACGAGCGTGACGGCGATCAACCGTTCGGCGGTGCCGGCGATGATCGTTACGGCCGTCCACCGCTGCCGAGCAATCCGCAGCGCGGGCGCGTCGAGCCGCGTCTGTAATCACGAGAGCCCGCACATGTGTGAACTATTGGGCATGAGCGCCAACGTGCCGACTGATATCGTGTTCAGCTTCACCGGGCTGATGCAGCGCGGCGGTCGCACCGGTCCCCACCGCGATGGCTGGGGCATCGCCTTCTATGAAGGTCGCGGGCTGCGGCTGTTCCAGGACCCGGCAGCCAGCTGCGAGTCGGAAGTCGCCAATCTGGTGCAGCGTTATCCGATCAAGAGCGAAGTGGTGATCGGCCATATCCGTCAGGCCAACGTCGGCAAGGTCTGCCTGTCCAACACCCATCCGTTCGTCCGCGAACTGTGGGGGCGCAACTGGTGCTTCGCGCACAACGGCCAGCTGGCCGATTTCACCCCGATCAAGAGTTTCTACCGCCCGGTCGGCGATACCGACAGCGAAGCGGCATTCTGCGATTTGCTCAACCGCGTACGTGCAGCGTTTCCGGAACCGGTCGATATAGAAATGCTGCTGCCGGATCTGGTTGCCGCGTGCGCCGAATACCGCAGCAAAGGCGTGTTCAACTGCCTGCTCAGCGACGGCGACTGGCTGTTCTGCTATTGCTCGACCAAACTTGCGCAGATCACCCGGCGCGCACCGTTCGGCCCGGCACGGCTCAAGGACGTCGATGTGATCGTTGACTTCCAGGCCGAAACCACGCCCAACGACGTGGTCACGGTGATTGCCACCGAACCTCTGACCGAAAATGAAACCTGGACCCGCTACGAACCGGGCCAATGGAGCCTGTGGCGACGCGGCGAATGCGTCAGCCAGGGCACGACCGAATAAAGGATCTCTCCTCGATGTTGCTCAGTTATCTACGGCTGGTGTTGTTTGCGGCGGGCCTGTTGATCGGTGTCCAGGTGCCGGGATTCATCAACGATTACGCCAAGCGGGTCGAAGCGCATCTGATCGAGGCGCAGACCGGTCTGCGTGGCTTCCAGGGCACTGCCGAGCAGTTCTTCAAGGGTGATCTGCAGGCACTGGTCGCTCACTATCGCGCCAGCGAGGACCCGGTGTTTCGTAGCGATGCCGACAGCCTGAGCACCTTGCTCAACCGTCAACTGGCGCTGGACAAGCAATTCCAGGCCATGCAGGGCCCGTGGTACATCCGTTTCCTGCAAGTGGTGCTGGCCGCCGATCCGGATATCCGCAAGGAAACCTGGAACGGCTACAGCTATCAGATCCTGCTGACGCCTGAAGCGATGATCTGGGGCATGAGCGGCGCGCTGCTGCTGTCGTTCGGCCTCGAGTGCCTGTTCCGTCTGATCGACTGGGTGGTGCTGGGCGGCAAGCGCCTGCGCCAGAGCCGGCCGATCGAAGACCGGGATGTGCGCGGGCTCTGAGCTTTATGAAGATCGTCCCCACGCTCTGCGTGGGAATGATCAAGGGGCAAGCACGACGTAGTTCTCGCCCACCTTGCGCGCATACCCCTCCAGCACCTGCTGACACAGCGTCACAATCTCCTCGACCCATTCCACACCGACCCGCCACGACACCACTACTTGTAGATCGGGTGGCCGTTGATCGATGTCGAGCAGGGTCAGTTCACCCCGCGCCAGCTCTTCGGCCACCAGCACCGGTGGCAACGCGCCGATACCGAAACCGTCACGCAACAAGCGGGTGATCGCCGACACCGAATTCACACAGTTCAAGCGTGGCGCCAGCACGCCCTGGGCCTGCATCAGCGCCAGAATGTCCTGATGCGGCCGGGAGTTTTTCGAGTAGGTAATGATTCGTTCCTGCGCCAGGTCGGCGAGGTTTTGGTAGTCGCGGTTGTAAATCGAATGGCTGGCAACGATCCAGCCGATAGGGTGGCTGGCCAGTTCCAGGCTGCGCACGCTTTCATGGCGCACCAGGTCGGTTTGCAGGATCAGATCGAGAAAGCCTTTTTGCAGCTGATCGCAGAGATTCAGCGAGGTATCCGCCACCAGCTCGATTTCCACCCGTGGGTACAGATCGGTCATCTGCGCCACCAACGGGCTGAGCCAAGTGTGAATCACCGTGTCCATCACCCCGATGCGCACCCGGCCGACCTTGCTCGACCGGGTTTCGATGGACTGCTTCAGCGCCTGCATCGTGTCGAGCATCTGCTCGGCATAGTCCAGCACTTTCAGGCCTTCCGGCGTCAGGCTCACCCCGCGCGAATCCCGCACAAACAGCTTCACCCCAAGCTCACCTTCGAGCACCGCGATCCGGCTGGAGATCGAGGCCTGGGTGGTGAACAGCTTGTCGGCGGTCAGGCGAAAACTCTTCAGCCGGGCGACCCAGACGAAGGTCTCGAGAAACTTCAGGTTCATGGCAACAAATTTTTCTTATGTCTTGGGCGGGTTTTTATTCGTTGGACGCGACCGGGTGACGCACCCAAGAATCGACGCATCCGGTTCCCACGATAGGCGTCGTCGGAGCTTCGAACAAGACCAATAAAAGCCTGCGGAGACATGCCATGAGTGCGCCCGACACCCTCGACCTCCCCAAGACCACGGCCCGTCCCGGCCCGTTCGACTGGTATCGCAACATCAATCAACAGGAGCGCCGCACCTTCTGGAGCTGCAAGATCGGCTACGGTCTGGACGGCATGGACACCCAGATGCTCAGCTTCGTGGTGCCGACGCTGATCGCGATGTGGGGCATCACCACCGGCGAAGCCGGGCTGATTCACACCAGCACGTTGATCGCCTCGGCCATCGGCGGTTGGGTTGCGGGGATTCTTTCCGATCGCATCGGCCGTGTTCGCACTCTGCAACTGACGGTGCTGTGGTTCGCCTTCTTCACCTTCCTTTGCGGTTTCGCCCAGAACTACGAACAACTGCTGATCGCCCGCACCCTGATGGGCTTCGGTTTCGGCGGTGAATGGACCGCCGGCGCGGTGCTGATCGGTGAAGTGATCCGCGCCAAGGATCGCGGCAAGGCGGTGGGCATGGTGCAATCCGGCTGGGCGCTCGGTTGGGGGCTGACGGCAATTCTCTATGCGCTGCTGTTCTCGGTATTGCCACCGGAAGATGCCTGGCGCGCACTGTTCATCCTCGGCATCGTGCCGGCGGTATTCGTGATTTTCGTCCGTCGTCTGGTGAAAGACCCCGAGATCTACCGCGAAGCCAAGGCTAAGCAAACTCCGGACAGTCCGTCGAAGTTCTACGAGATCTTCGCCCCCGGCATGCTCTTCACCACGTTCCGCGCCTCGTTGCTGACTACGGGTGCCCTCGGTGGTTACTACGCGATCACCTCCTGGCTGCCGACTTTTCTGAAGAACGAACGCGGCTTGAGCGTACTCGGCACCGGCGGTTATCTGGCGATGGTGATCATCGGTTCCTACGCCGGTTATGTGATCAGCGCCTATTTGACCGACCTGCTGGGGCGCAAGAAGAACTTCATCCTGTTCGCGGTCGGCTCGTTCACCATCGTTCTGCTCTACACCCAATTGCCGGTCAGCAACGGCGTGATGCTGTGGCTGGGTTTCCCGCTGGGCTTTTTTGCCTCGGGGATATTCAGTGGCATGGGGGCGTTTCTGACTGAACTGTTTCCAACCCGGATCCGCGGCTCGGGGCAGGGCTTCTGCTACAACATCGGCCGGGCGCTGGCGGCATTGTTCCCGCTGCTGATCGGGCTGCTCAGCCAGAAAGTACCGCTGAGTGTAGGCATCGGTGCCTTTGCGGCAGTGTCCTACGGCGTGGTGATCCTGGCGGCGCTGAGCCTGCCGGAAACCCGTGGCAAGCAACTGGACGCGCAGTAACTGATAACCTGCGACAACGCCCTACGATAAAAAAAGACAAAAGCTACAGGAGTGTTCACCGTGAGCCGCCTGCTATTGAACTGTGACATCGGCGAGAGCTTCGGCAGCTGGACCATGGGTCTGGACGCGGAAGTCATGCCCTTCATCGATTGCGCCAACATTGCCTGCGGTTTCCACGCCGGCGACCCAAGCATCATGCGCAAGACCGTCAGCCTGGCCCTGAGCCATGGCGTGCAGATCGGCGCGCATCCGGCCTATCAGGATCTGGTGGGTTTCGGCCGGCGTTCCATGGCTTACACCGCCCAGGAACTGCAAGACATCCTGCATTACCAGATCGGCGCCCTCGACGGCATTTGCCGTGCCCAGGGCGGGCGAGTGAGTTACGTCAAACCCCATGGCGCGATGTACAACGACATGATGGCCAACCCGGCGCAGTTGCGCGCGGTGATCCAGGCCGTCGCGGCCTACGACCGTAGCCTGCCGCTGATGCTGATGGCCACCCGCGACAACACGGCCGCCCAACAGCTCGGCGACGAATACGGCGTGACCCTGTGGTTCGAAGCCTTCGCCGACCGCGCCTACGACAGTGCCGGCCGACTGGTGTCGCGACAGCTGCCGGGCGCGGTGCATCACGACGCCGAAACCATCATCGGGCAAGCACTGACCATCGCCCGGGGTGACAACCTCACCGCCAGCGACGGCAGCGCGCTGCATCTGCAAGCCAACACGTTGTGCGTACACGGCGACAACGCCAGTTCGGTTGCGGCCGTGCAGCGCATTCGTCACGCCTTGAACGAGCAGAGCGCGCCATGAATCCGCGGGTGGAAGTGGTAGCACTGGATTGCCTGATGCTGCGCCTGTTCGATGAAATCGCCGAAACCAACATGCCGTGGATGCTCGCTGCCAGCGAGCGGTTGCGCACGGTGTTTGGCGCGCATCTGATCGATCTGGTGCCGTCGTACACCACGTTGATGGTGCATTACGACCTGACCGAACTGAATCCGGGTCAGGCTCGGGAATTGATTGCCGAAGCCTTGATCGACCTGTCGCCGAATGCGCGCACCGGTGGCCAGTGCCATGTGTTGCCGGTCTGGTACGACCTGAGTGTCGGCCCTGAATTGAGCTTGTTGTCGCAGCGCAGCGGGTTGTCGGTGGAAGAAGTGATCCGCCGCCACAGTGCCCGTGAATATCAGGTGTTTGCTCTGGGTTTTGCACCGGGGTTTGCTTTCATGGGACTGGTTGAAGAAGTCCTGGCGGCACCGCGTCTGAATACACCACGCAAGAAAGTCGCCGCCGGCAGCGTCGGCATTGCCGAACGGCAGACGGCCGCGTATCCGGTGGTGTCTCCGGGTGGCTGGAACCTGATCGGTCGCACGCCGGCAAAACTGTTCGACCGTGAACGCGATGGCTATAGCCTCATGCAGCCCGGCGATACCGTGCGTTTCGAAGCGGTGAGCCACGCAGAATTCATCAACCTCGGCGGTGATGACACACCTCTGGAGGCACTGTCATGAGCCGACTGACGATTGAAGCAAGCACGCCGCTGTGCCTGTTGCAGGATGCCGGGCGGTTTGGCGTGCGCCATCTGGGCGTGACTCAGGGCGGTGCGGCGGACTGGCGGTCGATGGCCTGGGCCAACTGGCTGCTGGGCAATGGCCTGGATCTGCCGGTGATCGAAATCACCCTCGGCGGGTTTGCGGTGGTGGCGCAAGAGGATTGTCTGCTGGCGCTGGCCGGTGCCGATCTGGGCGCGCAGATTGACGGTGACGCGCTGGCGCCGTGGCGCAGTTTCAAGCTGCGCAAAGGGCAGACCTTGAAGTTCACCCAGCCGTTGCTTGGCGCGCGGGCCTATCTGGCGGCCCCTGGTGGTTTCACTGCGCCGAAAGTGTTGGGCAGCAGTGCGACGGTGGTGCGCGAGGAGCTTGGCGGTCTTGATGGATTCGGCTTGCCATTGAGCAAGGGCGCAAGCCTGAGTTATCAGGGCGAAACCCTGTTGGTGCGTGAGGTCCCGGCGGAGCATCGACCGGATTTGCTCCTCGACGCACCGCTTGATCTGGTGCTGGGCGCGCAGATTGGTCAGTTCAGCGGGCAGAGCCTGTTCGATGCCTTCAACAGTGCCTGGACGCTGGACAGTCGTGCCGACCGTATGGGCATTCGCTTGCTGGGTACTGCTTTGCAGTATCAGGGCCAGCCGATGATTTCCGAGGGCATTCCGCTGGGGGCGGTGCAGGTGCCGCCGGACGGGCAGCCGATCGTGTTGCTCAATGATCGGCAGACGATTGGCGGTTACCCGCGATTGGGAGCGTTGACGCCATTGGCGCTGGCCCGACTGGCGCAGTGTCTGCCGGGGGCGAAGGTCAGATTGCGCCCGGTGGTGCAGAACGTCGCGCACCGGGAGCATATCGAGTATCTGAAACGCTTTTGATCGTTCCCCCGCCGTTGGCGGGGGAGTGATCCCGGATTACTTGGACAGAAACCGCATCCCTTCTTCCAGCCCGCGCAGGGTCAGCGGATACATCTGATCCTCGATCAAATCCCGCACGATGTTGGTCGACGAGGTGTAGCCCCAGGTGTCTTTCGGGTACGGGTTGATCCAGATGAGCTTCTTGTACTTCTCCATGAAGCGCTGCATCCACACGTAACCCGGCTCTTCGTTCCAGTGCTCGACGCTGCCGCCGGCCTGGGTGATTTCATAAGGCGCCATCGCGGCGTCACCGATGAAGATCACTTTGTAGTCGGCGCCGTATTTGTGCAGCAGGTCCTGGGTCGAGGTGCGCTCGGAGGTGCGGCGCATGTTGTTCTTCCACACCGATTCATAAATGAAGTTGTGGAAGTAGAAGTACTCCAGATGCTTGAACTCGGTCTTGCAGGCCGAGAACAGTTCCTCGCAGATCTTCACATGGGCGTCCATCGAGCCGCCGATGTCGAACAGCAGCAACAGCTTCACCGTATTGCGTCGCTCCGGGCGCATCTGGATGTTCAGCAGGCCGGCATCCTTGGCGGTGTGGTCGATGGTGCCGTCGATGTCCAGTTCTTCCGCCGCGCCCTGGCGCGCGAATTTACGCAGGCGGCGCAGGGCGACCTTGATGTTGCGGGTGCCCAGTTCCACGGAGTCGTCGAGGTTCTTGTACTCGCGCTGATCCCAGACTTTCACCGCTTTGCCCTGGCGCTTGCCGGCATCGCCGACCCGGATGCCTTCCGGGTTGAAGCCGCCGGAACCGAACGGGCTGGTACCGCCAGTGCCGATCCACTTGTTGCCGCCGGCGTGACGTTCCTTCTGTTCTTCCAGGCGTTTCTTGAACTCCTCGATCAGCTTGTCCAGGCCGCCGAGGGACTGGATCTGCGCGCGTTCCTCGTCGGTCAGCGAGCGCTCGAATTCCTTGCGCAACCAGTCTTCGGGAATCAGCGCCTGCAAGTGATCGTCGAGCTTTTCCAGGCCATTGAAGTAGGCGCCGAACGCCCGGTCGAACTTGTCGAAATGCCGTTCGTCCTTTACCAGAATCGCCCGGGACAAGTAGTAGAACTCGTCCATGTCGGCGAAGGTCACGCGTTGTTTCAGCGCGTTGATCAGGTCGAGCAGCTCGCGCACCGAGACCGGCACCTTGGCTGCACGCATTTCATTGAACAGGTTGAGCAACATGGCGTCAGCCTCTTAACGGGTGCCGCGACGGCTCATGAACGCCAGACGTTCCAGCAGTTGCACGTCCTGTTCGTTCTTCACCAGCGCCCCGGCCAGCGGCGGAATGGCCTTGGTCGGATCGCGTTCGCGCAGCACCGCTTCGCCGATGTTGTCGGCCATCAGCAGTTTCAGCCAGTCCACCAGTTCCGAGGTCGATGGCTTCTTCTTCAGGCCCGGCACTTTGCGCACGTCGAAGAACACGTCCAGCGCTTCGCTGACCAAGTCTTTCTTGATGTCCGGGTAATGCACGTCGACGATTTTCTGCAGGGTGTTGCGGTCGGGGAAGGCGATGTAGTGGAAGAAGCAGCGGCGCAGGAAGGCGTCCGGCAGCTCTTTCTCGTTGTTGGAGGTAATGATGATGATCGGACGCTTTTTGGCCTTGATGGTCTCGTCGATCTCGTAAACGTAGAACTCCATCTTGTCGAGTTCTTGCAGCAGGTCGTTGGGGAACTCGATGTCGGCCTTGTCGATTTCGTCGATCAGCAGAATCACTCGCTCTTCGGACTCGAACGCCTCCCAGAGCTTGCCCTTCTTCAAGTAGTTGCGCACGTCGTGGACTTTTTCATTGCCCAGTTGCGAGTCGCGCAGGCGGCTGACCGCATCGTACTCGTACAGGCCCTGATGGGCCTTGGTGGTGGACTTGATGTGCCAGGTGATCAGCTTGGCGCCGAACGATTCGGCCAGTTGCTCGGCGAGCATGGTCTTGCCGGTGCCCGGCTCGCCCTTGACCAGCAGCGGCCGCTCCAGGGTGATGGCGGCGTTGACCGCCAGCTTCAGGTCATCGGTGGCGACGTAGGCCTGGGTGCCTTCGAACTTCATCTGCTAATCCTCGAACGGTAACGCCGACCTGAACGGGCAGGGCGGGGGCGAAATAATCGGATGCCCGACTATAACGCGCGGCCCGGTCGACTGTGAACGCAGACGGCTTATTCAGTCTCTGAATGGGGCGTCACATGTTGACTCAGTTTCGGCGCAAAGCCAGCATTCAGCGGTCATCGGTTTGGAAGTAGCCTGCTGAACATCTCTGAAAGAGGATCGGAACCGATGCTACCCAGGAAACGCCCTCGTTTATCGTCTGTAGAACCTTTGGCGGATTTTTGTCTGGCGCTTACCTTTGTTGATGGTCAGCAGTTGTGTGTCGATTTGAGCCAGGATCTTCAAAGGTATCCGGGCCTCAAGCCATTACTTGATCCAGAGGTATTCTGCGCAGTAAACCTCGGAGATGAGGGTTGGACCGTGGAATGGCTGGATCCGGATATTCAGCTCGGCGCCGATACCTTGTATCTGGATGCGCTCGCGCAAATACCTAGCCCGCATCCGGCTTCGGCCGCTCATACCGGGCATTGAATGCCTGGATGAATCCATTGCGCAAAATCTGCAAAAACGCTTCGAATGCGCTGATATCTTGCTGATGGACGCTGCCGCTGAGTTCGACCTTGGTTGCGAACTGGTTCTTGGCCTGGTTTTTCAGCACGGTTTCAGTGCCGCCCACCAGTGCCTCCCAGACTGAGCGGAAGATGCTTTTGTTTTTGTTTTCCACGTCTTGTTGCCAGTTGAACACTTCAACATCGCGCAGCAATGGCTTGATATAGCCGGTGAGCTGGGCCTTTTTGGCCTGGGCCTCGATGACCACGTCGCCGTGGCCGGCGTTGAAGTCGAATTTGCCATAGGCCGAGGCGAAGTCGTTCATGCGTTTGAGTTCGAGGTCGCGGGCACGCAGGCGAAATTCGAAATCCTCGAAGTTGCTCAGCGGGTCGAACGTGGCGGAGGTTTCCAGCGGCGCCTGACCGAGCAGCAGTGCCTTGCCTTCGAAGCGGGCATCGCGTTTGCCCTTGGTGTCGACTACGTTGGTCAGGTTGTAAATGCTCGCCTCGACGTTGGTGGCGTTCATGTTCACGGGCGGTTTGGAGTTGAAGTTACGGAAGCTGATACGGCCATCGTGGATCTGCACTTCGTCGAGGGTGATCGGCAGCAGCTTGCCCAGTTGCGCACGCCAGTCGGTGCCTTTACCGGTCTGGGAATTCTGCTTGTTGGCGCCGCCATCGACGAAGTTGACCTCTGGTTTGAAGAACTTCACCTGTGCCACCACCGCGTGGTCGTACCACAGCGAATGCCAGCTAACTGACAGGTCGATCAACGGTGCGTTGACGAATGGCACTGGCACCTTGCCGTCGACCTTGACGATCTTCAGTCCGTTAATCTTGTACGCGCCACGCCACAGCGCCAGATCGACGTCGGTGACCTGCCCGCGGTAGTCGCCCATGTTGGCCAGCTTGTCATTCAGATAGTCGCGCACGATGTACGGCAGGGCGATGTGCAGGGCGATCAGCAGTACAACGACAGTGGCGAGGATCCACAACGGCCAGCGGTAGCGACGCTTCATGACGGCAATTCCCGAACGGTGTAAAGCGATTGACTGTCGGCGGTTGCAGACGTTCGACCCGACTGGACTGGCAAGAGCAACAGGCTTACCTTGGAGAGCTGAATTCAACGCTGCACAAGGACCCAGCCATGAGCCGTATTTTTGCTGACAACGCCCATTCCATCGGCAATACGCCGCTGGTACAGATCAATCGCATTGCGCCCCGTGGCGTGACCATTCTGGCCAAGATCGAAGGTCGCAACCCGGGTTACTCGGTGAAGTGCCGGATCGGCGCGAACATGATCTGGGACGCCGAAAGCAGCGGCAAACTCAAGCCGGGCATGACCATCGTCGAGCCGACTTCGGGTAATACCGGCATCGGCCTGGCCTTCGTGGCGGCTGCTCGCGGTTACAAATTGATGCTGACCATGCCGGCCTCGATGAGCATCGAACGGCGCAAGGTGCTCAAGGCATTAGGCGCAGAGCTGGTGCTGACCGAGCCTGCCAAGGGCATGAAAGGCGCAATCGAAAAGGCTGCCGAGATCGTTGCCGGCGACCCGGGCAAATACTTCATGCCGGCCCAGTTCGACAACCCGGCCAACCCGGCCATCCACGAAAAAACCACCGGCCCGGAAATCTGGAATGACACTGACGGCGCCATCGACGTGCTGGTGGCGGGCGTCGGCACGGGCGGAACCATCACCGGCGTCTCGCGGTATATCAAGAATACGGCGGGTAAACCGATTCTCTCGGTCGCCGTGGAGCCGGTGTCTTCGCCGGTGATCACCCAGGCCCTGGCCGGGGAAGAGATCAAGCCGAGCCCGCACAAGATTCAGGGCATTGGCGCCGGTTTTGTGCCGAAGAACCTGGATTTGTCGATGGTGGATCGGGTCGAGCGCGTGACCGACGAGGAGTCCAAGGTCATGGCGCTGCGTCTGATGCAGGAAGAGGGGATTCTGTGCGGGATCTCCTGCGGTGCGGCGATGGCTGTCGCGGTGCGCCTGGCGGAAACCCCGGAAATGCAGGGCAAGACTATCGTTGTGGTGCTGCCGGACTCCGGCGAGCGTTATCTGTCGAGCATGTTGTTCAGCGATCTGTTCACCGATCAGGAGAACCAGCAGTAAGCGTCCCGTTGATTCAGATCAGCCAGGGTTCAGGCTCGTTATGTTAATTAGTGCTTTGTTGCGCAATTCTTAACACTGAATCTTGGGTCGGGCGGGTTTTTCCCGGAGCCGGTAGTGTTTATCATGGCCGGCCGCCATGTCGGGTAAATGACATTGCGTGGCGTTGTCTTTTTTCAAGGAGTCGTTGATGACCTTTTCGTTGGCCGCCAAGGTGTTGGTGTTGCTGCTGTTCGTGAGCAGCATCCTCTACGTGCATTTGCGCGGCAAGGCGCGTTTGCCGGTGCTGCGCCAGTTCGTCAACCATTCGGCGCTGTTCGCTCCGTACAACGCCTTGATGTACCTGTTTTCCGGTGTGCCGTCCAAACCGTACCTGGACCGCAGCAAGTTCCCGGAACTGGACGTGCTGCGAGACAACTGGGAAACCATCCGCGACGAAGCGATGCACCTGTTCGACGAGGGCTACATTCGCGCCGCCGAGAAGAACAACGACGCCGGTTTCGGTTCGTTCTTCAAGAAGGGCTGGAAGCGTTTCTACCTCAAGTGGTACGACAAACCGCTGCCATCGGCCGAGACGCTGTGCCCGAAAACCGTGGCACTGGTGAGTGCCATCCCCAACGTCAAGGGCGCGATGTTCGCGCTGTTGCCGGGCGGCAGCCACTTGAACCCGCACCGTGATCCGTTCGCCGGTTCCCTGCGTTATCACCTGGGCCTGTCGACGCCGAACTCCGACGATTGCCGGATCTTCGTCGATGGTCAGGTCTACGCCTGGCGCGACGGTGAAGACGTGATGTTCGACGAGACTTACGTGCACTGGGTCAAGAACGAAACCGAACAGACCCGCGTCATCCTGTTCTGCGACGTCGAGCGTCCGCTGAGCAACCGCCTCATGACCCGCATCAACCGCTCCATCAGCGCCTGGCTGGGCCGCGCCACCGCACCGCAAAACCTCGATGACGAGCGCGTCGGCGGGATCAACCAGGCCTATGCCTGGACCAAGAACTTCAGCGACCGGTTCAGCGGTGTGGTCAAGCAGTGGAAGCGCCGCAATCCAAAGGCCTACCGCGTGATGCGGCCGGTGCTGGCGGTGGTGGTGTTGACGTTGCTGGGGTATTGGCTGTTTGGTTGAGGCTGGATTCAGGCGTGTAAAAAAAACCGCTCCTTGTGAGCGGTTTTTTTATGAGGGAAAGGTGAAAGACGCGCCGGCGAGAACACCCCCTGGCTCTTCCACTGCTGGATTAGCCAATGTCTCTCTAATTCGGAGTAGCTCCTTTTCAGATAACTCTCCAGAAGAGCGCTTACCTTTGGCCTTTACAAGTTTGGCGTCTGATGCTTTGTTTTCAACGACAGCTTTCATGGCGACTCCACTATGGACGTTGCAATAACAAACGAGCCTATGCGCCTGCATCCAGCCTGTCGCTAGCGGCCCTTTGCCCAACTCATTGCAATCCATGTCGCACGCTGGTTATAGTCGGCGCTCGTGAGTTCTACGGCTCACCTTTCAACCCTTCAAAAAAGATCAGCCCAGATGCCTGCATCCCTCATCAACGCGGTAGTCGATTCAGCGGTTAACGCTGGCGTCGTGCCGTGCGGGAATCAGCAGCCTGTGCAGATCAGCCATTACCCCCCACCTGTCAGTAGCACGCCGGTGTGCGCAGTCGTATCACCGCCGGGTGTTGGCGTTTCGGGCTGATCAGCGTTTTCTGCTGACCCCTGTGCCCGCCTGAAAAAACCTACTGAATTTCAGCTTCGGCTGAGTTGGCTATTTGCCTGACTACAGGTGGTATTCATGTTTGTCCTTTCGAAAAAGTCCGCGCTCGCGGCGGCGTCCACGAGCCTGTTCGTTCTGCTGTGGAGCAGCGGGGCGATCTTCTCCAAGTGGGGTCTGGCCCACGCTTCGCCCTTTGCCTTTCTGCTGATCCGTTTTGTGATCGCCCTGTGCGGGCTGGTGCTGCTGGTGCCGTTGCTCAAGCTGAAACTGCCCAAGGGCGGCCGGCCGATGCTGTATGCGATGGCTACCGGGGTGGTGTTGTTGGGGGCTTATCAGATCTTCTATCTGCTGGCGCTGGACCTGAAAGTCACTCCCGGGGTGATGGCGACCATCATGGGTGTGCAACCGATTCTCACGGTGGTCATCATGGAGCGCCAACGCTCGGCGAGCCGGATCTTCGGTCTGGCGCTGGGGTTGGCCGGTCTGATCATGGTGGTTTACCAGGGCATCGGCCTGGCCGGGATGTCGCTGGCGGGGATGCTGTTCGGTCTGCTGGCGCTGACGAGCATGACGTTCGGTTCGATCATGCAGAAACGCATCACCGACAACCCCCTCGGCACGCTGCCGGTGCAATATCTGGCAGGGCTGTTGCTGTGCGGGATCTTCGTGCCGTTCCAGCCGTTCCACTTCGAGCACAGCGCCGGTTTCATCGTGCCGGTGCTTTGGATGGGGTTGGTGGTTTCGGTGCTGGCGACCTTGCTGCTGTATCGGCTGATCGCCCGGGGCAATCTGGTGAATGTCACCAGCCTGTTCTATCTGGTGCCGGCCGTGACCGCGGTGATGGATTACCTGATCTTCGGCAACCGCCTGGCCGCGTTGAGCGTGTTGGGGATGCTGTTGATCATTGTCGGTCTGGTATTCGTGTTCCGTAAATCGGCGTAACAGCCACAAATGAAAAAGGCCCGGGAGGAAACTCCCGGGCCTTTTTTGCATCTGCCGATCAGCGAGTCGCGACTTCTGCCGGTTTCACTGCCGCCGGCTTCAATACCAGCCACAGCGCAATTGCGATCAACACCCCGCCATACACGTGGGCCATCGACAGCGGTTCATCGAGGAACAATGCGCCCCACAACACGCCGAACGGCGGGATCATGAAGGTCACGGTCATCGACTTCACCGGCCCGATGGAACTCAGCAGGCGGAAGTAGATGATGTACGCGAACGCGGTACAGCCCAGACCCAGGCCCAGAAGCGACAGCCAGACATTCCAGCCGCCCCAGCTCACCGGCGGCTGGGTGATGACGCTGTAGCCGAACAGTGGCAGCAGGAACAGCGTCGCACCGAGCATGCTGCCCAGCGCCGACAGACGGCTGTCGAGCCCGCCGGCCTGATCCAGCCAGCGACGGGCGAGGAAACCGGCGAAGCCGTAGCAGGTCGTTGCGAGCAGGCAGGCGACGGCGCCCATCAACAGCGGCAGGTCGAATGCGACCGGGCCGGCGCGGGTCAGTACACCCACGCCAAGCAGGCCAAGGAAAACCCCGGCCAGTTTGGCCGCCGTGAGTCTTTCACTGAAAAACAGCCCGCCGATCAACACGCCCATCAGCGGCGTGGTGGCATTGAAGATGGCGGAGTAGCCGGCCGGCAGCACCTGCGCGGCGACGGAATACAGGGTGGCTGGAACGCCGGAGTTGATCACCCCCAGCATCATCACGGTCTTGAGTTTGCCTTTGAAATCCCAGCTGATACGCATCAGACCTAGGATCACCAACAAACCGACGGCTGCAATCGAGACCCGAAAAAATCCGGTCGGGACGGTGCCGATCGCGGGGGCGATGATGCGCATGAACAGGAAGCTCGCACCCCAGATCGCAGCCAGCGACAACATGCGGAAAATATCGACAGGGCTCACGGGCAACTCCTTCCTTGATGGGGACGAGAGTGTTGCCGAGCGCCCTGACGATGGCAACCGCTAATCGGGCGTTTAATTTCCCCGTCAGAGCACGAAGCGCGTCACCAGACCGTTGAGGTCGACGGCCAGGCGCGACAGTTCCTGACTGGCGGCAGAGGTCTGGGTCGCGCCGGCGGCGGTCTGGGTCGACAGGTCGCGGATGGTCACCAGGTTTTCATCGACTTCCCGGGCCACCAGCGCCTGTTGTTCGGCAGCGCTGGCGATCACCAGATTGCGCTGGTTGATCTGTGAGATCGACGCGGTGATTTTCTCCAGTGCATGGCCGGCGCTGTTGGCACGGCGCAGGGTCTGGCTGGCCTGTTCGGCACTGCTTTGCAACGCGCCGACGGTGGCACCGGTGCCTTGCTGGATGCTGCTGATCATCAGCTCGATTTCTTCGGTGGAGTTCTGCGTGCGCTGGGCCAGCGAACGGACCTCGTCGGCAACGACTGCAAAGCCACGTCCTGCCTCGCCGGCTCGCGCCGCTTCAATGGCGGCATTGAGCGCCAGCAGGTTGGTCTGGCCGGCGATGCCGCGAATCACTTCCAGTACCTTGCTGATGTCCTGGGCCTGGGTCGCCAGGCCCTCGGCCTGTTCGGATGCACCGAGCACCGCGCTGACCAGTTCCTGAATCGAACTGATGGTCTCGCTGACCTGCACATGCCCGTGCTTGCTGTCCTCGTTCGAGGCTTCGGACGCTTCGGCGCTGGACACGGCGTTGGCCGCGACTTCATCCACCGCCGTGCTCATCTCGGTGACGGCCGTGGCAGCCTGTTCGATCTGATCGTTCTGCTGTTGCAGGCCGCGAGTGCTCTGTTCCATCACCGAACTCATTTCTTCGGCGGCGGAGGCCAGCTGTTGGGCCGACTCGCTGATACCGCGAATGGTCGAACGCAGATTGCCCTGCATCTCGGCCAGCGCGGTGAGCAGTTGCGCCGCTTCATCCCGGCCTTCACTGTCGATGCGGCCGCTGAGATCACCGGAGGCAATGCGCCGCGCCACGTTCAACGCCTGATTGATCGGCGCGGTGATGCTGCGGGTCAGCAGCCAGGCCAGCAGCAATGTGGCGATCAGGGCGATGACGATGATTGTGGCGACGATCCACAGTGACTGCTGATAGGTCGCGGCAGCGGATTTTGCGGCGGCATCGGCACCTTGCTGATTGAGGGTGATCATTTGCTCCAGGGTCTTGTCGAGCACGCTGCCCTGAGGCGCCAGTTCAGTGGTCAGCCGCGTGTAGGCCTGATCGTTCTGCCCGGCATCGATCTGTTTGATGATCTGGTCGAGGATGCTCAGGTACTTGGCCGTGTCGGCGCCCAGTCCTTCCAGCATCGCCCGTTCCTGATCGTTGGCGAGCAGGGCTTTGTGATCGTCGAGGCGCTTGAGCAACTCCTGACGCTGCGCCGTGAGAATGCCTTTGCTGCGTTCACGCACGGCGGCCTGGGTACTGGTGATCAGGCGCAGGGATTCGAGGCGGATGCTGGCGATGTTCGCCGCTGCGTCATGAATGCTTTCGATGCTGGGCATCCACGATTCTTCGATCACCGCTGCGCTTTCACGCAGGGCTTTCATCTGGCCCAGACCGAACAGGCCAACCACCATCAGCAGACCGGCCAGAACGGCAAAACTCAAACTGGCGCGCAAACCTATGCGCAGATTCCGGATAGACATCAATGTGCTCCTTGAACGTTGAGAAAGAGGGCGTCCTCGTGGGTCGAGGATCTTGTTGTGAGGCGGGTGATGGCGGGCTGTATATCAAAGTGCCACTACCTTGGTAAGGTCACTGCGCAATCAAGGTCATGGGCGATGGACAGGAATGCACAGGCCGGGCAAAGCCGCGGAATAGAGATGTCGTTGCTTGATTGGATCCGAAACTCAGAGGATTCGCGGGCTGGCGCCTAACGGAGAGAAAGACTGATGGGCGTGTTTGCTGACCGAACGGTCGATTAAAAAAACTTTGATAAAAACTGTGTCGCTGTACAAGCCGGTCGCGGATTTGGCAGAAATTACGCTTCTCCTGTCCCCGGTTCCGTGGCTAAGCTCAGGCCTTCGAGCACAGATTCTTCAATTCCCGCAGAGGTCTCATCTATGCCGCAGCAATGGCCAGCCACCGACATCGCCCGCATGATCCTCGATGGCTTTGACGATTACCGCGAGCATTTCCGGCGGATCACCGATGGCGCCCGGGAGCGTTTCGAACAGGCGCGCTGGCAGGACACGCAAACCGCGTCGGCGGCGCGGATCAACCTCTACGAAGACAAGGTCGGCGAAACCGTCGCGCGGCTGCGTGAGCATTTCGAGCCGGACACGCTGATGGAGGTCAGTTGCTGGCCGTTGGTGAAAAGCGCCTACATCAGCATCATCGACCTGCGCTTCGACGATGAGCTCTCCGAGACCTGGTATAACTCGATTTTCTGCGGCCTGTTCAGCCACGACCTGATCAGCGACGGCTGCATGTTCATCCATACCACCCGGCCAAGCCTGCGCCGCGCCCGGGCTGCGCAAACCCGCACCTACAAGCCGCAAGGGCAGTTGTCGGGCATGCTCGCGAGCATCTTTGCCGATTACCGTTTCAGTGAGGATTACGCCGATCTGCCCCGGGATCTGCAGCGCCTTGAAGCGCAACTGCGCGAAAACCTGCCGGACTGGGTGTGCAAGGATCCGGAACTGAGCGTCGAGCTGTTTTCCTCGGTGCTGTACCGCAACAAGGGCGCCTATCTGGTCGGGCGCATCTACACCAACGACGATCAGTGGCCGCTGGTGATTCCATTGCTGCACCGCGAGGGGCGCGGGATTCAGATCGACGCGCTGATTACCGATGAAGCCGATGTGTCGATCATCTTCTCGTTCACCCGTTCGTATTTCATGGTGGATGTGCCGGTGCCGGCGGAATTCATCGGCTTTCTCAAACGCATCCTGCCGGGCAAGCACATCGCCGAGCTATACACCTCGATCGGCTTCTACAAGCACGGCAAATCAGAGTTCTATCGCGCCCTGATCAACCACCTGGCCAATACCGACGACCAGTTCATCATGGCCCCGGGCGTGCGCGGCATGGTCATGAGCGTGTTCACGCTGCCAGGCTTCAACACGGTGTTCAAGATCATCAAGGACCGCTTCTCGCCGTCGAAGAACGTCGACCGCGCCACAGTGATCGAGAAGTACCGACTGGTGAAAAGCGTCGACCGCGTCGGGCGCATGGCCGATACCCAGGAGTTCGCCGATTTCCGTTTTCCCCTGAGCAAATTCGATCCGGCGTGTCTGGCGGAATTACTGGAAGTTGCACCGTCCACAGTGTCGCTGGAAGGCGAAACCGTGCTGATCCGCCACTGCTGGACCGAGCGCCGGATGACTCCGCTCAACCTTTATCTGGACAACGCCAACGAAGCCCAGGTGCGCGAAGCGCTGGAGGACTACGGGCTGGCGATCAAGCAACTGGCGGCGGCCAACATCTTCCCCGGCGACATGCTGCTGAAGAACTTCGGCGTCACCCGCCATGGTCGGGTGGTGTTCTATGACTATGACGAAATCTGCTTCCTGACTGAGGCCAACTTTCGCCACATCCCGGCACCGCGCACGCCGGAGGATGAAATGGCCTCCGAACCGTGGTACTCGATCGGTCCGCTGGACGTGTTCCCCGAGGAATTTCCGCCGTTTCTGTTTGCCGACTCGGCGCAGCGCAAGCTGTTCGATCAGTTGCATGGCGAGTTGTATAACGCGGATTACTGGAAGGGGTTGCAGGAGGCGATTCGGGCCGGAAAAGTCATCGATGTGTTCCCGTATCGGCGCAAGGGCCTGGATAACGAATAAAGCCACCGCAAGCAGCAAGCTGCAGGTCCCGCTTTCAACTTGCGGCTTGTAGCTTGGCGCTTGTAGCTGCTTTTCTGCCACAATCGCGTCCTTGCGCCACTAGACGACCGAATTGCGTACCCGATGACCGACGAATCGCCCTCCATCGACAAATTGCTGAAGAACCTCGATCACGCCATGCTCGCCGACCGCCACCGGCTGCGGCGGCAGTTGCTTGAGCTGCGCAAGAAACCTGACGAGGCCAAGCTGGCCCAGTGGGTGGCGCGCATGCAGGCGTCTTGCGATCAGGTGCTGGCGCGCAAGGCCAGTCTGCCGGTGATCCGTTACGACGACAGCCTGCCGATTGCGGCCAAGCGTGACGAAATCAAGAAGGCTCTGGAAAAGCACCAGGTGCTGATCATCGCCGGTGAAACCGGCTCGGGTAAAACCACCCAGTTGCCGAAGATCTGTCTGGAGATCGGTCGCGGCCAGCATGGCCTGATCGGCCACACCCAGCCTCGGCGAATCGCAGCACGCAGCGTGGCCAGCCGGGTTGCCGAAGAACTCGGTACGCCGCTGGGCGCGCTGGTCGGTTATCAGGTGCGCTTCGAAGACCAAAGCGATTCGAACACCCTGATCAAACTGATGACCGACGGCATCCTGCTGGCGGAAACCCAGAACGACCGCTACCTCGAACGCTACGACACGATCATCGTCGACGAAGCCCACGAACGCAGCCTCAACATCGACTTCCTGCTCGGTTACCTGAAAACCCTGCTGCCGCGTCGCCCGGACCTGAAAGTTATCATCACTTCGGCGACCATCGATCTGGAGCGCTTTTCCAAGCACTTTGACGATGCGCCGATTGTCGAAGTGTCCGGCCGCACCTTCCCGGTGGAAACCTGGTATCGCCCGCTGACACTTGAGCAGGACGAAGAGGGCAACCGCGTCGAGGACGACCTGACCGTGGATCAGGCGATCCTCGCTACCCTCGACGAAATCGCCGCTTACGAGCGCAGCGAACGCCGCAGCCCTGGCGACGTGCTGGTGTTCCTGCCCGGCGAGCGCGAGATTCGCGACGCCGCCGACATGCTGCGCAAGGCCCAGCTCAAACACACCGAAATCCTGCCGTTGTACGCGCGCCTGTCACCGGCCGAACAACAGCGGATTTTCCAGTCCCACCCGGGCCGTCGTGTGGTACTGGCGACCAACGTCGCCGAAACTTCGCTGACCGTGCCGGGCATCCGTTACGTGATCGACAGCGGCACCGCACGCATCAGCCGCTACAGCTACCGCGCCAAGGTCCAACGGCTGCCGATCGAAGCGATTTCCCAGGCTAGCGCCAACCAGCGTAAAGGTCGCTGCGGCCGGGTCGAGCCGGGTATCTGCGTGCGCCTGTACAGCGAAGAGGATTTCCTTGGTCGGCCGGAATTTACCGACCCGGAAATCCTGCGCACCAACCTCGCCGCCGTGATCCTGCAGATGCTGCATCTGCGCCTCGGCGAGATTACCGCGTTCCCGTTCATCGAGCCGCCGGACGGCAAGGCGATCAGCGACGGTTTCAACCTGCTGCAAGAACTCTCGGCGGTGGATCGCAACAGTCAGCTGACGCCGCTCGGCCGTCAGTTGGCGCGGCTGCCGGTGGACCCGCGCATGGGCCGCATGCTGCTGGAAGCGGCGAAACTCGGCAGCTTGCAGGAAGTGCTGATCGTCGCCAGTGCCATGTCGATTCAGGATCCGCGCGAGCGCCCGCCGGAGCGTCAGCAAGCCGCCGATCAGGCCCACGCGCAGTGGAAAGATGCCGATTCGGACTTCGCTGCGCTGGTCAATCTGTGGCGTGGCTTCGAAGAGCAACGCCAGGCGCTGACCGCCAATCCGCTGCGCAACTGGTGCCGCAAGAATTTCCTCAACTACCTGCGCTTGCGCGAGTGGCGCGATTCTCATCGCCAGTTGAGCCTGATCTGCCGCGACCTGCAGTTGAGCCTCAATAAAGAGCCGGCGGATTATCCGAAGCTGCACAAGGCTGTGCTGGTCGGTCTGCTCAGCCAGATCGGCCAGAAAACCGAGGACGGCGACTATCTTGGCGCCCGTCAGCGGCGATTCTGGATTCACCCGTCGTCGGGCATCGGCAAGAAGCGCCCGCAGTGGGTGATGACTGCCGAACTGGTGGAAACCACCAAGCTCTACGCGCGGATGGTGGCGAAGATCGACGCCGACTGGATCGAACCGCTGGCCGGGCATCTGATCAAGAAGAACCACTTCGAACCGCACTGGGAGAAGAAGCGCGGTCAGGTCGTCGCATTCGAACAGATCACCCTGTTCGGGCTGATCGTGGTCGGTCGCCGACCGGTGCATTACGGCCCGGTGGATCCGGTAGTCTCGCGGGAACTGTTCATCCGCGAAGGCCTGGTGCGCGGCGAGATTCAGTCCCGGGCCAAGTGCCTGACTGCCAACAAGCAATTGCTGGAACAACTCGACGAACTGGAAGCCAAGGCCCGTCGCCGGGACATTCTGGCCGACGAGGAAACCCTCTACGCCTTCTACGATGCGCGACTGCCGGCGGAGATCCACCAGACCGCGACCTTCGACAGCTGGTATCGGGTCAACAGCCAGAAAGATCCGCAACTGCTGATCATGCGCGAAGAAGACGTGCTGGCCCGCGAAGCCAGCGAAGTCACCGCCCAGCATTACCCGGACACGCTGCACATCGGCGATCTGGAGCTGGCCCTGAGTTATCACTTCGAACCTAATCACCCACGCGACGGCGTGACCCTGCGCGTGCCGGCGCCGCTGTTGCCGATGCTGCCGCCGGAGCGCCTGGAATGGCTGGTGCCGGGGCTGATCGAGGCCAAGTGCATCGCGCTGGTGCGCAACCTGCCCAAGGCCCTGCGCAAGAACTTCGTGCCGGTACCTGACTTCATCAAGGCTGCGCTGCAACGCATGACGTTTGCCGAAGGTTCGTTGCCGCAAGCGTTGGGCCGTGAGCTACTGCGCATGACCGGTGCGCGGGTCAGCGACGAAGCCTGGGTCGAAGCGGCGCAGCAGGTCGAAAGCCATCTGCGGATGAACCTGGAAATCGTCGACGGCCAGGGCAAGTTCCTCGGCGAAGGGCGGGATCTGGCGGAGCTGACGGCGCGTTTCGCCGAAGCCAGTCAGGCTGCATTGGCTGTGCCGCAGAGCGCGAAAAGTCAGCAACCGGTGGAAGCCAAGGTCTTCGCGCCAGTTGCGGAAAAGACTCAACAGAAGATCGCCGGGTTATCGATGACGGTCTATCCGGCGTTGGTAGAAGAGGGCGGCACGGTCAAGGAAGGGCGCTTCTCGACCCCGGCCGAAGCCGAATTCCAGCACCGCCGCGCCTTGCAGCGCCTGCTGATGCAGCAACTGGCCGAACCGGCCAAGTTCCTGCGCGGCAAGTTGCCGGGCCTGACCGAACTGGGCCTGCTGTACCGCGAACTGGGCCGGGTCGATGCATTGGTGGAAGACATTCTGCTGGCCAGCCTCGACAGCTGCATTCTTGATGGCGAAGACCCGTTGCCTCGCGACGGCGCAGGGCTGGCCGCACTGGCCGAGCGCAAGCGTGGCAGCTGGACCGAGCATGCGGAGCGGGTGGCGCGTCTGACCCTGGAAATCCTCAAGCTCTGGCACGGTCTGCAAAAACGCTTCAAGGGCAAGATCGATCTGGCTCAGGCGGTGGCGCTTAACGACATCAAGCAGCAGCTCAGCCATCTGGTGTACCCGGGATTCGTCCGGGAAACGCCGATGCTGTGGCTCAAGGAGTTGCCGCGCTATCTGAAGGCCGTCGAGCAGCGTTTCGAGAAACTGGGCGCCCAGGTGCAGAAGGATCGGGTCTGGAGCGGCGAACTCGCCGGCCTCTGGACGCAATACCAGACTCGCGCCGCCAAACACGCCCAGGAAGGCAAGCGCGATCCGCAGCTCGAGCTGTATCGCTGGTGGCTGGAGGAGTACCGGGTTTCGCTGTTCGCCCAGCAGTTGGGGACGAAAGTGCCGATTTCCGACAAGCGCCTGAACAAACAGTGGACGCAGGTCGAACCCTGAGTCCCAAGTTTGCACAAACCCCTGTGGGAGCGAGCTTGCTCGCGAATGCGGCGGGTCAGGCAAGCAAGATGTTGACTGATACTCCGCATTCGCGAGCAAGCTCGCTCCCACAAGGAGTTTTTCATTGCGACCGAGAATGGGGCCAAAACCTCGGGTTTATGGCAAACTTCGCGACCATAAACGCCGGTTTCGCGACCCAGAGCCTTTGCCGGGTCGCGTGACGGAATAAAGCGATGCCAGGTTTTTGCGTCCCCTCTATGGGAATAGACCCTTTGCGTGTTGGCACGTCGGTGCCAGCACTTTCTGCCTGAACAGATTAGAGAAACGACCATGCATAACGTCGTCATCAGCGGCACCGGCCTGTACACCCCGGCCAACAGCATCTCCAACGAAGAGCTGGTGCAGTCTTTCAATACCTACGTCGCGCAGTTCAACGCGGACAACGCTGACGCCATCGCCAGCGGCGAGATCCAGGCCCTGACCGAATCCAGCGCCGCGTTCATCGAAAAAGCCTCGGGCATCAAGAGCCGCTTTGTCATGGACAAGGACGGCATCCTTGATCCGCAACGCATGGCGCCACGCCTGCCGGAGCGTTCCAACGATGAATGGTCGGTGCTCTGCCAGATGGCCATCGGTGCTGCCGAACAAGCCCTGCAGCGTGCCGGCAAGACCGCCGCTGACATCGACGGCGTGATCGTCGCCTGCTCCAATCTGCAACGTGCCTACCCGGCCATTGCCATCGAAGTCCAGGAAGCACTGGGCATCCAGGGTTTCGGTTTCGACATGAACGTTGCCTGCTCGTCGGCGACCTTCGGCATCCAGCAAGCCGCCAACACCGTGCAACTGGGCCAGGCCCGGGCGATCCTGATGGTCAACCCGGAAGTCTGCACCGGTCACCTGAACTTCCGTGACCGCGACAGCCACTTCATCTTCGGTGACGCGGCTACTGCTGTCGTCATCGAGCGTGCCGATACGGCAACGTCGAAGCACCAGTTCGAAGTGGTCAGCACCAAACTGCTGACCAAGTTCTCCAACAACATCCGCAACAACTTCGGCTTCCTCAACCGTGCAGCGGAAGAGGGCATCGGTGCTCGCGACAAACTGTTCGTGCAGGAAGGCCGCAAGGTGTTCAAGGACGTATGCCCGATGGTGGCCGAACTGATCGGCGAGCATCTGGAAGAGAACAAGCTCAACGTCGGTGACGTGAAACGCTTCTGGCTGCATCAGGCCAACCTGAGCATGAACCACCTGATCGTGCGCAAGTTGCTGGGCCGCGAAGCGACCGAAGAAGAAGCCCCGGTGATTCTCGACACCTACGCCAACACCAGCTCCGCCGGTTCCGTGATCGCGTTCCACAAATACCAGGACGATCTGGCATCCGGTTCGCTGGCGGTGCTGAGTTCGTTCGGCGCCGGTTATTCGATTGGTAGCGTGATTCTGCGCAAGCGCTGAGTCCGTGTTAAAAGATCGCAGTCTGCACGCTCCTTCGGGAAACGCTGCAGGCTGCGATTTTTTTTGCCCGTGAGGTATCGATGGCTGCAACGGATGACACTCAATTGCTGGCACGCCTGCTGGCCGGCGAGCAAAAGGCTTTCAAGGAACTGGTCACCACCTACCAGAGCGCCATGCGCGCGGTGGCCTATGCGATTGTCGGCCAGCGTCACGTCGAAGAAGTGGTGCAGGACGCCTGGCTGTCGGTGGTGCGCCATATCGGAAGTTTCGAAGGGCGCTCCAGTCTCAAGACCTGGTTGCTGACCATCACTGCCAATTCGGCCAAGGGCCGTTACAAGCAGAATCGCCGCGAAGTGCTGATGGATGATCTGCCATCGCCCCACGGCACCATCGACGATGATCGCTTTTCCCCCGGCGACGGCCACTGGCTGGTCGCACCGTTCGCCTGGCATCAGGACACGCCCGAAGCGCTGCTGACTGAAAATGAACTGCGCGAATGTCTGGAACACACGCTGCTCAGCCTGTCAGAACTGCAAAGCAGCGTGCTGCTGCTGCGCGAGCGTCAGGGGCTGGAGCTGGAAGAGATCTGTAATCTTCTGGAGATCTCGCTCTCCAATGTCCGTGTGCTGCTGCATCGTGCGCGGCTGAAAGTCTTCGCCACCGTGGAGCATTTCGAGGAGACCGGCGAATGCTGACCTGTAAAGAACAAGTGGCGCGCTCCAGCGATTATCTCGATGGCCAGTTGAGCTTTCGCGAGAAGCTGATGGTGCGTCATCACCTGATGTTCTGCCGAAATTGCCGGCGCTTCATCCGCCAGATGCGTTTGATGCAGGCGACATTGCGGGAGATGCCGGAGAAACCGGAGGAGGGTGTGGATGTGTTGGCCGAGCGGCTGGCGGCGCAGCGCCGCAAAGACAATTCCTGAGGCAAAAAAACAGCCCGGCGTAACAGTAGCGAACGGATGATGGGGATCGCTGCTGCGGCGCCGGGCTGTAGGAGAAAATCAGCTTCAGGCTACAAATGAGGCATTCACTGGTTGCCTGAAGCTTGTCACTGCGGTGTTAGAACTTGGCTTCAGCATCCAGTTGCAGGGTGTTGATGTCGGAGTCGGTCTTCTTCAGGCTGGCGTTGGTGTAGTCCGAGTTAGCCATGAAGTAGGTGGCGCCGAGGGTGAAGTTCTTGTCCAGCTCGTAGCTCACTTTCAGCTTGCTGCCGCGGGAACCGGTGTAACCGTTGGCGAAGTCGGAGTCGGTGAAGGCACCCACCACCGCGTTACGCTGTACGTCGCGGTAGTTGTAATCGATGCCGAAGCCGTAAACCTTGGTCTTCACGCCGGCCAGCCAGCCAGTGTCCTGGTCGTTGCTGGCGTCGTTGTTGTTCACGTATTGACCGTAGATCGACAGCGGAACCGGCAGGTTGGCGATGTCCAGCTGACCGAAGCCTTCATACAGTTTGAAGGTTTCGTTCGGGCTGTTGCCGTTGACGGCCAGGGCGCATGGCGCAGTAACAGTGCCGCTGGTAGGGCAAGCGCTGTCCTTGTCGTTGTCGTAGGAGTAGATGCTGCCGCCCAGGGTCAGTTTCAGGCTGTCGGTCAGCGCGAAGCGACCGCCCAACTGGCCAGCGTACAGACGCAGGTCGTGCTTGAACTGCACGCCTTCGCCGTCGACGTTGTCCTTGAGGGTGTAGTGACCGGCGCTACCGAACAGTTCGGCGCTGCCGTTCAGCGGGTACTTGTAGGTGACGGCCAGACCTTCCGGGTCGATGTCGCTGTCCCAGATGATGTCGCCCATGCTTACCCAAGGCTGGTTCATCTTGCCGGCGATCAGGTGCAGGTTCTTGACCGCGTCAGGGTGGTAGTCGACGTAACCGAGGTCGAGCCAGATCTGCTTCTTGTCGAAGTAGTTGTTCAGGTCCTGGTTGGTGGAGCGGGCGTCGTCGCTGCTGCCGGTGGCGATACGGATACCGGTGTCAACCTGCGGGTTGATTTCGGTGTAGGCACCCAGACGGGCACGAATGCGTTGACGGTCCTGGTCCTTGGCGTTCGGTACGCCATCGTTCTTCACGGTTTCCTGACGGAAACGTACGTCACCCTTGAACTGGGTCTTGGCAGCCCAGGCCAGCTTCTGGTCGAAGCTGCTCAGCTCGTTGGTTTTCTTCGCGGTTGCCGCGATTTGCTCGTTGGTCTCTTGCTGCGCCTGCTGCGCGATTTGCTGGGCCTTCTGATCCTGGGCCAGTTCGGTTTGCAGTTCTACGTACTGCGCCTGGGTGATGGAACCGTTAGCCTTGAGCATGTCGAGCAGTTTGGCGTCGACTGCGGCACTGGCCGGAACACTCATGGCCAGCAACAGGCCACCGCACAGGGCCGCCGCAGTTTTCGTGGAAGCAAGACGCATAGCAATCTCCGAAGATGAGAGGGATGGCTGAACCATCCTGGGCACAACCGACGATTTGAACGTCGGAAAACTGTGTCCGGGTAGAACCCGGCGCTCTAAAAACAGGCGCCAGTATCGCGATGGTTTATGACAGAGCAGTGGCACGGTGATGGCAGGTTGATGACGATCTAAACCTTGCGTGAACTATTGATCTAGAGCGCTGTCGCGCAATCGGACGTGGGCAAGACCGGGCCGATCAGCGATACTCGCGAGGCTTTCAGGGCCAAAAGTGGAGAGGAAAATGCCGTTGCAGCGCCTGCAAAAACTGTCGGAAATCGAACCGGCACTCTGGGATGCACTGGTGCCGGACAACCAGCCGTTCCTGCGCCATGCCTTCCTCGGCGCGCTGGAAGACAGCGGCAGTGTCGGCCCGCACACCGGCTGGCAGGCGGAGCATTTGCTGCACGTCGAAGACGGCCGTCTGATCGCAGCGCTGCCCGGTTATCGCAAGTGGCATTCCTACGGCGAATACGTCTTCGATCACGGTTGGGCCGATGCCTGCGCCCGTGCCGGCATCGATTACTACCCCAAGTTCTTGAGCGCGGTGCCGTTCAGCCCGGTTACCGGGCCGCGCCTGTTGGCGGCGAACGTCGAGGACGGATTCGAACTGCTCAAGAGCCTGCCGGGTTACCTGGAGATCGAAGAACTCTCCGGTGCCCACATCAACTTCACCGATGCCTTCACCGATGCCGCCATGGCCGAGCAGCCGGGCTGGCTGCAACGCATCGGCTGTCAGTACCACTGGCAGAATCGCGGCTATCGTGACTTCCAGGACTTTCTCGACGTACTCAGCTCGCGTAAGCGCAAACAGATGCGCAAGGAGCGCGAGCAAGTGGCGGGGCAGGGCTTCGAATTCGAATGGCTTGAGGGGCGAGAGCTGGACGAGGCGCAGTGGGATTTTGTCTATGCCTGCTACGCCAACACTTATGCGGTGCGCCGTCAGGCGCCGTACCTGACGCGGGAGTTCTTCAGCCTGCTGGCCGAGCGCATGCCGGAGTCGATTCGTGTCGTGCTGGCCAAACAGGGCTCAAGGCCGGTGGCGATGGCGTTCAGCCTTGTAGGTGGGGACAGTTTCTACGGGCGTTACTGGGGATGCCTGGCCGAGTACGACCGGCTGCATTTCGAAACCTGTTTCTACCAGGGCATGGACTACGCGATTGCCCAGGGTTATCAACGTTTCGACGCCGGTGCCCAGGGCGAACACAAGTTGATTCGCGGTTTTGAACCCGTGATTACCCACTCTTGGCACTACTTGCGCCATCCCGGCCTGAAAGCCGCCGTGAAGGATTTTCTTCAGCAGGAGCGCGCCGGTGTGATGAGTTATGTAGAGCAGGCTCGTGAGGCGCTGCCCTACAAACAGCCACAAGGTTTTTGAACTTCGACCAGGGCTCAATGGATGAAAGCCCCCCGGCCGATTCATTGTCACGAAAACCGATGTTAAATCATGGCCAGGTCGTGCTGATCAAAAACCGCCGGCGTAGCAGTTGGACAGGCCTTTGGATCTCGCCTGAGTGTCGAGCTCCTCGATAGTGGCAATGTTGGAATGGTATTGAATTAAAAGGCTCGGTCGCTTGGCGACGGAGCACGTATAAAGATAAGTGGGCCTCACGCATTGAGTTATGCCAGTTGTATGATCGTCGGAACAATTAAGTTCTGGCCGAATTTCCGATAATGCGTCGACCATATCAACTTCCAGCGGATGGTTCGAATTGATCATTGGCGACAGGGCTGCCGAGGCAAAACCAATGTATACGGGAAGAACAAGCAGGCTGAGCAGGGTGTTTCGAATAAGGTTCATTTTATCAATTCCATGATTTCGTTATTCAAGGGTATGTTTGCCTGCGACAGGCAGGCATGTTTCATTCCTCTGAACTTTGATTATTGTTGTGTGTTGTTGCGTCCTTGATTGGCGCATTTCCAAGTTAATGGATTTTTATTTGAGTGTCAGTCACTTGCTTGTTGCGGGATATTGTTGTTTTTATTTATTTTTTTCAAAAAAAAGACCGCGTGGGAAGTTCTTGCACGCGGTCTTTTTTCGAGCTGAAACTACTTGTCTTCGTCACCCAGCCAACGATAAATCCCCCCGCCAAGCACCGCACCCAACAGCGGCGCGACCCAGAACATCCACAACTGCGCGATCGCCCAGCCGCCGACCATCAGCGCCGGGCCCGTGCTGCGGGCCGGGTTGACCGAGGTGTTGGTCACCGGAATCGAGATCAGGTGGATCAGCGTCAGGGCCAGGCCGATGGCAATCGGTGCCAGTCCCGCCGGGGCGCGCTTGTCGGTGGCGCCGAGGATGATCACCACGAACATCGCGGTCATCACCAGTTCGGTGATGAACCCGGAGGCCATCGAGTATTTGCCCGGCGAGTGCTCGCCATAACCGTTTGAAGCAAGGCCGGCGGCGATGTCGAAACCCTCCTTGCCGCTGGCGATGTGATACAGCAGCGCCGCTGCCAGGATCCCGCCGATCACCTGGGCGATGATGTAGGCGGGCAGTTCTTTGGCCGGGAACCGACCACCGACGACCAGACCGACCGACACGGCCGGGTTGAGATGACAGCCGCTGATGTGGCCGATGGCAAACGCCATGGTCAGCACCGTCAGGCCAAATGCCAGGGCCACCCCCAGCACGCCGATACCCACAGGTGAGGACGCGGCGATCACCGCACTGCCGCAACCACCCAGCACCAACCAGAACGTACCCAACAACTCCGTGGCTGAACGTTTTAACAGAGACATGAGAGAGTCCTTGATAGACGCGCTATCGAGACTGCATCGAGTTGTGCTTCCTTGCAATTACGACAGGTTCATCTCCAGAGCCTTCGCTGAGTACAGCAGGGAATGCGGGGATTTCCAGCAGGCATGAAAAAACCGCCAGAGCCCGTGGTGGAAGGGCTGTGGCGGTTTTTGCGTTTCTTGCCGGATCAGTCGATGCCGACAAACCCTCCGGTCTGGTGCGCCCATAGCCGTGCGTACAATCCGCCGTGGGCCAGCAGTTCGGCATGGTTGCCGGTTTCGGCGATCTTGCCGTTCTCCAGCACCACCAGCCGGTCCATGCGGGCAATGGTCGAGAGGCGGTGAGCAATGGCGATCACGGTCTTGCCCTGCATCAGGGTTTCGAGGCTTTCCTGGATCGCCGCTTCGACTTCCGAGTCCAGCGCCGAGGTCGCTTCGTCCATGATCAGGATCGGTGCGTCCTTGAGCAGCACCCGCGCAATCGCGATCCGCTGGCGCTGGCCGCCGGACAGCTTCACCCCGCGCTCACCGACATGGGCATCGAATCCAGTGCGCCCTTCGGCATCCGACAACAGTGGGATGAACTCGTCGGCCCGGGCCTTGCGCACCGCTTCCCAGAGCTCGGCGTCGGTGGCGTCAGGCTTGCCGTACAGCAAGTTGTCGCGGATCGAACGGTGCAGCAGCGAGGTGTCCTGAGTAATCATGCCGATCCGCGCACGCAGGCTTTCCTGGCCGACTTCGGCGATGTTCTGGCCGTCGATCAGGATCCGCCCGCCCTCGACGTCGTACAGCCGCAGCAGCAGGTTGACCAGGGTCGATTTGCCGGCGCCGGACGGGCCGATCAGGCCGATTTTCTCGCCGGGTTTGATGGTCAGGTTGAGGTCGCCGATGATGCCTTTCTTCTTGCCGTAGTGAAAATCCACGTGCTCGAAACGCACCTCGCCACGGGCCACGGCCAGCGGTTTGGCCTGTTCGCGGTCGGTGACGCTGACCGGTTGCGAGATGGTCTGCAGGCCGTCCTGGACCATGCCGATGTTCTCGAAGATGCCGGTGACCACCCACATGATCCAGCCGGACATGTTGACGATGCGGATCACCAGGCCGGTGGCCAGGGCGATGGCGCCGACGCTGATCACCGATTGCGTCCACAGCCACAGGGCCAGCCCCGTGGTGCCGACGATCAGCAGGCCGTTCATGGTGGTGATGGCCACGTCCATGCTGGTGACCACGCGGCCGGCCAACTGAGCTTTTTCGGTCTGCTCCTGAATCGCCTCGCGGGCGTAGTGCTGTTCGAAGTTGGTGTGGGCGAACAGCTTCAGGGTGGCGATGTTGGTGTAGCCGTCGACGATGCGCCCCATCAGTTTCGAGCGCGCGTCGGAAGCGGCGACGGAGCGGTCCTTGACCCGTGGCACGAAGTAATAGAGCGCGCCGATGTAGGCAGCGATCCACGTCAGCAGCGGGATCATCAGGCGCCAGTCGGCTTCGGCGAACAGCACCAGCGAGCTGATCGCATAGATCAGCACGTGCCACAACGCATCCACCGCCTGCACCGCGGAATCACGCAGCGAGTTGCCGGTCTGCATGATGCGCTGGGCGATGCGCCCGGCGAAGTCGTTCTGGAAGAAATTCAGGCTCTGCTTGAGCACGTAACTGTGGTTCTGCCAGCGGATGAGGCTGGTCATGCTCGGGCTCAGGGTCTGGTGCACCAGCATGTCGTGCAGGGCCAGGAACAGCGGTCGCAGGAGCAGGGCCACCACGGCCATCCACGCCAGTTCGGCGCCATGCACCTTGAAGAAATCGACGTTCGGCGTGCCTTGCGCAAGGTCGATGATGCGGCTCAGGTAGCTGAACAGCGCCACTTCGATCAGGGCACCGAACAGACCGACGATCAGCAGGGCGGCGAAACTCGGCCAGACCTGCTTCAGGTAATAGGTATAGAAGGGCAGAACACGGTCCGGCGGGGATGCCGTAGGCGCGTCACGGAATATGTCGATCAGTTGTTCGAAACGGCGATAGAGCATCAGATAACCGCCCGGAGTACGGGCTCTCCTTTTATCAGTGTGAGCGGCGCAGTTTTAAGCTGCAGCCGCTCGATATGCCCTGTAAAGCTTAGTCGATGCGCTTGGCCGACTTGATGATCACAGGGTCGACAGGCACGTTTTGCATGCCCTGTTTGGTGGTGGTCTGGGAGTTGACGATGATGTCGACCACGTCCATGCCCTTGACCACTTTGGCGAACACCGCGTAACCGGCGTCGCGGCCCGGATCGAGGAACGCGTTGTCGGCGACGTTGATGAAGAACTGGCTGGTGGCCGAGTTCGGATCGGAAGTGCGGGCCATCGACAGGGTGCCGCGAACGTTGTGCAGACCGTTGCTGGCTTCGTTCTTGATCGGTGCCTTGGTTTCTTTCTGTTGCATCTGCTGGGTGAAGCCGCCGCCCTGAGCCATAAAGCCCGGGATCACGCGGTGGAAAATGGTGTTGGTGTAGAAACCGCTGTCGACGTAATCGAGGAAGTTCTTGGTACTGATCGGCGCCTTGACCGGATCCAGCTCGATTTCGATGGTGCCGTTGGTGGTCACCAGTTCGACGTGTGGCGCCTTGGCCGGCGTGGCAGCCATCAGGTTGGCGGCGAACAGCACGGTGCCGGCGGCGAGGGCGAGTTTTTTCAGCATGGTTCAGTGATCCTGAGGGTGAATATCGGCTGTGGCGAGAAACGCCAGCAGCGTTTGATTGAAGCGTTCGGGTTGATCGAGCGGGGTGGCGTGGCGCGAATCGGCGATCACCACCAGCCGCGCATCGGGCAGCAGTCTGACATAGGTTTCTTTCAGCGAGACGGGGGTGTAGTCCCGGTCGGCGCTGACGACGAGCGTTGGACAGGAGATCCTCGAAAGTCGTTCCTGAACCCCCCAGCCAACAATCGCATCGAAGCTGGCGAGATAAGCACGTTTGTCGTTTTTTGCCCAGCGCTCGGCCATCTTCTGGCGCAAATCCGCCTGCTCCGGTTTGGGGAACAGTTTGGCGCCAAGGGCCTTGCCGATGGTGGCCAGACTCAGCAGGCGCATCAGGCTCCAGCGCTTGAACCACTGCCAGTAGTCGTCGCGACTGCGCACCTTGACCTCGGGCGCGCTGTTGACGATGGTCAGGCTCTTGAGCATCTGCGGCTGATCGACGGCGAACTGAAAGCCGATCATGCCGCCCATGGACAGCCCGGCGTAGTGCACCGGGCCGAGTTTCAGATGCTCGATCAGGGCGACGATGTCGGCGCTGAAGCCGGCGATGCTGTAGCGCTCGCGGGGCTTGTCGGAGCGGCCATGACCGCGCACGTCCGGGACGATTACCCGGTATTGCGCGGCCAGTGCCGGGATCTGCATTTCCCAGTCCAGGGTGCTGGAGCCAAGCCCGTGAACCAGCAGCAACGGATCGCCGTGGCCATATTCCTCGTAGTGCAGGTTGCAGCCTTCATGCTCGAAATACGCCATCGGTGAACTCCGTGTCAGGCTTGTTCGGGGGCGGCGAACGGTGCGTCCAGCGGCAAGGTGTCGAAGGTGCGCAGCAGTTCGACGAGGATCTGCGAAGCCGGGCCCAGCGGTTTGTCCTTGTTCGAATACAAATAGAAACTCGGATTGCGGCTGCCGCCCTGATCCAACGGTAGCAGCTTGAGCAGGCCTTCCTTCAATTCACGTTCGATCATGTGCCGTGGCAGCCAGGCAAAACCCAGGCCGCTGGAAACGAAATTGGCAGCGGTGGCGAGGCTGCCGACGGTCCAGCGCTGTTCGGCGCCGAGCCAGCCGACATCCCGGGGTTGCTGACGGCCGGAGTCGCGGATCACCACTTGCATCTGGGTTTCCAGGTCCTGGAAATTCAGTTCACGGTTCAGCCGATGCAGTGCGTGTTCGGGGTGGGCGACGGCGACAAATTCCACATCGCTCAATTCCGCACCGAGGTAACCGGGAATGCTCAGGCCGGTGATCGCCAGATCGGCCACGCCTTCGAGCAAAACCTCCTCGACCCCCGACAGCACTTCTTCACGCAAACGCACACGGCAGCCCCGGCTTTGCGGCATGAATGCGGTCAGTGCGCGAACGAGGCGGGCGCTCGGGTAGGCGGCATCGACCACCAGCCGCACTTCGGCTTCCCAGCCTTGCTCCATGTGATGGGCGAGATCTTCCAGTTGGCTGGCCTGTTTCACCAGTTGTCGCGAACGCCGCAGCAACACGCCGCCGGCTTCAGTCAGTACGGCTTTACGGCCGTCGATGCGCAGCAACGGCACTCCGAGCTGGTCCTGCATGCGGGCGACGGTGTAGCTCACCGACGATTGCGAACGGTGCAACGCTTCGGCGGCCTGGGCGAATCCGCCGTGGTCGACCACCGCCTGCAACGTTCGCCATTGATCGAGGGTCACGCGGGGCGCTTTCATCGATAGCTCCTCTTGTCCTAAGCTGGCTGTCCCTCATGGAGACTGCCGAATGAAAAAATTCTGTTGTGTGGTACTGGCGTTGCTGCCGCTGACCGCGTTTGCGTATCCGATCGATGTGCAGAAGAATCTCAATGGCCTGAAGATCGACTACGAGTCCTTCGATACCGATAAAGACATCGGCTCCATCCGGGTCGCCAACTACGGCGAGGTCGACGCGGTCTGCAAAGTCGTGTTCAGCAATGGCCCGGAAGCGCCGCGCACCCGCAATATCGAAGTGCCGGCCGGCAAACACACCAACGCCACCGCCAAGTTCTCCCGCGAGATCATCAAGCTGCGCGTCGAGCTGAGCTGCAACCCGAAATAGCGGTTTTGCCTCTCTGTGGGAGCGAGTCAGCCCGCTCCTGCAGGTGTAGCTTGCATCTAAACGAATATTTCGATGGTTTGCAGCAATTATTTGCGCTTTTTCATCGATGCGACTCTGTTTAACCTTCACTCCATCGACTTACAACATTCTCGGATGGAGGCTACACACCATGTCCCGCGTTCTGATCATCGAAAGCAGCGCCCGCCAGCAAGATTCGGTATCCCGTCAACTGACCCAGACTTTCATCAGTCAGTGGAAAGCTGCACACCCGGCCGATCAGATCACCGTCCGTGACCTCGCCGTGAACCCGGTGCCACACCTGGACAGCAACCTGCTGGGCGGCTGGATGAAACCCGCCGAACAGCGCAATGCCAACGAACAGTCCTCGCTGGATCGCTCCAACGAGCTGACCGAAGAATTGCTGGCCGCCGACGTGCTGGTGATGGCCGCGCCGATGTACAACTTCGCGATTCCAAGCACCCTGAAAGCCTGGCTCGACCACGTGCTGCGTGCCGGCGTGACCTTCAAGTACACCGAAACCGGTCCGCAAGGCCTGCTCAGCGGCAAGCGTGCCTACGTGCTGACCGCTCGCGGCGGCATCTACGCCGGCGGCCCGGCGGATCACCAAGAACCGTACCTGCGTCAGGTGATGGGTTTCATCGGCATCCACGACGTGACCTTCATCCACGCCGAGGGCATGAACCTGGGTGGCGACTTCCAGGAGAAAGGCCTCAACCAGGCCAACGCCAAACTCTCCCAGGTCGCTTGATATGTTAATCGCCAGATAATCGCCGATTGTTCTAGTGACCTGGCGCAACCCCTTCAAGGCTCTACGCGCATCGAACCTCCCTTTGCACTTGTTGCTCCTGAGTGCTGTAGCCCGATTGAACGCTTTAGCGAGCTCGGGCTTTTTTTTGCCCGGAATTTAGCGATGACCGGGAAAAACCGCTATCGTCGCCGCCATTCGAAATCGAGGCGACCATGGGCTATCTACTTATTGTCACGCTGATCCAGGCGTTTTCCTTCAGTCTGATCGGCGAATACCTGGCCGGGCATGTCGACAGCTACTTCGCGGTGCTGGTGCGTGTGGTGCTGGCCGGGCTGGTGTTCATCCCGCTGACGCGCTGGCGCTCGGTGGAACCGGCGTTCATGCGCGGCATGCTGCTGATCGGCGCGTTGCAGTTCGGCGTGACCTACGTCTGCCTGTATTTGAGCTTCCGCGTGCTGACGGTGCCGGAAGTGCTGCTGTTCACCATCCTCACACCCTTGCATGTGACCCTGATCGAAGATGCGCTTAACCGCCGTTTCAACCCGTGGGCACTGATTGCGGCGCTGGTAGCAGTGGCGGGCGCGGCGGTGATCCGCTATGACCGGATCAACCCGGACTTCTTCATGGGCTTCCTGTTACTGCAACTGGCCAACTTCACCTACGCCGCCGGGCAGGTGCTGTACAAGCATCTGGTGGCGAAGCATCCGAGCGATTTGCCGCATTACCGGCGCTTCGGTTTCTTCTACCTCGGCGCACTCGCGGTGGCGTTGCCGGCGTTCCTGCTGTTCGGCAAATCCAGTTTCCTGCCCGAAGCGCCGCTGCAATGGGGTGTGCTGGTGTTCCTCGGCCTGGTTTCGACTGCTCTCGGCCTGTACTGGTGGAACAAGGGCGCGTGCCTGGTCAATGGCGGTACCCTGGCGGTGATGAACAACCTGCACGTGCCGGTGGGGTTGCTGCTGAATCTGTTGATCTGGAATCAGCATGAGGAACTGGGGCGGTTGTTCCTCGGTGGCGGCGTGATTCTGGCGGCGGTGTGGATCAGCCGGTTGGGGATTCGCAGGCCGGCGCCAGTTGCCCCACCAGAAACTCAATAAACGCCCGGGTCTTCTGCGGTACCCGCCGCGCTGACGAATACACCGCGTTGATGGTGATCGCCGGGGCTTGCCATTCGCACAGCACCGGCACCAGGCGCCCGGCCGCCAGCGCCTCTTCGACGATGAAGTCCGGCAGCAGCGCGATGCCCATGCCGGCCTCGGCCGCTTGCGCCAGCAAGTCACCATTGTTGGCGTGCAGCGGCCCGGTGACGTTGACCCGCTGCGTCTCCTTGCCGTTGCACAGTTGCAGGCTGACGCCGCTCTGCAGATAGCCGTAGTTCAAGCATTGATGCGAGCGCAGGTCCTGCGGGGTCTGCGGCGTGCCCGCGCGTTCGAGGTAAGCAGGGGAGGCGACCATGATCCTCGGCGCTGGCGCCAGTTGCCGGGCGATCATGGTCGAGTCGGGCAGGCTGGCGATGCGGATCGTCACGTCGAACCCGCCGCGCACCGGATCGACCTGCTGGTCGCTGAGCACCAGTTGCAGCTCGATGTTCGGGTGCTGTTCATGAAACAGCGGAATCAGCTTGCCCAGCCGCCGCAGGCCGAACGACATCGGTGCGTTCACCCGCAACACACCGCGCAATTCGCCAACCCCGTCCCGGGCTCGCTGCTCGGCCTCGTCCAATGCAGCGATCACTTCCCGCGCCGCTTCGAAATATTCGGCACCGGCCTCGGTCAGGTGCAGGCTGCGGGTGGTGCGTTGCAGCAGTTGCACGCCGATGGCTTCTTCCAGCGCCTGAATCTGTTTGCTGACTTTCGAGCGGGGCACGTCCATGGCCCGGGCGGCGGCTGCGAAGCCGTTCTCGCCCACCGTTACCACGAAGGCACGCATGCATTCGATGCGATCCATGATTGTCCCTTTTTTAGAATCAATGATTCTCGATTTTAGGTAATTGTCCCTTTATCGGCTAGCCCCTAAAGTGACATCCAAGCCGAGACAACAACGCTGAAGACGGCAAGCCACTCGACTCACCCATTACCCAATCGAAACTCTGAATCGACATCAAAAGGAACGCGCCATGTCTATCCGTGAACTGCTGAACCCGACCAACTCCGCTCTGATCCTGATCGACCACCAGCCGCAAATGGCTTTCGGCGTACAGTCGATCGACCGTCAGACTCTGAAGAACAACACCGTCGGCCTGGCCAAAGCGGCGAAGATCTTCAACGTGCCGACCATCTACACCTCGGTCGAAACCGAAAGCTTCAGCGGCTACATCTGGCCGGAATTGCTGGCGGTACACCCGGAGCAGAAGCCGATCGAGCGCACTTCGATGAACTCCTGGGAAGACAAGGCGCTGGTTGACGCGGTGAAGGCCACCGGCCGCAAGAAACTGATCATCGCCGCGCTCTGGACCGAGGTCTGCCTGACCTTCCCGGCCCTGGAAGCCCTGGCCGAAGGCTACGAGGTGTACATCGTCACCGACGCGTCCGGCGGCACCACCAAAGAAGCTCATGACATGTCGGTACAGCGGATGATTCAGGCCGGCGCCGTACCGGTGACCTGGCAGCAAGTACTGCTCGAGTACCAGCGTGACTGGGCGCACAAAGACACCTATCAGGCAGTGATGGATCTGGTGCTGGAGCACAGCGGCGCGTACGGCATGGGCGTCGACTACGCCTACACCATGGTGCACAAGGCACCGCAGCGTCAGGCCTGATAAGTCGGCCGGACAAAAAAGACGCAACCGGGGTTGCGTCTTTTTTGTTGCGCTCAAGAAAACTCTACATCAGATGCTTCTCGGCTTCTGGAATGTGGCTCGCGCCAAGGACTGCCGGCAATATCCCGGAGCGCAAATCCCCACCACTCGGCTGCTGATACAGGCTCAACCCGAACTCCGGCAGCACCGCCAGCAGGTAATCGAAAATATCCCCCTGGATCCGCTCGTAATCGGCCCACACCGTGGTGGTGGTAAAGCAGTAGATTTCCAGCGGAATGCCTTGGGCCGTGGTCTGCATCTGGCGGACCATGCAGGTCATGTTCGGCTGGATCTCCGGGTGGCTCTTCAAGTAAGCCAAGGCATAGGCGCGGAAAGTGCCGATGTTGGTCATGCGCCGGCGGTTGGCCGACATCGCCGCGACGTTGCCCTGGGCTTCGTTCCAGGCCTTGAGCTCGGCTTTCTTGCGGCCCATGTACGCGGTCAGCAGGTGCACCTGAGAGAGTTTTTCTTCTTCATCGTCGCGGATGAAACGCACGCCGCTGGCGTCGATGAACAAACTGCGCTTGATCCGTCGCCCGCCGGACTGCTGCATGCCGCGCCAGTTTCTGAAGGATTCGGACATCAGGCGCCAGGTCGGGATCGAGACGATGGTCTTGTCGAAGTTCTGCACCTTGACCGTGTGCAGGGTGATGTCGACCACGTCGCCATCGGCGCCGACTTGCGGCATTTCGATCCAGTCGCCGACCCGCAGCATGTCGTTGCTGGTCAGTTGCACGCTGGCGACGAACGACAGCAGGGTGTCCTTGTAGACCAACAGGATCACCGCCGACATTGCACCCAGACCGGACAGCAGCAACAGCGGCGAGCGGTCGATCAGGGTGGCGACGATGATGATCGCGCCGAACACATACAAAACCATTTTTGCCAGTTGCACATAACCCTTGATCGAGCGGGTGCGGGCATGTTCGGTGCGGGCGTAGATGTCCAGCAGCGCATTGAGCAGGGCGCTGACCGACAGGAGCAGGAACAGAATGGTGAACGCCAGTGCGACATTGCCGAGGAACACCATGGCGGTCTTGCTCAGCTCCGGCACCAGGTGCAGGCCGAACTGGATCACCAGCGACGGCGTCATCTGCGCCAGACGCTGAAACACCTTGTTATGCCGAAAGTCGTTGATCCAGTGCAGCGCGGGCTGGCGACCGAGCATGCGGCTGGCATGCAGGATCAGGTAACGCGCCACTCGTCCGAGGACCAGCGCGATCACCAGCAGCAGGATCAGTGCCAGGCCGGCGTGCAGGAGCGGGTGCTGATCGAGGGCACCCCAGAGGTCTTGGGCGTTGAGCCAGAGCTGTTTGAAATCCATGAGGGCAACGATTCTTCTGTAGGACGCGACGGGCGATTAGAGCATTTAAGACGCTGTGTATTACCGTTGGAGACAAATCGAGCAACAAAAAAGCCACTGATTGCGGCTGATTTCACAAAGAAACTCGGCCTGAGCGCTCGAAACCGGTAACCTATGCAGCTGTTTTTCTGCATATCTTCGAGGTAGCACCCGTGTTTTCCCAATTCGCCCTGCACGAACGCCTGCTCAAAGCCGTGGCCGAGCTGAAATTTGTCGAGCCAACGCCTGTGCAAGCCGCGGCCATTCCGCTGGCGCTTCAGGGGCGTGACCTGCGGGTGACGGCGCAAACCGGTAGCGGCAAGACCGCCGCGTTTGTCCTGCCGATCCTCAACCGCCTGATCGGCCCGGCCAAGATCCGCGTCAGCATCAAGACCCTGATCCTGCTGCCGACCCGCGAGCTGGCCCAGCAGACCCTGAAGGAAGTCGAGCGCTTTTCGCAGTTCACTTTCATCAAGTCCGGCCTGATCACTGGCGGTGAAGACTTCAAGGTCCAGGCCGCCATGCTGCGCAAGGTGCCGGACATCCTGATTGGCACGCCGGGCCGGATGATCGAGCAACTGAACGCCGGCAACCTCGATTTGAAAGAAGTCGAAGTGCTGGTGCTCGACGAAGCCGACCGCATGCTCGACATGGGTTTCGCCGAAGACGTGCAGCGTCTGGTCGACGAATGCCCGAACCGTCAGCAGACCATGCTGTTCTCCGCCACCACCGGCGGTTCCGGCCTGCGCGAGATGATCGCCAAGGTGCTGAACAACCCCGAGCACCTGCAGCTCAATGCGGTCAGCCAGCTGAACGACACCACCCGTCAGCAGATCATCACCGCCGACCACAACCAGCACAAAGAACAGATCGTCAACTGGCTGCTGGCCAACGAGACCTATCAGAAGGCTATCGTCTTCACCAACACCCGGGCCATGGCCGACCGCATCTACGGTCGCCTCGTCGCTCAGGAGTACAAGGCATTCGTGCTGCACGGCGAGAAAGACCAGAAGGATCGCAAACTGGCGATCGACCGTCTGAAGCAGGGCGGCGTGAAGATCCTGGTGGCCACCGACGTGGCGGCCCGTGGTCTGGACGTTGACGGCCTGGATCTGGTGATCAACTTCGACATGCCGCGCAGCGGCGACGAATACGTACACCGCATCGGTCGTACCGGCCGTGCCGGCAACGACGGTCTGGCGATCTCGCTGATCTGTCACGGCGACTGGAACCTGATGTCGAGCATCGAGCGTTATCTGAAGCAGAGCTTCGAGCGCCGCACCATCAAGGAAGTCAAAGGCACCTACGGCGGACCGAAAAAGGTCAAGGCATCGGGCAAGGCCGTCGGCGTGAAGAAGAAAAAGACCGACGCCAAGGGCGACAAGAAAAAAGCCGCCGCCAAGACCCCGACCAAGCGCAAGAGCGCCAACCGTCCGAAACCGGATTCTCTGGTGAGCAGCGACGGCATGGCCCCGCTCAAGCGCCGCAAGCCGGCTGCACCTGCGGCCGAGTAAGGCGTTTCAGGCAGGCAATAAAAAACCCGGACACTGTCCGGGTTTTTTATTGCCTGCGTTTATCAGCTGCCCAGTTGCCCACGGGTGTCGGCATCAAAGCGTTGCTTGGTCTGATCCGCCTTCGGTTTGAGCTGCGCGAGCAGGGCGGCCTCGCTGTACAGCCCGGTCAGGGCCAGCTCCTTGGGCGTCGGCTCGATCGGGATCAGCACATCTTCACCGGCCGCGTGCAGCCAGATCGCTACGACATGCAGCGCCGAAACGAACAACACTCGCAGCTCGACGGTTTTGCCCTGCAACTGCGGCGATTGCTCGGCCAGCTTCAGCGCATCGACCGTGGCGGTGGCCAGGTTGCCGTGGTTCAACGAGGCAAACTCGACGTGACCGCGGACTTCGGCCAATTGCGCATCGGCAATCGACACGCCGTCGGCAAACACCAGGTAATGCCAGTCGCCGACCCGGGCGTCCTTCAGGCCTTTGCCCCGGCTCAGATCCTCCAGGCTCAGCGAGTAGCCGCGATAGGCCTCGCTCAGGCTGATTTTCGCCGGTGCAGCACTGGCGAACTGGCGATTGATGCCAAACCCCTGGGTTTGCAGCGCTGCTTGCAGCACCGGACGCAAGGTCTGTACGCCGTTGGAAGGCGCCTTTGGATAAGTCAGTTGCATGATGTCGCCCTCCTAGTTTTTCGCCGTGAAGTAAGTGTGGGTCCAGTTGCCGCCACCGTTGTAGGAACCGGGGAACGAGTTCAGTGCGCGGGTCGAATAGCCGTAGATCGAATCCGCAACCAGCACGTAGTTGCCGTTGGTGCCATAGATCGTCAGGAAGTGCGCACCGCCGCCGTACCAGGCACAGCGCAGACCGACGGGCCGGCCCATGTTGATCTGGTTCTGGATGGCCGACATCTGCAACGAACCCTGATTCATCCCGTTGTAGCTGCGGGTGGTTTGCAGGGCCGAATCCAGATAACCGTAGACGTTGCACGGCCCCGGCTGGCTGCAGCAGTTGCGGTTCAATTGGGTGCTGGCAACGCCGCACTGAGTCCAGGACCCGGTGCCGTAATAGTTGCCGACCGAAGCGGAAACCGCGGCCCAACACCAGTTGGTCTGGGTCTGTTGCTGCATCGTGAAGTTCAGGCTAGAGGCCGCCAGGGCCTCGACCTGTGGCGCGGCTTCGACCTCGACCAGTTGCGCGTCGAGCAGATGGCCGGTCAGGCATCCGGGCAGGGTGTTGCCGGTGTATTGCGTTGTTTCAGTGGTTAACATTTTTCAATCCTCCATGAATGAAAACAAATGTCCAACGTGTGGATGTTGCGAGTGATCGGCTGTGAATGGGTTGCCATCGCCGATGGCCGGTTCCGATCAGGCTCGAGGTAACCCTAGGTCTGAATATGCATTTGTGCAAATAAATAAATGCACAAATGCAATTCAACGGACGAAAGGACACTGCTTTGAGCATGTCCTTTGTGGTGGGCTGAAGCCCGAGGCCGTTAACCCTCGGTTTTGTGCTCGGCCGAATCCAGCTCCTTCAAGCGCTGGTCGATCAACTGGCATTTGTCCGGCAGATCGGCAGAGGCAGTGCCCAGGTCCATTTTCTGCAGCTCGGCGTTGATTTCCTTGGCCTTGGTCGGGTTTTGCTCGGTGAGCTTTGCCACTTCCTGAGCCAGTTGTTCACGTTTGGCGGTGGCTTCTTCCGGGGTGCAGGCCCAGACGGGCAGGGCACAGGCGAAGGTGGTGGCGAGTGTGAGGGTGAGCAGGGTTTTCATGATGGCAGGCCTCAGATCCGGTTAAGGCGGGTTAACCGGTTGAGGGCCGTGCCCCGTGAAAAGTTCAGTGTCTTTGCCGGCTCAGTCGCCGTGGCAGCAACTGGATTTCGTTTCTCCCTCATACCGGTCGTGATGCCGCACCCACTCCATGATTTCGTCCTCGTTCCGCCCCTTGGGCGTGAGGTCGAGAAAGTTGTAGGCGCCGACCAGCATGTCCAGACCCCGGGCGTAGGTTGAGTAGGTGTGGAATATCTCGCCGTTATTGGCGCGATAGAACACGCTCAGCCCCGGCATTTCCTCTTCGCCACTGTCAGTCTTTTCATAGTTGTACGTAGCTTTTCCGGATTCGGCGTCTTCAGCACGGGCACACACGCCGAAGTCGTAGTTGAAATCGGAACCGTCCGACGACACCCAGTCGAACTTCCAGCCCATCCGCCGCTTGAACGCCTGGAATTCGGCGAATGGCGCGTGGGATACCGCCACCAGCCCAATGTCGTGATGAGCCAGGTGCAGATTGGCGCCGTCGAAGTGATCAGCGAGGAAGGAGCAGCCCTGGCAGCCTTCTTCCCAGCCCTTGGCGAACATGAAGTGATAGACGATGAGCTGGCTGTGCTGGCCGAACAGGTCGGCAAGTTTCAATTCGCCGTCCGGCCCCATGAAGCGGTATTCCTTGTCGACTTTCACCCACGGCAGCGCGCGGCGTTTGGCGCTGAGGCGGTCGCGCTCCCTGGTGAAGGCCTTTTCATCAGCCAGATGCTGCTTGCGGGCGGCGAGCCATTCTTCGCGCGACACCACCGGATGATTCTCAACGTTCATGATGATTTCTCCTGCGGGGTTGAAACCGTCTGTCTCAGACTAGTCGCTCGAGGCCCACGGGATTCGACAGACCGCCGGTCGGTCGGTGCCGCAAATCAAGCTGAACGGCTATTGCCCGCTCGGGTCACAACCTAAGACAGCGCCATTAATCACGCGCACCGGAGGTTGAATCAGGATGACGACTTATAACTGGGATTTGATTGAACGCCTGCTGCATGAAGTGCAGAACGGCGCCGGCCACAGCTTTGCACCGCGGTCCTATGCCGAAGACTATGCGGCGGAAAAAGCCGCGGCAGGCGAGCCGATCGAGAATCTGGATCATCTGAAAACCATCGCCTGTGAATACGAGCAGAAGCTGTTGCTGCGCGGCTTTATCGAGCCTCGGGGCGACGATGAGGGCAGCACCGGCAACAATTTCAGCCTGACGCCGCGTGGTTCTAGCCTGTTGAGTCTGATCGACAGCAGCATTCCCGGTAATGATCATCCGCGTCAGGTGCTGGATGAACAGGAGGATGCGCTGGATGAGGCGACATTCGACCGTGTGGCGTCAAAAGCGCAGATTGCCTGAGCGCCTGCTGCGATCCCTCTGGAGCCGGGTTTCCGGCTCCCGCAGGTTCAATGAACCTCAGCCTGCTTTCGCCGCTTTCAGACACTTCAAATCATTGAAGTCCTTGCGCACCCCTTCGATTTTCTTCAACAGGCGCTGGCGTTGTTGCGGTGTGCTTTCTGCCATCAGATCAACCGCCAACGAGCGGGCCTGGGCTTCGGTGTCGGCATAGGCCTTGCGGTAATCCGCTGTCCATAAACGCTCGCGATAGACCAGAAGTGTCTCGATCCGCTGTGGGAATTCCGGACTTTTACGCTGGGCAACGGCGGCGCTGAACTGCTGTTGCCAATGCGCACGGTTGGCGATCCATTGGGTGTTCTGGTCGCCGAGTGCGGTTGACCACGCCATTACCCGTTGCTCTTGCGTGACACTCAAAGGCCCGAGCCAGTCGTTAAGGCGTTTGTCCATGCGGGCGCCACGCTCGGCGATCTGCTGGGCCAATGGTGGTTTCACATATTCCTGCTGACGTTTGCGCAGATCCTTGGCAAACGCATCGTTCATGTCGGCGACCTGTTTGTCGTCCAGCCCTTGCAGCAACTCGATGGCCGACGGGGTGATTTCCCGGGCGGTCTCGGCAATCGCCTGCTTGGCTTCCAGAGTGCGGGCCTGGAGTGCGGCGTCGGTGACCTGATTGGTTTCGACCATGGTCTGCAGGCGATCCAGCCAGTCCAGATAACCCGGCAATTGCGTGGTGCAGTGCCAGCTCAGGTGTTCCTTCAGGCGTTCGTTGAACCAGCCTTTCTGCTCGCCGGTCATGTCCAGGTAGTCGCTGAGCGTCCAGGGAATGATCACGTCGAGATTGCGATAGGCCAGGCCGACGCGGCTGCACGCGCCGAGGGCGAGGGTGAAGATCAACAGGGTGACACAGCGTTTGAACCAGCGAGACATGAGCGAGTCCTTGCGAAAGCCTGGCGTCTGATTCTTATGTGAACGCAGGATGCTCCCAGCAGTTCAGCCAATCAATAGAACGCGCGTTCGGCCTTGAGCGTGACCAGCCCGTCGCACTGGCTGTTGTGCCCGGAATAGGCGGAGCAATCGCTGCCGCTGAGGCTGGAATTGCTGTAGATCAGGTCCAGGTCGATGCCCATCACCGGCCGGGAAAATTTCACCGACCAGTCGGTGAAACTGCTGACATAACCGCCGTCCACCGAGACCGGCGTATTGAGCTGATGGGTGGTGTATTTCATGCTGATCCCGATGCCGAACGGCTGGTTGCCGCCCAGATCGGCAAACAAAGTGTTGTTCTGTTTGTCCGGGTCGTTGCTCAGTGCGATGCCGAAACGGCTTCCGAGCAGGGTCAGGCCGCCAAACAGTTCCTGGCTGTCGAGGGTGTCGACCTTCGGATAGCTGTAATGGATCATCCCGACTTCGTAGCCGAGGGTTTGATCGAAGGGTTGTTTGAAGCCGACGTAGGAGTCGATTTCCAGATTCTTGCCCGGCGTCAGCCCCATGCTCGGCGCGTATTGGCCAACGTAGAGGCCGCTGTCGTGGGTCAGATCGAGGCCGCCGTGAAACGAGCCGGCGGCAGAAGGTTTGACCAGGCCCTGGGCCATGCTGCGACTGGGCGTGGTGCCGAGCTTGAGGTCGAAGTCGCCGAGTTCGCGCTGGAAAATCTGCGCGTGCGCCACCGGGCTCGTCAGCAGTCCTGCAAGAATTAAACAGAGGGGTTTGAGCATGCGTCACTCCATGAACAGCGAGCGCAGGCCGACGTACCTGCTGAAACGCTTGATCCAGACGCGTGCAAGGATACCGGCGAATGATCCTCATCGAGGGCCGTTCGTCGATTTATGCTTTTTTGATTAAACGTGCGAGGGATTTTGCGAGGGTTCCGGTCCAGACGCTTCGAAGCTCAAAGCGCCTTGGGACTGGGATGTTGCGGGGTGTTACTTCTTGCCCAGGCTGATCTGCTTGGACGGGCCGAACGTCTGGCCGCTGACGCCCTTGGCAATTTGCTGGATCTCGCCGCCGGACTTGAGGAATGCCGCGATCTGATCGTTGATCGATTCGCTGGTTTCAACGGCTGGAGCTGGCTTTGCTTTGCTGGTGGATGCTTTTACACGCATGGCGGCCATTAACCTGTAGAAAAGTAACTCGGCCAGGCATCGTACAGGAATAACTTGACAATTGCTTGGTAAATATCCCCCGGAATAACCCAGCGTGCGGGTGGATTATTCTCGATTAATTATTAGAAATATCCCGCTAACCTGCTGTTTTAAATAACAACATTTATCGGGATCGGTGGCTTTTTCGCGGGGGCGTCGCGCCGGGGAGTCGCCGAGGTGGTCTGACGAGTGGCGCCTGCTCGGCGGCAAACCAAGGAAAATCAGGGCTTCGCGCAATTTTCAGTTTGCGGGAGCATCTGCCGGCCAACGAACCCGGCAAAACCGGGTAGAATGCCGCCCACGCAATGAGGGTATTGGAAATGGCTTTAGTCGGGCGCTACAACAGTTTGCAAGTGGTTAAACACACTAACTTCGGTTTATATCTGGACGGCGGTGCCGACGGCGAAATTCTTTTGCCCAACCGTTATATCCCCAAAGATATTCCCAGCGAAGATGAAGACTGGCTCAATGTTTTCATTTATCTGGACAGCGATGACAAACTTATTGCCACCACTGAAAAACCAAAAGTTCAGGTCGGTGAATTTGCCAGTTTGAAAGTTGTTGAAGTCAACAGCATCGGTGTGTTCCTCGATTGGGGGCTGCCGAAGGATCTGCTGCTGCCTTACTCCGAAGAAAAACGCCAGATGACCGCCGGCGAATACTGCGTGGTGCATGTCTACCTCGACAAACACACCCGCCGCATCACCGCCACCGCGCGTCTTGATCGCTACCTCGACAAGACCCCGGCCAACTACAGCGTGGGCCAGGAAGTCGATCTGCTGGTGGCCGAAGCCACCGACATGGGCTTCAAGGCTGTCATCAACAACAAGCACTGGGGTCTGATCCACAAGAATGAAATCTTCAAGTTCATGCGTTCCGGCATGCGCGAGAAAGGTTTCATCAAGGAAGTGCGCGCCGACGGCAAGATCAGCCTGAGCCTGCAACCGGTGGGTCAGGAAGCGGCCAGCAGCCTGAGTTCGAAGATCCTCGCCAAGTTGCGCGAAAGCAACGGCACCCTGGCCGTCAGCGACAAGAGCGACCCGGCGCTGATCAGCAGCCTGTTCGGTGTCAGCAAGGGCAACTTCAAGAAGGCCATCGGTTCGTTGTACAAGGAAGGCAAGATCGTCATTCATGCCGATCGCATTGAACTAACCTGAGCCAGACGTGGCCCATGTTGCATGGGCCAACCTGAGGTCGGGCAAATGAAAAAAGCGCTGATTGCCTACGCCGCCACGCTGCTGACGTTTCTTTTGCTCGACGGCTTCTGGCTCGGCGTGTTGATGGCGCCGACCTATCGCGAACTGCTTGGTCCGCTGATGCTCGAAAAACCGTTGCTGGTGCCAGCAGCGGTTTTTTATTGCCTGTACGTTTTCGGCTGCGTGGCGTTCGTGGTGTTGCCGGCGCTGACCTGGCAACGCGCCGCCCGCATGGGGGCGCTGCTCGGGCTGGTCGCTTACGGCACCTACGACCTGACCAACTGGGCGACGCTGCGCGGCTGGTCGATGCAGGTGACATTGATGGATTGGGCATGGGGGACGTTTGCCACGGCGCTGGCCTGTACAGTCGGATTTGTCGTGGCCGGCCGGTTTGGCAGGTCAACCCGTCACCGCTGACGCTTCAGGAGAATGAAGTGTCTCTTCCAGACGGCTTTTTCTGGCCAACTGGTTAATAATCCCCGAGACCATTTTTCGCCCCGGACGAAGAGCCGGGGCGTTGTTTTGACCTTTGGAAAAACTGCCATGTCGTGTGTGTTCGAGGTGTTGCGGTGAGCGTCAGTCGGCGCAGTGCCGACGGCTTTGCCCTGCAAGTGATGATCGGCCTGTGCCTGATCTGGGGCGTGCAGCAGGTGCTGATCAAGTGGGCGGCGACCGACATTGCGCCGGTGATGCAGGCGGCGGGGCGGTCGGGGATTTCCGCGTTGCTTGTAGGACTGCTCATCTGCTGGAAGGGCGGCTGGGATCAGGTCGGCACGACCTGGCGCGGCGGCTTGCTGGCCGGTGCCTTGTTCGGCCTTGAGTTCCTGTTCATTTCCGAAGGCCTGCAACTGACCACTGCGGCGCACATGTCGGTGTTCCTCTACACCGCGCCGATCTTCACTGCGCTGGGCGTGCATTTCCTGTTGCCCAGCGAGCGTCTGCGACCGGTGCAATGGCTGGGGATCTTCATGGCATTTGTCGGGATCGCGGTAGCGTTTGCCGGCGGCGTGTCATGGGACAACCTCGATCACCGCATGCTGCTGGGCGATGCCCTCGGCGTGCTGGCCGGGGCCAGTTGGGGCGCGACCACCGTGGTGGTGCGCGCCTCGCGCCTGTCGGAAGCGCCGGTGACGCTGACGCTGTTTTATCAACTGATCGTCGGTTTCGTCGGCCTGCTGTTGATCGCGCTGCTCAGCGGCCAGATTACCCACGTCAGCCTGACCGCCGTGGCGGTGGGCAGCGTGCTGTTCCAGGGCCTGGTGGTGTCGTTCTTCAGTTACCTGACCTGGTTCTGGCTGCTGCGCCGTTATCTGGCGGCCAATCTGGCGGTGTTTTCCTTCATGACGCCGTTGTTCGGCGTCACGTTCGGCGTGGTGCTGCTTGGCGAAGAACTGAGCCTGAACTTCATCATCGGTGCCGTGCTGGTGTTGCTCGGCATCACCTTCGTCAGCGCGGAACAGTGGGTGCGTCGGCGTTTGCGCAAAGCGCTCGGCCAGTCGTAAGCGGCTTCCACGCCAGGCCACCGGCAATCAGCAGGCCGCTGCCGGCGATCACCAGCGCCGGTTGCAGGCCACCGCTGAAGTGGCTGCTGACCGCCGCCAGCAACGGCCCGCTGAGCTGACCGACAGCGAAGCACGCGGTGAGCAGGCCGGCGTTGCGCTGGGTGGCGTGGGGTGCCAGTTCCCGGGAGCGCTGCATCACCAGTTGCATGCAGGCCAGGAACGGCGTGCCGCACAGGATCACGCCCAAAGCCAGGCCGAGGCCGCTGCCCAGCAGGCAGGCAAACACTCCGGCGGCCTGCAGCCATAGCGTTGCCATCAACCAGTGACGGGTGGTGTCCGGATCGTGCCGGCGCAAACTCACCAGCAACACACCGATAGCGGCGCCGAGGCCGAAGCATGGCCAGAACAGATCCGCCTGCCATTGTCCGTGAAACTGCGCGTTGGCCATCTGCGACAGGAACGTGGCCGGAATGATGTAGCCCACGCCGTACAAGGCATACACCACCGCCAACCGCCCAATCCCGCGATTCGAATGATTGACGGCGGCAGGCGCGACGTTTGCACTGACGCCCGGTTGCGGCAGGATCCGCACGATCCCCAGCAACATCACCAGCGCCACGGCGGCATAGATCAGCCACAAAGTGGCGGACGTCTGCTGCGCCAGATGCGAGAACAGCGCCAACAAGCCCGTCAGAAAAATCCCAAGACCCGGCCCGGCAAAGACCAGCGCTCCCAACCGTGGGCGACCCGCCGCCGCAGCCAGCGGCTGACTCAGCGCCGTAATCATCACCAGCACCCAGGCACTCGCCACACCGGTGCCGAAGCGCAGCAGCAAGTGCGACCAGAAGCCGTTGGCCCAGAACGATGCCAGCGTCAGCAGCACACACAACCACAAGCCGCCATGCAGACGCCGCTGCACTTGATCCGGCCGGCGGGAAAACATCGCGTCCACGGCGCCGAGCAGATAGCCGAGGTAGTTGGCGGCCGCAATCAGACCGGCGGCAGTCAGGTCGATCTGCCCTTCGCTGATCAGGTGGGGAAGTTGCGGTGTGAGGGCGAAACGCCCGATGCCCATGGCCATCATCAGGGCAATGAAACTGGCGGATAAGCGAATCAGCGGCGACATGGTCTGGATTCCGTTGGAAGGTTCGATGACCGTCAGGCTAGGACTGATTGACTTTCTTTAAAATTGAATAATAGTGAGTAACTTGTTCTGTTCAGGAGAAAGGTTGTGGAGTTCAGCCAATTGCGGATCTTCCAGGCCGTGGCGGAGGAGGGCTCGATCACTCGCGCCGCCGAACGCCTGCATCGCGTACCGTCGAACCTGTCGACCCGGCTCAAACAGCTCGAAGAGCAATTGGGCGTCGAACTTTTCGTCCGTGAGCGTCAGCGTTTGCAGTTGTCGCCTGCGGGAAAAGTCCTGTTGGACTACACCGGCAAACTGTTCGCCCTGCGTGATCAGGCCAGTGCGGCGGTGATGGGCGGGCAACCGGCGGGGGATTTCGTGCTCGGCACCCTGTACAGCACCGCCGCGATCCATTTGCCGGCGTTGCTGGCGCGCTATCACAAACAATATCCGGCGGTGAATCTGCAGGTGCAGTCCGGACCCAGCGGCGAATTGCTGGAAGGTTTGCTCACCGGGCGGCTGGATGCGGCGCTGGTGGACGGCCCGCCGCAACTGGCCGGGATCGACGGTGTGCCATTGTGCAACGAGCGACTGGTGCTGATCAGCGAGGCCGATCACCCGCCGGTGCGCAGTGCCAAGGATGTCGAGGGACGGGCGGTGTTCACCTTTCGCCATGGCTGCGCCTACCGCGCGCGGCTGGAGTCGTGGTTTGCCCACTATCACGCGGCGATGGGCCGGGCGATGGAGATCGAGTCCTATCAGGGCATGCTCGCCTGTGTAATTGCCGGCAGCGGCGTGGCGCTGATGTCGGAGTCGATGCTCGCCAGCCTGCCGGGACGCGAAAGTGTCGCAGTGCACCCGCTGACCGAGCCTTTTGCCAGTGCGACAACATGGCTCATGTGGCGCCGGGGCATGGTCGGCGCCAACCTCAATGCGTGGATTGAACAGCAGCAGGCGCTCTATCCCGTGGCTGGCGAAGATACCCGGGAAACGGCTTGAACGATCGGTCAGGGATTCTGATCCATTCAGTAACAGATCATTGCGGATTTCGCCGAGCATTGCGTAGGACTTCGGACTATTATCAGTGCGAAGCGGCTACAGAATTCCGGCCGCTCAGCACCACCCTGAAGGGGGCATGACGATGAAAGAGAAAATTCAGAACTGGCTGCACGATTTGGGTGTTGCTCTCGGCTTGATCGAACCGCCTCTGCAACCGGTCCCGATTCGCACTGACGACGAACAGCGTCGGCGTCAGCAGCGTCGGCGGTAATGCCTTCCGGCTCCAAGGATTAAAGATTAGAGAGGTCGCCGTTTCGGGCGGCTCCGGCAGAAAAGAAGCTGGAGCCGCCCGAAACGGCGACCTTTTGCTTCTCAGTGCCGCCCGATTTCCAACAGAAACCGACTCAAGTCATTCGCGGTTTTCGCGCTCTTGAGCATGCGGTCCTCTTCGGCGGTGAAGGCCGTCAGTCCGAATTCATCTTCCAGATGGAAGATCAGATCCTCGATGTCCGCCTTCTCCAGACCCAGTTCCGCCAGACTGGTGTTGTCATTGAAGTCGCGGTGTTCCAGCAGGCGTTTGATGAATCGGTGCACGGCGGCACGCACGGCAGCTCTTCTCATGGCAGATGTTCAAAAAGTGGCGGGATCTGACTGGAGTACAGCAGGCCTCAGGCGTGTCGGCGCAACCATTCGTCAATCATCGAATGTAAATGCTCTCCCGAGAAACTGCCGAAATGCCCGCCATGCACCGTGCGGATCTTCAGCGCCTGCAAACGTCGCAGGCTGGCAGCGTAGTCCTCGAGATTGGAGTGGTAGGCGTCTTCGATCAACGGCCCGTCGTAGATGATGTCGCCGCTGAACAGGGTTTCGCTGGCGGCTTCATAGAGGCTGATCCCGCCCGGTGAATGCCCCGGTGTGTGCAGCACCTGCAGCGTGCGGTTGCCCAGGTCCAGCACATCACCGTCCTCGACAAACCCGGTGGCCGGCGCGGCCTTGACCCGGTATTCGGCGTAGCACAACGGGCAATCCGGGTGCGCTTCGAACATGTCGTCGCCGACGAAGGCCCGGCTCAAGTCATTCTCGCCATCCGGCGCCGCCAGAATATCCGCCTCGGCGGGATGCACCAGCCGTTCGGCAAATTCGTGATGACCGGCGATGTGGTCGAAATGGCAATGACTGGCCACTGCCACCAGCGGCCGCTCGGTCAGCCACGGCAGTTGTTCGCGCAGGCTCACCAGCCCGGAACCGCTGTCGAGCAGCAGATCCTTGTCCCGCCCCTGAACATGCCACAGGTTGCAGCGATAGAACGGGCGAATGTAAGGCTCGTGAATCAGGCGAATGCCGTCGCTCAGGTGCTGCACTTCGTACCATTGATCCCGGGAAACAATCTTCATAGGCACTTTCCTTGAGACGAAAAAAACGGGTGTGGCAACCGACGCCACACCCGCCGAAGAAAGTTGTTGCTACCGCTTTAGCTTAGATCGCGCTGGCCACCACGTTTGGGCGACGAGACATCAGGCTGACCACCACAAAACTCACCAGACCCACAGCCAGGCTGTAGTAGATAGGCGTGTTGGCGTCCAGACCGTCTTTGACCATGAACAGCAGGGCGGTGGCGAACCCCAGGCCCATGCTGGCGATGGCGCCGGCGGTGGTGGCGCGTTTCCAGAAGATCGCACCGATCAGCGGGATCAGCATGCCGCCCACCAGCAGGTTGTAGGCCAGGGTCAGGGCGCTGATCACGTCATTCACAATCAGCGCGATACCCAGCACCACGACACCGGTCAGCAGGGTGAACAGGCGGTTGATGCCCAGGCTCGACTGTTTGCCGCCACGCAGTTTCGGCAGCAGGTCTTCGGTCAGGGTGGTGGCGGCGGCGAGCAGGCCGGCGCTGGCGGTGGACATCATCGCGGCCAGGGCGGCGGCGATCACCAGACCACGGATGCCGTCCGGCAGCGACAGTTTGACGATCGCGGCGAAGGCGTTGTTGACGTTGTCCAGATCCGGGATCAGTACGTGCGCTGCCATGCCGATCAGGGCGCAGGCCAGACCGTAGAGGATGCAGTAGATGCCTGCGAAGCTGCCGGCGTACTGAGCCACTTTTTCATTCTTGACGGTGAACACCCGTTGCCAGATGTCCTGACCGATCAGGATGCCGAAGAAGTAGATCATGAAGTAGGTGATGATCGTGTCCCAGCCGATGGTGGTGAAGTTGAACGCCGCCGCCGGCAGCTTCAGCACCAGTTCGTCCCAGCCACCGACTTTGTACAGGCAGATTGGCAACAGGATGAACATCAGGCCCACGGTCTTGATGATGAACTGCACGATGTCGGTCAGGGTCAGCGACCACATGCCGCCGATGGCCGAGTACACCACCACCACGCCACCGCCGAGCAGCACCGAAACCCAGAACGGCAGGCCGAACAGCACTTGCAGCACGGTGCCGATGGCGAGGATCGAGGTCACGCCGATCATCAGCGCGTAGGCCAGCATGATCGCCGCGCTCGCCGAACGGGCCATCGGGTTGTAGCGTTTTTCCAGGACCTGGGTAACGGTGTAGATCTTAAGTTTCAGCAGCGGCTTGGCCAGGAACAGGTTCAGCGCGACGATGCCGCAACCCAGTGCCGCGCACAGCCAGAAACCTGAGATGCCGTGCACATAGCCCAGACGCACGGTGCCGACGGTGGACGCGCCACCGAGAACGGTCGCGGCCATGGTGCCCATGTACAGGCTCGGGCCGAGGTTACGCCCGGCGACGAGGAAGTCCTCGTTGGTCTTGGCTTTGCGCATGCCGAAATAGCCGAGCAAGAGCATGCCGGCCGCGTAGATGAGGACGACGAATAAATCCAAAGCCATGATGGCGTGTCTCCGATTGTCTTTTTTATGGGGTGGAACACTGTGGGAGAAGGCTCACTCCCACAGGCGATTCGTTTCTTCAGGCGGCCTGACGCAGCGCCGCTTCAGCAGGCGCATGGGCGCCTTTGCTCCGTGGATCCTTCGGCCCGTAGACCAGCGCCGGTTCCGGGAACAGGCTCAGCAGCATCAGGTACATCACCGAGGCCAGGCCCAGGGTCACCAGCAGGCTGATGTCGATGCCGCCGGCCAGTTCACCCAGCGGGCCGACGAACTGCCCCGGCAGGTTGACGAAGCACAGGCCGACCGCCGCGCTCGGGATCCATGCACCCAGGCCGCGCCAGTTCCAGCCGTGGCTGAACCAGTAGCGTCCGCCTTGCTCGCCGCGTGTGAACACTTGCAGGTCGTCCGGGCAGTAGAAGCCGCGGCGCACCACCAGGCCGATGATCATGATCACCATCCATGGCGTGGTGCAGGTGATGATCAGCACGGCGAAGGTCGACACGCTCTGCACCAGGTTCGCCGCGAAGCGCCCGATGAAGATGAAGGCAATCGACAGCACGCCGATCAGCAGCGTCGCTTTCACTCGCGACAGCAGGCGCGGGAACACACTGGACATGTCCAGCCCCGTGCCATACAGCGACGTGGTGCCGGTGGACATGCCGCCGATCACCGCAATCAGGCACACCGGCAGGAAGAACCAGCTCGGCGACACCGCCAGCAGACCGCCGACGTAGTTGTTGGCCGCGATGTAGTCCGGTGCCTGGATCGCTACGATGGTGGCGGTGGTCAGGCCGAACAGGAACGGAATGAACGTAGCGATCTGCGAGAAAATCACCGCCGCCATGATCCGCTTGCGCGAGGTCTCACGCGGGATGTAGCGGGCCCAGTCGCCGAGGAACGCGCCGAAGGAAATCGGGTTGCTCATGGCCACCAGTGCGGCGCCGATGAACGCGGCCCAGAAGCCCGGCTGGCCGAGGCTGACGGTGCCGGCGTAGTGCGAATCGAAAGGCCCGGCGAAGGCGAAGATACCCAGCAGGAACAGCAGGCTCGCGCTCCACACCGCGACCTTGTTCACCCACAGCAGGAAGCGGAAGCCGTAGATGCACACGGTCAGCACCAGAATCGCGAACAGACCGTAGGCCAGGCCCAGGGTCAGGTCGGTTTCCGGCAGGCCGATCAGGCGTTTCGCACCACCAATCAGCGCATCTCCCGAACTCCACACCGAGAGTGAGAAGAAGGCGATGGCGGTCAGCAGCGAGAGGAACGAACCGACGATCCGCCCGTGCACGCCAAAGTGCGCACCGGACGACACGGCATTGTTGGTGCCGTTGAGCGGGCCGAACAGGCCCATCGGTGCGAGGATCAGCGAGCCAAGCAGCACGCCCGAGACAATCGCCCAGACGCCCGCCTGAAACGACAGGCCGAACAGCACCGGGAAACTGCCGAGCACGGCGGTGGCAAAGGTATTCGCGCCGCCAAAGATCATGCGGAACAAGTCCACGGGACCGGCGGTGCGTTCGTTGTCCGGGATCTGTTCGACCCCGTGGGTTTCAATCTGCGTAAGGCTTTGGTCTTTGTTGTTGTTATTCATGATCTGCTCCGATCATAAAGGCGCGCTCATCGTGTCGTGAGCGTCACCTGTCTTGGCTAAGGGGGTGGCAGCCCTTCCGGCATTGCGGACAAATGTTCGTGGCAGGCCAGCCAATGGCCTTGTTGTTCTAGGCTCGACGTTTGTTTCTTGAAAACAATCGTCTCGCGCTCCTGGCTGAAGTGTTGCTCCCCTTGCATGCGCAGCTCGGTGGCCACGTCATGGATGAAAATCGCCACGTCACCCTGCAGGCTGACGAAGGCGTTGCTCGAGGTGCACGACAGCACCTCGAAGCCATCCTCGGCGCGCCAGCTGTCCCACAACGCCTGATAGGCATCGCGCGACAGCAGGGGCTGTTCGAGGGTGTAGAACACGAAGCTCGCATCGGCGCTGAACGCGCCGAAGTAGGCTTCACGATCGTTGCGGGCGAAGGCGGACACCAGATCGGCGGCCGCTTTCAGAACCTGATCACGTTCGTTCATGACCCGACCCTCAGCGGTGGACCACGCCCGGCAGTACGCAGAGCATTTCGTACAGCAGGTTGGCGGCCAGCAGCGAGGTGTTGCCGGTGGTGTCATAAGCGGGCGAGACTTCTACCAGATCGCAGCCGATCAGGTCGAGGCCCTGGCAGCCGCGAACGATTTCAATCGCCTGAATGGTCGTCAGACCACCGATTTCCGGGGTGCCGGTGCCAGGCGCCCAGGCCGGGTCGATGCCGTCGATGTCGAAGCTCAGGTACACCGGGCCGCCACCGACTTTCTCGCGCACTTCGGCCATCAGCGGTTCCAGCGACTTGTGCCAGCACTCTTCGGCCTGCACCACGCGGAAGCCCTGATCGCGGCTCCAGTTGAAGTCGTCAGCGGTGTAACCCTGCGCACGCAGACCAATCTGCACCACGCGGTCGCAGTCCAGAAGACCTTCTTCGACGGCGCGACGGAAGGTCGTGCCGTGGGCGATCTTCTCGCCGAACATGTGATCGTTGACGTCAGCGTGAGCGTCGATGTGCACCAGACCGACCTTGCCGTGCTTTTTATGGATGGCACGCAGGATCGGCAGGGTGATGGTGTGGTCGCCACCCAGGGTCATCGGGATCACGTTGTGCTCGAGGATGTTGTCGTAGGCTTCTTCGATGATGCGCACGGCGTCGAGCAGGTTGAAGGTGTTGATCGCCACGTCACCGATGTCGGCAACCGACAGCGAGTCGAACGGCGCGGCGCCGGTAGCCATGTTGTACGGGCGGATCATCACCGATTCGGTGCGGATGTCGCGTGGCCCGAAGCGGGTGCCGGGGCGCAGCGAAGTACCGATGTCCAGTGGCACGCCAACGAAGGCAGCGTCCAGGCCGGCAGCGGTCGGTACGTGGGGGAGTCGGAGCATGGTGGCGATGCCGCCGAAGCGCGGCATTTCGTTGCCGCCCAGTGGTTGGTGAAGAATCTTGTCCACGGGTAGGGCCTCATCGTCTTTGTTTTATTTATGTCGGCGCGCCGTTCAGCACAGGTTCGGACGCCGCTGTGGGGCCGATTCTGCGAAATGTAGTGAGATGGAAGAATCGCTACGAACAAAAACTTAGTTCAGAATTTTCTAAACTAATCGAAAGGCTGGAGATAGACTTCTCGCCCATGCTCGTTGCCCGATCAGTGGAGTCCCCATGGCCAACGCTTTACCCGACCTGAAACTTTTGCGCATCTTCGTCAGCGTCGTGCGCCATCAGGGGTTTGCCAATGCGCAGCAGGAACTCAACCTGTCGACCTCGGCGATCAGCACCTACATGAGCCAGCTCGAAGCCGCGCTCGGTCTGGTGCTGTGCCATCGCGGGCGCGGCGGGTTCAGCCTGACCAGCAAGGGCGAGCTGTTCCATCAGGAAACCTTGCGCCTGCTGGCCGAGCTCGAAGGTTTCGAGCAATACGCCGCGGCGCTCAAGGGCGAGTTGCGCGGCACGCTCAATCTGGGGGTGATCGACTCCACGGTCAGCGACAAGGCGTTGCCGTTCGCCGAAGCCATCGGTGCTTACAGCCAGGAACACCCGGCGGTGCATTTGCACCTGTCGGTGATGAGCCCCTATGAACTGCAACTCGGCGTGCAGGACAACCGACTCGATCTGGCCATCGGCGCGTTTTCCACGCGCATGAGCGGTCTGGTGTACATGCCGCTGTACCGCGAGCAGCACTGGCTGTATTGCAGCAGCCGTCACCCGTTGTTCAACGAACGGCGAATTCCCGAACAGGTCATCACCCAGCAACGCATGGTCGGACGCGGCTACTGGAGCCAGGCGGAACTGGCGCGCCATGGCTTCAAACACAGCGCCGCTACCGTGGAAAGTATGGAGGCGCAGCTGATTCTGGTGCTGTCCGGCGCCTACATCGGCTACCTGCCGGAGCACTACGCCCAGGCCTGGGCCGACAAGGGCGACCTGCGGGTTTTGCTGCCGGCGACCTTCGGTTATCAGGCGCCTTTTTCCATGATCATGCGCCGTGGCCGCAGCCGCGAGCCGCTGATCCAGACTTTCCGCGATCTGCTCAAAGCGCAGCTCAATCAGGCATAAGAATTCATGTCCAGACCTCAATGCCCGCGCTGCCTGCGCCCTCAAACCCATTGCCTGTGCCCGCTGATCCCCAGCCTCGACAGCCGCACCCGGGTATTACTGTTGCAGCACCCGAGCGAGGTCAGTCACGCGCTCAACACCGCACGGCTGGCAGCGCTCGGTTTGAAAAATGCCGAATTGATCGTCGGCGAGGTGTTCGAGGATCTGCCCGCGTTGCTGAACCGGCCGGGCTATCGGGCGCGGTTACTGTTCCCGGCGGACGATGCGCAGCCGATGCAGGCTTACACCGCGACCGATGAGCCGCTGTTGCTGGTGGTGCCGGACGGCACGTGGCGCAAGGCGCGCAAGATGTTGCACCTCAATCCCTTGCTGGCGGCGTTGCCTCGGGTGACTTTGGCGGAGGGTGGTGTTTCCCGGTATCGGCTGCGCAAGGCACCGGGGCCGGGGGCGTTGTCGACCATCGAGGCGATTGTTCAGGCGTTGCAGACGCTGGAAGCGCCGGCCTCTTTCGATCCGTTGCTCAAGCCGTTCGAGGCGTTGATCGAGGGGCAGATTGCGGCAATGGGGGAGGAGACCTTTCAGCGCAATCATTCAAAATGATCGCTGCCTGTCCCGACGCCTTCGCGAGCAAGCTCGCTCCCACAATGTTCCTGTCGAACACAAAACCTGAGTACGACGCCATACCTGTGGGAGCGAGCTTGCTCGCGATGGGGCCAGATCATTCACCGCAAAGTCCGGATCACCACTACCGCTCGCGCATCGCCTCGGTCCGGGCCTTCAGCACCGGTTTGAGCAGGTAATCCAGCACACTTTTCTCCCCGGTAATGATGTCCACCGTGGCGACCATCCCCGGGATGATCAGCAGCGGTTTCACATCCCCACCCAAATGGTTTTTGTCGGTACGCACCTGGATCAGGTAGAAACTGTTGCCCTTGTCGTCGGTGATGGTGTCGGCACCGATCAGCTCAAGTTTGGCGCTGAGCCCGCCGTAGATCGTGTAGTCATAGGCACTGAACTTGACCATGGCTTTCTGGCCCGGGTGCAGGAACGCCACGTCCTGCGGACGCACCTTGGCTTCGATCAGCAGGTTGTCTTCCAGCGGCACGATTTCCACCATGTCGCTGCCTGGCTGCACTACGCCGCCGATGGTGTTGACCTTCAATTGCTTGATCACCCCGTGTACCGGCGAGGTCACGGTGGTGCGGCTGACGCGGTCGTCGATGGCAATGCTCGACGCGGTGATTTTCGACAGGTCGGTGCGCTTCTGGTTTAGGTCCTTGGCGGCGTCGGAGCGGAAAGTCTGTTCCGATTCGTCGATCTTGCTCTTGATCTCGTTGATCGCCGATTCAGCCCGGGGAATCGCCAGGGTCGTGGCGTTCAGCGATCCGCGAATTTCCACCGCGCTGCGTTTGAGCCGCAGGATTTCCACCGGCGACACCGCCCCGGTGCCCACCAGCGGCGATGACATGTTCATCTCTTGCTGGAGCAACGCCAGACTGGAACTGTACTGACCCTGCTTGGAGCGAAACTCCGCCAGTTCCTGAGTCTTCTGCCGCAATTGTTCGGTGAGGGTGCGCTGCTCGCTGGCCAGGCGCCGCTGGCGCTGGTCGTAGAGCGCGCGTTCATCTTCGGCCACTTGCGGCGCCTTGCTGACGATCTCGTCCGAGAGCTTCATCGGCCGGCCTTCGGACTCTGCCGACAGGCGTTCGACCTGCGCCATCAACGCATAGCGATCCGCCTCGCTCTCGCCCTTGTTCGACAGAAACCGCGTGTCATCCAGGCGCAACAGGGTGTCGCCCTTGTTCACCATTTGCCCTTCACGCACGAAAATCTCGGTGACGATCCCGCCTTCGAGATTCTGGATCACCTGGACTTTGCTCGACGGAATCGCCTTGCCTTCGCCCATGGTCACTTCTTCGAGCACCGCAAACTTGGCCCAGACCAACGCGCTGATCAGCAGCGCCGCCGCCAGCCACACGGTGATGCGCGACCAGCGCGGCGAATCCTGCAACGACGCGCCGGCGGTTTCCGGCATGAATTCGGCCTCGGCGCTTTTGCCGAAACTGTCGAAGTAGCCGCGCGATTTTGAAGAAGAGGAAGCAGACATGGGCAACTCCTAGACCGCCGCCGAGCCGACCCGGCCCTTGCGCAGTGCATCGATGACCGCATCCTTCGGACCGTCGGCGACGATCCGGCCGTTGTCCAGCACCAGCAACCGGTCCACCAGGCTCAGCATCGAGGTGCGGTGGGTGACCAGCAGCAGCGTCTTGCCCTGCACCCAGCCGTGGAGCTTCTGGCGCAGCACGTCTTCGCTGCTGTTGTCCATGGCGCTGGTGGGTTCGTCGAGCAGCATGATCGGCGGGTCGAGCAACAGCGCCCGGGCCAGCAGCACCGCCTGACGCTGACCGCCGGAGAGCAATTGCCCGCGTTCGCCCACCGGCCGGTCGAAGCCTTGCGGGTGCTGGCGGGCCAGTTCGGTGACGCCGGTCAGTTCGGCGACTTCGAGCATCCGCGAATCGCTGACGTAACGAGCACCGAGCGTGAGGTTGTCACGCAGACTGCCGGCCAGCAGTGGCAGGTCATGGGCGACGTAACCGATCTGCTGGCGCAGGTCGGCGACATCCAGTTGCCGCAGGTCGAGGCCGTCGAGTAGCAACTGGCCTTCTTCCGGTTCGTAGAAGCCCATCACCAGTCGCGCCAGGGTGCTTTTGCCCGAGCCGCTGCGGCCGATGATGCCGATGCGTTCGCCGGGTTTGAGGCTGAAACTGACATTGCTCAGAGCCGGGGCATTTTGGCCGTTGTAATGGAAGGTCACACCGCTGACGTCCAGCGCGCCTTGCAGTTGCGTGCGTTCCAGCGGCCGCTGTTTGCCGTCGCGCTCCTGAGGCAGGGCCATCAGCGCGTCGGTGCTTTTCATGGTCAGTTGCGCTTGCTGGTATCGGGTGATCAGCCCGGCGATCTGGCCCAGTGGTGCGAGCACGCGGCTGCCGAGCATGTAACTGGCCACCAGTGCGCCGACGCTGAGGTTGCCGGCGATGATGCTGTAGACCCCGGCGACGATGGTCGCCATCCCCGAGAACTGCTGGATGAACAGCGTGCCGTTGGTGGCCAGCGCCGAGAGGTTGCGCGCATGGCTGTCGAGGCGGGTGAGGGCGCCGTGGGTGCTTTCCCATTTGTGCTGGCGCTCGCTTTCGGCGCTGCAGGCCTTGAGGGTTTCCAGGCCGCCGAGGGTTTCGATCAGCAGCGCCTGACGCTCGGCGCCGAGGCTCAGGCTTTTTTGCACGGTGTCGCGCAGGCGCACCTGAATGATCATCGCGAACATGATCGTGATCGGAAACGCCAGCAGCGGGATCACCACCAGCCAGCCACCGAGCAGGCCGATCACCACCAGCATCAGCACCACGAAGGGCAGGTCGATCAGGCTGGTCAGGGTCACGGCGGTGAGGAATTCCCGCAGCCCCTGAAAGTCGTGAATGCTCTGGGCGAAACCGCCGATGGTCGCCGGCCGGGCCTTCATCGCCATGCCGGTGATGCGCTCAAATAAAGTCGCGGAAAGGATCACGTCGGTCTTCTTGCCGGCGGTGTCCAGCAGGTGCGCGCGCACCACCCGCAGCACCAGTTCGAAACCGGTGCCGATCAGCAACCCGATGGCCAGCACCCACAGGGTCGACGTGGCCTGGTTCGGCACTACGCGGTCGTAGGTCTGCATGACGAACAGCGGCACCATCAGGCCCAGCAGGTTGATCAGGAAACTGGCGAGGATCGCGTCGCTGTACAGCCATTTCGACAGCTTCAACGTGTCGCGAAACCACGCCTGGACCCGTGGCACCAACGGTGAACGCAGGTCTTCCAGTTCATGCCGTGGCCGGGCGAAGAGGGCCTGGCCGGTGTAGTGTTCGGCGAGTTCTTCGCGGCTGACCCACTGCTCGCCGCCGTCGGCTTCACTGGGCAGGATCAGGGCCTTGCCGTCATCGGCAAAACGCCGCAGCACCGCCGTGCGGCCATTGCCCAGCAGCAACAGCACCGGCAGGTTGAGCGGGGAGATGTCCTTGAGGTCGCGGCGCAGCAGCCGCGCCTGCAAACCGGCCCGGGCCGCCGCACGGGGCAGCAGGTCCAGGCTCAGGCGTTGTTTGTCCAGAGGCAGCCCGGCACTCAGGCTGGCGCGACTGACCGTCGCGCCATGGAGTTTGCAGAGGATCAACAGACCGTCGAGTAACGGATCATCGAAGCTCAGCCGCGGATCGACCCCGGAAACACCGGGTTCCATGCTGGTCATATTGATCGCTCCCTGGCTACATCATCGGGACTACTTCAGTTCGGGCAAGCGCGCCTCGTTCTTCACTTCGGCAGCGGCAATCGCGTCGGCCGGCAGCACCACCCGTTGCTTGCTCAGCAACTGACCCATGTTCGCCAGCACGCGGTACATCGAAAACTCCTCGGTGTAGCGGATTTCGGTGTAGCGACGGTTGGCGTTGTACAGCTCGTTTTCACTGTCGAGCAGGTCGAGCAGGGTGCGTTGGCCAAGGCCGAACTGATCCTGATACGCGGCGCGCACACGCTTGGTGGTCTCGGCGTATTCGCGGGCGGTCGGGGTCTGTTTCTTGGCGTTGACCATGGCGTTCCAGGCCAGGTGAATGTTCTCGTTGAGCTGGCGCAGGGCGTTGTTGCGGATGTCCATGGCCTGGTTGATCTGGTGCGCATCGGAGGCCAGTCGCGCCTTGTCGCTGCCGCCGCGGAACAGGTTGTAGTTCATCACCACGCCGACCCGCCATTCGTTGTCGTGGCCCTCGTCACCCTGCACGTTGTTGTTGGCGCCGACCGCCGCTTCGGCATCGAAGCGCGGGTAGAACGGCGACTTGGCGACTTCGTACTGGCTCTCGGCCGATTGCACGTCGGCCTGGGCGGATTTCAGATACGGGTTGTTCTCGACCATGCTCTGCTGGGCTTCGGGCAGGGTGGCGGGCAATTCACCACGGGTCGAGGCGGGCGTTTCCAGCTCGTCGGGCATGCGTCCGACGACGCTGTAGAAGTTCGATTCGGCGTCCGCCAGATCGACCTCGGCGGTGTCGAGGTTGTTCTGCGCCAACGCCTTACGGGCCACCGACTGATCGGAGTCGGCGGTGCTGCCGATGCCGCGCTGGGTGCGCAAACCGATCTGGTCGTTGACCCGCAGGTGCGCCTGCAGGTTGTTTTTGGCCAGGGTCACCAGTTCGCGGCGCTTGAGCACTTCGAGGTAGACCTCGATGGTGCGCAGGGCCAGGTCCTGGGCGGTGCCTTGCGCGTAATACGCGCGCGAGTTGGAAACGCCTTTGGTGCGCGCGACTTCGTTGGACGTGTTGAAGCCGTCGAACAGCATCTGCCGCAGGCGCAGCTCGGACTGGGTGTAGTTGAGGGTTTCAGTGTTGTGGCCGCTCGGGGTCAGCGCCCGGGTGTTGGTGTTGTCGCTGTAGCCGCGCCCATAGGAAGCATTCAGATCGACGGACGGGTAGTAGCCGCCCTTGGCGACGTTCACCTGTTCATCCGCCGACAGTTTCGCGTCGACGCGCGAAGCGAGATCCGGGTGGGTCGCAATGGTGTTCTGAATGGCTTCGGTGAGGTTCATGGCCTGGGCTTGGGAAGTGCAAGCCATGGCCAGCAAAACCGCACTGCAGAGGGGGGTTAGAACGCGCATGGGTGCATCTCCCTGAATCCTGATGGTGTATTGCTGTCGCCAATTTATTGACGATATTTTTAGTGTTTAGCGTCTCATCGCTGTTACAACAGAGCTAAGAACATCCTGAAGCGTAGCTAAGAAAAATTTTTCATATGGCTTATGCCAAAAAAAACTTATGCGCTTCGCCGAATCCAGCACATTGTTCCATTCGAAAGCCTTTGTTTTATGCGCTTTAGGGAGCGCATGAAGGCTTGAGGAAAGTTCCACTCACTTTGCGACATACGGGCGAAGTACTGCTAAAGGGGAGGGACGCGTAGCGGCAAATGGGCGACAGTTTTTTGTCACTCGGGTGATTCACCACCGTTACGTAGCGCTAGTGGGCGTGCTGCATCGATCAGGGATTCCAAGTGCCTGAGGGCGCTGGGGTTTCTGAACTTGCACAACCTGCGAAACGAACTGTCGAGGTGCGAGCGTCGCCCCGACAACCCGCTTGAGCCATGGGCTGCTTCGCGAACCAGTGCCGACGGTGGTCGGCAGCGGAGGAAATGCACATGGCAACGCTCATCGGGACCGTCACCAAAGTCATTGGTCAGGTTTTCGCTCAAGCCGCTGACGGAAGTCGGCGTGCATTGGTCGAGGGCGATCGGCTGTTTACGGGGGATCAATTGATCACCGGTGCGGAAGGGGCGGTCGCCGTCCATCTGCAAAACGGCCAGGAACTGACCCTGGGCCGCGACAGCAGCATGACCCTGACCGGACAATTGCTGGCCAACCACGCGCCCCACGTGGATGCCCCGGAAGCACTGACCCCGAGCGATGCCCAACTCACCGATGTCGCACAGATCCAGAAAGCCATTGCCGCCGGTGAAGACCCGACCAAATCCGCTGAAGCCACTGCGGCAGGCCCCGATGCCCCGGGCGATGCCAATGGCGGCAAGGGCGGTGGCCACAGTTTCGTCTTGCTGACGGAAGTCGCCGGGCGGGTCGATCCGGTCGTCGGCTTCCCCACCGCCGGTTTCAATGGCATTCCCGAGTTCCCGCAAGAGCGCCACTACGCGGTGATCGACAACGGCGACAACACGCCGACACCGGTCATCCCGCCACCGGTCAATAACCTTGTGACCCTCACAGGCCTCGACGTACCGGGGGGCGAACTGACGCTCAACGAAGCCAATCTGCCGGACGGTTCTGCCGCCAATCCCGGTGCGCTGACCCAGGCCGGCAGCTTCAGCATCTCGGCGCCCGATGGTCTGACAAGCCTGAGCATCGGCGGTATCAACGTCATCGTCGGCGGCGTGCCCGTCGGTTTCCCGCAATCGATCACCACGCAACTGGGCAACACCCTGACCATCACCGGTTACAACCCGGCGAACGGCACGGTCAGTTACAGCTACACCCTCAACGGCAACGACGCCCATCCTGCGGGTGACGGTGCCAACAGCCTCAGCGAACATTTCACGGTGATCGCCGGCGACAGCAACGGCGATACCGCCACCGGCTCACTGGATGTGAACATCACCGATGATGTGCCCAAAGCAGTGGATGACAGCAACGCCAGCACCGCTTCGGAAACCAACCTGAGCCTGACCGGCAACGTCCTGACCAACGACGTCCAGGGCGCCGACCGCATTCCTGTCGGCCCTAACAGCGGCCCGGTGATCGCCGGTACGTTCACCGGGACTTACGGCACCCTGGTGCTGAACGCCAACGGCACTTACACCTACACGCTCAACACCAGCGACGCGGATTTCAAGGCGTTGCATGGCGGCGGCAACGGGACAGAAACCTTTACCTACACCCTTCGCGATTCCGATGGTGACACCAGCACTGCAAACCTCGTTCTGCAGATCCACAACAACGACGATCCGGTGATCATCAACGGCTTGAACGTAGAAGGTGGTGAACTCACAGTCTTCGAGAAAAATCTGAGCACCGGCAGTGCGCCGGATGCTACCGCGCTGACTCAGAGCGGTACTTTCACCATCACTGCTTTGGACGGTGTCACCACGCTGACCGTGGGCGGCATCGCCGTTGTCACCAGCGGTGTAGCCGCTGGCTTCCCGCAATCGGTGACCACGCCGCTGGGCAGCACACTGACCATCACCGGGTTCAATGCCACCACCGGCGTTGTCAGTTACAGCTACACCCTCGATCACAACGACGCGCACCCGACCGCCAACGGCGCCAACACCTTGAGTGAGCAGTTCGCGGTCACTGTGGTGGATGACAACGGCACCACCGCTAACGCTTCTCTGGATGTAAACATCGTTGATGACGTGCCAAAAGCCGTGGACGACAGCAACACTGGCACGGCGTCGGAAACCAATCTCACGCTGACCGGGAACGTCCTGACCAACGACGTCCAAGGTGCTGACCGTGTGCCGACTGGTCCGGTCACCGCCGGAACCTTCACTGGGACTTACGGCACTCTGGTGCTGAATGCCGATGGTTCCTATACCTACACCGTCAACCCTAATGACGCCGACTTCAAGAACTTGCATGGCGGCGGCAACGGCACCGAGACCTTCACCTACACCATTACGGATTCCGACGGCGATACCAGCACCGCGAACCTCGTGCTGCAGATCCACAACAACGACGATCCTGTGGTTATCAGCGGCCTCGACGTTAACGGCGGTGAACTCACTGTTTTCGAGAAAAACCTCAGTACCGGCAGTGCACCGGATGCTACTGCGCTCACTCAAAGTGGCACCTTCACCATCACTGCGCTGGATGGCGTAACGACCCTGACCGTGGGCGGCATCGCCGTTGTCACTAACGGTGTAGCCGCAGGCTTCCCGCAATCGGTGACCACGCCATTGGGCAGCACACTGACCATCACCGGGTTTAACGCCACGACCGGCGTGGTGAGTTACAGCTACACCCTGGACCACAACGACGCTCATCCGACGGCCAACGGCGCCAACACCCTGAGCGAGCAATTCGCTGTCACCGTCGTCGATGACAACGGCACCACCGCGAACGCTTCGCTGGATGTGAACATCATCGACGACGTGCCAAAAGCCGTGGACGACAGCAACGCCGGTACCGCTTCGGAAACCAATCTCACGCTGACCGGGAACGTCCTGACCAACGACGTCCAAGGTGCCGACCGTGTGCCGACCGGCCCGGTCACCGCCGGAACCTTCACCGGAACTTACGGCACTCTGGTGCTGAATGCCGATGGTTCCTATACCTACACCGTCAACCCTAACGACGCGGACTTCAAGAACTTGCATGGCGGTGGCAACGGCACCGAGACCTTCACCTACACCATCACCGATTCCGACGGCGACACCAGCACCGCGAATCTGGTTCTGCAGATCCACAACAACGACGATCCGGTGGTCATCAACGGCCTGGACGTAAACGGTGGAGAACTCACCGTTTTCGAGAAAAACCTCAGCACCGGCAGTGCGCCGGATGCTACCGCGCTGACTCAGAGCGGTACTTTCACGATCACTGCTTTGGACGGTGTCACCACGCTGACCGTGGGCGGCATCGCCGTTGTCACTAACGGTGTCGCCGCCGGTTTCCCGCAATCCGTTACCACGCCGTTGGGCAGCACGCTGACCATCACCGGGTTCAATGCCACCACGGGTGTTGTCAGCTACAGCTACACCCTCGATCACAACGACGCGCATCCGACTGCCAATGGCGCGAACACCTTGAGTGAGCAGTTCGCGGTCACTGTGGTGGATGACAACGGCACCACCGCTAACGCTTCTCTGGATGTAAACATCGTTGATGACGTGCCAAAAGCCGTGGACGACAGCAACGCCGGTACCGCTTCGGAAACCAATCTGACCCTGACCGGGAACGTGCTGACCAACGACGTACAAGGCGCCGACCGGGTGCCGACCGGCCCGGTCACCGCCGGAACCTTCACCGGAACTTACGGCACTCTGGTGCTGAATGCCGATGGTTCCTATACCTACACCGTCAACCCTAACGACGCGGACTTCAAGAACCTGCACGGCGGTGGTAACGGCACTGAAACCTTCACCTACACCATCACCGACTCGGACGGCGACACCAGCACCGCGAATCTGGTTCTGCAGATCCACAACAACGACGATCCGGTGATCATCAACGGCCTCGACGTTAACGGCGGTGAACTCACTGTTTTCGAGAAAAACCTCAGCACCGGTAGTGCGCCGGATGCTGCGGCTTTGACTCAGAGCGGCACTTTCACCATCACTGCTTTGGACGGTGTCACCACGCTGACCGTGGGCGGCATCGCCGTTGTCACTAACGGTGTCGCCGCCGGTTTCCCGCAATCCGTTACCACGCCGTTGGGCAGCACGCTGACCATCACCGGGTTCAATGCCACGACCGGCGTCGTCAGCTACAGCTACACCCTGGATCACAACGACGCCCACCCGACCGCTAATGGCGCGAACACTCTTAGCGAACAGTTCGCTGTCACCGTCGTCGATGACAACGGCACGACCGCTAACGCTTCTCTGGATGTCAACATCGTCGATGACTTGCCAAAAGGAGTGGACGACAGCAACGCCGGTACCGCTTCGGAAACCAATCTGACCCTGACCGGGAACGTGCTGACCAACGACGTACAAGGCGCCGACCGGGTGCCAACAGGGCCGAACGCTGGCCCGATTACTGCCGGTACTTTTACGGGTACTTACGGCACGCTGGTGTTGAATGCCAACGGCACTTACACCTACACCGTCAACCCTAACGACGCCGACTTCAAAGCCCTGCACGGCGGCGGTAATGGCACTGAAACTTTCACCTACACCATCACCGATTCCGACGGCGATACCAGTACCGCCAATCTGGTGCTGCAGATCCACAACAACGACGATCCGGTGATCATCAACGGCCTGGATGTAAACGGCGGCGAGCTGACGGTTTTCGAGAAAAACCTCAGCACCGGTAGCGCCCCGGATGCTACCGCGCTGACTCAAAGCGGCACCTTCACCATCACTGCTTTGGACGGTGTGACCACGCTGACTGTCGGCGGCATTGCCGTTGTCACCAACGGTGTAGCCGCCGGCTTCCCGCAATCGGTCACGACTCCGCTGGGCAGCACACTGACCATCACCGGGTTCAACGCCGCCACCGGCGTTGTCAGCTACAGCTACACCCTCGACCACAACGATGCACACCCAACCGCCAATGGCGCGAACACACTGAGTGAGCAATTCGCCGTGACGGTGGTTGATGACAATGGCACCACGGCCAACGCATCGCTGGACGTAAACATCGTCGACGACCTGCCAAAAGCCGTAAACGACAGCAACACCGGCACCGCCTCTGAAACCAACCTCACCCTGACCGGCAACGTCCTGACCAACGACGTGCAAGGCGCCGACCGCGTCCCGACCGGCCCCAACGCCGGCCCAATAACTGCGGGAACCTTCACCGGGACCTATGGCACGCTGGTGCTCAACGCCAATGGCACTTACACCTACACGCTAAACACCAACGATACCGACTTCAAAGCCCTGCACGGCGGCGGCAACGGCACCGAAACCTTCACCTACACCATCACCGATTCGGACGGCGACACCAGCACCGCCAACCTCGTGCTGCAGGTTCACAACAACGACGATCCGGTGATTCTCAGCGGCCTCGACGTCAACGGCGGCGAGCTCACTGTCTACGAGAAAAACCTCGGCAACGGCACTGCGCCGGACGCCACGGCTCTGACCCAGAGCGGCACCTTCACTGTCACCGCACTCGACGGTCTGCAAACCCTCACCGTCGGCGGCATCGCGGTGGTTACCAACGGCGTCGCCGCAGGCTTCCCGCAATCGGTCACCACGCCATTGGGCAGCACACTGACCGTCACCGGCTTCAACGCCGCGACCGGCGTCGTGAGCTACAGCTACACCCTGGTGCACAACGATGCGCACCCGACCGGCAACGGCGCCAACAGCATCACCGAGAACTTCAACGTGGTGGCCACCGATGGCGATGGCAGCACCGCGTCCGGGCAGATCAACGTCAACATCGTCGATGACCTGCCGACCGCCAAGGCCGACACCGGCTCGGTGGTGGAGGGCGGCACCGTCAATATCAGCGTGCTGGGCAACGACGTCACTGGCGCCGACGGCCCGGCAGCGGGCGGTGCGGTGGTGGGCGTAAGGGCCGGCGGCGACACCTCGACCTCAGCCATTGGCGGCCTCAACAGCAACATCAACGGCACCTACGGTTACCTGACCCTGGATGCGGCGGGCAACGCGGTTTATCACAGCAACCCGAACTCGGTGAGCCCGCCGGGTGCCACCGACACGTTCACCTATACCATCCGTGACAGTGACGGCGACGAAAGCACCACCACCATCACCGTCAACGTCGCCGACAGCAAACTCGTGGCCTCGGTGGATCAGGACGTGACCGTCTACGAAAAAGCCCTCGACCTGACCAAGGACGGGCAAGACCTGGCCCCTGGCACGGTCATCGGCAGCGACCCGACCAACACCGGCGAAACCGCCACCGGTACTCTGGTCGGTGCGGTCACCGGCGGCAGCGGCGCGATCACCTACACCCTGGTCGGCAGCAGCACCGGCACGTACGGGCAGATCCAGCTCAACGCCGACGGCACGTACACCTACACCCTGACGTCGGCACCGAAAACCACGCCAAACGCCAATGACGGCGCAAACACCCTGAGCGAAAGTTTCACCTACAAAGCCACCGATGCGCTGGGCAACAGCACCACCAGCACCATCGTGGTCAACATCGTCGACGACGTGCCAAAGGCTGTGGCGTCGGATCGTTCGGTGGCGGCGGTGGAGATCGACTCCAACATCCTGATCGTGCTCGACATCTCCGGCAGCATGGCCGACGCGTCCGGCGTGCCGGGCCTGTCGCGGCTGGACCTGGCCAAGCAGGCGATCAGCGCCTTGCTCGACAAGTACGACGATCTGGGCGATGTGAAAGTGCAGCTCGTTACCTTCAGCAGCAACGCCACCGATCGCACTTCTGTGTGGGTCGATGTGGCGACCGCCAAAACCCTGCTCGCCGGCCTCAGCGCCGGTGGCGGCACCAACTACGATGCGGCCGTGGCGACCATGCAGACCGCGTTCAACACCTCGGGCAAACTCACCGGGGCGCAGAATGTCGGCTACTTCTTCTCCGATGGCAAACCCACCACCGGCCAGGAAATCGGTACCGATGACGAAGCCGCGCTGAAAAACTTCCTTGATGCCAACAACATCAAGAACTATGCGATCGGCCTGGGCAACGGTGTCAGCAACGCCAACCTCGATCCGCTGGCTTACGACGGCATCAGCCACACCAACACCAATGCGGTGGTGGTCACCGACCTCAATCAACTGAACTCGGTGCTGTCCGGCACCGTAGAGGGCGCGCCGGTCACCGGTTCGTTGCTGGGTGAAGGCGGAACGTTCGGCGCCGATGGCGGTTTCATCAAATCCATCGTGGTCGACGGCACCACCTACACCTACGACCCGAAAGCCAACAGCGGCCAGGGTTCGCTGACCGCCAGCGGCGGCACCAACCACGGCACGTTCAACACGGTGAACAACACCCTGAGCATCGCCACCAACAACAGCGGCACGCTGGTGGTCAACCTCGATACCGGCGACTACAGCTACACCTCGCAGAAAACCACCACGACGGTGATCACCGAGAACATCGGCTTCACCCTCAGCGACAACGACGGCGACCTCGCCAGCTCCACGCTGACGGTGAAAGTGATCCCCAACTCGCCACCGGTCGCTGTGGACGACCACATCATCACCAACGTGCTGTCGAGCAACGTTGTGGTGCCGGGCGAGTTGCTGCTGGCCAACGACACCGATCCGGACGGCGATACCCTCAGTGCTTCGCCAACCACCTTCAACACCGGTTGGGCCGTCAAGGGCGCGGACTTTACCGGCAGCGGCGCGATCAGTTTCACCGGCACCACCAACACCAGCGCCAACCAGAACCTGGCCGATGTGCGCAGCTCTTTTGCGGCCAACACGGCGGCGATGACCGCCGTGCTGGTGGTCAGTGGCTACCTCGGCGCGGTGACCAACGCTAATGCCAACGACGAAGACCTGATCACCGTCAAACTGAAACAGGGCGAGACCCTCAACCTCGACCACAACCTGGCGGCCGGGCACATCACCATGGAGTATTCGGTGAACGGAGGGGCGTTCGTCAGCATCGCCGATGGCGGCACCATCACCGCCAGCGCCGATGGCACGTACCAGATCCACATCACCAACATCACCAATACCAGCGGCAGCAACACCAACGCTGCGGAAAACTATCAACTGACCATGACGGTCAACTACGCCGGAGCCCACGACGTCACTCCGGACTTCCACGGCACCTACACCGCCAACGACAACCACGGCGGCAGCGACTCCGCCAACGTGACCATCAGTTATCAGGACGGCCACACCCTCACCGGGACTTCCGGCGACGATGTGCTGGTGGCAGGCAGCGGCGACAACATCCTCAACGGTGGCGACGGCAACGACGTGCTCACCGCCGGCTCCGGCAACAACGAACTGCACGGCGGCGCCGGCAACGACTTGCTCTACAGCGGCCCGGGCAATGACATCCTCGATGGCGGCACCGGTATCGACACCGTGAGCTACGCCCATGCCACCGCCGGGGTGACGGTCAACCTGAGCCTGCTCGGTGCGCAAAACACCATCGGCGCCGGCATCGACACCATCAGCAATGTCGAAAACCTCGTCGGCTCCAACTTCAACGACACCCTGACCGGCGACAACAATAACAACGTCATCAACGGCGGCCTGGGCAACGACATCCTCAATGGCGGAGGCGGTGATGACCTGCTGATCGGTGGCATGGGCAACAACACCCTGACCGGCGGGCCGGGTGCCGACACCTTCCAGTGGCTCAAAGGCAACAGCGGCCACGACACCGTCACCGACTTCACTCCGGGCACCGACAAGCTCGACCTGTCGCAACTGCTGCAAGGTGAAAACGGCACGGCGGCGTCACTGGATGACTACCTGCACTTCACCGTCACCGGCAGCGGCGCTTCGGTGGTCACCACCATCGACGTCAGCGCCATGGCCGGCGCCACGCCGACTCAGACCATTGACCTGGCGGGCGTCAACCTCGCCAGCCACTACGGCGTGACACCGGGAGCGGGCGGGGTGATTGCCGGTGGGCATGACACGGCGACGATCATCAACGGCATGCTGAATGATCATTCGTTGAAGGTGGATACGGTGTGAGCCGGGGCTGAAACGACAAAACCCGCCGTCCCAATCTAACGGGGCGGCGGGTTTTTTCTTTGCTAAGGCTACAGCGGCGCCTCAGCCTTCAGTTCCAGATTATCCAGCACCCGGTTCACCGCCAGTTCCGCCAGCATGATCAGTTGCCCGATACCCAGCAGCACATGCCGCTGCGGCGTATCGATCATCGCGGCGAAATCGCTGGCCATGGTTTTGGCCGAGGTCAGGGTTTCGCAGGCGTCGGCCAGCAGCTCTTCGCTCGGGATGCCGGGGGCGATGAGGTAGCGGGTGTCGGGTTTGAGCAGCGGTTTTCTGGGGTGGAACGGATTGAGGTAGTGATCGAGGGCGCGTTCGGCGGCTTCGTGGAATTTCTTGGAATCGAGGGTTTCGTAGGGCGAAGTCGAATCGACTTCCGGCGGGTTTGGCGTGGGTTTGATCATGGCGAATCTCCGTGATTGGATTTAGCCGCCACGACTCATCGCTAAACAAGTAAAGGTGGCGGCTGTACGCAGGTTAGCGATCCGGGTCACAGAAACCCCGGGTAGACCCAAAGGTCTCCCACGCACAGCCACCATTACGCCAAGTGCAGAAAAGAGTCTGCAGTTGAGAGTGGGCATTGTTGCGTCTGTCTGGAGCCGGATCGCTAAACCCGATCGCTGCTTTTCAGCGACCGCCAAACAATAGAACCCGCCCCCAAGACTCACAAGCCGGCGGATTCTGGCGGATGCGTAGGCAAAGGCGCAAGGTTGCGTGGCTTTGCGGACATAAGCTTCAACACTATTCAACGTGGATTCTTGTTGATGTTGAAATGACAAAACCCGCCCTCCAGGTTGAAGGAGAGGGCGGGTTTTCTGTTGGGACTGGTAAATAAATACGTCCCCTTTTTCCTTCTGTTGGGACTGGTAAATAAATACGTCCCCTTTTTCTCGTCCCCTTTTTCTTCTTTTTCTTCTCTTTTTCTCTCTTTATTTACTCCGATCAACGCCAATGAAGCAGAAATGGGTTGGGTGCAGGGGGCATCGGCGGAGTGGCGCTTCCTAGGGGGTAAATACCGACCCATATATAAAAAGAGCCAAAATCGTTTGCTGGTGGGCGATACACTGCAAGTGCGGTTTTCCCCCCCATAATCTGTAATGCTCCAAAGGTCATGTGCTGTCCTGTTTGGGCGTTGAAGGTGATAGCTGTTTCTGTTGCAGGATTTCCTGACGTCAAAAGCAACGTGACGTATTGTCCGCGTGGAAGGGTTTCACCTGGCTGGACAATTCGACCATTGGGATCGTATTTTCCCAACAAAACATGCGTGATTATTCCGTACGTCTCAACCCTAAAGGTTCGTACATTTGAATATATCGGACTCGGATGGTACAGCGACTGGGCATACAAACGATGCGAGCCAATCGCGACAGGAGCCGAGAGTTCCCAATCACCAGTGGCATTGGCGGGCGCCTTGCCTTTGGATACTGCACTCGGACCGTTGCCGTCGAATACCTCGACCTCCTGCCCAAGACTGGCCTTGCCTTTGAGCTTCATGGTGGTGCTGGTAGTCCAGCTGCCTTCCGGCACTTCGGCATTGCTGGCGTCCAGTACGTTGGTGATCGTAGGCACGATCAAGGCCACGACACTCATCGTGCGCACGTTTGAATACGTCGGAGTCGGGTGATAGAGCGACTGGGCGGCGAAACGGTGTGCGCCCACCGCTACGGTAAACGAGAGTTCCCAATCACCAGTGGCATTGGCGGTCGCCTTGCCTTTGGATACTGCACTCGGACCGTTGCCGTCGAATACCTCGACCTCCTGCCCAAGACTGGCCTTGCCTTTGAGCTTCATGGTGGTGCTGGTAGTCCAGCTGCCTTCCGGCACTTCGGCATTGCTGGCGTCCAGTACGTTGGTGATCGTAGGCACGATCAAGGCCACGACACTCATCGTGCGCACGTTTGAATACGTCGGAGTCGGGTGATAGAGCGACTGGGCGGCGAAACGGTGTGCGCCCACCGCTACGGTAAACGAGAGTTCCCAATCACCAGTGGCATTGGCGGTCGCCTTGCCTTTGGATACTGCACTCGGACCGTTGCCGTCGAATACCTCGACCTCCTGCCTAAGACTGGCCTTGCCTTTGAGCTTCATGGTGGTGCTGGTCGTCCAGCGGCCTTCCGGTACTTCGGCATTGCTGGCGTCCAGTACGTTGGTGATCGTAGGCACGATCAAGGCCACTACGGTGAAGGTTCGCGGGGCCGACGATTGACCGGAGCCATACAAGGCCTTGGCGCTAAAACTGTGGGCTGTTGCGGGCAGCCCGGGGACTGTCAGGGTCCAGTTACCGGTCGTAGGATCAGCGACGGGCTGGCCTTTGGGCACGGTGCCCAGCAGCACATCGACCTTCTGACCTTTGGCGGCGGCGCCGGTCAGGATCACGCTGGTTTCGACGGTGAAACCGGCATTGGGGATTTCCACATTGCTCGGCGAGCCCTTGACCGAGGTGATGGTCGGCTGCAGATCTTCCACGGCTTTTATGGTGTAGGTCCGCACCGGGAAAGACACCGCGTCGGCTTCGATCGTGCTGCTTCCCAACGCAGCCTTGAATTCAATGGACAACGATGAATCATGTTTTAGATTTTTGAATTCGTTCAAAAAAGTAGTAGAGAGGCCAGAGTCGTAATATCCGTTGGTCACCCAGCTGCTATTGGTTACGGGACCTGGTTGGGTCCAGAACGCTTTTTCGTAGGGGCTGCCATCGCTGAGTGTCCCCCTGAACTTCAGCCATACATATTGCATTAGGGCAATCAACGGCCAGCCGAGGGCGCGTAGGGTTGCCGATGATTTGATCGCATCCAGATCCAGTTCCGGCCCATCACCGTTGTTGGCCGCCTGAAGAATCTTCGGCACGTTCGAGAGATCCAGCGCCAGCGACTGTACCGCCAGGGGACGGGCTGCCGAAGGCAGCGGTGTCGCACTCCCGCGTTTCATTGTGTAGCTGACCGTCACCGCTTTGTTCAGGTTGAAAGCCACCACACTGTTGGCCAGTGGAATTTCCTGCGCCCCGAGCACGGTGACGGTTTTTTCTGGCGCGGTGTGTGAGCCTCCCGCCGGCGTACCCGCCGCACCGGTGAAGGTGACAATGATTTTGTCCTGCAACTTCATGCCGACATAGTCAACGATAGCGGTCAGGGCATCCTTCGCGGCATTGGGGATCAGACTGGTATCGTTCGGCGCTTCTTTGATTTTTGGGGCTATCAGCTCTAGCGCCACTCCCACACTGAACGGCTTCACATCGGAATTACTGGTAGGCCGCCCATCCGCCCATCTGATGGAATAGGACGCTTCGACCGTTCCCCCTTCATTGCCCTTGATCAACTCAGCCTTGATGGTGAACGGCACCGGTTGGCCGGCAGTAAACGAGGACAGCTTGACCGAGTCGCTGTCCGGCCCGGTTTTCGAGCCATTCCAGAAGTAGGTCACCTCGTCATCCTTGACCGTGTTCAGATATTCCACGGTCAGCGTGGTGCCGGCCATATCTGCCGGCAATACGCCGTCCACCACGCCGTCCACTTCCGGCTCCGGCAGCTCTTTCCTCGGTTCGCCGACGTTCAGGATTTCGGCATGGATCGACTCGCGAATGGCGTGCGTCGCGTTGAGAGGGTTCATCGTCGCCAGCACCGCGTCCTCTATCAGCAACTGGTAATACAGTTCCAGTGTGCCGCCTTCGATCTGTTTCAGATGAAGGCGAGGGACGTTGATCAGCAAGGGCACACCGGCCGTGATATCGCCTTGGGTAATCGGGCGCAGTGGCAGATCGGGCAGATAGGTACTCAGGTCAGGACGGGTGCCGAGCCAGTACAGTTTGATCGCCTGGCCGGCAGCAAAGGACTTGTCGAATGGAATCTGGATACGGGCCTGTGCAAGCTCCGGGTCGAGGGCACCTTGCAGTGCATCGAGGGCGACCGGGGCCAGCAGGCGCTGGATCTCGCCAATGACATTGATGAACTGGGTCTTCGACAACAGGTCGGCGGAACCGTCGGCTTTTTTCAGGCGAAAGGACAAGCCGATCTGGGTCTTGGCCAGTTGCCGCAGCGCGGCATTGGGAATCGGGATCTCGGGGATGCTGGGCACGCTGACCAGCGGCTGGCCGGTGATTTCGATGTTGATCGGTGCCCCTTCAACCGGTGTGCCCTTGAGCCGGACGATGGGGGTGTCACCGACCTTGAACTTGCTGCCGTCCACGGCCAGGATCTGCGCCGTGCCATCGGCATCCCCCAGTTTGTCGGCGTCCAGCACGTTGTTCAGCGTTTCCTTCAAGATCGGTGCGCCCAGTCTGTCGGCGTCGACCGCGACCACCACGCGCAGTTCGTAACTCCAGTCTTCGGCGCGGTTATCGACAATGTCGTAGACCTCAAAGGCCACAGCGAGACCGGCATCTCCGGAGTCACCCGCCTCGCGAATGTCCTGCTCGGTAACTCTTACGACAACCGGCACTTTGCCCTCGGCCTCATCCTGAGTCAGCGGTCCGTAGTGCACAAAAAAACCGCCCCAGGTCACCTGAATCCGGTCGCCGGCCGCTGCGTTGGGATAGGGTTGCGGTCCGTCGTCAGAGGGGCCGATTGTGATCGGCACGCCAGCGGTGATGTTGTCCTTGTCGATGCCGCCCTCAAGGATTTCCCTGGGAATGGTCATTTTCAGTTTCGAGTGCCCCGGCCCTTCGTCGCTGTCATGGCCACCGGGACGGGTGAGCTTGACCCGTACCTGCATCACTTCGGACGGTTCGGCCGTTCCGCCCTGCCGGGTGACGGCGTAGGCCAGTGTGGACGGGCCGTCAGTGAAGCGGGCGGCGGGCACAAACATCGATAGCGTCGTATTGACCTCATGCTCGTCGACAGATTTGTTGAAAACCGGTTGCCCGCCCAGGGAAATCACCAGCCTGTCGCCCCGGCTCATGACCCCCCACGGCCCGGCGCGGCATAGCAAACCCTGTCTGGGGAAGTTGTCCTGCACGGCCGCAAGGTTGAGCCCCCAGACATCCGGCGCTTGCGACACGGGGCCGGTGCGCCCGGGAACGTCGAGCTCCTTGAGTACCATTGGTGATGAGACAGCGGGGCTTTTGCTATTGATAGCCATGGCGCGAACTCCAATCGAATGGCACGACGATGGAGGCATTGAACGGCGCTGTGGCGGAGTTGGCTACTGTCAGAAATTACAGGTAAGCGTTGGTTCAAGACGAACGGTATGAGCCGAACTCTGAAACGACAAAACCCGCCGTCCCGATCAAACGGGACGACGGTTTTTTTATGCCTGGCGAAATCTGTGGCGAGGGAGCTTGCTCCCGCTGGGTTGCGAAGCAGCCCCCAAAAGCTTTGCGAGCGCTTCGCACTCGAGCGGGAGCAAGCTCCCTCGCCACAATCGCTCACTTGCCTACAGGGTTGCCTCAGCCTTCAGTTCCAGATTATCCAGCACCCGATTCACCGCCAGTTCCCCCAGCATGATCAATTGCGCAATCCCCAACAGTACATGCCGCTGCGGCGCATCGATCATCCCGGCGAAATCGCTGGCCATGGTTTTGGCCGAGGTCAGGGTTTCGCAGGCGTCGGCCAGTAGCTCCTCGCTCGGGATGCCGGGGGCGATGAGGTAGCGGGTGTTGGGTTTGAGCAGCGGCTTTCTGGGGTGGAAGGGGTTGAGGTAGTGATCGAGGGCGCGTTCGGCGACTTCGTGGAATTTCTTGGAATCGAGGGTTTCGTAGGGGGAAGTCGAATCGACTTCCGGCGGGTTTGGCGTTGGTTTGATCATTGGTAAAGCCTCTAGAGTAGTGGAGGCGCCACGCTTCGCTGCTAAACGAAAGAGGTGGCGGCCGTACGCGGGTTAGCAGACCAGGACTCTAGAACCCGGCGCACCGAAGTGCCCCACGCAAAGCCGCCATAATGTGAACGGACAGGCGTGAGCCTGATCACGAACGAACGGCATTGTGCGTCTAGAGTAGATCCGGGCTGCTAAACCCGATCGCTGCTTTTCAGCGACCGCCAAACAATAAAACCCGCCCCCAAGGCGCACAAGCCGGCGGATTCTGGCTGATGCGTAGGCATCGGCGCAAGGATGCGTAGCCTGAGTCAGTCACCGATCCCGTTTGTTAAACATTTCTGTTTATGCCGTTCTGCCGGATGGGTGGCGGTGTTCAATCTCCGACGAGCGGTAGCAAAACCTGTAATTTCTGACAGTAGCCACTCTTGCACGCCAAGCGCTAAATAAAGCCAATCGCTCAAGGAGCCTTGCCGCTGGCAGTCTCCTTGACTCTCCATAACGGGATTGGGAAATCGAACATGTCAGCGTCCAAGCCACCCGTTCATCAGAATGTCTCCGTCAGTAGTTCGAGTCTGTTGTTGGACAAACCAGAAGTCCCCGCAGTACTGGACGAGAATGACCCTGAGGGCTTGTTGCCCGTCGCGGTCCTGGGGCAGGACCTGGTGGTTGAATTCATGGGGTGGGATTTCACTGTGGTTCCGAGCCGTACGGATCTCGTGGAGCTTGGCTTCACCCCTCTGAATTCCACATTCGTTTCGGTGAATGAACGACGGTACCCTTCACCGGTTATCAATCTTCCACTGCCCCAGACGCTTACCGTTCCGCGAGAGCTGCTGAATCAAGGGGTCTATGAGGTTTCAATCAGGGTTTCTCCCAGCCTGCAGAATCCTACAGAGTCACCCCGGAAAAAAATTACCATCGACACCACCATGCCTGACTTTGGCAGACAACCTAAAGCGGGGATCTTTCCAGCGGAGTTGAACGGTACGCTTACCGAAGCGTACTTGTCTCGGCACGGACAAGTAATTATTGAGGTGCCTTTTTACACTGATGTCGCCGCCAAGGATCGCGCCGTTTATTTCTGGACAGACCAGAACCCGCCGCCCAGTGGTGAAACCGAAATTCGTGAACAGGAGTTCAGTGAGCAGGACATCATTGATGAGCGCTTGTTGGTGACGGTATATGCCGATGAGATACGACCCTGGAAGGGTGGGACACGCTTCTTCTATTACAGATTGAGAGATCGGGCCGGTAACACCGGGCCGATTTCCGCACTGGCGTCCATCCTCGTTGATTTGACTCCGCTGCCGGGCAACTTGCCTCCTCCAAGAGTGGAACTGCCCCGTAACCTGATCGATCGCCAGCAGGCGCGTGATGGTGTAAAGGTCGAGATCGATCCATATGACTTTCCGGACTCCGGGCATAAGGTGGCGGTGTTGTGGGATGGAACGCCATTGGTAGAGGTTCCTGTTGATCCCAGCAATTTTCCGCAAGAGATCAACGTTCCCTGGAGTGTTCTGCAGGGGCAGGGAGACGGCCCGCTGCGCGCTGTTGTGAGCTACCGGATTCGTCTTGCCGATGGTAGTTACACACCACCGTCATCCTCGATCTCGGTCGCTGTCAATCTGAAAGTGGCCGGACAAGATCACCCCAACGCCCCCGCCCTTCTGAATGAACTTTTGGCCAGGCTGGAAGTGCGCGGTCAAATTTCCGACCAACCCAACAAACTGGTGGGTCTTGATTACGGGTTACCGGCGAGAGCGTTGCTGACGCTGTACGACAATCCTCAACCGCTAGAAACCATTGATGTGTATTGGGGGACGTTCGCTGACCCGGTTGCCAGCTACGAAGTCAAGTTTGGCGATGTCGCAGGCAAACCCCTGGATATCGAAATTCCCTGGAAGTACATCGAGCCGGATCTGCAAAACCCGAAATTGCCGGTTCATTACGTCACTCGTAATGGCGTGAATGACCAACTGTCGCGCGTCACTGAGGTCGAGGTGTCGATGGTGGTCTTCAACGATCTCAAGGAAGTGAAATTTCCCCATGCAGGCAGAGAAGTGGTTTTGCACTGCTGCTCCGTACCTCGGTTATGGGATGGGGTAACGGTGCATATTCCACCCGATCCCCGGTTCACGGACAAGGACAAGATCACGCTCTTTTGGCAGGGCTGCAGGGGCCCGAACGGTTCCGACCCGATTGCAGGTGTATATACCGAGATCGTCAAAGAACTGGACCCCGTCAGCGTCGTCAACGGATTGGAGGTGGTTATCGATGACTATGAAGCGTTCATCGCTCCAATGGTTAATCGTGGGTCGGCACTGGTGCGGTATGTATTGAATAAGCGCGACGGTGGTATCGGAAGATCACGTTCGGAGTTTGTGGTTATCAATCGAACCATGCCGAGTGGAGAAGTCTGCTCGCCTGAACATGAAGTCGATTGTTCAGAATTTGTCGGGATGATCAAGTTGTAGTTGCATGCGAAAAATGGTGTTTGCAGTTTGGTTTAAAACTCAAGCTGACGGGGTCGCCTTTTCATGAAGTAGATGGCTGCCTCTATTAAGTTAATTGGAGAAAATGAAATGGGTATTTATAAGAAAGCTCTTGATAATGATCCGGGGCGTGCAGCAATGAAAGCCGCGCGTGCTGCCAGAACTGCGCGGTTAGCGACGGCTCCGGTGCTCGAAGGTTTGCTGCCGAATGTTGCGGGTGATGAGCCAAATAAACTACCGAAGCTGCGGCAAGGGGTAGATAACAATGTTTTGATCGAGGAGGTGCTGGATATTACTCCGCCGCCTCCACCAGGGCGTCCCGCCATGCTTCAGTTGCTTTGGAAGGGGGTTCCAACTGGAGCTCCGTTGAATACAGTGACGCCTATTAATACTTCACAGACACTGATTCTGCCAGGTACTGCAACTATCACTGAAGGTGTACATCTGTTGGGTTACAGATTGACCTATGCTGGTACTCCGACGGACTTTGCGTCGCCGGTGTCTATCTATATAGATAAAACTGGGTCTAACAGGGATGTTGCCGGTGATCCGGTCGAACTGCTGGGTGTTTACGCTGACAATCGTATTACTAAAGAGCACCTTGAAACAGATCCCATAGTCAAGATAAAGATTCCTCTGACGAGTGATCGTAGGACCGGCGATATTTTTGATGTTTTTATGGGTGCGAGTGAGCCCGGAACTTATATTGGTACCTATACCGCTCCAGACGATACGACTTCGGACATGATTGTCGATATGACCAAGGCTCAGGTCGAAAACGGTCGTGAAGGCCCACGTATCATCTACTACAAACCGAGGGATCGGGTAGGTAACGAGGCGCCCACTTCACATGAGCTTGACGTTGTTGTCGAACTGACTGCGGCGCCCAGCAATCTGAAGCCACTAGAGGTGCCTGAAGCCCCTGCTCCCGACAATCTCATCACGATCAAGGATGCTTTCCCTGATGTGGGGGTCGTAATCCGGGCCTATGACAATCCAGGTCCACTGGATGAAATCGCTCTGATCTGGGACGGGATTGCGCAACCACGAAAACGTGTAGCCGACGGGATGCCGGCGATTTTCGAGGTTCCCTATGAGAACGTAAAACGTAACGGTCTCGGGCCCAGGGCTATCAGTACATCGTATTCAATATGGCGTGGCGGTCAGGAATATCCTGAAAGGACTGCCGTTCCAGTGAATGTCGATCTAAGACGGCCGGGAACACTTCCACCTGATCCGGAGGATCCTGAAGTCGGCAATCCGAACCTGGCTCCGGTAGTCGTTCAGGCAAAAAATACGACCGACCCAAACAAGTTTGAACTTATAGATGCGGGGGAAGACGGTACTGCGACTACTGTTATTGATGATGTGCGTGTGACGGGTGATGTCTATCGGTTGTATTGGAATAAAGTCCCAGTTCCTGCGCCCGGAGGAATCTACACGGTCGACGGCACTGAAGTGGATGGTGATCCTGTGGACTTTGTTATCCCGGCCGACTTTATCACCGCACAAGGTAATGGCTCTGCGATTCCTGTCCATTACGAAATTACCAATCCGACACTTCCGGACGGAAATCCTAATCCATCTCTTCGTCAGCCTGTCAGTGTGTTCGTCATTGATATAAAACTGCCCGAGGTGACAGTCGCCAATACGGTGTTCTTCAGTGGTGTAGAGTTTTTGAATTGCTCTTCGCTCAGGAATATTTCCAATGTGGGGAGGGCTGCCGTGGTCGATATGAAGGGCGGTGAGCCTTTGGAATCCGGTATGACCTTGTCATTTGTTTGGGAGGGTACAACTTATGATGATACAGGGCCTGTGCCTGTAGATGATTTTGAATTTACAAAGACACTGAGTGGTAATGAGCATGTGGAGGGGTTTTCAGTGTATCTGCCTCTTGCTACAGCGCTTGAGCCGATCAAGGATGGGAGTGGGAAAATTCGCTGCACAACAACTATAGATGGGCGTGAAGTGGGTTCGAATGAGCATGAGGTACAAGTGGTTGTGCGTGATGGTGATGGTAATCAATGCCCTATATAGGGCGGAAGGGGGTGATAAAAAAGGAAGATTTTATCTTCCTTTTTTACGCTCATGAAAATGTGTTGCTGATGAAAAGAGGTGCTATCGATGGTTTTTTATTTGGTGGGTCGAAAAATCATCAATGATTTTCGGATTTCTCCTACATAAAGAATCGGACTTACTGAATAAGCTGCGCGCCCTCCACCCAAACGGGAGTCGGATAACCCATTCTGGAGAAGCTGTCATGAAGAAGTATTTATCGCTTGCCTCCTTTAATTTTGCCTGGAGAGCGAACCTACCGTTTTTTTTCCCGGCGCTTGTCTTCAGCCCTCTATCCATGGCTTTGACAACCGTCGGGGCTGGTCAAAACCTCAACATTGATGCCTCCACTGTCACCGACAATTATTTGGTATCCGATGGGGGGGCTTTGAATGCGAATGGCGCGCAAACATTCGAAGTGTTTATCCAGTCCGGTTCGACGCTCAACGCGGTCGGCGGCACGTTTGCCGGACGCAGTGGCAGCAGCGCGATCAGCGTTTTCAACGGTCAGGCCACGTTGAGTGGCACGACACTCACCAGTGATAGCTCTGCGCTGTGGTTGACACGTCAGTCCGGTACGAACACGGGCTCGACGGCAGTGGTCAGTGACAGTGTTCTCAGAGGTGGGACGTCGGGCGTGCTGATTACCGGACTGAGTTCGCTTGAACTCAATGGCGGCGAGGTTTCGGGTCTTCAGGCCAGTAGCGTCGGCATCGACTATTTCGGCGGCAGCGTCAGCGCGAACGGTACCAGAATCAGTGGTGGTGAAAACGGCGCACGGATAGCAGCAGATGGAGCGGGGCTCGGAGACTCACACTTGAGGTTGAACGCGGCGAGCCTGGAGGGTAGGGCAGGAGCAGCCATTCTTGTTGAAGGTGGTGCCCTGGCAAGTATCGAAGTACTCAACAATTCGCACCTGCTCGCCGGCAACAACCTCCTGCTCGACGTCCAGGGCGCCTCCACCGCCGCCATGACCGTCGCCAACAGCGAGTTGCAGGGCAACATCAACATCGCCGGCAACAGCACCGGCAACCTGACCTTCGATCAAGGCCGGATGACCGGCGATGTGCTGGTCGAAAACGGTTCGAGCGCCAACGTCACCCTGCAGAACAGTTCGCAATTCATCGGTCGTCTCGACAAGGTCAACGGCGTGACCGTCAACAGTGGTTCGATCTGGACCCTGACGGGCAACGACACCGTAGGAACGCTCGCCATGAATGGTGGGACGGTACGCTTTGGTGCGCAGGATGTGCCGAATACCTTCTACCAGTTGAACGTCGGTACGCTCGCCGGCTCGCCGGATGGTTCCAGTACGTTCGCCATGAAGGGCAACTTCGCCACGGGGCAGCATGACTTCCTCAATGTCACCGGTGTGGCGACCGGGCAGTTCGGTTTGCTGGTAGCGGCGTCCGGCCTGGATGCGGTGAATCCACAGCAACTGACCCTGGTGCACACGGCTGCTGGCGATGCGCACTTTGCGCTGACGGGCGGGCGAGTGGATCTCGGTACCTGGTCCTATGACCTGGCCCAGCGACCCGGAGGAGCTGGCGGTACAGAGTGGTTCCTCGATCCGACCACCCGGGAGATCAGCCCTGGTGCCAGTGCGGTGCTGGCCTTGTTCAACTCTCCAATTACCCTGTTGTACGGCGAAGCCAGTTCACTGCGCAGCCGCATGGGTGAGTTGCGCTTCAACGGTGGACAGTCGGGCGCCTGGGCACGCACCTATGGCAATCAGTACAACGTGTCCGAGAGTTCCGGCGTGACGTACCAGCAGAACCAGCAAGGACTATCCCTCGGAGCCGATGCCCGGGTGAATGACAGCGATGTACTGGTGGGCGTGATGGGTGGTTACAGTCAATCGGACCTGAGTCTTGAACACGGCACCTCGGGCACGGTCAAGAGTTACTACTTCGGGCCTTACGTGACGTGGATGGACCACGACACCGGTTACTACGTTGACGGCGTGCTGAAATTCAACCGGTTCCAGAACGAGGCCAAGGTCAGTCTGAGTGACGGCACGCGTGCCAAGGGTGATTACGACAACTGGGGTGTCAGTGCATCGGTTGAGGCCGGTCGTCACATCAAGTTGAGCGACGATTACTTCATCGAACCTTTCGCGCAGTTTTCGGCTGCGCAGATCCAGGGCAAACGCTTCAACCTGGACAACGACATGCAGGCCGATGGCGATCGCACCCGTTCACTCCTGGGCAAGGCAGGCGCCACGTTCGGGCGCAACTTCGACATTGGCAACGGTGCTGTGGCGCAACCTTATGTGCGCGCAGCCATTGCACATGAGTTTGCGAACAACAACGAGGTAAAGGTCAACGACAACGTGTTCAACAACGACCTGTCCGGTTCCCGGGCGGAGTTCGGTACGGGTGTGGCAGTGGCGCTGTCTGACAAATGGCAGGTGCATGTCGATCTGGATTACGCCAATGGCGAGCATATTGAGCAGCCTTGGGGGGGGAATGTGGGGGTGCGGTACAGCTGGTAAGTCACGATACCCAGGTATCAGAAAGCCGCTACTCCGTCAGGGGGTAGCGGCTTTTTTGTACCTGGCACAGTTTGACTGTACTCATTGGTGCCTATCGTTCAACCATTCCCTCTGGTTGGATATCGAACAGCTCGGTCGATCAAATGATTACGATCTCTATGTCATCGATTTCATAGTCGTTCCCCCCGCCTGTGGAGACATTGCTGTAAACGTCCACAATGATGGTGGTAGCAGTAGCGATAAAGGTACCTGATAAAGTCACCCAGTTGGTCAGCGAAGTTATTTGGGTTGGGCCTGCAATACGGTTGCCAGCCGCCCTGATCGACAGTGAAGGCAGCGCAAATCTCCCATCGAATCGAATGGCTTTGATAGAGAAGCGATACTGACGCCCCACCAGCAGATTGTTCAGCGTCTTTTGAATGATCACTCCACTGGATCTTTCGGTGTAGGTGTAGTTGTGGAATCTCCAGTCGCCACTCACGTTGCGCAATCGCAGATCCCTTGGGTCAACTCCTGGCCCTCCGACCCAGTTGTTCCAGTTCTGATTGGCAAAATCGGTGAAGTCTCTTGTCAGCCCCGCAACACTGGTGAATTTGCGCACGGTGGATGTGAGCCCTGTGCCATTTGTACTGCGGGCGGTAATGGTATGCTCTCCCGGTGCGAAACTTGTTTGTGGCAAGTTCCAGACGTCGTTGGTCACCGGTAACGATCGCAACGGTGCGTTTCCATCATAGAGATCGATCGTGGCGTTTTCGGGCGCGCGACCGCTGATCGCAACAGTGGGCTGGGTTGTCGATCCGCCGTCAACGATGTTGTTGCCGGCCGTATCAGTTACGCTGGTGATAGTCGGCTGGACGGCCGCCGCAACCCGGAAAGTACGAGGTGGTGCAGAGACCGCGCCGTCGCCGTACAGTGCAAGGGCGGTGAGGCTGTAACTTTTTTCGGCCAACCCGGTGAGGGGAGCTCTCCACTCGCCAGCGCCATCGGCGGTGTATTCACCCACTGAGCTGGCTGCATCGCGCAAGCGGATTCGTTCATTCACCGTTGCTTTACCCATGACCGTCACTGACTTGTCAAAAGTGATGCCCCCCTGCACAACTGCGCCTTTGGAATCCGTAACCAGAGTGATTTCAGGGCAGATAGTCGTAGCGGGTTCTGATGGTCAGTCGTCGTTGTGGGAACTCGATAGCGGCGCTTTCGAGAGGACTGCCGACGAGCGTGACCTTGCAAATCAAGGTTGCCGGTGTGGAGTGGCCCAGTTTCATCAGTTCGCTTCGAAGCAATGTTTGATTCAAGCCATTGCGCACTTGTGCATCAGATATTTCCACGCCGTCCAGCAGTTTGATCTCGTAATCGGCGCCCGAGTCGGTTTTGCCTTGCAGTCGCAGCCATAGCCACTGTTTGAGTGCAATAAACGGCCATGGCCTGACCAGAACTTGCGCATTGCCGCTAAAGAAAATCAAATCCAGCACATCGTTCGATGCCTGTGGAACTTCGGGGCGAGGCAATTCCTTTTCAGGGTCCTTGAATTGATCAACAAGCAAATCCAACTCCTGTGAGTCGGTTGTCTTTCCATAGCGTGAAACGACATAGCTGACCTTGACGTATTTACCGACGTTAGGGCCGACCACTGAACTGTTCAGATGAAACTCGACTACGCCGCTGGCGTCGCCCGGTAACTCCAGATCCTCGGAAGAGCCCTCGCCGGGTGTTCCCCGCCATTTCAACGTGATCTTGTCGACGTAAGGTTTCATGCTCGGATAGCGAACCAAGACATCGACACCGTCGCGTCCTTGAATCGGGTCCAGAGTGCCATTTGGGGCCTGTCTGACCTCGGGTGGGATTTACTCCCCAATGGGCTCGCTCACCAAGAAATTGAGTTCGGCCGAGTATTCGTATTGCCGGGTAGCAGCACGCCACAATGAATAACGCACTTTTACTAGCTGCCCGATGTTGCTTGTTACAAATCGCGCATCCACGCGGAAACGTACGGGTTTGCCAGCGATCAGGGTGGTGATGGGAATCCAGTCGCTGACACTGTCGACGGGGTTAGGGGCCATCCAGTAATAGCGCAGAATGTCTTCTCGGACGGTTCCTGTGTAGTCGATGAGAACAGTGGCTTTATCGGAGATATTGGTGGGGTCTAGAATTCCGGGCGGATTCTCTTCTTCCACTTTGGGAGCAGGCAATGTCGCGGGAATCCCCTGCACCTTGACCCGCAGATGCTCCGAATCACTGACGCCGTAGAGTTCGGGCTTGTCATTGGACACGGTGTACCAAAGATCGAGGCTGCCCTTGTCGAGCACGCGGATGTGCTCTTTGTCGACGTAAACAGTGAAACCGCCTTCTTTTGCCTCATTGTCACTGACGGTATGAGTGAACTCATGGACATAGGGCTGACCGTTGGACGTTTCACCTATCCAGTGACCGGCGACCAGATCGCCATTGGCAATGGTCAGGTACATGATCAATACCGTGGCGTAAGGTCGGTCCGATTCGAGTATGTCACCCACCAACTCGTCAATTGTCGGTGCGTCCGGCATCAAAACGTCACCCACCACGTCGGCGAACTCACGTTTGGAGGACAACGGCGGACTTCCGTCTGCTTTCGTCAGTACGTAGGAGGCATCGGCCCGGCCCATGGCGATGGCGCGGACTTGCGCATAAGGCACTGGGAAATCCATGACACTCGGGATGTTCGACACCGTTCTGGATTCCGCGTGAATCAACGGCTTGCCACTGAAGGGAGTGCCGATCCAGGTCATTTTCACCGAGTCGTTCAGCGCGAAATCCGAGCCCTGGATATGAACCTGGACCGTGACGTCCTTCTGGTTCAAGTCGATGATCGTGATGATGCCATTGATCGACTCCTTGATGATCGGGGCTGGCAGGCGCCAGGCGCCGGCGTCGACGGCGATCCGTGTGCGTTTGGAGTGCCGGGAAGACCAGTTCCAGACTTCATCGTGAGGGTCGTACTTGATTTCCAGTGCCGCACTGTCGCCACCGGCCAGAATGTCTTCCTGTTTTACGACGATCACGATGGGATCCTTGCCTTCCGCCTGACCCTGCGTGACGAGATGAGGGAGCAAGGTATGACTGCCCCAGCGCATCAGAATTCTGTCCCGCACCCTGATTTCCGGGTAGGGACGGACAGTCAGCGGAACGCCTTTTTTCGCCCAGTCGGCGTCGATCACTCCCTGATCGATGATTTCCTGCGGCAATTGCGCGATGTGCAGTTCGGAGTGCCCGTCGGGTAGATGAGGTTCCCTGTCTCGGCCGCCGGGGCTGGTGAGATTGACAAAAAACAGTGACACCACAGAGGGATCGTCCGGCGCAGCTGCGCCGAAGCGGGTCAATTCGTAAAAGCATTTATGCAGACCGGGAGTGAACAGCTCTTTGGGCAGGTAAAAAAACAGATGCCTGTCTTTTTCTCCCGGTTCAACCATTCGGGTGAACACCTGAACGTCGTCCCAATAAACAACATTTTTATCCCCTTCCAGCATGTCAAGGTACGCCACAATTACGCACAGCACCCCGCTGGCGCTTTCCTCTACCACTGCAATATTGATTCCGCCATCGGCATCCTCGACCGGCGTGACTGCGCCGCTGATCTGCATGGGCCGAAGCGCCAGCGTGCCGGTCTGGTCGAGATTGGGAAAAAGGAGAGGACTGTTGGTGAGCATGACGAAACTCCTGAAAGAGCACGCAATGGGATCGCAGACGGTTTTTTATTGAACCTGAGGAGAGGAGGGAGGGGTACTGTCAGATCTGACAGGTGAGCGTAGGTTTTCGACCAACGGTCCGAGCTCACGGCGTTTCCCCGCCAACAAGCCGGTTTTCGTCACGTCGTAGAACAGGCCTTGCAGTGGCAGTTGCTTCGGAGCCTGGTCGTCCCGGCTCTGATTTGCAGCAGCGTGGGTATGGCAGACCAAATCGGTGTCGATACGCTGGTGCTCCACCAGGCTGGCGCTGAACTGCGCAGGGTCTTGAGTGCTGAGCGAGCATTGCTTTCCGGGCTGATTGCCTGTTGTGCAACATGTATCCGGATTTCATGGTCAATCGCCATTCGAGGCCCGAGGAGTAATGCCATTGGCAAGTGTCTGCATAGATGTTCCCTGAACGCTTTGATCGGTTGTATCAAAGGAAAATGGTGACAGACCCGACGCAGTCAGCGTGAGCCGCAAAATGGGCAGGTAACGGGCAGTGTGCTGAAAATAGTCACGTTGAATGAACTTGGCGTTATTCAATCCTGGACTGCTGCCAGCTATATAAAACAATGCTTCAAGCGGGATTTGCCGTGGAATGTCCTGCGGCCACGCCGCAATGATGATTTCGTTCCATTGCTGCCTTGCTGTGTCAGTCATGGTTGACCTTACGGAAATGCTGAGTTGAAAGTCGGCGGGAGAATTGCCGAATGCGCAACTGCCCCCAGGAGAGCTGGCGTATTTTGCCTGCCACTGAGCGACGGTCGTGATGTTCTGTGATGCACAACTGGCTCGGCAACTGTCAGGAATACCGGAAGTGCTCGCATTGGCTGGATAAGCGCAGCGAAGGGTGCCCGGGTGGGCAGTCGGGGCGTGTGACTCCTTGAATGTAAAACCTTGGGTATCAAACAGCCTGATAGTGCCAACGTCCGCTCTGAGGTAAGAGAACGATACGCCGTTACGAGAGACTGAATTTGGACTGGGATTCCACGCTCTGTAACTCTCGGAAGCATTTGCACCGCGGATCAGAACACCATTGCAGTTATGGGCCACCGAGTTGTCCCGGCAAGTCGCGGCCGTATCGGCATACCGCGCATTCATCTTCGCCGCGACCTGATAGCCGATGTACAACTGATCCTGCTGATTGAACCCGAACACCGCATCCGGTTTCTGGCTCAGGTCCATGCGCAGGACCGGCAGCCAGTCGCCGGTGGCGTTGAAATAGTCGCGTTGATCCTTTTGTGCGCCCAGCAGTGAGCCGGTCTTCGTCACGTCGTAGAACAAGCCTTGCAGTGGCAGTCGCTTCGGAGCCTGGTCGTCCCAGTTCTTTATTTGCAGCAGCGTAGGTTGGACAGACCATTCGGTGCCGATCCGTTGGTGTGCGATCAGACTGGCGCTGAACTGCGCAGGGTCTTGAGTGCTGAGCGAGCATTGCTTCGCAGGCTGATTGCCCTGTTGTGCAAAGTGCGCAAGCCAGCTCTGGACGTCGGTCGCACCCTGGGTCGTGCAGGAGCTGGCATCCTGAGCCTTGACCGTCGCTGTCCACCCGCAACCGAAATCGGGGCGCGTGCCCTGAACCGCAAACTCGAACGGGTAGGCACACAGCACATCCAGTGCCTTGTCCTGGCCGATGGCCGTGAATTGATCGCTGAACACGGCACCGTATGCTTGCGTCAGCGAGCGAGTATCAAGATCGGCGCGCAGGTAATTGAAACCCTCGGCGCCCAGTTGTACGGCTTGCGTCGAGTGCTTCCAGAACACTTGCGTGCCCTCACTGCCGCGCAGCAACACGCCGCTGCAAAAATACGCCGGGTTGTCGCCAGGACACTGGGTTGTGGTGTTCTGGTAGCGCTGGTTGAGCAGCTGCGCGGTTTCCGGGCCGGTGGCGGCCTGGCTGACACTGATGAGCAGCAACAACGCGAGCAGCAGAAACTTGATTCGAGAAGTCTTTTGCATGGTGTTCTCCGCAAGTCTTCGGTCACCGTGTTCAATCCCGGGAAACACCCAGGACCTGCCAGAACGAGGCGGTGTCCTGGCTGGTGGCGTTGTCATTGACCGAGGAGCCGTTGAGGTCGTACGTCCAGGCGGTGTTGGCGCCCAGGACGTCGGCGGTCCATACCGGGTAGTTCAACCACCCAAGGAAATCCGCGACGGGTCCGCTGTCGGGAAAATAAAGCGTCCATAACCGTTTCGTCTGGGCGAGGGTGATCGGTTGCAGCTTTGCGGCGGTGCAGATTCTGGTCATGCCCTGCCAATCCGCGCCGGCACTGAGGAAGTGCACCTCCTGAATGCCCTTGACGGTCAGTGGGTACTCTCTGCTCTGGCTCTGGCTGTCGGTCGCGCGGATCTTGCAGGCGCCGTTGCGCAGGGCGGTGATCTCGCCCGATTGTGCATCGGCCCTGGCAATCAGCGGATCAGTGCTGTCCCAGGTGTAGGGAGCCTGGCCCCAAGTGGCTTCCCGGGTCATGCGCGCCGCCGGGGGAGGGGCAAGCGGTGGTTTGTCGACGGAGACGACGTAGTTTTCAGTGCTCAGATCCAGTGTGGCGGCAGCGTCGAAACCCGTCTGCAATTTCAGATCCAGGATGTCCGAAGGTTCGCGAGTGTTCTGGTACAGCTGTACTTCGTAGCGAATCGGTACGATGTCATTTTCGTCGGCAACAAATTCCGAAGCGTCAACCTTGAACGTGACATCCTTGCCGACTGCGCTGGCGCTGATCGGCAGGTCATCGGTGTAGGTCTTGCCGACGAACAGGTAAACGTGATCGCGGAACGTCATTGGCGTCCAGGGCTTTATCCTGACGGTCGCCCCTCCGGGAGGAAGCGTTTGCGGATCCAGAACGCCGTTGGGCGCTTCGTCTACAGTGGGCTCCCGCAGATTGTTGTTGGTCTGGCTCATGTCTCCCTCTCCTCAAATCAGATAGGCGGCGCTCGGGTGAGCGCCGCACGGCAAGGCATCGTCGAGGGTGTCAGGGGGTATTGAGCCTGGCCAGGCGGCTGGCCTTGAGCGCCAGACCGCGGGTAGCCGCATTGGCGTAGTACGACACCTGGCCTTTGAGCCGGTCTTGAGCGGCGCTGCTGTCGCCGCCAGCGAGAGCATTGCCCCAGGTCACGACTTCGCCGTCGGAAGTGAGTGCGGTAAAGGCATGACGGTTGGCGTAGATCGCGGTGACGTTGACCAGCTTGGCGGCTACGGGCGTGGTATCTCCGCCGAGCAATCGGTCTCCCCAGGCCACCACGGTTCCATCTCTGCACACGGCGGCGAACGCTCCAGCGGTGGCGGCCAGTTGAACAAGATCGTCCCTGCCAGCGATCGCGTCAGGTATCAGCCCACCCGAATTAGTCTCGGGCCATCCGACGACGTGACCGCTGTATCGAAGCGCTGCAAACGCATTCGAACTGGAGACGACTGAGATGATATCCGTCAGGGAGCGGATATCCGCAGGTATTGTCCCGCCATAGGTGGCAGGTCCCCAACCCGCGATTTGTCCGCTCATGAGCATGACGATAAAGGCTTGAGCATTTGCACAGGCAAGCACCTTGATGTTGGTCAGGCCGGCGACTTCGTCGGATACGGTGCCGCCTTTCGCAGTATCGCCCCAGGCGACCACACTTCCGTTTCTCCGAAGTGCAGCGAAAGCGTGCCCATTGCCGATCATGTGTTTGATATCGGTGAGGCTTGCGATATCTGCAGGAACAACACCGCCAAACCCCGCTCCACCTCCCCAGGCCATCACCTGACCGTTCGCTCTGAGGACGGCGAAAGCATCTCCGGCAGGCGCCAGTTCGACTGCATCTCTCAAGGCCAGGATTTCGGCGGGCGGGGTCCCGCCTTTGGGAGCGTTGCCCCAGGCATGGACTGTTCCATTGGTTTTGATACCCGCAATAGCCACGCTGTTGCCGGCGAGCAGCTTGAAGTCCGTAGGAACCACCGAGCCCATTTCTCCACCCTGACCTGCAGACCCGGGCCAGGCGACAGTGAAGTTGTTGGTACGAATCACCGCATAAGAACTGCCGGAACAAGCAGCCTTGGCAATGTCGGTGAACGTCTGAAAGGTTGGCGGGATTTTCTGGCCATTCAACGGGTTACCCCAGGCTGCCAGATTGTTCTTGTCCCGCAGCGCCACGAATGCCCCGTCATTGGCGGGAGTGCCCGGGCCACCGGTGCCAAATATATTCACTCTGTTCAGGGTGACCTGATCGTCGCTGGTGCGAACTTGCAAGGGGGCATACGGATGGGTATCAACCCAGGTTTCCGCTTTTGTCCAGGTGCTGTCGTCAGCGTATTTCCACTCGGCCTGCACGCGTTGCAGGGTCTGTGCATTGAAGGCGGAAATGAGCCAGCTGGAACTGGTCTCCCGATAAATTCCCTTGTTGTAGCGGGCTCCCATGATCAGCAACTTGCCGCTGCCGATCACCTTGCGCACATCGTAGACCGTCGGGTCGGAAGGACCATCGGTTCCGCCGGCCTTGCGTTTGATTTCGTAGTTCAAGGCGATGCTTCGCCCGTCGTTGGCGTTGATCACGCTATGCGGCACCTTGATCACGGCCAGCTCTTTGTCGGCCTGCCCGGGCGTCACTGTATGCGGATACGTAGTGGTGGTTTGACCCTCTACCGTTACCTTGATTTCGTCGGCTTCCTTCAGAAGGGCGGTTGCCGGTATCACCACCGTCGCGCCGTCTGGATAAACATCGTCGGGGTTCAACTGATCATTTTGAGGGCCGGTTGCCTCCTTGAACGTGGCGTCTGGCAGGTTGAACTCCGTTGCCTCGACTCTCAGCGGATAATCTTCACCGCGGCGCTGACCACCCTCGAACAGTTCCACGTAATAACGGATCAGCACATCCTTGTTCTGGCAGGCCAGCACGGTGGGCCGGTCAACCGTGAACTCGACGGGTTTGCCCTTGTTGTTTCCGCTGACGGTTTTGTCGTCCTCGTGCACTGTCACGTTGTCCGTCGTGGCCCACGTCATAAAAAAATGATCGCCGGCGTTTTCTGGCCGGTTGGCGGCAATTCTGACGGTTGCACCGTCCGGGGCGTTGGCGGGGTCCAGGATTCCATCGGGGGCCTGCACCACTTCCGCTGGATCGAGCAGTGGTTGCTCTGCCTCGCCGACGACAAAGGGCAGAGGATTGGAATAGCTGGTGGTGTCGGTTTCGAAGCGCCAGATCCTGTAGGACGCAGTAATTTTTTTTCCGCGGTTGGGCTCAATATGCGCAGCTACAAATGCGGCATTCAGTGTGAAATTAACATCCTTGTTGGCCGAGAGTGCATTCAGTGTGATCGTGTCTTCGGTCTTGCCGGTGACCTCACCGTCCCAGGTGTACGTCACCTCGTCCTTGGCTTTACTTAGAGTACCTGTGGGTTTTGGTGCGGTCAGTCTGCTGACGCCTGCGGGCAGGTCGCCGGGTTCCAGTCCACCATTCACTTCTCCCAGAACGATGGGCTTGACCAGTTCAAACTGCGATTCGCCGACATTGACGGAGGCAGCAGGTCGGGAAAGGCGCCTGATGATTTCGCCGTCCTTGTCCATCAGCAATGTATAGGACGCGACGACTTTTCCGCCTTTGAGGGTGTGAATGTGTTTGCCGTCAATGGGGATGCCAAAACCGTTTGGGTTGTCCACCTCGGACTGGTCCGGGAAATACCACTCATCTTCGAAGTCGGGATCATACGTACTGCCATCGGGCCGTGTGCCGAACCATCTGATTTCGATTGCCATACCGACTTCAATGACCGGATTGTGCGGGATTCGCAAAGTGGTACTCGGGAGGTCGTCGGGAATCGCACCATTTTGTGCATCGTCGAGAATCGGGGCGGCCAGTTGATCGGCTTCGCCCACAATCTGCACGAACTGGCCTTTGGAACGCAGAGGGTCGGTGCTGCCGGCACGAATGAGTCGATAGGAGAAAGTCACTTGTGTTTTTGCCAGTTTGCGCGCATCCGAGTTCTGGATAATCAACTCGTAGGTGTGTGGCAAGTTGTCGATGGTCACCAAGGGAGCAACGGCTTCGATCAGATCGCCATCTACTGTGGTGCCGCGCATCGTCAGTTCGATTTTGTCGTCATGCTTGAAGTCTGGACTTCTGGCTACCACTTGAGCGATGACGTCGTCATCACCCAGCTTCTCAAGATCAAGAATATTGTTGAGGGCCCGTTCGACAATAGGGGCGAACAGAAGATTTATGCCCACCGAGACTCTGATCCGGGTTTCCTTGCACCAGTCTTCTGCGTAATTGAATACCTTGTCACGTGGCCTGAACGTTACAGCGAGACCGGAATCGTCGGTATCGCCGGCCTCTTCAATGACACTTTTGTCTATCAGGATTTCGATCGGGTTGTTGTCCGGGTCATTGATTTGTGCGGCAGTCAGAGGTGGGGACTGCACGAATACACCACCCCAGCTCACGATGATCACATCCCCTTCTGCGGCATTGGGATAAGGCAGGCCGGTGCCGGACGCAGGGCGGATGACAATCAACACGCCCTCATCTGCTATGTCCTTGTCCACGATGCCGTTGACGATTTCCGGATCGATATACATGAACAGTTCGGAGTGGCCGGGGCCTGGCAGCGTATCTTGTCCCCCCGGAATATCGATTTTTATATATATCCTGGTCGCCGGTGTCTGCGTTTCCGGCGCTTGATTGAGGCGGGTAATGCGGTAAGACAGGGTATGCGAGCCTGTCTGTGCGTGCCGGGAGGGGACGAACAGCGTTGCGCGCTGTCCCACCTCGGCGGCTTCCTTGATGGTGATCTGATCAACAACATTGCCATCCATTAGCAGCTCGGCCTTATCGCCTTCTCCCATTTGGGTCCAGGGGTAAATGTAAGTTTGCAGGCCTCTCTCTGGATGTACCCCCATCGCCGCTGCCCAATTGATCCCCCACTCATCGGAAGGCAATTTATCTGGTTGCTTGTCGGGAATTTCCAGCTCGACAAGTGCCAAAGCGGGAACTCTTTTTACAGGCTTTTTTAACATGGCAGACACTCCTGTCGAGGGATGGGCGACGGAGTGATTTAATGTTTGAAATCGATCGCCTGGCTACTGTCAGATCTGACAGGTGAGCAGGGTTTTTCGACGAACGGTTGCTGAGCGCTCAGCGTTTGTGCAGGGTTTTCTGTCGCAGAATGTAGACCGTCACCAACACCGCACTGGTCAACATGAACCCCCGAGCCCAAGGCAGCGGCACCAGGTAGCACGAGAACAGAATGCTCGCCCACATCAGCCCGATCGCGTAGACCTTGCCCTTGAGCGGTATGCCGTTGCCATCGAGGTAATCGCGGATCCATGGCCCGAGCCGGGGATGCTCGACCAGCCATTGGTAGAAGCGCGGAGAGCTGCGGGCAAAGCAGGCGGCTGCGAGCAGGAGGAAAGGGGTGGTGGGGAGAACAGGCAGGAAAATCCCGATCACCCCCAATGCCACGCTGAGCCAGCCGATGGCCAGCAGGATGTAGCGCAACATCAGGGGGCGGTTGCCTATGGGGTTGTCCATAGGCCGGAGCTTAGTGGTGACGTGGCTTGAGGATCGCCGGTTTTTCGTCGGGTGCCTGGCACAGCAGGTACAGCGCGGTCAGGGCTTCCGGGATCTGCACGATCATGTCGTCCATCAGGTTGGCGTCTTTGGCGATGTCTTCGAACTCTGGCTGTTCGTCGAACAGGCCCGAACCGACCATGATCGGCAGGAGCATTTCGCTGACTTCTTCTTCGGCGGTTTCAAACCAGGCCGCTTCGCGCAGGAACACGCCCTCCATGAAGCCGATGCACCAGCCGCGCAGTTCGGAATCGTCCGGCTCGTCGCCCAGGTCCAGTTCGCATGGCAGCTCGAATTCTTCATCCGACGCCAGTTGGCGAGCGATGTGGGCCTTGAGGCCGATCAGCGTGGCTTCGATCTCTTCACGCTGGGCTTCGCTGCTGTAATGCGGCTCTTCGGCGAACAGGGCGTCGATCCACTCACGATCCGGCACCACGTCGGCGCAGATCGACAGCGCAGTCAGGTAGCCGTGAGCGGCCACGTAGTCCAGCGCCTCTTCATGCAGCTCGTCGGCGTCGAGGAAGACTTGCAGGCGGGTTAGTTGCTCGGCGAAGGACATTAAAGGGCTACCTTGGGGGAATAAACAATGCGGGAATTCTAGGCCTTCTTGAGCCCTCAAGCCAGCCGCACGGCAGATTTGCCCGCACAAGCTTCTTATCGGCGGTGCCCTTTGCCGGGGAGGGCTCGGGTATACTGCCGCGCTTTGCGATCCCTGCCGGTGTCGCGGCTGAATCTGTACGGCGTCATGCAATGCGCCCTTACGTTTTGTTTAAAGCAGCCTCGGCTGTCTTGAACCAGCCTGTGCAGGGATGTTTCGGTGGATTTTTGGAGTTTTTATGCTCGAACAGGCTCAACGCGTCCTCAAGGACATCTTCGGCTACGACAGTTTCCGTGGCCGTCAGGGTGCAATCATTGAGCGCGTGGCCAGTGGCGGCGATGCCCTTGTCCTGATGCCGACCGGCGGCGGCAAGTCCCTGTGCTTCCAGGTGCCGGCGCTGCTGCGCGAGGGCTTGGCGGTGGTGGTATCGCCGCTGATCGCGCTGATGGACGATCAGGTCGCCACCCTCGAAGAGCTGGGCGTGGCGGCTGCCGCGTTGAACTCCACCTTGAGCGCCGAGCAACAGCGCGACCTCGCCAACCGGATCAAGCGCGGCGAAGTGAAAATGCTCTATCTGGCGCCGGAGCGTCTGGTGCAGCCGCGCATGCTCTCGTTCCTGCAAGGCTTGAACATCGCGCTGTTCGCCATCGATGAAGCGCACTGCGTATCGCAATGGGGCCACGATTTCCGCCCGGAATACCTGCAACTGGGGCAACTGGCGGAAATGTTCCCCGACGTGCCGCGCATCGCCCTGACCGCCACCGCCGACAAGCGCACCCGGGAAGAAATCGTCACCCGTCTGCACCTGCAGAACGCCGAGCGTTTCCTCTCGAGCTTCGACCGGCCGAACATCTTCTACCGCATCGTGCCCAAGGAGCAGCCGCGCAAGCAGTTGCTGGCGTTCCTCGCCGAACGGCGCAGCGATGCCGGCATCGTCTACTGCCTGTCGCGCAAGAAGGTGGAGGAGGTGGCCGCGTTTCTCACCGAGCAGGGCTTCCCGGCGTTGCCGTATCACGCCGGTCTGCCCAACGATCTGCGCGCCTATCACCAGAAGCGCTTCCTCAACGAGGAAGGCCTGATCATGGTCGCCACCGTGGCGTTCGGCATGGGTATCGACAAACCCAACGTGCGTTTCGTCGCGCACCTCGACCTGCCGAAATCCCTTGAGGCGTATTACCAGGAAACTGGACGTGGTGGTCGTGACGGCCTGCCGGCGGACGCGTGGATGGCCTACGGTCTGCAGGACGTGGTGATGCTCAAGCAGATGCTGCAGAACTCCGAAGGCGACGAACGCCACAAGCGTCTGGAGCAGCACAAGCTCGACGCCATGCTCTCGCTCTGCGAAGAAACCCGTTGCCGCCGTCAGGCACTGCTGGCGTACTTCGATGAAGACATGCCGGAGCCGTGCGGCCACTGCGACAACTGCATCGACGGCGTGCAGACCTGGGACGCCACCGAGCCTGCGCGTCAGGCGCTGTCGGCGATCTATCGCACCGGCCAGCGTTACGGTGTCGGCCATCTGGTGGACGTGCTGTTGGGCAAGGACAACGAAAAAGTCCGCAGCTTCGGCCATCAGCACCTGTCGGTGTTCGGCGTGGGCAAGGCGCTGGGGGAGAGCGAATGGCGTTCGCTGTTCCGCCAGTTGGTGGCCCGTGGTCTGGCGGACGTCGATCACGAAGGCTACGGGGGGCTGCGCCTGAGCGACACCTGCCGACCGCTGCTCAAGGGCGAGGTGAGCCTGGAGCTGCGCCGCGACCTCAAACCGCAAATCACCGCCAAGAGCGGCAGCAAGAGCCAGGCCAGCCAACTGGTGCGTGGCGAAGAACGCGAACAGTGGGAAGCCTTGCGCGCCCTGCGGCGCAAACTGGCGGAAGAACATGGTGTGCCGCCGTACGTCATCTTCCCCGACTCGACCCTGCTGGAAATGCTCCGCAGCCAGCCGACTTCGCTGGCGGACATGGCTCGGGTCAGCGGCGTCGGCGCACGCAAGCTGGAACGCTACGGCGAGGCCTTCCTCGAGGTGCTGGGCGGCGAGGCCGAGGCGCCGAAAGTGGTGGCCGACGTGCGCCACGAACTGATTACCCTGGCCCGCGCCGGCATGACGCCGCTGCAAATTGCCGGTCAGTTGCAATGCTCGGAAAAGAACGTCTACACCATGCTCGCCGAAGCCATCGGCAAGCAGCAATTGTCGCTGGAGCAGGCGCTGGACTTGCCAGAGGACCTGATGGGCGAAGTCCAGGATGCGTTCCTCGACGGCGAGGGCGAGTTGCCGTCGGTCGCCGAAGTGGCGGAGCTGTTTGCCGGTCGTGTACCGGAAGGTGTGCTGTATTGCGTAAGGGCTGCGCTGCAATCGGAATTCGAGATGTGAGCATTTGCTTACACAAACCGTTGTACGGATGTAACGATTCAGTACAGGGCGGCTCTTGCCTATAGCCAAATGTCATGCTTAGCTGACTAATAATTAGTTTTTCTCTATTTCTTCAGTCTAACCATGAGTGTTTTATGCCGTTAACCGATCAACACCGCTTTGGCATGCAACTGGCCCAGATGTCCCGTGGCTGGCGTGCCGAACTGGATCGTCGGCTGGCCGGTCTGGGCTTGTCCCAGGCGCGCTGGCTGGTGCTGCTGCATCTGGCTCGTTTCGAAGAGGCGCCGACCCAACGGGAGCTGGCGCAAAGCGTCGGCGTCGAAGGGCCGACCCTCGCACGATTGCTCGACAGCCTGGAAAGCCAGGGCCTGGTGCAACGCCAGTCCGTGATGGAAGACCGCCGGGCTAAAAAGATCGTGCTGTGTGCCCCGGCCCGCCCGCTGATCGAACAGATCGAAACCATCGCCACGCAACTGCGCACGGAGTTGTTCGAGGGTATCGATGAGGCTGACATGAAGGTGTGCATGCGGGTTCACGGGCACATTCTGGCCAACCTGGAAAAATCTTGAGGCACAACGACGTGCCGTTTTTTTGAGGGATCGCGCTGGGCAGACTATAAGAACTACTGGGCAATATCGTGTTCGTACCGGATGTGCGAACCCATAGAAGTCGGTTTTGCTTATTTAAGGGATGCTCATGCTCGACAGTCGGCACGTAGTACTGCGTTGCGCCAATTCGCTGCTGGTGGCCGGTGTTCTCACCTGGTCCACGGCATCACTGGCGCTGGGTCTCGGTGACATCACCGTGCATTCAGCGCTCAATCAGCCGCTCAAGGCCGACATTGCCCTGGTGGACGCCGCAGGGCTCAGTGCCGGCGAGCTTTCGGCCAGCCTGGCCTCGGCGGACGAATTCGGCCGTGCCGGGGTCGAGCGGGTGTTCTTTCTCAACGACCTCAAGTTCACCCCGATCCTGCATGGCAATCGCAACCTGATCCGGGTGACCTCGACCAAACCGGTCAACGAACCTTTCCTGAATTTCCTGGTGCAGCTCAATCAGCCCAACGGCCATGTGTTGCGCGAATACACGGTGCTGATCGATCCGCCGGGTTCGCCGGGCATCGTGCCGGCCACCGACGAACCTGATGTGCATGCGCAGTCTTCGGAGTTTCCAACGCCCGAGGCGCCTGCTGCCACCCCCCAGAACAAACCTGCTGCAGCACCGGCCGCGCCGACGCCTCAAACGGCTGCGACCAACGACGCGCAAGCGGAACAGCTGGCGGCCAGTGTGCTGCTGAATCAGCAACTGCAGAAAACCATCGATGAGCTGAACCTGAAGCTTCAGGCGCAGGACGTGCAAATCGCCGACGGCAAAAAACAGCTGGCCGATCTGCAGGCGCATCTCGCGCAGGTCCAGCAGGCACCTCCGGCACCCACAGCCCCGGCGGCGCCTGCCTCGGTCCCGGCTCCGGTCATTGCGCCGGCGGAGGCTCAGGACGACTCCGTCAGTTGGCCATTGCTCGGTGGCTTGCTGGTGCTACTGGGAGGGTTGGTGGCGGGGCTGATCGTTCGCCGCCGACGTCAGCAGGCAGTGATTCCGGACGTGCCGGCACGCGTGCTGCCGCAGCGAAGCGAACCGGAGCTCAATGACAGCGAACATGTTCGTCCTAATGCTGCCCATGGCGCCGTCGAGCATCGAGACGAACAGACAAACGGCGATGTGCTGGAAGCCGTGGGCATTTATCTGGCCTACGGACGACTGGGCGAAGCGCTCGGTCTGTTGCGTGACGCCTTGCAAAAAGAACCGGAGCGCATCGATCTCGGCATGCAGTTGCTCGAGGTGCTGGGGCGCCAGGGCGATCAGGTGGCCTATGACGATCAGGAAAACCACTTGCGCCAGCTCGGTGTCGAAGAGCAGCGATTGCACGAGATTCGCGCCCGATATCCGAAACTGGCCAGGACTGAACCTTCGGTTGCGGCGGCTCCGGTCATTGCCGCGTTACCCGTTGAGCAGGCCACGCCCACAACACCGCTGGCCGAAGATGATTTCGAGCTGAATCTGGAGCAACTGTCGATGGATTCCAGCTGGGATCTGGAAGACAGCCGCCCGGCTACGGACCCACTGTCCTCGGCGCCATCGGCACTTGGCTCGAGCCTGCAAGTCCTGCCGCAGGATTTCGAATTGCCGCAAACCACCGGCGATGACGTTGAAACGACAGAGCTGGAGTGGATCGCCGAGCCTGAAGTTCAGGCTATCGACGAAGACTTTCTCAACGAGTTTGGCGATCCCGGTCAGTCACTGGCCCTGGAACCGCTGGACCTGCAGGCGCCGGAGCCCGAGCCGGATCCGACAGACGCCGCCAACGCCGGCAAGCTCGAAAAGGCCCAAACCTGCATCGACGACGGCGACCTCGACAGTGCGATCGCCTTGCTCAATGAGTTGCTGAAAGAGGGCGATGAGCCGCTCAGGCAAACCGCCCGAACCCTGTTGGCGGGGATTCGCTGATCCGGGTCAGAAGGTTTGCCCCAGATTCAGATAAACCGCCTGTTCGTTGGCATCGTTGAGGCCATAGCTGAAATTCAGCGGCCCCAGCGGTGTGTCGAAGCCGATGAACACGCTGGCCGCGTTGATGTAGCCGCTGTCGAACTCGTTGTCGTTGTTCCAGGCCCGGCCGCGTTCCAGCGAGCCGCCGGCATACAACGGGAAGTCCAGCGGCAGGTAGGCGCGTGGCGTCAGGCGGCGGTAATACACGGCCCGCATCAGGCTGACGTTCTGCCCGGAGATGGCATCTTCGCGGAAGCCGGACAGCTGCCGGGCGCCACCGAGCAGGAAGCTCGACGTCACCACATTCGCATCGTCCAGCGTGCGCCCGTAGCGACCTCCCAGAATCAGCGTGTTCGGCCCGCTGCTCATGGCCTTGTCCAGTTTGAATTCCCACTGCCGGTAGCGCGTGTCGGAGCCCAGGCTCGGTTCGAATTGCATCAGGGTCAGGCTGACGTCCTTGCCGTCGTGGGGGAAGTACACGTTATCCAGTGAGTCGAACGAATATTTCAGCGCATAGAATCCTTCGTTGAAGTGTTCGCTCGGCAGATTCTGATCGCCGATCCGTACGTCAGCCTTGCCCCAGGCCTCGCCGACGCCAAAGCGGATTTCGCCGTTGTTGCCGATCTGGCGGCCGACATTCAGGCCGAAGCCGTAGCGTTCCACCCGATATTGGGCGATTGGATCGTTGTCGAGCACTGAGTCGACGTTCTGCGCTTCGAACGCCGCATAGGGCGCGACGAAGTAACGCGAGCCGACGTCCAGCGGCTGGTAGAACTCGGTGTAGAGTTCCTGCTTGTCACCAATCTGCGCCCGGGTCAGCCATTCGGCACCGAGGCGGTTGATGCCGTTCATTCGGTAGCTGGCGCCGAGGTTGAAGGCGCTGTCACCGCGCATGTCGTCCGACAGGTTCAAGCCGACCCGCAAGTAATCGGTGCCACTGCGCTTGCCCCGGGCGCTGATCACCAGCGTGTGTTCCTGGCCCTTGTGCACCACGCGGTATTGCACCTGTTCGAAGTAATCCAGGCCGTACAGGGTGCCCATGTCCGAGTGCAGGCGTCCAAGGTCCAGCGGCTCACCGATGGGCTGGCGGATGTAGTAGCGGATCACGTCGTCGCCGACTTTCGAGTCGTTCTCGACCTTGATCGCGGTGATGATCGGCGTGCGCTGGCTCGGTGCGCGGGCAGCGTTGAGCTCGGCGTCCTGAGACTCGGCGGGCTTCAATCGGGCGAGGCGGGCGTCGAGGGCCTTGGCGGCGCGATAGCCGGCATCGATCATTTCCTCGGCGCGACCGAAATCGGTGGCGCCGAAACTGGCCAGCGGTGGCTGGATCAACACATCATCCGGGTGCAGCGCCGCCAGTTGTTCTTCGGAGTTGCGCCGGGTCATCAGGGTGATCGACTGGTTCAGCACATCGACCACGGTGGTCAGCTGCTTGCGGTTGCGCAGCGGGGTGCCGATGTCGACCACGATGGCCACATCGACGCCCATTTCCCGGGCCACATCCAGAGGTATGTTGTCGGTCATGCCACCGTCCACCAGCAGCCGGCCATCCAGTTCGACCGGGGCGAACACCGCCGGGATCGACATGCTGGCGCGAATCACCTGGGGCAGGTGGCCTTTGCGAAACACCACTTTTTCGCCGTTGGCGATGTCGGTAGCCACGGCGCGGAACGGGATCGGCAGCTTGTCGAAATCACGGGTGTCGCTGGTGTGCGCCAGCAGGCTTTCCAGCAGTAGCGCCAGGTTCTGCCCTTGAATCACTCCGAGCGGCAAACCGAGGCTGCCATCGTCGCGAAAGCTCAGTTTCTGTTTCACCAGAAAGTCGCGGTCATCCTGTTTGCGTCGAAACGGCACGTCTTCCCGGGGCGGCGCATCGGACAGGGCCTGCTGCCAGTCGATGCTCAGGGCGAGTTTTTCCAGTTCGTCGATCTTGTAACCCGAGGCGTAGAGGCCACCGACCACTGCACCCATGCTGGTGCCGGCAATCGCATCGATCTTGATGCCTTGCTCTTCCAGCGCCTTGAGCACGCCGATGTGCGCCAGCCCACGGGCCGCGCCACCGGACAGTACGAGGCCGACTTTCGGTCGCGGCGCTTCACTGGCATGAACAAGCAGCGGAAGGAAACCAAGCAAAAGGCAGATCAGCAGACGACGCATTGTGAGTCTCGGGGCGAGCGTTAAAGCCGGCTATTATAGCGGCGCCCTCTGGCTCAGGAGTTTCAGCGATCATGACCGCGACAAAACCGGAAATCGTCATCACCTATTGCACGCAATGCCAGTGGCTGTTACGCGCCGCATGGCTGGCGCAGGAGCTGCTCAGCACCTTCGGCGATGACCTTGGCAAAGTGTCACTGGCGCCGGGCACCGGCGGCATCTTTCACATCAGCTGCGACGGTGTGCAGATCTGGGAGCGCAAGGCCGACGGTGGTTTCCCCGAAGCCAAGGTGCTCAAGCAACGGGTACGCGACCAGATCGACCCTGACCGCGACCTCGGCCACAACGACCGCACTCAGTGAGACGCGGCCTCGGCCTCCACCGTTTTTTTGCTGGCGCTGCCTGACATCTGGCTCGACACCACGATGGCGACGATGATCAGCGCGCCACCGACCAGCATTCGCAGGGTCGGATTTTCATCGAACAGCAGCCACGCGACGGTAATGCCGTACACCGGCTCCATGGCGAACACCACCGCGGCGGTGCGCGCCTTGATCACCGCAAGGCTGGCAACGAACAGGCTGTGGGCGACGCCGGTGCAGAACACCCCGAGCAGGGCGATCCACAACCAGTCGATGGCGCGGACTTCGCTCAGCTGCGGCGCCGCCACCGGCAGCAGACACAACGCCACCACCACGTTCTGACACAGTGCTGCCTGCACCGCCGGAATGCGCCCGGAACTGGCGCGGTTGGTCAGCGACAGCAGGGAAAACAGCAGGCCGGACAGGATCGCCCAGAGCAATCCGGTAGTCGCACCGCTGGCCAGGTCGAACGCCGGGGTCACCAGCACCAGACCGACACTGACCAGTGCCACCAGAATGATTTCGTTGGCGCGGATACGTTCGCGGAAAATCAACCCTTCGAGAATCACCGTGAAGGCCGGAAAACTGGCGAAACCCAGGGTGGCCACCGCAACACCCGCCACCTTCACCGCAATGAAGAAACTCACCCAGTGGCCGGCCAGCAATACCCCGCTCAGGGCCAGGCGTCGCCAATCCACCGCCTGCAGTTTTTGCCAGCCGTGCTGACTGGCGAAACGGGCGAAAAACGCCAGCGCAAGAACGGCAAACGCGGCCCGTCCAAAGACAATGACCGCCGGGGTTGCGGCGGCGAGTTTGCCGAAGACGCCGGTGAGTCCGAACATCAGTGCGCCGATATGCAGGGCGCCAAGGGCGGTACGGGGAGTCATTGCGGTCCTTTTTCCAAACACCATTTCAGACACACATTGAAGCCTGTAGCGGCCGAAAAGTCTGTCGGCAGACTATCGACTTTTGTCGTCAGCCTCGCGTCGCAATTGTGTAGGAGAGGTCCCGAACTCGCGCAGGACGGCGGCCGAGAACGCACTTTGCGATCCATAACCGACGCGGCTGGCGACTTCACCGATGGGCAGCGTGGTTTCCCGCAACAGCGCGACGGCCTTGTGCAGGCGTCGACTGCGAATGTAGTCCATGGGTGTTTGCCCGCATTCGGCGACGAATCGCGCATGCAATCGGGCGCTGGACAGTCCGGCGACACGCGCCAGATCCGCGACTTGCAGCGGATAGGCCGCGTACTGCTCGATGTGTGCATCGAGTGCCGCGTAGGGCAGGCGACGGTCGCAGACCTCGGCAGGCCGGGCGTGGTTCAGACTCGCCAGCAACAAAACCGCGCCTTGCTGCGCAATCAGCGGATCGTCCACCGGACTGTTCGCCAGCCAATTGACCAGTTGACCTTGTCCGGCATCCAGCGACAGGCGTGCGGTGTTATCCAGCAGACGGCGGCTGGCCTCGGCGTGATCGCCCAGCGAACGGGTCAGCCATTGCTCGTCGGGCACATCCAGTACCAGACAACGGCTGCCATTGGGGCTGCCGCAGGCGTGATGCGCACCGGATGGGATTACCACAAAGCTCTGCTGCAAGACCTGACTGCCGTGCCCTTCGACCTCGAAATCCAGCGCGCCGGACAGGCCGAACACCAGTTGCGCGTGGTCGTGACTGTGAACGATCAGGTCGTGGGTGTAATGGCGCAGGGTCAGGATCGGTTGCATGGCGGTCTCCGGGCGAGCCGCCAGTCTACACCGGCGCGAGAGCGCCGCGTTTGTCACAAGACTGACGCACACCTGTCATGGTCGATTAACCGGGCTCGCGCACAGTGGCGAAAACATCGCAGAGGGTTGCCCATGACCAGCGCCGAGCTCGCCAGACCCAGCCGTAAACAAAGGGTTCGCACCTTGTGGATCTCCGACGTGCACCTGGGCACGCGGGATTGCCAGGCCGAGCATCTGTCGCAATTTCTCAAGGGCTATCACGCCGACAAGATCTACCTGGTCGGCGATATCATCGACGGCTGGAAACTGCGCGGCGGCATGTACTGGCCCCAGGCGCACACCAACGTCATTCGCCGCTTGCTGACCATGAGCAAGCGCGGCACCGAGGTGATCTACGTCACCGGCAACCATGATGAATTCCTGCGGCGCTATTCGAAGCTGATCCTGGGCAATATCCAACTGGTCGACGAGGCGGTGCACGTCACGGCCGATGGCCGGCATTTGCTGGTGATTCACGGTGACCAGTTCGACGTGATCACCCGTTATCACCGTTGGCTGGCCTTTCTCGGCGACTCGGCCTACGAATTCACCCTGACCCTCAACCGCTGGCTCAATCACTGGCGGGCGAAATACGGTTACGGCTACTGGTCGCTGTCGGCCTATCTCAAGCACAAGGTGAAGACCGCAGTGAGCTTCATCAGCGACTTTGAAGAAGCCATCGCCCACGAGTGCGTGAAGCGCGAGTTGCACGGTGTGGTCTGCGGGCACATTCACCACGCCGAGATCCGCAAGGTCGGCGAGGTGGATTACCTCAACTGTGGCGACTGGGTGGAATCGTGCACGGCGCTGATCGAGCACTGGGACGGCACGATCGAGCTGTATCGCCTGGCGGATGCCCAGGCGCGGGAGGCAGAGCTGAAAGCGGCCAAGATTGCCGAGCTGGCCTGAGTTTTTCAAATCAACTCAAGCCGGGGAGTGTTCCTCCATCGCTGCTTTGTAGATGGAGTTTCTCGGCTGGGCGAACAGGCGTTCCATCATCGGTTCGAAGAAGCTCAGCGGCAGGGTGTCGTAGTCCGGGTCGAACGCCGCCGCGTCATATTTCGCGCAAAACTCCGCGGTCGCCTGATACTGCGGATGACCGCTGAACTGCTCGCGCAGGTGCCGATCCATGCCCAGGTGATGGAAGAAGTAATAGCCCTGGAAGATCCCATGCTTTTCCACCATCCACAGATTCTCGGCGCTGACAAACGGCTTGAGAATCGCGGCGGCGATGTCCGGGTGGTTGTAGGAGCCCAGGGTGTCGCCGATGTCGTGGAGCAGGGCGCAGACCACGTATTCCTCGTCGCGCCCGTCGCGATGGGCACGGGTCGCGGTCTGCAGCGAGTGGGTCAGGCGATCCACCGGGAACCCGCCGAAATCACCTTCGAGCAGTTTCAGGTGCGCCATGATCCGGCCCGGCAGCTGACGGGCGTAGGCGCTGAAATCCGCCGCAATGATCGCCCAGTCTTCCTGTGTGCCGTCCTTCATGTGGGTGAAACGGGCAGTGACATTCATCGGCAATTCTCTTGGTCAGGATTTCTAGAACGCCACGCGGCCCAGGATCATGTCGCGGTACATGACGAAGTCGCCCAGCAGGCTGTAGAACGGATGCTGGAAAGTCGCCGGCCGGTTTTTCTCGAAGAAGAAATGGCCGACCCAGGCGAAGCTGTAACCGGCCAGCGGCAGGGCCAGCAACAGCAGCCAGGCGCCCTTGGCGATGGTCATGGCGAGAATGAAGATCACCAGTGTCGTGCCGATGAAATGCAGGCGACGGCAGGTGCTGTTGCTGTGTTCGCTGAGGTAGTACGGATAAAACTCGGCGAAGCTGTTGAAGTGCTTGATGGTTTCCACGACTGCGATCTCTGTGGTTATTGTTCTGATTGCAAGTTGTTCGGCGGGTAGCTTATTTGAGTCTAGAGTGAACAATGGCGCCGGCCAGTGACAATCGGCGCCACTTTACTATCCTTGGGAAATCGGCCGTAGTATGCGGCTCACCATGTCATCCAAGAATAAACGCCATGAGCGAACGTACGACATCTGCAAGCTGGGCGATGGGGATTGTCAAGGCACTGGAAATGGACGGCCTGGATTGTCGGGTTCTGTTCAGGCAGCTGGGGCTTGATTACGCGGCGCTGGAAGATCCGGACGCACGCTTCCCGCAGGATTCCATGACCCGGCTCTGGCAACGGGCGGTCGAGCTGTCCGGCAACCCGGCGATCGGCCTGAACATGGGCAAGGTGGTGCGACCGGCCTCGTTCCATGTTGCGGGCTACGCGCTGATGTCCAGCAACACCCTGGCCGAAGGCTTTCAGCGACTGGTGCGTTATCAGCGGATCATTGCCGAAAGTGCCGACTTGAGTTTTCGTCTGCTCGACGAAGGTTATGCGCTGATTCTGACGGTGCACGGTGATCATCTGCCGCCGACCCGGCAAAGTGCCGAAGCCTCGCTGGCCTGCGCGCTGGCGCTGTGCGGCTGGTTGACCGGGCGCACGTTGCACCCACGCAAAGTGCTGGTGCAGGGCGATGAACCCGATGATCTTGAACCCTACAAACAAGCCTTTCATGCACCGCTGGTATTCAACGCGCCGTATGACGCGCTGATCTTCGAACGTGCCGACATGGAAGCGCCGCTGCCCACCGCCAACGAGGCGATGGCGTTGCTGCACGACCGGTTTGCCGGGGAATATCTGGCGAGGTTTTCCGAAAGTCGCGTGACCCACAAGGCGCGTCAGGTGTTGTGTCGTTTGCTGCCCCAGGGCGAGCCCAAACGCGATACGGTGGCGCAGACGCTGCACCTGTCCCAGCGCACCCTGCAACGGCGTCTGCAGGAGGAGGGCACCAGTTTTCAGCAGTTGCTCGATGACACCCGCCGAGAACTTGCCGAGCAATACCTGGCGCAGCCAAGCATGACCTTGCTGGAAATCGCCTATCTGCTGGGGTTTGCCGACCCGAGCAATTTCTTCCGCGCCTTCCGCCGCTGGTTCGACACCACGCCCGGCGATTACCGGGCGCGCTTGCTCGATGCACCGAACGCGATCAGTGACGCCAGAACGCCGGAATACACAGCACAAACACCGTAATGATCTCCAGCCGGCCGAGCAGCATGCCGAACGACAGAATCCACTTGGCCGCATCCGGCAAGGTCGAGAAGTTGCCCGCCGGCCCGATGGTTTCACCCAGTCCCGGACCCACGCCGGACACGGTGCTGGCGGCGCCGGTCAGCGCCGTCATCCAGTCCACACCGATCAGTGACAGCAGCAGGGCGATCACGCAGATGGTGATGGCGAAGAAAAACGAAAAGGTCAGGATCGACCGCACGATCTCTTCGTCGAGGCGATGGCCGTTGTACTTCTGCTTGATCACCGCGCGCGGGTGAATCAGCTGATTGAGGTTGGCCTTGAGCAGGATATAGGCGACCTGGAAACGGAAGATCTTGATCCCGCCGGCCGTGGAGCCGGAACAGCCACCGACAAAACCCAGGTAGAAGAACAGCATCAGCGAAAAGTTACCCCACATGCTGTAGTCACCCAGGGCAAAACCGGTAGTGGTGACCACCGACGTCACGTTCAGCGCCACGTGGCGCAGGGCGTCCAGCCAGTGCAGGTCGGTAGTCCACCAGTACCAGGTGCCGAGCACCAGCCAGGTCACCAGCAACATGCCGAGCAGACCCTGCACCTGTTGATCCTTGATCAGCGCCCGGCGGTTACCACGCAACGTGGCCACGTACAGGGTGAACGGCAGGCTGCCGAGGATCATCACCACCACCGCGACCCAGTGCACCGCCGGTTGCGTCCACTTGGCCAGGGACTGGTCGGAGGTCGAGAACCCGCCGGTGGAAATCGCTGACATTGCGTGGTTGATCGCGTCGAACGGGCTCATCCCGGCCCACCAGAACGCCAGGCTGCCGAGAATGGTGATGCCGATGTAGGTCACCACGATCAGTCGCGCCACCATGTGCGAACGGGGCATGACCTTTTCCGAGCGGTCCGAGGATTCGGTCTGGAACAGACGCATGCCGCCGATGCGCAGCAGCGGCAGAATCGCCACCGCCATGCCGATGAAGCCGATGCCGCCGAGCCAGTGCAGCAGCGAGCGCCACATCAGGATGCCGGGAGACATGGTGTCCAGGCCGCTGAGAACGGTCGAACCGGTAGCGGTGATGCCGGACATGCTTTCGAAGAACGAGTCGGTGTAGCTGATGTGTTGGGTCAGCAGAAACGGCAGCGCTGCGAAAATGCACACCACCAGCCAGCTAGTGACGGTCAGCAGGTACATATCGCGAGGGCGCAGGTGAATGTGTTCCGGGCGTCCCGGGATCACCAGTGCCAGGCCGGCGACGAAGGTGATCATGCTCGCCCAGAGGAACGACGGCAGATCGCCGGTGCGGTCGAAAATCACCAGGGTGGCCATGGGCACGACCATGGCGATGGCCAGGGTGATCAGGAAGATGCCGATGATGAAACCAATGATCCGTAAGGTCGGCAACGCCATGAAGTCCGCTCGGGCTGATGTGGGAAAGGCGCCATTCTACCTGCGGGGCAAGGCATGTAAACCGACGCGGCCGGATCACTTGCAGCTAGAATAGCCGGACATTTTTTTCAGGAGGTGGCCGATGCAGGCTCTCGACGCTTTGCTCAACCGTGTTTCCGTTCCACGACTGATCGACCCGGCCCCCACCGCCGAACAGCGCGAAGTGCTGTTTGCCGCCGCGACCCGTGCACCGGATCACGGGCATTTGCAGCCGTATCGTTTCCTGACCGTCGAAGGCGCGGCGCGTGAGCAGATGGGCGAGTTGCTGGCCGAAGCGGCGCAGATGCAGGAAGGCGAAGTCACCGAAGCGATGATCGACAAGGCCCGTAACGGCCCGCTGCGGGCGCCGCTGGTGGTCGTGGTCATCGCCACGTTGCAGGATCACGTCAAATACCCGAAGGCCGAGCAGTTGCTGGCCGCAGGCTGTGCCGCCCACGGCATTCTGCTGGCGGCTTACGCGCAGGGCATTGGCGCGGTGTGGCGCACCGGTGATCTGGCTTATTCGAAACATGTCGCCAAGGGTCTGGGCCTGACGGACGACGAAGAGGTGATTGCTTTCCTGTACCTCGGCACGCCGCAGAAAGAACCGCGGGTGGCGGAGAAGGTTGATGTGGCCGAGTTTGTCAGTGCCTGGCCGGGTAAAGCCTGACACTGAAAACCCCGTCAGGGCTGGACAACCGCACCCGGCTCCAGCGGCAACTCAAGACTGGCCACAAACCCGCCCTGCGGGTGATTGGCCAGCACCAGCGTCCCGCCATGGCGCTCCGCCGCCCGCCGGGCGATCGCCAGGCCCAGGCCATGGCCGGCAGCGGTCTGCCCCGGTGCCCGATAAAACGGTTCGCCCAACTGGCTCAAATGCTCGGCCTGCACCCCCGGGCCGTGGTCGCGCACGCTGACCACGATTCGCTCGCCCTGGCGTGAAGCCTGCATTTCGATCGACTGTCCCACCGGGTTGAAGCGCTGGGCATTGCGCAGCAGGTTGTCCACGGCGCGTTCGATCATGGTCGGCCAGCCGGTCAGATTCAGCTGCGGTTCGGCCTCAAGGCGCACGGTCTGCTCCGGCGAACCAAGTTGCGCGTCCTTTTGCAGGGTACCCAGCAGCGCATTCAGATCCACGGCTTCGGCGCTGGCGTTGTCGGCATCGACTCGCGCCAGCACCAGGATTTCACTAATCAATGCTTCCAGCCGATCGCACTCGCGGGTCAGGCGAGGCCAGAGTTTTTCCCGTTCTTCCGGACTCGCCCGTTCGGCCAATGCCAGCGCGATACGCAGCCGTGCCAGCGGGGAGCGCAATTCGTGGGACACGTCGCGCAGCAACTGGCGCTGACTGCCGATCAGGCTTTGCAGACGTGCGCCCATGCGGTTGAAGTCGTTGGCCAGCACACCGAACTCATCACGGCGGTTGGCCAGTTTCGCCAGGCTGTTCTGCTGATAGGTGGTCTGCCCCAGATCGTGCACCGCGCCGCGCAAGCGGTTGAGCGGGCGAGTGATGGAGAGTGTCACCAAAAGGCTGAACAGCGTCAGCACCACCAGCGCAATGCCCAGGGCACTCAACGGCCAGAGCAGACTTTCGCGGTGCCAGGCGTCGAGTTCCGGGTGCGGGATGCGGTAGATGAACAGGTAGGTGTCACCGGTCTTTTCGCTGGTGAACTCATCGGTCAGGCGCCGCCACGGCAGGCGTCGGTCGTCGTTGTTCTGTCGTGCCTCGAAGGCGGCCGCGCGGCGGGGGAAGGTGCCGCGCACTACCGGGTCGCCGCTCTCGTTCAGCACCTGAACGTCGATGTGATACTGGCGTTTGCGCTGCTGGAGGATGTCCTGAGCGGCGTCCTCGCCCTGGGATTCGTAGGTCTGCGTCCAGTCCGCAGCCAGCGTATTGAGCCCCGGATGGCGGCTGAGGATCCATGCGTCCTGATTGAGCATGTGCCCCAGCAGAATGGAAAGCCCCGCAACCAGAGCGATGGCCAGCCAGAAGCTCGCGAGAATACGCCAGAACAATGAACGCACAGAAAATCCTCAATCAAAAACAAATCCAATGTGGGAGCGGGCTTGCTCGCGAATGCGGTGTGTCAGTCACCGATGATGTCGACTGACACTCCCTCTTCGCGAGCAAGCCCGCTCCCACATCTGAATTGAGTGGCAACAGATCCGACGGTGTTTAGCCGTCGGATCCGAAGTTACTGCATTATTGCGCCTTTTGCGGCTGTTGCGCTTTCCAGGCCTTGAACTCGGCCCATTCAGCACGACGCTCGGCCTGTTTCTTCTGGATCTCGTCGAATTTCTTCTGTTGATCCGGTTTCAGCACGGCGCGGACATCGGATTCGGCTTTCTTGTGGTTGGCCGCCATCTCGTCCTTCATTGCCTGTTGATCGGCAGGCGAGAGTTTCGACAGGTATTTCTCGACCGTCTGCTTACGTTCGTGCATCTGCTCGCCCATGATCTTGCGGATCTGCTCGCGCTGTTCACGGGAGAGGTCCAGCTGGCTGTACGGGCCTTTGCCGTGCATGCGGTGCATCTGACCGCCGTGGCTCCAGCCGCCGTCCGGCCCACCCATCGGGCCACCATCTTGCGGCACGGCCATGGCGACGGTTGGCAGAGCGGCAGCGAACATCAGAGCGATAAGAGTCTTGCGCATGGTGTATCTCCTTGTCTCGTTCCCGGTACGTTCCGGATGAGTACAGATTACGGAGATCAAGGTCAGCGGCGGTCAGCGCTGGGTAAAGCTTGGGTAAAGACGCTTTGTCATCGAACTGACAAAGCGTCCGCGTGCGGGGGATTCAGAGGCTGTAATAGTAGCCCCGGCTGCGCAGGGCCACGATGCGCGGGCGGCCGTCGGCGTGGGGGCCGATCTTCTTGCGCAGGTTGCTGACGTGCATGTCCAGGCTGCGGTCGTACAGTGTCAGCTTGCGGCCGAGGGCGATCTGCGCCAGTTCCTGTTTGTCCAGCGGCTCGCCCGGCTGCTTGAGCAGCGCTTCGAGCAGGCGACTCTCGGAAACGGTAAGGGTGAATTCCTTTTCGTCGATGCTGACCACGCCACGTACCGGGCTGAAGCTCAAATCGCCCAGTTCGAGCTGGGTCGACACGGCGGCCGGATGACTGCGGCGCAGTACGGCGCGCAGGCGGGCGGTGAGTTCTCGCGGATCGCAGGGTTTGGCCAGGTAATCGTCGGCGCCCAGTTCCAGGCCGAGGATCCGGTCCAGCGGTTCGCCACGGGCCGAAAGCATCACCACCGGCAGGTCGGCGTGTTCACTGCGCAATTGCTTGAGCAGTTCCAGACCGCTGCCATCGGGCAACATTACGTCCAGCACCACCGCGGCGGGGGCGGATTCGGCCAAAGCCTTGCGGGCGCTCTGGCCGTCGTGGCACGCACGGACCTGAAAGCCTTCCTGGCTCAGCCAACTGCTCAGAAGCTCACACAGCTCCTGGTCATCATCAATCAGTAACAGCTCGCTCATGACTCACTCAATTTAGCCATTGTCGACGTTTTCGACTTGCACCACTGGCAAAGATACCGCAGAGCAGGGCCAATAGCGCTACCCCGGCGCCGGTGACGAACCATTGCTGCTGTTCGGTCAGCAGGCGCGGCAGCGGGCTGGCCTGGGCTTCCTTGAGTTGCAGCTTCAGACGCTGGTTCTCCTGGCGCAACCGGGCAAGCTGGGCGCTTTCGCGGGTGTTATCGGCATTCTGCAGTTGTTTGCTCAGTTCTTCCCGCTGCTGCTCGCTGGCTTTCAGGCGCTGCTGCAACTCGGTGATCTGGCTGCCGGCGCTCAACGACAGCGGCGTGGAATTGCCGCTTTCGGTGCTTTCTTCACCATGGGCGGGCGCCATGATCGACAACGTGACCAGCATCAGACACAACGGACCCTTGCGCATCGCGACTCCTGTTACCAAATGGATATTGGGCAGGTTGTCGGCCGGCAAACGAGAATAATGAGCGATTGAGAACGCGATGAACCGACAAGGTTCATCGCGTGGGGAAGGATTACGGCAGGACTTGCTTGAACGGCTTCACGACAACACTGGCGTAGACGCCGGCGGCGATGTACGGATCGGCGTCGGCCCAGGCCTGCGCGGCGCTCAGGGAATCGAATTCGGCAACGATCAGGCTGCCGGTGAAACCCGCTGAGCCCGGATCATTGCTGTCGACCGCCGGGTGTGGGCCGGCCAGGACGATGCGGCCTTCGCCCTTGAGCACTTGCAGGCGTTCAAGGTGGGCCGGGCGGGCGGCGAGGCGCGCGTCCAGGGAGTTGGCGACGTCGGTGGCAATGATTGCGTAGAGCATGTCAGTCCTCGGTTTTTGGTGTTGTGGTATCGGCGTCGTGCAGGTGACGGGACAGGTAGATGCCCTGGGCGACCAGGAACAGCACGGTCAGGCCCAGGCTGCCGAACACCTTGAAGTCCACCCAGTAGTCCTGGAAGGTGAACGCGACGAACAGGTTGGCGGCGCCGCAGAACAGGAAGAAGCCGATCCAGGCGATGTTCAAACGCGTCCAGACGGCGTCCGGCAGGGTCAGTGCATGGCCCATGATGCGCTTGATCAACAGGCGGTCACCGATGAAGTGGCTGCCGATGAAGGCCAGGGCGAACAGCCAGTTGACCACCGGGGCTTTCCACTTCAGGAAGGTTTCGCTGTGGAAGGCCAGGGTCAGGCTGCCGAACACGAGGCAGGCGATCAGGGTCAGCCACTGGCTCTTTTCCAGCTTGCGCTGCTTGATGAAGAGCGCGCCATAGACCACCAGGGAGCTGATGATCAGCACGGCGGTGGCGCTGTAGATGCCGCCTACGGTCAACTCATGGCCGGCAACGTCGACGGTGCGTGGATCGAGTTTGTAGACGATGAAAAACAGCAGAAGCGGGATGAAATCGATGAATTGTTTCACAGTGAGAGCCAGAAGCTGGATGTGGCGGCATAATAACAAACATATGGGCGCGCGATAGCGCCAGCTGATTTGAGGTTACACATCCCCGTGAATGTTGATTTGCACTGCCACAGCACGGCCTCCGATGGCGCCCTGGCGCCTGCGGCACTGGTTGCGCGTGCGTTCGAAAACGGCGTGCGAGTCCTGGCCCTGACCGATCATGACACCCTCGAAGGCCTTGCCGAAGCGCGTACGGCCGCCGAAGCGCTGGGCATGCAACTGGTCAACGGCGTCGAACTGTCCTGCACCTGGGGCGGCGCGACCATTCATGTGCTGGGCTACGGTTTTGACGTCAACGCCGCGCCGTTGGTCGAGGCCATCGCCAGTCTGCACGATGGCCGCTGGCTGCGGTCTGAAGAAATAAGCCGCAAGCTCGCCCTCAAGGGCATGCCCGGCGCGCTCGACGGCGCGCGGCAGATCCAGCAGGAACTGGGCGACAGCGGCAATGCCCCGGCCCGTCCGCATTTCGCCGACTGGATGGTGCGTGAGGGTTTTGTAAAGGATCGCGCCGAGGCGTTTCGCAAATGGCTCGGCGCCGGCAAGCTGGGGGACGTCAAGCAACACTGGCCGACCCTCGAAGACACCGTCGGCACGCTGCGCGCCGCCGGGGCCTGGGTCAGCCTGGCGCATCCCTGGCACTACGATTTCACGCGCAGCAAGCGCCGAAAGCTGATTGCCGACTATATTCAAGCGGGCGGACAGGCGCTCGAGGTGGTCAACGGCCATCAGCCTGCGGAACAGGTGGGCAGCCTGGCGATCCTTGCCCGTGAGTTCGGTCTGCTGGTCACTGCCGGCAGTGATTTTCATGGCCCTGGAGGCTGGTCGGAGATCGGCCAGTACCGGCCGCTCCCTGAGGACCTTCCACCCCTGTGGTGTCGGTTCAAACATGACACAGTTATTGCCGCCGTCTGAACAGGTAGAGAATGTGAGTCAATTTTTCCAGATCCATCCGGAAAACCCGCAAGCGCGCCTGATCAAACAGGCCGTCGAGATCATCCGCAAGGGCGGGGTGGTGGTCTATCCAACGGACTCTTCCTACGCAATCGGCTGCCAGATCGGCGACAAGAACGGTATCGAGCGCGTTCGACGCCTGCGTCAGCTCGACGAAAAGCACAACTTCGCGCTGATCTGCAGCGACCTGTCGCAACTGGGCAATTACGCCAAGATCGACACCGGCACCTTCCGTATTCTGAAAGCCCACCTGCCGGGTCCTTACACCTTCATTCTCAACGCCACCCGCGAAGTGCCCCGGCTGTTGCTGCATCCGAAGAAACGCACCATCGGCCTGCGCGTGCCTAGCCACCCGATTGCCCTGGCGCTGCTGGCCGAACTGGGCGAACCGCTGATGAGCGTGACCCTGATCATGCCCGGCGATGAAGATCCGCTGAGCGATCCGTACGAAATGCGTCAGTTGCTGGAGCATCAGGTGGACCTGATCATCGACGGCGGTTTCGGCGGTATCAAAGCGTCGACCGTGATCGACCTGACCGGCGACGATCCGGAAGTGGTCCGCGTCGGTTGCGGCGATCCTGCGCCGTTCATGGTCGAGGCCTGAATGTCCGCAGTAGAAACCGTTGATCCCCAGGCCGGTGCCCAGCAGGAACTGCCGTTTGCCATGGTCTATGGCCAGGCCGTCACGGAAATGCCGCTGGACCTGTACATCCCGCCGGACGCCCTGGAAGTCTTCCTCGAAGCCTTCGAAGGACCGCTCGACCTGCTGCTGTACCTGATCCGAAAACAGAACATCAACATCCTCGACATCCCGGTGGCGGAAATCACCCGCCAGTACATGGGCTATGTCGAGCTGATGCAGTCGGTGCGCCTGGAACTGGCCGCCGAATACCTGGTGATGGCCGCGATGCTGGCCGAGATCAAGTCGCGGATGCTGTTGCCCCGGGCCGAGACCGTCGAAGAGGAAGAGGAAGACCCGCGGGCCGAACTGATCCGCCGCCTGCAGGAATACGAACGCTTCAAGGCCGCCGCCGAGGGCATCGATGGCCTGAGCCGGGTCGGTCGCGATGTGATCGTGCCCAAGCTCGACGCGCCGCAGGTCACGGTGCGCAAGTTGCTGCCGGATGTGGCGCTGGAAGAAATCCTGATGTCCATGGCCGAAGTGCTGCGCCGTGGCGACATGTTTGAAAGCCACCAAGTCAGCCGCGAGGCACTGTCCACCCGCGAACGTATGAGCGATGTGCTGGAACGGCTCAAGGGCGGCGGGTTTGTGCCGTTCGTCGAGCTGTTCACCGCCGAGGAAGGCCGGCTCGGTGTGGTGGTGACCTTCATGGCGATCCTTGAACTGGTCAAGGAATCGCTGGTGGAGCTGGTGCAGAATGAGCCGTTCGCCGCGATCCACGTGCGAGCCCGAGTCGAATAACGAGTCCGAACATGAACCTGAGTGAACCCCGCGAGCTGGCGCCCCTGCTTGAAGCCTTTCTGTTGGCCTCGGGAAAGCCGCAAACCCTTGAACGCCTGTACGAGTTGTTCGAGGAAGGCGAACGGCCGGAGCCGCCGGTCTTCAAGAAAGCCCTGACCCTGCTCGGCAAGTCCTGCGAGGGGCGGGCGTTCGAACTCGTGGAGGTCGCGTCCGGCTATCGTCTGCAGATTCGCGAGAAGTTCGCGCCATGGGTTGGCCGACTATGGGAAGAACGCCCGCAGCGTTATTCCCGGGCCCTGCTGGAAACCATGGCGCTGATCGCCTATCGCCAGCCGATCACCCGTGGCGAAATCGAAGACGTGCGGGGCGTGGCGGTCAACACCAACATCGTCAAGACACTGATGGAGCGCGAGTGGATCCGCGTCGTCGGCTACCGCGACGTGCCGGGCAAACCGGCGATGTTCGCCACCACCAAGCTGTTCCTCGATCATTTCAACCTCAAGAGCCTCGACGAATTGCCGCCGCTGGCGGAGTTGCGCGAGATCGAGCCGGATCCGGTGCTCGACTTCGACGACGCGCCAGTGCCACCGGGCCTGCAAGAGCTGGCCGATGCCAGCGCCGAGCCGGAAGAGCCGAAGGAGGAAACCAGTTTCCACACGTTGCTGCTGGAACTGGACAGCATGGAGGAGGGGATCAAGACCGACTTCGACGATTTGCTGCGTGATGTTGCGGATGGCGAGCCGATGCCGTCCGGGTTTGAGTCCGATCCGGTCGAGCCGCCAGCCGACATTGAGTTCGAAGCAGAGCCGGAGGTCGATTTTGAGCCTGAGTCGGAATTTGAGCCTGAGTTTGAGTCCGAGCCTGAGCAGGAAGACGATGTCCTCGGCGTGGCCGAAGCCCGGGAAAAACTGCTGGCCGCCGTTGCCCGTCTCGAACAACCCGCACCAGAACCTGCCGCAGAGGAAGAACTGAGCGAAGAAGAAGCCGAAGCCCGCGCCCTGGCCGAGGCCATCGAAGCCGAACGCCGCGAGTTCGAAGATTGAGCATGAGCTCGACCAAGGACCCGTGCATCAGCCTCTGCAAGTTCAGCGATGACATCTGCCTCGGCTGCGGGCGCAGCAAGCGCGAGATCAGGGCCTGGAAGAAACTCGACAAGGACGACAAGCGCACGGTGCTGGCCGAAGCCGCGCTGCGCCTGATCAAGCTCGGCGCCACCGGTCGGCGGAAAAAGAAATAACCTTGTCTTGATCGACTAGTCTCTGATGCGCGAACGAACACATCCGCGTATGATTCGCGACCCTTCGGCGATCCCTTCGCCCGAAAACCCAGATTTCAATGCTTCGGCAGGCCCGATCCAGAGCCGCTGAACAGATCACACCGGGAGGTGCACAGATGAGTGACAACCAGAAAGACGACCAGGAAATCGGTCCAGCAGGCGAAAAACTGCAGAAAGTCCTCGCCCGTATCGGCGTCGGCTCGCGCCGTGACGTGGAAGCGTGGATCAGCCAGGGCCGGATCAAGGTCAACGGCGCAGAGGCGACCCTCGGTCTGCGCGTCGACATGCACGACGCCATTACCATCGATGGCAAGGTCATCAAGCGCGAAGAGGCCGCCGAGTCGGTCCGTCGCGTGATCATGTACAACAAGCCCGATGGCGAGATCTGCACCCGTGACGACCCGGAAGGCCGTCCGACCGTGTTCGACAAGCTGCCGCGTCCGAAAGAAGGTCGCTGGATCAACATCGGCCGTCTCGACATCAACACCACCGGTCTGCTGATGTTCACCACCGACGGTGAGCTGGCCAACCGCCTGATGCACCCGTCCTACGAGATGGACCGTGAGTACGCAGTCCGTGTTCGCGGCGAAGTCGATGACGAGATGATCGAGCGCCTGAAGGCCGGCGTTGTGCTGGAAGACGGCCCGGCGCGTTTCACCGACATTCAACAGGCACCGGGCGGCGAAGGCTTCAACCACTGGTATCACTGCGTGGTGATGGAAGGTCGCAACCGTGAAGTGCGTCGTCTGTGGGAATCCCAGGGCCTGGTGGTCAGCCGCCTGAAGCGCGTGCGTTTCGGTCCGGTGTTTCTCAACTCCGACCTGCCGATGGGCCGCTGGCGCGAAATGAGCCAGTACGAAGTCGACGTGCTGAGCGCCGAAGTCGGCCTGACCCCGGTGGCCATGCCGCAACTGAACGCCAAGAGCAAAGACAAGCTCGACCGCATGCAGCGCAAGTCGTCGCGCCCGATGCCTCGCACCGAGCGCGTGCGTACCTTGCGTCCGGCCAACGGCGCACCGGCGGCTGCCGGCCCGCGTACCGTGCGTGAGCCGCAGATCGAAGGCGAACGTCCGGGTCGCAAGCCGGCAGCGCGTCCGGATGGCGAACGCGCTCCGCGCGGCCGCACCGAGCGCGGTGAAGGTCGTGCACCGGCTGGTCGTGGTACGCCAGTGGCGGATCGTCCAGCCGAGACCAAGCGTCCGGCCAAGCCTGCGCCGAAGCGTCCAGGCATCAAACTGGCGGACGATGACAAGCCGTCGGGCAAGCGTCGCGGTGCCCCGGCCGGTTCCGGCCAGCGCCCGGGTTTCGGTCGCAAGAAGCCGGAATAAGGCAGTTGTAAGCGTCGAGCGGTAAGCTTCAAGCGGAAAACAGAAACGCCAACCTCAGGGTTGGCGTTTTTTTTTGGACTTTTTATTTCTTTTTTTGGGGTGTTTTTTTCTTGTTTTAAAACAAAAAAATTGACGTCTTTCAGATAGTTAGCCAGCTAACGTCAAACATCGGTCTCGGGTTCGATGGGTCTGTAGTGGAAACTTTACGTTACGCGATGTCAGTGAATGTTTACGGAAAAGCCCGCGAAGTCCCGTGAATCGTGCGCCTCTGCCAGGCTGTAAGGAAAATCTGCCGAAGCCCCGTCCCCCGGGCCTGGCGCAGGGCTCTGGCATGCTTGTTTCAGGTTCGATTGAGAGGTGAGATGCGCCCCATGCCTGTCGTGCAGGTGCATAACAAGAAGGAGGCGCAATGAACGCCGATATCCAATTTCACTTCTCCACGTGGGGCGGATTTTCCATCCTCCACGCCGATGGCCTGCAAAGGCCTGACTCAATTTTTGCAGCCGCCCGGGCCTCTCGGGGCGGGCACGCGCAATCCCGGCAACCGACACGCTGATCCAGCGGGGTCTGGCAGCAGGGGGTTAGCGGTGTACAATGCGCCGCGTTTTAACTGTGACCCTCTGCGTAATCGCGCAAACCTCAAGGATTATCCGCCTTGTTCACTCCGCCGCGTCACAAGCGTGTTGGGTTCGATTTCGTCACAGATAAAAACAAACAGGTGACGCATGACCGTTGTAAGAAAGCTGAATTCCTGGTGCCTGCGCTGGGGTTTGATCAAGGTTGGTTGAAATCGCAACCTTGCAGCAACGTCTACTGAACATCATCAAACCTTGCGTGAGACCTTTTTCATGAGTGGACAAAACTCGCAATCAGGCGAGCTGAAACGCGGCCTGAAAAATCGCCATATTCAACTGATCGCCCTCGGTGGCGCGATCGGTACCGGATTGTTCCTCGGCTCGGCCGGGGTGTTGAAATCCGCCGGCCCGTCGATGATCCTCGGCTATGCCATCTGCGGCTTCATCGCTTTCATGATCATGCGCCAGCTCGGCGAGATGATCGTCGAAGAGCCGGTGGCCGGTTCCTTCAGCCACTTTGCGCACAAGTACTGGGGTGGTTTCGCCGGTTTCCTGTCGGGCTGGAACTGCTGGATCCTGTACATCCTGGTGGGCATGTCGGAGCTGACCGCGGTCGGCAAGTACATCCACTACTGGGCGCCGGACATTCCGAGCTGGGTCACCGCGGCAGCGTTCTTCCTGTTGATCAACGCGATCAACCTGGCCAACGTCAAAGTCTTCGGTGAAGCCGAATTCTGGTTCGCGATCATCAAGGTCGTGGCGATCGTCGGCATGATTGCCTTGGGGAGCTACCTGTTGGTCAGCGGTCACGGCGGCCCGCAGGCGTCGGTGAGCAACCTGTGGTCTCACGGCGGCTTCTTCCCGAACGGCGTCAGCGGTCTGGTGATGGCCATGGCGATCATCATGTTTTCCTTCGGCGGTCTGGAAATGCTCGGTTTCACCGCAGCCGAGGCCGACAAGCCGAAAACCGTGATCCCGAAAGCGATCAACCAGGTGATCTACCGGATCCTGATTTTCTACATCGGCGCACTGGTGATCCTGCTGTCGTTGACCCCGTGGGACAGCCTGCTGGAAACCCTCAACGCGTCGGGCGACTCCTACAGCGGCAGCCCGTTCGTGCAGGTGTTCTCGATGCTCGGCAGCAACACCGCGGCGCACATCCTCAACTTCGTGGTCCTGACGGCGGCATTGTCGGTGTACAACAGCGGCACCTACTGCAACAGCCGCATGCTGCTGGGCATGGCCGAGCAAGGTGATGCACCGAAAGGTCTGGCGAAAATCGACAAGCGCGGCGTGCCGGTGCGTTCGATTCTGGCTTCGGCAGCGGTAACGCTGGTGGCTGTGCTGCTCAACTACCTGATGCCGCAGCACGCGCTGGAATTGCTGATGTCGCTGGTGGTTGCAACGCTGGTAATCAACTGGGCGATGATCAGCTTCTCGCACTTCAAGTTCCGCCAGCACATGAACAAGACCAACCAGACGCCGCTGTTCAAGGCGCTGTGGTACCCGTACGGCAACTACATCTGCCTGGCGTTCGTGGCGTTCATCCTCGGCGTGATGCTGCTGATCCCGGGCATCCAGATCTCGGTGTATGCGATTCCGGTGTGGGTCGTGTTCATGTGGGTCTGCTACGTGATCAAGAACAAGCGTGGTGCGCAGCCTGTAGTGCCTGCAACCGCGAAATAACGCCGCAAGCAAAAACAACAAACCCGGCCGATGTGCCGGGTTTGTTGTTTTAGGGATATACATCAGGACCTTGTGGGAGCGGGCTTGCCCGCGAAAGCGATGCCTCAGTCAACGTTGATTCCTCTGACACGCCGCCTCACGGGCAAACCCACCCACACAGGGATCAGCGGCGTATTCAAAGGTTATTCGCGTTATCCTGCGGGTTCTGAATACGGACGCTTTCCATGCTGGTGATTTCCAACAACGTGCATCTGCCGGATGCCGAGATCGAACTGACGTACATCCGCGCCCAGGGCGCCGGTGGGCAGAACGTCAACAAGGTCTCCAGCGCTGTGCACCTGCGTTTCGACATTCCGGCCTCGTCCTTGCCCGAGTTCTATAAGGAGCGGCTGCTGGCGCTGCGCGACAGTCGCATCACCGGCGATGGCGTGTTGATCATCAAGGCCCAGCAGTACCGCACGCAGGAACAGAATCGTGCCGATGCGCTGGAGCGTCTGACCGAGCTGATCCTCAGCGCCACCAAGGTCGAGAAGAAACGCCGTCCAACCAAGCCGACACTGGGTTCGAAGAAGCGTCGGCTGGAGTCGAAGACCAAGCGCGGCAGCATCAAGGCCGGGCGCGGCAAGGTGGATTTCTAGTCTTCGCGGTACTTCGATGTGTGGCGGTACAGATAGACGCTCAACGCCAGGCCGCTCAATGCGGCGATCGCGGCAAACAGGAAGATCGAGGCAAAACCGAAGCCCGCCGCAATGGCCCCGGCCAGCGGCCCGGTGATCCCCAGTGACAAGTCGATGAATAGCGAATAGGCGCCGACCGCCGCACCACGGCTGGAAGCCGGCACCAGGTTCACCGCTTCCACGCCCAGCGCCGGGAACACCAGCGAGAAGCCGAAACCGCTCAATGCCGCACCCGCCAGTGCCCAGTGTGCATCCGGTGCGATCCATAGCAGCAACAGACCGAGGGTTTCCACCGACAGGCAGGCAATCGCTACGCGAAAGCCGCCGAGGCGGTTGATCAGGTTGCCGAACAGCAGTCGCGCACCGATGAAGCTGGCACCGAACAGGCTCAGGCACAGCACGGCGTTATCCCAGTGTTGCGTGGCGTAATACAGGGTGATGAAAGTGGCGATGGTGCCGAAACCGATCGAGCCCAGCGCCAGGCCGCAGCCGTGCGGGAAAACGCGACCCAGCACGTGCATGAACGGCAAACGCTCGCCGGCAACAATCGGCGCAGCGGTCTTCGGCCAGGCCAGCAGCAGGCCCAGCGATGCGAGCAACAGAATGCTCACGCCCATGCTCCATAGACCGAAATGACTGACCAACCACACCCCCAGCGGCGCCCCGATGGCCAGCGCGCCATAACTGGCGATGCCGTTCCACGAGATGACTTTGGCAGTGTTGGTCGCGCCGACGCGGCCGATGCCCCAGCCGATCGATCCGGAGCCGACGAGGCTTTCCGCACTGCCCAGCACCAGTCGCCCGACGAACAGGCTGATCAGGCTGAGCATCGGCAGATTGGGCGTCCACGCCGAAATCAGCATGAACACACCGCTCAAACCGCACCCGGCCAGACCGATCATCACCGCACGTTTGCTGCCCTGGTTGTCGATGATCTTGCCGGCATATGGACGGCTGAGCAGGGTGGCGAGGTATTGCACGCTGATCACCAGACCGGCGATGACCGCGCCGAAGCCCAGGTCGCTATGGACGTAACCGGGCAGCACGGCCAGCGGAATGCCGATATTCAAATAGCCGATGAAGGTGAACAGGACGATGGAAACGACTTGCAGCGTGACCGCCAGGGGGCGCTGGGGTTCTGGCATAGAGGACGACATGGGTAACGATCCACGGGGAGAGCAGAATAGATAGGCTGCTCATGATACCGGCGTGGACGATGCTGCGGCGGGGAAAAGTAAAACTATTTGGCCGGGGCGACCAGTTGCGTGGTGACGAGTGCCGCGAGGGCGTTTTCTTCGCTGCCGAAACGGGCGAGCAGGGCGGCCTGTTTCTCCGGCGAGAGGCGGCTCCAGATCTCGATCATCTTCTCGGTGGCGCCTATGAGGATTTCAGCCTGGTGTTCGTTAAAGGATTCGTCGGTCATGGCGGGCTCGGTTTCAGGCAGTGTGGAAAGCGCATGTTAGCGCTTTCCACACGGTCTGTACGACGGGTGTTACTTACTCTTTGCTGTCGGCCGGACGGCTTTCGGCGGCTTCTTTCGGCTCGGGCTGTTGGGCACCGGCTTGTTGCGTGGTCGTCTGCTCAGGTACGTGCAGGCTTGGGAAGGGGAGATTGGGAATCTCGTGCATGGTTGCGCTCCTCGCTAAGTCTGTTGATAGATCTGGTAGATCCGCGCTTTCAGAAAGCCTGCGAAGGATACAGCAGTAAAAATGACAAACAGATTTTTAATTCCGCTTGTTGCGACGGGCGGGATTGTCTAGACAAGTGCGACAGGGTGACGCAGGGCAAATGCGGGAGCGAGCCTGCTCGCGATGAGTGCGTGCCAGCCGACATTTGCCCTGGCTGATACACCGCTATCGCGAGCAAGCTCGCTCCCACAATTGTGTTTATTTGCAGACGTTGGCGATCGCTTCCGCCAGCAGGTCGAGGCGCGTCGCATCGATCCCGGCGACGTTGGCCCGGCCCGAGCTGACCATGTACACGCTGTGATGCTCGCGCAGGTTTTTCACTTGTTCCGGCGACAGGCCGGTGTAGGAGAACATCCCGCGTTGCACGCCAATGTGCGCAAAACGCTCGCACAGGCCGTGGGGTTCCAGTGCTTCTACCAGACCGCTGCGTAACTGGGCGATGCGCAGACGCATGGCTTCCACTTCGTCGGCCCAGCGGCGTTTCAGCTCAGGGTCGGCGAGGATCGTGGCGACGACAGCGGCGCCGTGATCCGGTGGCGTCGACCACAGGTTGCGGGCGATATGCGCCAGCTGGCTGCGGATGTCGATGAGCTTGTCGGCGGTTTTCGCGCAGACGATCAGCGCACCGGTGCGGTCGCGGTACAGGCCGAAGTTCTTCGAGCAGGAACTGGTGATCAGCAGCTCGGGCAACTCGGCGGCGAACAGCCGGGTTGACCACGCATCCTGCTCCAGACCGTCGCCAAAGCCCTGGTAGGCGAAGTCGATCAGCGGCAGCAGGTTGCGGCTGCGCACCACGTCCAGCACCCGGTGCCAGTCGTCGTGACTCAGGTCGAAACCGGTCGGGTTGTGGCAGCACGCGTGCAGCAGTACCACATCGCCTTTCGGCACTTCATTGAGCACGGCGAGCATCGCATCGACATCGAGGCGGTTGTCGCTGCCGACGTACGGGTAATGGCTGATCTTGACCCCGGCGGCCGCGAAAATCGTTTCGTGGATCGGCCAGGTCGGGTTGCTCAGCCATACGCCTTTGCCCGGCAGGCATTGCGCGATGAAGTCCGCCGCCAGACGCAGGGCGCCTGTGCCGCCCGGGGTCTGGGTGGCGCCGGCGCGCTGCTGGGCGATCAGCGCCGAATCGGCACCGAGCACCAGTTCATTGATGACCTTGCCGAACAGCGGATTGCCGTGGCCACCGATGTAGGTCTTGGTGTCCTGGCTCTCGACCAGACGCGCCTCGGCGATTTTCACCGCCTCGGGAATCGGCGTCAGGCCCTGGGCATCCTTGTAGACGCCCACGCCGAGGTCGAACTTGCGCGGGTTGGAATCCTGCGCGTAGGCCTCCATCAGGCCGAGGATCGGGTCGCCGGGCACCCGGCCGATGGCGTCGAAGTGCATTACTTGCGTCCTTCTGCAGTCTTGGCCACTTCGTCGGTACGCGCGGCCATGATGAAGTCGTTGCGGTGCAGTCCCTTGATCGAGTGGCTCCACCAGGTCACGGTGACTTTGCCCCACTCGGTCAGCAGGCCCGGGTGGTGACCTTCGGCCTCGGAGATCTCGCCGACGGCGTTGGTGAAGGCCAGGGCGTGCTTGAAATTCTTGAACAGGAAGACTTTTTCCAGCTGCATGATGCTGTCGCGTACTTCGATGTTCCAGTCAGGGATCTGCTTGATCAGGATCGGCAATTCTTCATCGCTGACCTGTGGAGCATCGGCACGGCACGCTTCGCAATGGGCTTGGTTCAAGGTGGACATGGTGTACTTCCTGAAATCTAGAGGTGTTTTTTTATATTGGCTGACAATGCCGTCACGCTAAACCAAAGCCGCGACGACTGACAGACTCACTTGTAAGTAAAAGCCACGGTTCACGCAGCTTTTGGTTTCGGCGGAAATTTCGGTGCGTGCAGACCCAGCTGCATGCCTTGCTTGACCATGCCCATGATGTCTTCGTGGGCGAGATCGAACAGGCGCTTGAGGTTCGGCAGGACAAAGTACAGCGGTTGCAGGATGTCGATGCGGTATGGCGTGCGCATGGCTTCCAGCGGATCGAAGGCCTGATGCTCGGGCTCGCCCGACAGGCTGTAAACGGTTTCCTTTGGCGAGGAGAGAATGCCGCCCCCGTAGATGCGTTTACCTTGCGGGGTGTCGACCAGACCGAACTCGATGGTCATCCAGTACAGGCGCGCCAGATAAACGCGCTCTTCTTTGGTCGCTTGCAGGCCGAGCTTGCCGTAGGTGTGGGTGAATTCGGCGAACCATGGGTTGGTCAGCAGCGGGCAGTGGCCAAAGATCTCGTGGAAAATGTCCGGCTCTTGCAGGTAGTCCAGTTCTTCACGGGTGCGAATAAAGGTGGCCACCGGAAACTGCTTGCTGGCGAGCAATTCGAAAAAGGTCTGGAAGGGAATCAGCGCCGGGACGCGGGCAACCTGCCAACCGGTGGTCTCGCCGAGCACCTTGTTGATCTCGCCCAGTTGCGGGATGCGGTCGTGGGGCAGGCCGAGTTTTTCGATACCGTCCAGGTATTCCTGGCACGCCCGACCCTCGATCACTTTCAACTGGCGGGTGATCAGCGTGTTCCACACCGCGTGTTCTTCGGCGGGGTAGTCGATAAAACCTTGCGCATCGGGCTCGCGGGCCACGTATTGCGTCTGCTTCATACTGCTCTCCTGCGAGGGGAATTCGTTCTTGTTATGTCCTGCTATGGACTGAGAAATACCCCAGAGCGTGCCGTGTTGCAGCAGGTTGAAGAGCCGTCGGGTAGAAAAAGTCTCTTTAAATCGTAAAATTATCGTTACGCTTTGTGCGATAAGTCGTGATTGCAGTGATTGGCGGGTTTGAAATGGCCGGTGTCTGTCACATAATCTTGACGACTATCTTGCGGGCGGCAGAGAAAAATCCGCCCCTTTACCTGTTTCGGGCCTTTATATGCGTATCAAAGTCCATTGTCAGAACCGCATCGGCATCCTGCGCGACATTCTCAATCTGCTGGTGGAGTACGGGATCAACGTCGCCCGGGGCGAGGTCGGCGGTGAGCACGGCAACGCGATCTATCTGCATTGCCCGAACCTGATCAACCTGCAGTTCCAGGCGTTGCGGCCCAAATTCGAAGCCATCGCCGGGGTGTTTGGTGTGAAGCGGGTAGGGCTGATGCCCAGTGAGCGCCGGCACATGGAGTTGAACGCGTTGCTCGGTGCGCTGGAGTTTCCGGTGCTGTCGATCGACATGGGTGGCTCCATCGTTGCCGCCAACCGCGCGGCGGCGCAATTGCTCGGCGTGCGGGTGGATGAGGTGCCGGGGATTCCGCTGTCGCGTTACGCCGAAGATTTCGACCTGCCGGAACTGGTGCGCGCCAACAAGTCGCGAATCAACGGCATGCGGGTCAAGGTCAAGGGCGACATCTTTCTGGCCGACATCGCTCCCCTCCAGTCGGAGCACGATGACAGCGAGGCCATGGCCGGTGCGGTATTGACGCTGCACCGGGCGGACCGGGTCGGCGAGCGCATCTACAACGTGCGCAAGCAGGAGCTGCGGGGATTCGACAGCATCTTCCAGAGCTCGAAAGTGATGGCGGCAGTGGTGCGCGAAGCCCGGCGCATGGCGCCGCTGGATGCGCCTCTTCTTATTGAAGGCGAAACCGGCACCGGCAAGGAATTGTTGGCGCGGGCTTGTCACCTGGCGAGTCCGCGCGGCCAGTCGCCGCTGATGGCGCTCAACTGTGCGGGGCTGCCGGAATCGATGGCCGAGACCGAACTGTTCGGCTATGGCCCCGGTGCCTTCGAGGGCGCGCGGGCGGAAGGCAAGCTCGGGCTGCTGGAGCTGACGGCGGGCGGCACGCTGTTCCTCGATGGCGTCGGCGAAATGAGCCCGCGCCTGCAGGTGAAATTGCTGCGCTTCCTGCAGGACGGTTGCTTCCGTCGTGTGGGCAGCGATGAAGAGGTTTATCTGGATGTGCGGGTGATCTGCGCCACTCAGGTGGATCTGTCGGAGCTGTGTGCGAGAGGGGAGTTTCGCCAGGATTTGTATCACCGCCTCAACGTGCTTTCCCTGCACATCCCGCCATTGCGCGAATGCCTCGATGGTTTGACGCCGCTGGTGGAGCACTTCCTCGACCAGGCCAGCCGGCAGATCGGTTGCCCGCTGCCGAAACTGGCACCGGCGGCGATGGACCGGCTCAGCCATTACCATTGGCCGGGCAACGTACGGCAACTGGAGAACGTGCTGTTCCAGGCGGTTTCGCTGTGCGATGGCGGAACGGTCAAGGCCGAGCATATTCGTCTGCCGGACTATGGCGTGCGTCAGCCGCTTGGCGATTTCTCCCTCGAAGGCGGGCTGGACGAGATTGTCGGGCGCTTCGAGAAAGCGGTGCTGGAGCGTTTGTATTCCGAGCACCCGAGCAGTCGGCAACTGGGCAAGCGGCTCGGGGTTTCCCATACGACCATTGCCAACAAGTTGCGTGAATACGAAGTCGGCAAAGACGCGTCCGAGTGATCCCGACCGGCCTGGTTGATTGCCGCGAAGCGGCATGACACCGCCGGTTTTTCGTCTTCGATACATTTCCTTCTTTCCCGCAAAACCCCTCAAGTCCTTTGTTTATCGGGTCCCTGGCTGTCAGAAAAAAGTTGGTCTGCAAATTGCTTGTGGGTCAGCAGTACAGCGGTGGGCGGCAAACGTCCGGCATGCAGAGGAAAGAGTGTGGACAAGTACCTTTATGTGGCAATGACCGGCGCCAGCCAGAACGCACTGGCGCAAAAGGCTCATGCCAACAACCTGGCGAACATCTCCACCAATGGTTTTCAGCGCGACCTGGAACAGGCGCGTTCGATGCCGGTGTTCGGTGACAGCTTTCCGGCGCGTGCGTTTGCCATGAGCGAACGGCCTGCCACCGATTTCACTCCGGGCTCCCTGGTGCAGACCGGGCGTGACCTCGACGTGGCCGTCAGCGGCAACGGCTTCATTGCCGTGCAGAACCCCAACGGCGGCGAAAGCTACGTGCGCACCGGCAGCCTGAATATCGACGCCCTTGGCGTACTGCGCGCCGGTAACGGCATGCCGGTGCTGGGCAATGGTGGTCCGATTGCGATTCCGCCGGAGCAGCAGGTGGAAGTCGGTGAAGACGGCACCATCAGTATCCGTGCGATGGGCGAGGGCCCGCGCGTCATGGCCGAGGTCGACCGGATCAAACTGGTCAACCCGGACATCAAGAACATGAACAAGGGCCTGGACGGTTCGATCTACACCAAGGACGGCCAGCCTGCGCCGGCCGATGCCAACGTCAAACTGGTGTCGGGTTTCCTGGAGTCGAGCAACGTCAATGCCGTGGAAGAGATGACCTCGGTGCTGGCCCTGGCCAAGCAGTTCGAGTTGCACGTCAAGATGATGAACACCGCCAAAGACGACGACCAGGCCATGGCTCGGGTCTTGCAGATCAGCTAATTATCAGAACGTCGCGCCGTAAAACAGGCGCACGAGGAGAATCGAATGCTTCCGGCTCTATGGGTTGCCAAAACCGGTCTGTCCGCCCAGGACACCAACCTGACCACCATTTCCAACAACCTGGCCAACGTGTCGACCACGGGTTTCAAACGTGACCGCGCCGAGTTCCAGGACCTGCTGTATCAGATCAAGCGTCAGCCAGGCGCCCAGTCGACCCAGGACAGCGAACTGCCGTCGGGTCTGCAAGTGGGTACCGGTGTGCGCATCGTCGGCACCCAGAAAAACTTCACCGCCGGCAGCCTGCAAACCACCGAGCAGCCGCTGGACATGGCCATCGACGGCCGTGGTTTCTTTCAGATCCTGCAGCCGGACGGCACCACGTCCTACACCCGTGACGGTACTTTCCACCTCGATTCCAACGGCCAGATCGTCAACGCCAGCGGTTTCGCTCTGGAGCCGGCGATTGTCATCCCGAACAACGCCCAGACCTTCACTGTCGGCCGTGACGGCACCGTGTCGATCACCGTTGCCGGCAACGCCGCTTCGCAAGTGATCGGCAACCTGCAGACCGCTGACTTCATCAACCCGGCCGGTCTGCAAGCCGTGGGCAACAACCTGTTCCTGGAAACCGCCGCTTCCGGCGCACCGCAAGTCGGTACTCCGGGCCTGAACGGTTTCGGCACCACCCTGCAGAACACCCTGGAAACCTCCAACGTCAGCACCGTGGAAGAGATGGTCAACATGATCACCACCCAGCGTGCTTACGAGATGAACTCCAAGGTGATCTCCACCGCCGACCAGATGCTCTCGTTCGTAACGCAGAATCTGTAATCAAGTCTATGAGGCGGCCATGAGGCCGCCTGCAACACCGTGAGGTAAGGGTCATGAAACGCTTCGTATCTGTTCTGGCATTGGGTGGGGTCGTCTCGCTCGCGGGCTGCGTCGCTCCGACGCCCAAGCCCAATGACCCTTACTACGCCCCGGTGTTGCCGCGTACGCCGTTGCCGGCGGCCGCCAACAACGGCTCGATCTATCAGGCCGGTTTCGAACAGAACCTGTACAGCGACCGCAAGGCGTTCCGGGTCGGTGACATCATCACCATCACCCTGAACGAGAAGACTCAGGCCAGCAAAAACGCCAACTCGCAAGTGGCCAAGAACAGCAAGACCGGCATCGGCCTGACTTCGCTGTTCGGCGGCAGCGGCACCACCAACAACCCGTTGGGTGGTAATGATCTGAGCCTGGACGTCGGCTACAGCGGCGACCGCGCGACCAAGGGTGACAGCAAGGCGGCCCAGGGCAACACCCTGACCGGCTCGATCACCGTGACCGTTGCTGACGTGTTGCCCAACGGCATCATCGCCGTGCGCGGCGAGAAGTGGATGACCCTCAACACCGGTGATGAACTGGTGCGGATCGCCGGCCTCGTACGTGCCGATGACATCGCCACCGACAACACCGTGTCGTCGACCCGGGTCGCCGATGCGCGCATCACCTACTCGGGCACCGGTTCGTTTGCCGATGCGAGTCAGCCAGGCTGGTTCGACCGTTTCTTCCTCAGCCCGCTGTTCCCTTTCTAGGTGGCCAAGTTGAATTTCAAGAGCCTCATGGTGGCTGCCGTTTTGTTGTCGGCGGCCTTCAACGCACAAGCCGAGCGGCTGAAAGATATCGCCAGCATTTCCGGCGTGCGTTCCAACCAGTTGATCGGCTACGGCCTGGTGGTCGGGCTTAACGGCACCGGCGACCAGACGACGCAAACCCCGTTCACCCTGCAGACCTTCAACAACATGCTCTCGCAGTTCGGCATCAAGGTGCCGCCGGGATCGGGCAACGTGCAGTTGAAAAACGTCGCGGCGGTATCGGTGAGTGCCGATCTGCCGGCGTTCGCCAAGCCGGGTCAGCAGGTCGACATCACTGTTTCGTCCATCGGTAACTCCAAGAGCCTGCGCGGCGGCACCCTGTTGCTGACCCCGCTCAAGGGTATCGACGGCAACGTCTACGCCATCGCTCAGGGCAACCTGGTGGTGGGTGGTTTCGATGCCGAAGGTCGTGACGGTTCGAAGATCACCGTCAACGTTCCGTCGGCCGGTCGCATCCCCGGCGGTGCCTCGGTCGAGCGTTCGGTGCCGAGCGGTTTCAACCAGGGCAACAGCCTGACGCTGAATCTCAACCGTTCCGACTTCACCACGGCCAAGCGCATCGTCGACAAGATCAACGACATGCTTGGCCCTGGCGTTGCCCAGGCCATCGACGGCGGTTCGATTCGCGTCACCGCGCCGCTCGATCCGAGCCAGCGCGTCGACTATCTGTCGATCCTGGAAAACCTCGAAGTCGATCCGGGTCAGGCGGTGGCGAAAGTCATCATCAACTCCCGTACCGGCACCATCGTCATCGGCCAGAACGTGAAGGTGTCGCCGGCCGCCGTGACCCACGGCAGCCTGACCGTGACCATCACCGAAGACCCGATCGTCAGCCAGCCTGGCCCGTTGTCCAACGGCCAGACCGCCGTGGTGCCGCGTTCGCGTGTGAATGCTCAGCAGGAAGCCAAGCCGATGTTCAAGTTCGGCCCGGGCACCACCCTCGACGAAATCGTCCGTGCGGTGAACCAGGTCGGCGCGGCACCGGGTGACCTGATGGCCATTCTCGAAGCACTGAAGCAGGCCGGCGCGTTGCAAGCCGACCTGATCGTGATCTGAGGACGCCGCCCATGGATATGCGCAAAAGCGGTCTGGTCAGCAGCAGCGATTCGGGTTCGTACTCGGACCTTAATCGTCTGAACCAGCTCAAGGTCGGCGACAAGAACAGCGACGGCAACATGCGCAAGGTTGCGCAGGAGTTCGAATCGCTGTTCCTGGGCGAGATGCTCAAGTCGATGCGCTCGGCCACTGAAGCGCTGGGCCAGGACAACCCGCTCAACACCCCGGCAGCCAAGCAATATCAGGAAATGTACGACCAGCAACTGGCCGTTTCCCTGTCCCGCGAGGGCGGTGGTATCGGTCTGGCCGACGTCCTGATGAAGCAGATGTCGAAGAACAAACCGATGGCGCCGGGCGAGGCCGCCGCCGCGTCCGCTGCCAAGCAGCAGGAAGCGCTGGCCAAGGCCGCTGCGGTGGAAACGCCGATTGCCGCCGGCACCGTGGCCACCAACGGTCCGCTGTCGCGCCTCAATGGCGAGCGTCCGTTGTGGGCTTCGCGTTCGGTGCATGCGCCGAACACCCAGCTGGCCCATCGCAATGACATGGAAATGATCAACCAGCGTCGCCTGGCGCTGCCGCCGAAACTGGCTGATCGCTTGCTCGCCGGTCTGGTGCCTTCGGCCACAAACACGGCAGCTACTCAATTGCCGCAGCGCGACACAATGGCTGCCGCCACCGGTTCCGGCCCGCTGTACAACGGCGACTGGCTGGCCCGCGCCGAGGCGGAAAAGGCCTCCGGCGGGCAGATGCAGATTTACGGTCGGGCCATGGCGCAGATTCCGCTGGCCCCGGCGAAGAAAGCGTTCAGCAACGCCGACGAATTCGTCAACACCATGCTGCCAATGGCTAAAGAGGCGGCGGCGCGCATTGGCGTCGATCCGCGTTATCTGGTGGCGCAGGCCGCACTGGAAACCGGTTATGGAAAATCGGTCATGCGCGCCCAGGATGGCACCAGCAGCCACAACCTGTTCGGGATCAAGGCGAGCAGCAACTGGAAGGGCGATTCGGCCCGGGCGATCACCAGCGAGTTCCGCAACGGGCAGATGGTCAAGGAGACGGCCGAGTTCCGTTCCTACGCCTCGTACAAGGACAGCTTCCACGATCTGGTGACTTTGCTGCAGAGCAATAATCGCTATCAAGATGTGCTGAAGTCGGCCGATAACCCAGAACAGTTTGTACGCGAGTTGCAAAAGGCCGGTTACGCAACCGACCCGAACTACGCAAGCAAGATTTCGCAGATTGCCAGGCAGATGACGGTAAATCAGAACTACGCTGCGGCCGGCGTTTCAACAACGCCTTTATAAACACAAGGTAAGGTTTGAATCATGAGTTTGCTCAATATCGGGATGTCGGGGTTGGCCGCGAGTTCGTCCTCTCTGGCTGTGACAGGTAACAACATTGCCAACGTCGACACCGCCGGTTATTCACGCCAGCAAACCGTGCAGGGCACCAAGTCCTCGATCCAGACTGGCAACGTGTTCATCGGTACGGGCACGACCCTGGCCGACGTGCGCCGGGTATACAACTCTTACCTGGAAAGCCAGCTGCATACCGCCACGTCGCTCAACAGTGAAGCGGCTGCCTACGGTGGCCAGGCGACTGCCCTGGACAACTCGTTGTCCGATACCAACACAGGCCTGACCGGCGTGCTGCAGAAGTTCTTCACCTCGATGCAGGGTGTGGCGACTTCGGCGACCGACGACACGTCCCGTCAGTCGGTACTGACCGGCTCGCAGGCGCTGACCAGCCGCTTCAACGCCCTGGCCAAACAGCTGAACGATCAGAACACCACGATCAATGGCAACCTCGGCGACATGGCCGCCCAGGTCAACAAGCTGGCGACCTCGATTGCCAATCTCAACCAGAAGATCGGCGAAGTTTCCACCAGCGGCGGTCAGCCGAACGATCTGCTCGACAGCCGTAACGAAGCGGTACGTCAGCTCTCCGAACTGGTCGGCGCACAAGTGGTCGAGCGCGGCACCAGCTTCGACGTCTACGTCGGCAGCGGTCAGCCGCTGGTTGTCGGCAACACCACCAACACCCTGAGCACCGTTCCGAGCAAGGACGACCCGTCGCGCATGGGCATCCAGATGGATCGTGGCTCAAGCACCATCGACATCACTTCGGTGATCAGCGGCGGTGAAATCGGCGGTCTGCTGACCTATCGCAATGAAGTGCTCAACCCGTCGCTCAACGAGCTGGGCCGTGTAGCACTGGTCATTGCCGACCAGATGAATCGCCAGCAAGCCCAGGGCATCGACAAGAACGGTGACTTCGGCGCGCCGATCTTCAATGACATCAACAGTGCCGCGCTGATCAGCCAGCGCAGCATTGCCTCGGCAGGCAACAGCGCGGGTTCGGGCAACCTGAACGTCACCATCAAGGACACCGGCAAGCTGACCACCAGCGATTACCAGGTCACCTTCACCAGCGCCACCAACTATTCGGTCAAGCGCTCCGATGGCACCGACATGGGTTCGTTCAGCACCACGACCACGCCGCCGCCAGTGATCGACGGTTTTACCCTGGCCCTCAACGGCGGTGCGATGAACGCCGGTGACACCTTCAAGGTGACCCCGACCCGTGATGCGGCCACCAACATTCAGACCGTGCTCACCGATCCGAAGAAAATCGCGGCAGCAGCACCATTGACTGGCGTGGCCAGCGCCAACAACTCCGGCAGCTACACCCAGCCGACGCTGGTCGACACCCTCGACATCACCAACCCGGCTTCCCAGGCCGAGTTGCAGAACGCGCTCAAATATTCGACGCCAGTCAAACTGGTCATGGGTGCGGTCACCAGCGGCAGCCAGTCGTACAACATGGTCGATGCCAAGGGCAACACCATCGGCACCGGCACCATCGTGCCGGGGCAGGCCAACACCCTGAACCTGAAGATCGGCATGGTCGATTCCACCGGTGCTCCGGTGATGGATACCTCGGTCACGCCGAACGTACAGAAAACCTTCACCGTGCAGACCACTGTGGGCGCGACGCCGAAACCCGGCGAAACCTTCACGATCAACCTGACCGGCGCGGCCTCTTCGGACAACCGCAACGCGCAAGCGCTGGTCGGCCTGCAGACCAAGCAGACCGTGGACACCGGCACCGGCAGCAAGGGCATCAGCCTGACCGACGCCTACAACAAACTGGTGACCAACGTTGGTACCAAGGCGGCCCAGAGCAAGTCCGACAACGACGCCACCTCGGCGATCCTCGATCAGGCCAAGGGTGCGCGCGACTCGCTGTCCCAGGTCAATCTGGATGAAGAGACCGGCAACCTGGTCAAGTATCAGCAGTACTACACAGCGTCTTCGCAGATCATCAAAGCTGCGCAGGAAACTTTCGCCACGCTGATCAACAGTCTTTAAGGAGTCGTAATTCATGCGCATTTCCACCGCTCAGTATTACGCGACACAAGCTTCCCAATATCAGCGTAACTACAGCAAGACTGTTGCCACCGCGAACGAGGCGAGCAGCCTGCAGCGCATCAACACCGCCGCCGATGATCCGATCGGTGCCGGGCGCCTGCTCAAGCTGGGCCAGCAGGCCTCGATGCTGGAGCAGTATCAGGGCAACATCGACACTACCAAGAGCGCGCTGACCGTGCAGGAGTCGACGCTGAGCTCCATCACCACGGCTTTGCAGCGCGCCAAGGAAATCGGTCTGGCCGCCAACAACGGCATCGCCACCGACGCAGATCGCAAGGCTTACGCCGACGAGTTGAGCCAGATCCAGCAGCAGGTGCTGGGTCTGATGAACTCCAAGGACGCCAACGGCAACTACCTGTTTTCCGGTTCCAAGACCGACACGGCGCCGTATTCGCAGAACGCCGATGGCACTTACACCTATAACGGTGACCAGACCCAGATCAACCTGAACATCGGCGATGGCATGTCGGTCGGCACCAACACCACCGGTTGGGATGCTTTCCAGCAGACCATCAATACCAACCGCACTCAGACCACCATGACGGCTCCGGCTGTCGATGACGGTCGCGTGGTATTGACCAACGGTATCGTCGGCTCCAGCGCTACCTATAACGCCAAGTTTGCCGGTGGTCAGCCGTATACCGTCAGTTTCGTCAGCAGCACCCAGTTGAAAATCACCGATGCCCTGGGCAACGACGTAACGACTGAAGCCAGCCAGAACGGTCTGATCAGCAACAGCAACGGTGCGAACCAGACCGTCAGCTTCCGCGGCGTCGATCTCAAGTTGAACATCAACCTCAAGGCCGGCGACACCAACCCGGATGCGGTCATCGCCGGTCACAGCTTCCAGCTGTCGGCCACACCTGACTCGTTCACCACCGCGCGCAGCCCGGGCAACCCGTCCACGGCGGTCATCACCGGCTCCGGCGTAACCAACCAGGGCGCCTACGATGCCACGTTCCCGTCGGGCGGCGGCGCGGTTCTGAAGTTCACCAGCGCCACCGACTTCGACCTGTACGCGGCGCCGGTCACCGCTGACAGCAAGCCGGTTTCGTCGGGCACCATGGTCGGCAGCAACGCCACGGCGGCAGGCGTGACCTTCGCCATTGGCGGTACGCCGGGCGCTGGCGATCAGTTCTCGATCCAGTCCAACAACCACCAGACCCAGAACGTGCTCGACACCCTGGGCCAGATGGTCACTGCACTGAAAGCGCCGATTGATGGCGATGCGGTCGCCAAGCAGAAATTCCAGGGCCAGATGGAGTCTGCGCTGGGCAACATCGACAGCGCGGCCAATCAGATTGGTACGGCGGTGACGTCGATCGGTGCGCGCGGGCAGTCGCTCGACGACCAGAACACCACCAACCAGAGCCTGATCCAGGCCAACACCACGACTCAGGGTTCGATCCGTGATTCGGATCCTGCCGAGGTGATGACGCGTCTGACCTTGCAGCAGACCATGCTGCAGGCCTCGCAACTGGCGTTCAGCAAAATCAGCCAGCTGGGCCTGTTCAACAAGATCTGATACTGGCCGGGCGCGCGAGCGCCCGGTTGCTCTGGCCGTTCTGTATTTTTTGTTTTCTTTTGCGGTTTCAAAGGGCTCGCTGTTCCGGGCGGGTTCCCGCCGCTTGCGAGTCCGCCGTGAATTCACTCCCCCTTGTCAGTCTCGTCATTCCCGCCTTCAATCCGCGTTTTTTCGAACGCGCCTTGAACAGTGCCGTGAGCCAGAACTACGGCAATCTCGAAATAATCGTGTGCGATGACAGTCGCGGCAGCGAGATTGAAGACATCGTCGTGTCAGTGAGCGGTGAGTCCGGCGTGGCCGTACGTTATGTGCGCAATCCACGGACGCTGGGGCTGGTCGGCAACCTCAAGGTCTGTCTCGGGCAGGCGCAGGGTGAGTTCATCAAGTTTCTGTGCGATGACGACCTGCTCTATTCCGCCTGCATCGAACAGCAGGTCCATGAGATGCGGCATGACGAAGTCAGCCTGGTGGTGGCGCAGCGGCTGCTCTGGGATGCGAACGACATCATTCTGCCGGCGCGTATTGAAAACACCCCGTTGTCGCCCGTCAGTGCATTGCTCAAGGGCGACGATGTTCTGGGCATCTTTGAAAAATTCCCGGTCAACGTTCTGGGTGGGTTCAGCAACGTCTTGATGCGTCGTGCCGATGTGGTCGAGTTGTTGCCGGCATTGACCGAAGACGCTGCCTGCTTCGTCGCGACACTGGATTTTGCCTTGTATGTCTGCCTGCTGCGACGCGGCAACCTGGCGGTTTCCAACAACGTGCTCAGTGCCGAACGCCTCTATCCGGAGCGATTGAGCGCACAACAGCCGATGAAGGATGCCACAGAGGTCGAGCGCGAGTGGATTTCGCAAATGCTCAAGGCGCGCAGTGGTGAGTCGGCGCCGGCACCGGGCTGGGTACGCTATGTTCCGTTGACCGGGGTCGATGAATCGCCCCGTGTCTGGCAGGAGCTGCCCCTGAGTCGAACCCTGGGCTCCAAGCAGAGCCGCCAGGAGTGGGGTGTCGGCGTCAACAGCTACAGCTTCGGTGAACTGTACTCGCAGTGGCTGGCATGCCGGGCGCTCACCGAGTCGCAGCGCCAGTGGCTGCCGGAAACACTCGCCAGCTGGCCGCATCAGCCACGGATTGTGCCGGTCGTCATTGACCAGCAGGGCAGTCGCGATGGTCTGGAGCGTACACTGGAAGCGATCGCAGCCCAGGATTACCCGCCAGAGCTGACCCTGGTGCTGTCAGTTTCGTGTCACGAGGCGCGCCTCGACGGGCGGGTTTTCCATATGCCGTTGCAGGATGACGGGTTGGAGCAGATCAACGCCCTGCTGCCGCAGCTCGATGGGGCCGACTGGTTCTATCTGCTGCAGCCGGGTGATCGCCTGACTGCACCGGCGCTGTTGGTCATGGCCGACCGGATCGCGCATTCTCCGTCCCTGACCTGTCTTTACAGCGACGAGGGCAGCCTGCGCAACGGCGAGTCGGCTGAACCCGCGTTCAAGCCGGATTTCAACCTGGACCTCATGCGCAGCTACCCCTACGTCGGCCGTGCTCTGGCATTCAAGCGCGAGCGATTCCTGGCACTCGGCGGTTTTGCGCCGGCGTTTGCCGAGCTGGCTGCGCATGATGTGCTGTGGCGGATGGTCGAAAGCGACGGTCTGCAAGTGGTAGGCCACATTGCCGAGGTGTTGCTGGAGTCCAAATTCGACCTCTCCCAGTGGCTTGCCGAACCGGGTGTCGTGGCGCAGAGCTCGCGGATTCTCGAAGCGCATCTGCAGCGGCTGGGGGTTGCCCATGAAATCCGTCGTGATGGCAGCGAACTGCTCAACCGTGTGGATTATCACCATGCCCGACGCCCGCTGGTATCGGTGCTCATTGTCACTCAGGACCAGACGGCTGCATTGCAACGCTGTGTCGAAACGCTCCTGGAAAAGACCGCTTATACCGAGTACGAAATAGTCCTGGTCGACAACGGTAGTGAGAGCGCGGAGGCGCGGGCATGGCTGGACGGCATGGCGCAATTGGGCAGCGACCGGATCCGTGTGCTGAGCTATCCGGATAAGGGCAATGCTGCGGCCATACACAATTTTGCGGTAAGCCAGGCACGTGGCGAGTACGTTCTGCTGCTCAATGCCTTTGCAGTGATCACCCAGGCCGACTGGCTCGATGAGCTGCTCAATCATGCGCAGCGCCCGGAAGTCGGCATGGTCGGTGCAAAGCTGTTCAATCCGGACGGTGGTGTGTTGCACGCCGGTCTGATTCTCGGTCTGAACGGACCGGTCGGGCTGCCGTTCTATGGCCAGCCCATGCAGTCGGACGGGTACATGTTCCGCCTGCAAGCGGTGCATGATCTGAGTGCCGTGGGTGGTGATTGCGTGTTGATCCGCAAGTCGGTCTTCGACGGTGCGGGTGGGCTCGACGAGCAGGATCTGAAGCAGACATTGAGCATTGTGGATCTGTGTCTGCGGGTCGGTCGCGATGGCTACCTGGTGGTGATGAACCCCCACGCCATACTGGCAGTGGGTGCGCGCCCGAGCGTTGCGGCGACGACTGAAGAGGAAGCGCTGATTGCCGAGGAGCGGGACACTTTCTATCAGCGCTGGCTGCCGGCCATCGCCCGTGATCCGGCTTACAACACCAACCTGACCTTGCACGGTGTAGGCGCCACCAACTTCAGCCTTGAGCCTGGCCTGCGTACCGGTTGGAGTGCCTTTTCCAAGGCGCAGTTGCCGAATATCCTGGTCGTGCCGATCAACGCCTCTGCCATCGGGCATTACCGCATGAGCCAGCCGATGATCGAGCTGCAGGCGGCCAACAGAGTCGAAGGGCGCATTTGCTACGGTTTGCCGTCGATCATCGATATCGAGCGCCAGTCGCCTGATGTGATCGTGTTGCAGGGGCGCTATTCGGAACACGCCATCGATGAAATTCCGCCGTTGAAAAAGTATTTCAATGCGCGACGCATCTTCGAACTCGATGACTATGTGATCGACGTTCCGCATCGCAATGCGCACATCCGCAATATGCCGAGCAAACAGGACATGGAGCGTATGGTGCGGCGTGCCATCGGTCTGTGTGATCGAGTGGTCGTTTCGACCCAGCCACTGGCTAATGTGCTGTCAGACATGCATCACGACATTCGTGTCGTACCGAACATGCTGTCCAAGGATTTGTGGGGCCATTTGCGCAGCCAGCGCCGTACCTCGAAAAAACCGCGGGTCGGTTGGGGTGGCGGCACCAGTCACCACGGTGATCTGGCCGTGATCGCCGATGTGGTACGCGAGTTGGCCAACGAAGTCGACTGGGTCTTCTTCGGCATGTGTCCGGATGATCTGCTTCCTTACATGCATGAATTCCACGGCGTGATCGATCTGGAGATTTACCCGGCGAAGCTGGCCAGCCTGAACCTGGATCTGGCCCTGGCCCCGCTGGAATTTCACGTGTTCAACGACTGCAAAAGCAATTTGCGACTGCTGGAGTACGGTGCCTGCGGTTATCCGGTGATCTGCACCGACACCGAGGCGTATCGCGGTTATTTGCCGTGCACCCGGATCAAGACCAACAGCACGGACGAGTGGCTGCAAGCGATCCGCATGCACCTGGCCGATCCCGATGCCAGTTACCGCATGGGTGACGAATTGCGCGAGGTGGTCTTGCGTGACTATGTACTGCGCGGCGATAACCTGCGGTATTGGGAATATGGCTGGCTGGCGGACTGAGCTGCACTCGACTGACGAAAAAGGCGACCTGAAGGTCGCTTTTTTTTTCGCCGTGAAATGCGTTTTTACATTAAATGCCGACGGATTTGCGCGCGGATTAAAGCTTTGGGTTTTTTCTGTCGATATCCACCTATTCCTCGATCGATCAGCGTGCCGCGATGAGGTGTGAGCGCCACGCAAGCAGGGACTGATTCATAACAAGGCAAGGAAGAAGTAATGGCAGTTATTAACGGAACAAACGGCGCGGATACGCTCACCGGTACCAGTGGAGATGACGAAATCAATGGCCTGGCCGGCAATGACCTGATCAAGGGGAGTGCCGGGGCAGACAAGATCGATGGCGGTGATGGAAACGCCGATACCGTCGATTATTCGGCGTCCTCGGAGGCGGTCAACGTAAACCTCGCAGGTCTTGCCAGTACAGGAGGCGATGCCCAGGGCGACATCCTGACCAATATCGAGAAGGTTATCGGTAGCGCATTCAACGACACGTTCACGGCACCGAAGGGCGGTCTCACCTTCGAAGGCGGTGCCGGCAATGATGTCTACATTCTCGACAATGGCGGGACGGTGATTGAGCAGGCAGGCGGCGGTGACGACGAGGTGCGCTCCAGCTTCGGCCAGATCTACCTGAGTGCGAACGTCGAGCGCCTGACGTATACGGGCACCGGAGCATTCATCGGCTGGGGCAATGCCAGCGACAACATTATTACCGGCGGTGCCGGTAACGACCTGCTGTATGGCGGCGCGGGTGCCGATCAGTTCATCGGTGGCGCCGGCATCGATACCGTCAGCTACGGCGACAGTACGGTCGGCGTCAGCATCAACCTGAAAACCGGTGTCAATTCCGGGATTGCGGCGGGGGATACCTATACCGGTATCGAAAGGATCCTCGGCTCGAATGGCAATGACACCTTCATTGCCGATAGCCGGGTGTTCGCCTTTGACGGCGGTGCCGGAACGGCTGACGTGGTGGATTATTCGACGTCCGCCGAGGCGATCGATGTCGATCTCGTCGTCAATGGCACGGGCCGTGCCGGCATCGGTGGCGACGCACAGGGCGACACCTTGACCGGCATCGAAAAGGTGATCGGCACTGCGTTCAACGACACGTTCAACGTGGCGGGCGGAACCGTGACCCTGGAAGGCGGCGCGGGTGATGATGTTTACATCATCAACGGTACGCGAACCAGCACAGTGATCGAGCAGGCCGGCGGCGGAAATGACGAGGTCCGTACCAATTACGAAATTCAATACCTGTCGGCCAACGTCGAACGATTGACCTATACCGGAACCGGCAATTTCTCCGGGTATGGCAACGCCAGCGATAACGTCATCACGGGTGGTATCGGCAACGATATTTTTCAGGGAGGTGGCGGCGCGGACCAATTCATTGGTGGTGCGGGCCGAGACACCGTGGACTACTCCGACAGCACCGTAGGGGTCACACTCAACTTCAAGACCGGGGTCAATTCCGGGATTGCAGCGGGGGATACCTACACCGACATCGAGGTGATCAAGGGGTCGGGCGCCAATGACACCTTTGTTGCCGATAGCCGGGTGTTTGCCTTTGATGGCGGTGGCGGAACCGCTGATGTGGTGGATTACTCGACGTCCGCCGAGGCGATCAATGTCGATCTCGTCGCCGGTGGCACAGGTCGCGCCGGCATCGGTGGCGACGCACAGGGCGACACCTTGACCAACATCGAAAAGGTGATCGGCACAGCGTTCAACGACACGTTCAATGTGGCGGGCGGGACCATGATCCTGGAAGGCGGTGCGGGTGATGATGTTTACATCATCAACGATACGCGGGTCACCACAGTGATCGAGCAGGCTGGTGGCGGAAATGACGAGGTCCGTACCAATTATGCAGTTCAATACCTGTCGGCCAACGTCGAACGATTGACCTATACCGGAACCGGCAATTTCTCCGGATATGGCAACGCCAGCGACAACATCCTCACGGGTGGCATCGGCAACGATATTTTTCAGGGTGGCGGCGGCGCGGACCAATTCATTGGTGGTGCGGGCCGGGACACTGTGGACTACTCCGACAGCACCGTGGGGGTCACGCTCAACTTCAAGACCGGGGTCAACTCCGGGATTGCGGCGGGGGATACCTACACCGACATCGAGGTGATCAAGGGCTCGGACTTCAACGACATCTTCATTGCCGATAGCCGGGTGTTCGCCTTTGACGGCGGTGCCGGAACAGCTGACGTAGTGGATTACTCGACGTCCGCCGAGGCGATCAATGTCGACCTCGTCGCCAATGGCACAGGTCGCGCCGGCATCGGCGGCGACGCACAGGGCGACACCTTGACCGGCATCGAGAAGGTGATCGGCACAGCGTTCAACGACACATTCTATGTGGCGGGTGGGGCCGTGACACTCGAGGGCGGTGCGGGTGACGATGTTTACTACATCAATGGCACCAACGTCAGCGATGTGATCGAGAAGGTCGACGGTGGCATTGACGAGGTACGTACGGGGTTCGGGCAACAAAGTCTGCGGGATAACGTCGAAATTCTGACGTATATCGGTACTGGCGCCTTCACGGGTTACGGCAATGCACTCGACAACATCATCACCGGCGGTGTCGGCAACGACACTTTCTATGGCGGTGCAGGTGCCGACCGGTTCATCGGCGGGGCCGGGTTCGACACGGTGGGCTACGCCGACTCCACTGTCGGCGTGACCATCAACCTTAAAACCGGCGTTCATTCCGGGATTGCAGCCGGGGATACCTACGTCAGTATCGAGGGGTTGAGCGGCACACTGTCCAACGACATTTTTATCGCTGACAGCGCGGCCATGGCCTTTGATGGATTGAACGGCATGGACATGGTCAGCTACGAGCAATCCGATAGCGCCGTGACCATTGATTTGAAAACCAAAGTCAATGCGGGTGATGCAGCCGGCGATACCTACACCGGAATCGAGTTTTTCCAGGGCAGCCGCTTCAACGACACCCTGTCCGGAACGGCCTTCGGTGACAACTTCATCGGTGGCGCCGGTGCGGACAGCATTGATGGGCGTGAAGGGCATGACACTGCCTGGTACATCAACAGCATGGCTGCCGTGAACATCAACCTGCAGACCAACGTCAATGAAGGCGGAGATGCTCAAGGTGATGTGCTGCTCAATATCGAGCGAGTGATCGGCAGTCAATTCAACGATACGTTGACCGGAAGTTCGGCCGTCGATTTTCTTGAGGGCAACACGGGGGATGACGTGATCTATGGCGGCGACGGTGCCGACTTCATTTATGGAGGCCTGGTTTCCCTGGCCGGACCGTTGGCCAGTTCAGCACCCAATGCAGGGCCCCAGGCCGACACGCTCTACGGTGGCAATGGCAACGACACGATTCTCACCGCAGCCAACGACACCGGCAGCCGTGCATATGGCGAAGCGGGCGATGACACCATCACCGTAGCTCATGGCATGGCCGACGGTGGTGAGGGTATGGACACTCTGACCGGAACGGGGCTTGGCTTCTCGCTGTTTGGCGGCGCGGGCAATGACAAACTGGTGCTGCAGTCCAGTGGATCGGCCTTCGGAGGAGAGGGGGACGATATCTACTTCGTCACTGCTCCGGGACTGGTGACAGTCCAGGACGATGGCGCCAGTCGTGGTGACAAAATCGTACTGTCGAACATTCGCGGCTCCGAGCTGCTGCTTGATCGTGTCGGTGACGACCTTTACCTGCACCGTTACAGTTTTTCAGCCGGACAGACGCCGCAGGACGGCGTGCGCCTGAAGGGTTGGTTTGCCGGTTCCGACACTATCGAGCAGATTCAGACTGCCGATAATCAGATCATCAATCTGCCGGCCAACAGCGATGCGTTCGCAATGTTTGGCTGACTTCTGATTCATGCACCTGTAATCGTGTCATGCAGTGCAGGTGCGCATGGGAAGGCAATCCGGTCCGCAAGGGCCGGGTTTCAGAATCAACAACACAAGGAAGAGACAAATGGCAGTCGTGAATGGAACGAGTGAAGCGGATGTCTTGATTGGCACCCAGGGCAATGACCAACTCTATGGACTTGAGTCGGATGATCAATTGCTGGCCAGCGCGGGATCGGACGTGCTGGACGGCGGTGAAGGGTTTGATACGGCGACCTATTACGGCATGAGTTCGGGAGTCGGTGTCGAGGTTGGCGCTGACGCCGTTACGGTCACAGGGGCTGATGGCAAGGTCGACACGCTGGTTTCGGTGGAGAAGGTGGTCGGCAGTTTCTACAACGACACCTTTACCGCTTCCGTGGGTGGCGTGACGCTGGACGGCAGTGGTGGTGATGATGTGTACAACGTCACCGCCGAAGGTGTGACCATCATTGAGGAGAACAATGGTGGTTACGACGAGCTGCGCACCAGCCTCAACACCATCAAGATGGACCCGTTCATCGAGAAGCTGACCTTCACCGGTACGGGCGACTTCAAGGGTTATGGCAATGCCGGCGACAACGAGATCATCGGTGGTGCCGGCAACGACTGGCTGTGGGGTGGCGCCGGCGCTGATCACTTCGTGGGTGGCGAAGGCTTCGATACCGTCAGCTATTCCGATAGCCTCGAGGGTGTGAGAGTCCAGGACTTCGAGAACTACGATGCATTGACCATCGCCGCTGGCGACACCTTCACCGGCATCGAGGCGATTCAGGGGTCGAATTTCGATGACGTGGTGTATCTGCTCGATAACGCCATGATCGTGGATGGCGCCGATGGCTACGACACCGTGAGCTACCGTCACTCCTTTGATGGCGTCAGTATCGGCATTGGTCAGCAAGCTGGTCCGGATGTCACGTTGCTGAACGTCGAGAAAGTCATCGGTACTTCGTTCGACGACCGATTCACCGCCAACGTCGCGGGCGTGACGCTGGAAGGCGGAAGAGGCGACGATGTGTACATCATCAACAGCGCCGGTGTGAGCATCGTCGAGACGGACCTCTTTGGTGGTACCGACCACGTGTACACCAGCCTGTCGTCGATGCACATGGATCCGTTCATTGAAAACATGACCTACACCGGCACGGCGGACTTCACCGGCTACGGCAATGACGGGAACAACGTCATCGTTTCGGGCGCCGGCAATGACGTCCTGTTGGGTGGCGCGGGCGGTGACCGCTTTGAAGGCGGGGCCGGTATCGACATCGTCAGCTACGAGGACAGCACCGAAGGTTTGAGCGCTTCCCTCAACTGGGGCGCGCAGAGCGGTATTGCGCTTTACGACACCTTCATCGACATCGAAGGCCTGCGTGGCAGTCATTTCAATGATGTGCTGGAGGGTGACTCGGGCGACAACATTCTGGAAGGCGGTGCCGGCGACGATGTCATTCACGGCGGTGCCGGTGCGGACATTCTTTATGGCGGGCTGGCATCCGGTCTGGATGGCGAGGGGCCACAGAACGATTCGTTGTTTGGTGGCGAGGGTGATGACACCTACGTGGTGAACACTACCGGCCTGGTGACGATCCAGGATGAGGGCTGGGATCTCAACGACACCCTGATCCTGAACACTGTTGCCAATCTCAGCCAGCTGAACGTCACTCGCATTGGTGACGACGCCTATCTGCATGGCGCCAACGACGGCAGCGTCGGTGTTCCTGCCAGCGGCGTGAAGCTGCAGGGCTGGTACGCCGGTTACAACAACATCGAGCACCTGCGGACGGCCGACGGCCAGGTCTACGACCTGCCGGCGACGGTCGACGGGTTTGCGATGTTCGGCTGATCCCTTCGATCCGCTGAAACGAGCCTGAGAAAGGGATGAGTCCGGCAACGGATTCATCCCTTTTTTCATGCCTGCATTTCCTCGCCGACACAGGGCCGGCGGAGCTGGCGCGTTTCCTGCAAGTCCCCCTCAAATCGCCATAAAACGAGCGCTCGCGGTGATTCACCTGCGCCCGGACTGGCAAAGGTTCAGCCGCAAAGGCCTGCAACAGCGAGGCCGAGCCCTGTGACGTAGAAGAGGGGAGACGATGAAGGCAGTTATTTTGGCGGGTGGCCTCGGCACGCGCATCAGTGAAGAGTCGCACCTCAAGCCCAAGCCGATGATCGAGATCGGCGGCAAGCCAATTCTCTGGCACATCATGAAGCAGTATTCCGCCCACGGAATCCACGACTTCGTGATCTGCCTCGGCTACAAGGGCTACGCGATCAAGGACTTCTTCGCCAACTACTTCCTGCACACCTCCGACGTCACCTTCGACATGCGCAACAACCGCATGGACGTGCACCAGAACTACAGCGAGCCGTGGAGCGTCACCCTGATCGACACCGGCGAGGAAACCATGACCGGTGGCCGTCTGCTGCGTGCCGGGCGTTACCTCAAGGATGAAGAGGCGTTCTGCTTCACCTACGGCGACGGCGTCTCCGACATCAACATTGCGCAACTGGTGGACTACCACAAAGGTCACGGCCGTCTGGCGACCGTCACTGCCGTGCAGCCGCCGGGTCGCTACGGCGCCCTTGAGCGTCACGGCGACCAGGTCCTCGGTTTCACCGAAAAACCGCGTGGCGACGGCGGCTGGATCAATGGCGGTTTCTTCGTGTTGTCGCCGAAAGTGCTGTCCTACATCGCCGGAGACGAAACCACTTGGGAAGCGGAGCCGTTGGCTCAATTGGCCCAGGACGAACAACTGAAAGCCTTCGAGCATGAAGGCTTCTGGCATCCGATGGATACCCTGCGTGACAAGAACCATCTCGAAGCGCTGTGGCAGAGCGGGGAGGCCCCATGGAAGCAATGGGCCTGAGTCCTGAGTTCTGGCGCGGCAAGCGGGTTCTGGTCACCGGACACACCGGTTTCAAGGGCAGCTGGCTGACCCTGTGGCTGCAAAGCCTCGGCGCGCAAGTCAGCGGTTTCTCCCTCGATCCTTCGACCGAGCCGAGCCTGTTCGAACTGGCGCGGGTGCACGAAGGTATCGACGACCAGCGCGGCGACCTGCGTGACCTCGGCGCGTTGCTGGAGATCATCGCCGACACCGAGCCGGAGATCGTCCTGCACCTGGCAGCCCAGCCGCTGGTGCGTGAAGGCTATCGCGATCCGCTCGGTACTTACTCCAGCAACGTCATGGGCACCCTGAACCTGCTCGAAGCGATTCGTCAGGTCGGTTGCGTGCGCGCCTGTGTGCTGGTGACCACCGACAAGGTCTACGCCAACAAGGAATGGCTGTGGCCGTACCGCGAAGACGAAGCCCTCGGTGGCCACGACCCCTACAGCAGCAGCAAGGCCTGCTGCGAGTTGCTGGCGCAGTCTTACGCGGCATCGTTCTTCCCGGCCGACAAGTACGCCGAACACGGTCTGGCCCTGGCCACCGCACGAGCCGGCAATGTGTTGGGCGGCGGCGACTTCGCCCCTGAGCGGCTGATTCCCGATGTACTGAAAGCCTGGTCGGCCGACGAACCGGTGACCCTGCGCTACCCGCAAGCCGTGCGTCCGTGGCAACACGCACTGGAGCCGCTGGCCGGCTACCTGCAACTGGCTGCCGGGCTCTACGAAGAAGGTCCGGAATACGCCGGGGCGTGGAACTTCGGTCCGGGCGAAGCGGACATGTGCAGCGTCGGCGAAGTGGTCGAGCTGCTCGCCAACCGCTGGCCTCAGGCCCGCGGTCTGCGCATCGAACCGAGCGAACTGCACGAAGCCGGCCTGCTGCGCCTGGACAGCAGCCGCGCCCGTCAGGTGCTGGGCTGGCAACCGCGCTGGTCGTTGCAGCAATGCCTGACCCAGACCCTCGACTGGCATCTGGCGTGGCAGAACGGCGATGACATGCGCACCGTGACCCTCGGCCAACTGAACCTGTACCGGGGCGCGCTGTGAGCGAGTTTTCCTTGAAACAGTTACCGCTGGCCGGCTTATTCAGCGTCCAGCACAAACGCTTCGAAGATCAGCGCGGGCACTTCGCCCGGCTGTTTTGCGAGGGCAGTCTGAAAGCGTTCGGCAGCGAATTTCACATCCGCCAGATCAACCATTCCTGCACCCGTGAAAAGGGCAGCGTGCGTGGTCTGCATTACCAGAACGCCAACGCGCCGGAAGCCAAGTTGATCACCTGCCTGCGCGGTGAAGTGTGGGACGTGGCGGTGGACCTGCGTCCGGATTCCGAGACCTTCCTGCACTGGCACGCCGAGCACCTGAAGGCCGGCGACGGTCGCAGCCTGTTGATCCCCGCCGGCTTCGCCCACGGTTTCCAGACCCTCACCGACGATGCCGAGCTGCTTTACCTGCACAGCGCCGATTACGCGCCGGAGCACGAGGGCGGGCTGTCGGTGAACGATCCACGGCTGGCGATTGCCTGGCCGTTGCCTGTCAATAATTTGTCAGCGCGTGACTCCAGCCATCCCGCGCTCGATCAACACTTTGCTGGAGTGCGTCTATGAACTGCCGTGGGTGCGCCGCACCGCTGAGCCTGCCGCTGATCGACCTCGGCACCTCGCCACCGTCCAACGCCTACGTGCATGCCGATCGCCTGGAGCAGGCGGAGCAATGGGTGCCGCTGAAGGTCGCCGTGTGCCAGCAATGCTGGCTGGTACAGACCGAGGATTACACCAGTGCCGACAGCCTGTTCGACGCCGAGTACGCCTACTTCAGTTCGTTCTCCAGCACCTGGTTGGCCCACGCCGAGCGCTATGTGGCCGAGATGGTCGAGCGCTTCGGTCTGACCACTGACAGCCGGGTGGTGGAAGTCGCCGCCAACGACGGTTATCTGCTGCAATACGTCGCCGGTCGCGGCATCCCGTGCCTGGGCGTCGAGCCGACCCGTAGCACCGCGCAGGCGGCACGGGAAAAAGGCCTGGAGATTCGTGAACTGTTTTTCGGTCGCGACACCGCCGCGCAGCTAAAAAGCGAAGGCTGGGCCGCCGACCTGATGGCCGCCAACAACGTGCTGGCTCACGTGCCGGACATCAATGACTTCCTCGGTGGTTTCGCCGCGCTGCTCAAACCGACCGGCGTCGCCACCTTCGAATTCCCGCAACTGCTGACGCTGATGGCCGGCGCACAGTTCGACACGCTGTATCACGAACACTATTCCTACCTGTCCCTGACCGCTGTGCAGACGCTGTGCGAGCGCAATGGGCTGGAAGTGTTCGACGTCAGCCAGTTGAGCACCCACGGCGGCTCGCTGCGGGTTTTCGTGCAGCGCAAGGATGGTGAGCGTCGTGACGTGCAGCCTGCGGTGCAACAGCAGTTGCAGGCCGAGCTCGACGCGGGTGTGAAAACCCCCGAGTACTACGCCACGCTGGCGCCGGCCGCCGAACGCATCAAGCATGACCTGCTGCGCTTCCTGTTGCAGGCCAAGGCCGACGGCAAGCGTGTGGTCGGCTACGGTGCTGCTGCCAAAGGCAACACCTTGCTCAACTACGCCGGGGTCAAGCCTGACCTGCTGGCCTGGGTAGCCGATGCCAACCCGCACAAGCAGGGCAAGTATTTGCCGGGCAGTCGCATTCCGATCGTGGCACCCGCGCAGATCGATATCGAAAAACCGGACTACGTGCTGGTGCTGCCATGGAACCTGCTGCACGAAGTCAGTCAGCAACTGGCCCAGGTCCGCCAGTGGGACGGCCGCTTCGTGATCGCCGTACCTGAGTTGAGCGTGCTGTGAAGGTTCTGGTCACCGGAGCCACCGGCTTCGTCGGTCGCCATCTGGTCGCGGCATTGCTGAACCGTGGCTGCACGGTGCGGGCGGTTGCGCGTGATGCACAGAAAGCTGCGGGCATGCCGTGGATCAATGACGTCGAGTTCGTCAGCGCGGATATTCACGCAGCGGACCTGAACATCGGCGCGCTGACTGAAGGCGTGGATGCACTCGCACACCTGGCGTGGCCGGGGTTGCCGAACTATCGGGCGCTGTTCCATTTCGAGCACAACCTGATGGCCGACTACCGCTTCATCAAAGGCGTGGTAGAGGCGGGCATCAAGCAGGTGCTGGTGACTGGCACCTGCTTCGAATACGGCATGCAGAGTGGCCCGCTGAGCGAACAGAACGACGCGCAGCCGGCCAACCCCTACGGTCTGGCCAAGCACACCCTGCATCTGTTTTTGCAAAATCTGCAGCAGGAACATCCGTTCACTCTGCAATGGGCGCGACTGTTTTATCTGCACGGCGCGGGGCAAAACCCCAACAGTCTGCTGGCGGCGCTGGACCGGGCAATCGATGCCGGGGATGCGACGTTCAACATGTCGGCCGGTGAGCAACTGCGCGATTTTCTGGCAATTGAAACCGCTGCCGGTCATCTCGCCGCGATCCTGCACCAACGGGATTTCGACGGCACGATCAACTGCGCCAGCGGCCAGCCGGTTTCGGTGCGGGCGCTGGTAGAACAGCGCGTGCGTGAACGCGGCGCGACCATCGGCCTGAACCTCGGCCACTACCCGTATCCGACCCACGAACCGCTGGCGTTCTGGGCGGTGACCGAGCGTCTGCAACAGTTATTGGGAGAGCTGCAATGAGGCACGAGTTGTATCGGGTCACCGACCTGCCGGTGCTGCAGAACCGCACCTTTGCCGATCCCGAATCGGCGAAGGCATCGGCCAGCGCCGACATGCTGCTGGTGCAGGATGAGCGCAGCGGTCTGATCTTCAATGCGGCGTTCGACGCCGACAAGCTCAGCTATGACGCCGACTACCAGAACGAACAGGCGCATTCCGGCCAGTTCCAGAAACACCTGAGCGATGTCGAAGGCATCATTGCCCGGCACTTCAAGGGTCAGGAACTGATCGAAGTCGGCTGCGGCAAAGGCTATTTTCTCGAGCTGCTCAAAGGTCTGGGCTACCGCATCACAGGCATCGATCCGGCCTACGAAGGCGAGAATGCCGACGTGATCAAGGCGCCGTTCACCCGGGGTCTGGGCCTGGAAGCAGACGCTATTGTGCTGCGGCATGTGCTGGAACACATCCAGGATCCGCTGGGTTTTCTGGCGGTGATCGCCGAGGCCAATCAGGGCGGCGGGCAGATCTACATCGAGGTGCCGTGCTTTGACTGGATCCTCGAACACCGCGCCTGGTTCGACCTGTTCTACGAGCACGTCAATTACTTCCGCCTCGATGACCTGCGCCGGATGTTCGGCACTGTGCACGAGGCCGGTCACCTGTTCGGTGGCCAATACCTGTACATCGTCGCCGACCTTGCCACGTTGCGCCTGACCCCCGAGCAACCGGTGCCGCGCCTGGCGTTGCCGGACGACTTCACCGCCAGCCTTGAGCGCGCGGTACAGATCATCCAGAGCGCACCCGAGCAGGGTTCGGCGATCTGGGGCGCGTCGTCCAAAGGCGTGATCTATTCGCTGTTCCTGCAACGGGCCGGTGTGGCGGTGGATCGCGTGGTCGATATCAACCCGGCCAAGCAGGGGCGTTACCTGCCCCTGAGCGGCGCCCGGGTGTCCTCGCCGCAAGAGGCGATGGACGCCCTGCCCGAAGGCGCCAACCTGTTTGTGATGAATTCCAATTACCTCGAAGAGATCAAGCGGATGACCGGTGGACGTTACGTCTATCACGCCGTCGACAGCGCTTCGTTCCAGTGACCCTTGAGATTTTGAAAATGACCGACAACAGCATCAACAAAGCCTTCGAAGCCGAATGCCGCGAGCAGATCGCCCAGCAGGGTGACGACCAGAAACTCACCGGTCTGGCCCGTGACTTCTTCAACGAATCGGCCAAGCACAAGTACAGCTATCACTTCTCGTGGATGGGCCGTCCGATCATCCAGCTGCCGCAAGACATGATGGCGATGCAGGAAATCATCTGGCAGGTGAAACCGGATCTGGTCATCGAGTGCGGCATCGCCCACGGCGGTTCGATCATCTACTACGCATCCCTGCTGGAACTGCAAGGTCACGGCGAAGTGCTGGGCATCGACCTCGACATCCGCGCCCACAACCGTGAAGCCATCGAAAGCCACCCGATGAGCAAGCGCATCAAGATGATCGAAGGTTCGAGCATCGACCCGGCCATCGCCGCTCAGGTGCGTGCTGCCGCCGAAGGCAAGAAGGTCATTCTGGTGCTCGACTCCAACCACACCCACGACCACGTGCTTGAAGAGCTGCGTCTCTACGCACCACTGGTTTCGGTGGACAGCTACTGCGTGGTGATGGACACCGTGGTTGAAGACATGCCGGCCGATTTCTTCCCGGATCGTCCATGGGGCCCGGGCGACAACCCGAAGACCGCCGTGTGGAAATACCTGGAAGAGAACAAGGATTTCGAAATCGACGTTCAGTTGCAGAACAAGCTGCTGATCACCGTGGCGCCGGACGGTTACCTGCGTCGCGTTCGTTAATTCGCAAATCAACAGAGCGTCATTTTGGCAAATTGCCGGTTGTGGGGAGAGGTTATGCAAGGCAAGTACAGTTCTGAACAAGCGCTGCCGCTCAATGAGCTGTTGACCGTGGTGCTGATTACTCACAATCGTCCGGCGTTCCTGCGCCGGGCGGTGAAGTATTACAGCAGCTTGCCCTGCAAGATCATGGTGCTGGACTCGACGGTCGAGCGTCCGGACGGGGATTTTTCCGCCGTTGATTATCATCACGTGCCGCAGTTCGCCTACTGGGGCATGCAGGCCAAGCTGGCCTACGGTGTAGAACGACTGACAACACCGTATATGGTGCTGGCCGCCGATGACGACTTCATCCTGCACGATTCGCTGACCGAGTCCGTGAGCTTCCTGCAAGCGAACCAGGACTATGGCATGTGCCACGGCTATTGCCTGATGTACCTGACGCTCACCAACGGTGTGAACTACTACCGCCGCGACAAGAAAGTCCAGGAAGACTACGCGTCCGAACGGGCTCAGGATCGGGTTATCGATTACATGAGCCAGTACATCCCGCCGTTCTACGCGGTGACCCGTACCGACCTGATGCAGACCTGGCATTCGGCATTGCCGGCCGGCACCAATTTCCAATGGCAGGAAATCGGCCACGTGTATTTCCTGCTGGCCAGTGCGAAGGCGCGGATCCTGCCGATTCCATACGTGGTGCGCGAGATCAACTATCAAGTCTCCGAACACAATACCGATGTGTTCCATTCGTTGACTCACGTCGATGCCAAATCGGTCGCCGAGCGGGAGGCCTTTGCCGAATTTCTCACCGGGTTGCCGTGTGCTATCGAAGGACTCGACGCCAAGCAAGGCAAAGCGTTTGCTCTTGAAAGCTTCGAGGCCATGGCCGACAGCCTGCGCAGTGGTCGTGCACTGACCGCGGAACTGATATTCGAGTCGACCTGGAACCAGGAACTGAAAGCGCCGGACCGTCGTTTCGGACCGCTGCAATACGTCGAAATGCCGTTCTACAACAAAGCGTTTTTCGACCGTCTGGAACAGTTCGAATTCATGCTCCACGCCAGACCTGCCGGACGCGTTCAACTGGACGGGCTGGAAGGTGTCTGGACCCGCCAGGCGCACCTGCTGCAGGCGCGCAATAACGATACCGCAGAAAGTGTGGTCGACCGTTTGTGGCAGGCTCATGATCTCAATGCGTTCAACCAGACCGTCGTCAAGCGCCTGTCGGCGCAGTTGCAGACGCTGGGTCAGGACGAAGCGGCGCAGACCATGAACGACTGGATCGCTCGTCTCGAGGCGTTTGCCGACGATGACCAGCAGGCCATGTTTGACAAGACGAAGTCCGGGCGCCTGCTCAAGTGGCTGGCTGCGCGCGAGCCCTCTGCCGAGCAACTGCAAGCGATTGCCGGGCATCTGGCGGTCAACGGCGGCGGTCCGCAGTTCGGCATTTTCCTGCTGGACCTGGATAACGACATCGACAAGCTGCAAGCCTCGCTCGACAGCCTGCTTGAAGGTCACTGCAAAGCGTTCAGGATTGTAGTGTTCACCACCGGTGAGGCTCCGAGCGCGACCACGGCGCAGAACACCCTGCACTTTGTCCGGGTGACCCAGAGCAATTTTGTCGACAAGCTCAACCAGAGTGCCCAGCAGTCTCCGTGCGATTGGCTGTTGCTGGCCCAGGCCGGCGATCAGTTCACCGCCAGTGGCTTGTTGCGTGCCAGCCTGGAATTGATGAACGCGACCCATGTCCGTGCCGTTGCCACCGACGAGATCCAGCGCCAGGACAGCGGTGCGCTGGTTGATGTGTTCCGTCCCGGTTTCAATCTCGATCTGTTGCAAAGTGTGCCGTCGCTGATGGCGCGCCACTGGCTGATCCGACGTGACGTTCTGCTGGAGTCGGGTGGCTATCAGGCGGACTTCAACAAGGCGCTGGAACTGGACTTGTTGCTGCGCATCATTGAACAGGGTGGCCTGGACGGCCTGGCGCATCTTGACGAGCCGTTGCTGATCACTCAGGCCGCGGCACCGGAAGAAAACGCCCACGAGCGCCAGGCGCTGCTGCGTCATCTGGGTAATCGTGGCTACAAGGCCAAGGTCAATTCGACACTGCCGGGAACCTGGCAGATTGACTACCGTCATGCCGAGCAACCGCTGGTTTCGATCATTGTGCCGACCATCAATGACGTGCCGGCGTTGCAGCGTTGCCTGGAAAGCGTGGTACTCAAGACCCGCTACAGCCGCTTTGAAGTGCTGGTGGCGGCCAATCCGAATGAGTCGGCCGAGGTCAACGATTGGCTGGGTTCACTGCGATCCCCCAAGGTGCGCGTGCTGTATGCCGATCAGCCATTGAACGACGCAGCGCTTATCAACGCGGCCAGTGAGCAGGCGCAAGGCGAGTACCTGGTGTTGCTGGCGGCTGACAGTGAGGTGGTCAACCCGAACTGGATCGACTTGCTGCTCAACCACGCCTTGCGTCCGGAAGTGGGCGTCGTCGGCGCCAAACTGGTGAGCCGCGACGGGAAGATCGCTCAGGCGGGTCTGATCCTCGGCCTCAACGATGGCGTCGGCTCGCCCTTCGTTGGCGAGAAGCACAACGCCGAGGGCTACATGCAGCGGCTTGCCGTCGAGCAGAATTACTCGGCCGTGTCCAAAGTGTGCCTGATGGTCGGCCGGGAGCTGTTCAATGCACTGGGCGGTCTCGACGAGGTGACTTTTGCCGATGGCTTCAGCGATGTGGACCTGTGCCTGAAGGCCGGTCAGGTCGGCTACCTCACCGTCTGGACCCCACTGGTTCAGGTGCTGCATACCGGTGAGCTGCCGCAGGCACCGCAAGCGCTGGCGGCATTGCGTGAGAAATGGAGCGCAGCCTTTGCGCAGGACCCAGCCTACAACGCCAACCTGGCCTTGACCGGCAAAGGTTTCACGCTGGGTGAGAGTGCCTCGATCAATTGGGCGCAGTTGCTCGCTTGAGCTCGCCGCACAGGACTACGACATGTTCAACGGTAAATCGATTTTCATCTCTGGCGGCACCGGCTCCTTCGGGCGCAAGTTCATTGCGCGCCTGCTCGAGCAATACCAGCCCAAGCGCGTGGTGGTGTTCTCCCGGGATGAACTCAAGCAATACGAAATGCAGCAGACGTTCAACGCGCCGTGCATGCGTTACTTCCTTGGTGATGTGCGCGACGCCGAGCGTCTGCGCCAGGCCATGCGCGGCATCGATTACGTGGTGCATGCCGCGGCGTTGAAGCAGGTGCCGGCGGCGGAGTACAACCCGACCGAATGCATCCGTACCAACGTCAATGGCGCGGAGAACATCATCGCCGCTGCCATCGACAACGGCGTGAAGAAAGTCGTCGCACTGTCCACCGACAAGGCGGCGAGCCCGATCAACCTGTACGGCGCCACCAAGTTGCTGTCGGACAAGTTATTCGTCGCGGCCAACAACATTGCCGGTGAACAACAGACGCGTTTTGCCGTGGTGCGCTACGGCAACGTGGCGGGTTCGCGCGGGTCGGTGGTGCCGTTCTTCAGCAAGCTGATTGCCGACGGCGCGACAGAGCTGCCGATCACCGATGAGCGCATGACCCGTTTCTGGATCACCCTCGATCACGGTGTGCAGTTCGTGCTCGACAGTTTTGCGCGGATGCACGGCGGTGAAGTGTTCGTGCCGAAGATCCCGTCGATCCGCATTGTCGATCTGGCGCGGGGAATGGCCGAGCACCTGCCGCACAAGAACGTCGGCATCCGTCCCGGCGAGAAACTGCACGAACTGATGGTGCCGCTGGACGATGCGCGGATGACCCTGGAGTTCGAAGATCACTATACGATCCAGCCTTCGATCCGCTTCACCAGCGTCGATGTCGATTTTGCCGTCGATAAACTCGGCGAGCACGGGCGGCCGGTGGGTGAGGACTTTGAGTACCGCTCCGACACCAACCCGCACTTCCTGTCGGTGGGGCAGATCGCCGACCTGCACGCGAAGCTGTCGGTATGATCCCCTACGGTCGGCAAAGCCTCGACCAGGCGGACATCGACGCGGTGGTCGAGGTGTTGCAGTCCGACTGGCTCACTCAAGGCCCGGCCATCGAGCGCTTCGAACAGGCGATGGCCGAGCGTTGCCAGGCGGATTTCGCGGTCGCGGTGTGCAACGCCACGGCGGCGCTGCACATTGCCTGTCTGGCTGCAGGACTGGGAGCGGGCGACCGTTTGTGGACCACGCCGAACACCTTTCTCGCGTCGGCCAACTGTGGCCGTTACTGCGGCGCCGACGTTGATTTCGTGGACATCGATCCGCTGACCTGGAACCTCGATGCCGAAGTTCTGGCCAGCAAACTCGACGCTGCCGAACGCGACGGCACCTTGCCCAAAGTGTTGGTGGCGGTGGCGTTCTCCGGGCAGAGCTGCGACATGCGGCGAATCGCCGAACTGGCCGAGCGCTACAACTTCACGGTGATCGAAGACGCCTCTCACGCAGTTGGCGCCAGCTACGCCGGGCGCCCGGTGGGTTGTGGCGAATTCGCGGCGATGACGGTGTTCAGTTTCCACCCGGTGAAAATCATCACCAGCGGCGAAGGCGGCATGGTGCTGACCAATCGCCCGGAGCTGGCCGATCGTCTGCAACGCCTGCGCAGCCACGGCATGACCCGCGATCCGCAACAGATGACCGAACCCAGCCACGGGCCGTGGTACTACCAGCAGGTCGAGTTGGGCTTCAACTACCGGATCACCGATCTGCAAGCGGCGCTGGGCCTTTCACAGCTGGGCAAACTGGACGACTTCATCGCCCGTCGCCGGGAACTGGCCGCACGCTACGACCGTTTGCTGGCGTATTTGCCGGTCACCGTGCCGGGCATCCAGCCGGACGCCGAATCGGCCTGGCACCTTTACGTGGTGCGCTTGCAGACCGATCGCATCAGCCTCAGCCACCGTCAGGTGTTCGAAGGCTTGCGCGCGGCCGGCATCGGCGTGAACCTGCACTACATTCCGGTGCATTTGCAGCCTTACTATCGTGAACTGGGTTTCGCCGAGGGAGATTTTCCCGAGGCCGAGCGTTATTACGCCGAAGCGATCAGCCTGCCGCTGTTTCCGTTGCTGAGCGATCAGCAGCAGGATTACGTGGTCGAGCAATTGCGTCGATTGACTGAATGAGTGCCGCTGCGGCGGTGGATGGAAAACGGCAATGCGTGATCTGAGCGAACAGGAACAATTCTGGCAGGGCGAATTCGGTAACCAGTACGTCGACCGCAACGTCGGGCAACCGCTGGTGGCGGCCAACCTGGCGTTGTTCGCCAAGGCGCTGACGCGAGCCGGGCGGATCGACAGCCTGCTGGAGCTGGGCACCAACGCCGGCAACAACTTGCAGGCGTTGCGTCAGCTGTTGCCGCGCTGCGAACTGTTCGGTGTCGAAATCAACGCCAGCGCCTGTGCCCAGGCCCGGGCGCTGGATATCGCACAGATCTGGCACGGCTCGCTGTTCGATTTCCCCCGGGAGCGCCAATACGACCTGACGCTCAGCAAAGGCGTGCTGATCCATCTGGCCCCGGAGCTGTTGCCGACCGCGTATGCGCAGTTGTACGAACTGAGCCAGCGCTACATCCTGATCGCCGAATACTACAATCCCTCACCGGTGGAAGTGTCCTATCGCGGCAACAGCGGCAAGCTGTTCAAGCGCGATTTCGCCGGGGAAATGCTCGATCGCTATCCGGATCTGCAATTGCTGGATTACGGCTTCGGTTATCACCGCGATCCGCAATTCCCGCTGGATGACGTCACCTGGTTCCTGCTGGAAAAACGCCCTTGAGCAACGTCGCAATCATCCCGGCCCGTGGCGGAAGCAAACGCATTCCGCGCAAGAATCTCAAACCGTTCGACGGTGTGCCGATGATTGCCCGTTCGATTCGCACGGCACTGGATTCGGGGTTGTTCGACCAGGTGGTGGTCAGCACCGATGACGAAGAGATCGCCGAGCTGGCGCAGGCTCATGGTGCGCAAGTGCCGTTCTTGCGTCCGGCGGAGCTGGCCGATGACTTCACCGGCACCGCAGCAGTGATCGTGCATGCCTTGCAGCAACTGCCGCACTTTGATTACGCCTGTTGCGTGTACGCCACGGCGCCGTTGTTGCAGGCGCGGTTCCTGCGTCAGGGGCTCGAGTTGCTGGAGCAGCATCCCGACAAGTCCTTTGCCTTTTCGGTCACCGATTTCGGCTTTCCGGTGCAGCGCGCCTTGACCCTGGACGGGCAGGGCGCGCTGACGGCGTTGTACCCCGAGTTTCGCAATACCCGTTCGCAGGATCTGCCGGCCGCCTTTCAGGATGCCGGCCAGTTCTACTGGGGGCGCAGCGAGGCCTGGCTGCGTGGCGAGATTCTTTATTCGCCGGCCAGCCTGCCGGTGATCCTGCCCCGGCATCTGGTGCAGGACATCGACACCGCTGAAGACTGGAAACGCGCCGAGTATCTCTACGCGGCACTCAAGGCTGGCGGGGAGCTGCAATGAGAGTGCTGATCCGCGCCGACGCCTCGCCGACCATCGGCAGCGGCCATATCGCCCGATGCCTGACGCTGGCGCGAGTGTTGCGCGCCCAGGGCAGTCACGTGGCGTTTGCCTGTCGTCGTTTGCCGGGGCATCGTCTCGATGCGTTGCAGGCTGAAGGTTTCGAGACGTTCGCGTTGCCGGATCGCTACGCCAGTGAAGACCCGGAGCAGGCCATCGAATCGATGCTGCCGTGGCAGGCGGATATCGATGCGCTGGCGACGCAGCTGGAAGGACAGGCTGAATTCGACTGGGTCATCGCCGACCACTACGGCCTCGATCATCACTGGCAGACCGCTGCCCGGCGCTTCGCACCACGGATCGCCGCCGTGGACGATCTGGCGACCCGTCGCTACAGCGTGGATCTGCTGCTCAATCAGAATCTCTCCGGCCTCAGTGAAAACTATCAGCCGCTGCTGCCGGCAGGCTGCCGAACGTTGCTCGGCCCGCGCTTTGCCATGCTGCGCGAAGAGTTCAGCGGCCCGGCCATCGAGATCAAACCCGTGGCGCGACGGGTGCTGGTGAACTTCGGCGGCTTCGACGCTGCCCGCCAGACCCATCACGCGATGCGGGCGCTGGCGGATTTTTCCGGGCTTGAAGTGGACTTTGTCGCCGGTGCAGACAACCCGGCATGGGCAGAAATGCAGGCACTGGCCGAAAGTCGGCCGAACTGGCACCTGCACAGTTTCGTCAGTGATTTTCATCGACGCATGACCGAAGCCGACCTGTTCATCGGCGCCGGCGGTGGCACCAGTTGGGAGCGCGCGGCCTTGGGCCTGCCGACGATCTGCATTGCCGTGTCGAACAACCAGCAGGCCAACGGCGAGGTGATGGCGGCGGCCGGGGCTCATGTGTTCATGGGTGCGCGGGAGCAGGTGAGCGTCGAGCAACTGCGTGATGCCATCGGTTTTGTCGTCGACAATTTTTATTTGCGGCAGAGCCTGGCCGAGCGTTCACGGCAACTGGTCGACGGACGCGGCGCGCTGCGGGTCGCGGCGGCACTGGCCGGTCCGGTGCTCAAGTTGCGCGCAGTGACGCTGGACGATGCGCAGGTGTTGTTCGACGGGCGCAATGCCGACGCCGTGCAGCGCTGGTCAGTGAAGAGCGGCGTCATCGAATGGTCGCAGCATCTGGACTGGTTGAACGCCAGTCTGCGCAATCCTCAACGGCTGTTGTTGATCGCCGAGGCCGATGACGGCCCGGTCGGTGTGTTGCGCTACGATCTGCGCGGCTTTGAAGCCGAGGTTTCGCTGTATCTGCTGGAGGGGCGTTTCGGCCTCGGCTGGGGCAGGGCGCTGCTGACGCGGGGCGAGGCGTTCGTCACGACGCACTGGCCGCAATTGACCGCGATCAGCGCACAGGTCTTGCCGGCCAATCAGGCCTCATTGAATGTATTTCGTGACGCCGGGTTCACCCAAAGTGCCTGCGCGTTCACCAAGGATTTGAAGGAACACCGTTCATGAACAGTTTCAAGATTGGCGATCGCCTGATCGGTGCCGACGCACCGCCATTCATCATTGCTGAAATGAGCGGCAACCATAACCAGTCGCTGGACGTCGCCTTGCAGATTGTCGAGGCGGCGGCCAAGGCCGGTGCCCATGCCTTGAAGCTGCAAACCTACACAGCTGAAACCATGACGCTGGATCTGGCGGAAGGCGAATTCTTCATCAAGGATCCGAACAGCCTGTGGGCCGGCACGTCCCTTTACGATCTGTACGAAAAGGCCCACACGCCGTGGGAATGGCACGCACCGATCTTCGCCCGGGCCAAGGAGCTGGGCATGCTCGCGTTTTCGACGCCGTTCGATGACAGCGCCGTGGACTTTCTCGAGAGCCTCGACGTGCCGGCCTACAAGATCGCCAGCTTCGAAAACACCGATCTGCCGCTGATTCGTCGCGTCGCGGCGACCGGCAAGCCAATGATCATTTCCACCGGCATGGCCAGCATCGCCGAGCTCGACGAAACCGTGCGTGCGGCCCGTGAAGCCGGGTGCAAGGATCTGGTGCTGCTCAAGTGCACCAGCACCTACCCGGCGACACCGCTCAACAGCAATGTGCGCACGATCCCGCATCTGCGAGAACTGTTCGGTTGTCAGGTAGGGCTGTCCGATCATTCGATGGGCGTTGGTGTGTCGGTGGCCGCTGTGGCGCTCGGTGCGACGGTGGTTGAAAAACACTTCACCCTCGACCGCGCAGCGGGCGGGGTGGACGCCAGTTTCTCGCTAGAGCCTGCGGAAATGGCCAGCCTGGTGGTCGAAACCGAGCGCGCCTGGCAGGCCATGGGCCAGGTGCATTACGGCGTAACCGAGGCTGAGAAAAAGTCCCTGGTCTACCGTCGGTCGCTGTACGTCACGGCCGACATGGCGGCCGGTGAGCCCTTCACGGCGGCCAATCTGCGCGCCATTCGTCCCGGTCTCGGTCTGCCGCCCAAGCACACTGACGCCGTCCTCGGCCGCCGCGCGCGCGCGCCGATCAAACGCGGCACGCCGCTGGACTGGTCGCTGGTCGAATAACCCGATCTGCACCGATTCGGCAAAATAGCGTGACCTGCGAGTCATAACGCGCATCTTCACTGTATTGTATTGACCGGGGAGATGGCGCCTGGCCCGTTAGCGGCTCCAGTGATAGCCCTTTGCGCTCCTCGTGGCTGCCCGTTGTGGCGGCCGTTTTCTGTTTGTCGGCGCCCCTCGAAATCCTTGCGAGCGGTGGTATTGGGCTGTTTATTATTGGGAAGCCGTAATGATTGGCATAAAAAGCATTGCGAGCTACGTTCCTGTAGCCGGCGTGGACAATTACGCACAAGGTGCAAAATTCGAGAAGGATGAAGAATTCATCCTCGGCAAGATCGGTTCGGCCTTCCTGCCACGTAAAGACGCAGAACAGGAAACTTCCGATCTGTGCGTTGAAGCGGCCAATGCGCTGTTTGCCAGCAATCCTGAGCTGAAACGTGAATCCATCGATGCGCTGATCGTCGTGACCCAGAACGGTGACGAAGAAGGCCTGCCGCATACGGCAGCGATCGTGCAGGACAAGCTCGGCCTGCCAACCAACGTTGCTGCGTTCGACATTTCCCTGGGCTGCTCCGGTTACGTCTACGGTATCTACGCGATCAAGGGCTTCATGGAAGCCGCCGGTCTGAAGAACGGTTTGCTGATCACTGCCGACCCGTATTCGAAAATCGTCGACCCGGAAGACCGCAACACCACCATGCTGTTCGGCGACGCGGCCACCGCGACCTGGATGGGTGAAGACCCGGTCTGGGCGCTGGGCAAGGCCAAGTTCGGCACCGACGGTTCGGGTGCACCGCACCTGAAAGTCACCGATGGCGTGTTCTTCATGAACGGTCGTCAGGTGTTCAACTTTGCGTTGCTGAAAGTACCGGCGCACTTGCATGAGTTGCTCGACGATTCGGGCCTCAACGCCGATGACATCGATGCGTTCTGCATTCACCAGGGCAGCGCGGCGATTGTCGATGCCGTGGCGCGGCGCTTCGAAGGCGAGCCGGAGAAGTTCATCAAGGACATGGTCGAGACCGGCAACACCGTGTCATCGAGCATTCCGCTGCTGCTGGAGAAGCACGCGCTGGATTCCAGCTGGAACCGAGTGGCGCTCAGCGGTTTCGGCGTCGGTCTTTCGTGGGGTTCGGCGATTATCTATCGTCCTTGAACCCACCCAAAACGACGGATACAAAAATAGCGTTCAAGGGGTAACCTTGAACGCTATTTTTTTGCCTGAAAGGAGCGCGAGGCGCCATGAGCGAGTTTTTCCAAGCCAATGCCAACGTCATTGAGCGACGCTGGCCGGCGCTGTTCGCGCGATTGCTGAACGAAGACAGTTCGGTGATCGACGCCGGATTGACGCAGGGGCTGGGTTCGACGCTGAGCATCAACGGCATTCAGCTCACCAGTCGCCACGACCGCGTCCATGAGGCCCGGGTTCAGGCCGCCAGCCTGCCGGCGGACAAGTCGCGATTGCACGTCTATGGCACCGGCCTCGGAGATTTGCCGACCGTGCTGCTGGAGCGTGCCGGGCTTGAGCGCTTGTATGTGCATATCCTCAATGGCGCGCTGTTCGCCCTGGTGTTGCAACTGATCGATCAGCGGCAATGGCTGGAGGATCCCCGGGTAGAGCTTCTGTACGCCGGTGACCTGCCAGACATCTGCACGCCGTTTTTTGCCTTGCCGGCGGAGATGCTGCTGGCCGACGACTTCAACGCGAAGATCCGTGATCGGCTGGTCAGTGAAGTGCACCTGAGCTTCAACAATCGTGAGTTCGATCCGCAGTCGCCCTTCATTCAACAGCGCCTGCAGGACTGCCTGCCGGTGTTGCTCGCTGACGATGACGTGGCGCAATTGTTTGGCACCTGCGTTGGTCGGGAGATCTATGTGATCGGCACCGGGCCGACCCTTGAGCAGCATTTCGAACGACTGGCCGCCATTCGCGAGCGAGACGAGCGTCCGCTGTTCATTTGCGTCGATACCGCTTACCGGCCGCTGCGTGAGCACGGGATCGTGCCCGATTTGGTGGTGAGCATCGACCAGCGCATCAGCTTCCGGCATTTGCCCTTTGAAGAGTCCGACGGCATCCCGCTGGTGTATCTGCCGATGAGTGACCCCGAGGTGCTGCGGGCCTGGAAGGGCAAACGCTACGGCGGCTATTCGCTGAGCCCGGTCTATGCGGCATTGCGTGAGCAACACCCAAGGGCGCTGCTGCATGTGGGCGGCAGTGTGATTCACCCGGCGGTGGATCTGGCGGTGAAGATGGGCGCGGCGCGGATCACGCTGTTTGGCGCCGACTTTGCGTTTCCGATGAACAAGACCCACGCCGGCTGGAGTGATGGTGATCTGGGGCCATCGGTGAATCAGGCGCGGCACTGGGTGCGTGACGGCTTCGGTGAGCGGGTCAGTACGCAGCTCAATTTTCGCGGTTATCTGTGTGTGCTTGAGCGATACATCGCCAGTCAGCCGCAGGTAGAGTTTTTCAACAGCAGCCGCTCAGGCGCATTGATTGCCGGGACGCGTTTCAATCAGGAGTTCGTGCAATGAGTGCGTTGCAAGGTTGTGTCGACGAATGCCGACGCTGTGCCGGGCTGTTTCGCCTGGGGCGGGATGTCGAAGCGGCGCTGGAGATGGTTGAAGTGTTCGAAGGTGCGCAGCATTTGCTGGTGTCCGCTTTGCCGGATATCCAGCAGTCCTGGGCGCAGGTGCTCACGCAAATGCTCGATTGCCAGGAGCGCCAGGACTGGCTCGGGCTCGCCGATTTCATGGAGTACGAATTGATCCATCTGCTGGAAAGTTCTTCGGCATAAAAGAGCACCGACAGCACTGGCCCGCAGCTTTGCGCGGCGGACGGTTTTATGGCGTCATTTTTTCGAGGGTGAAGTGCTGCTAAGTCTTTGTTTTCTCGGGGGTGGCAGGGTGATGGCAAAAATTTTCAAAAAAGCCCTCAAGCAACCTGCAAACCCGACGATAACTATTACGAAGGTTCTCTAGGCCATACCCGGCGGTTGCCAGGGCCGGAAGCCGCAGTACCCAACCAACGAGGAATTCGTCATGGCTTTAACAGTAAACACCAACACCACGTCGTTGAACGTTCAGAAAAACCTGAACCGCGCCTCCGACGCTCTGTCGACTTCGATGCAGCGCCTGTCTTCCGGCCTGAAAATCAACAGCGCTAAAGACGACGCCGCTGGCCTGCAGATCTCCAACCGTATGTCTTCCCAGATCCGCGGTAACACCCAGGCTATCCAGAACGCCAACGACGGTATCTCCGTTGCCCAGACCGCTGAAGGCGCTCTGCAAGCTACTACCGACATCCTGCAGCGTATGCGTGAACTGGCTGTTAAAGCACGTAACGGTACCAACGGCACTGCTGACCAGACCGCTACCAACGCTGAATTCGCTCAGATGTCCGACGAGATCACCCGTATCTCGGCTTCGACCAACCTGAACGGCAAAAACCTGCTGGACGGTTCGGCTGGTACTGTGACCCTGCAAGTGGGCGCAAACACCGGTTCGGCTAACCACATCGACCTGGTACTGAGCTCCAAGTTCGACGCCGTCAGCCTGTCGGTTGGCAGCGGTACTCTGTCCCTGACCGGTGCTACCGTAACTGGCGCTTCGCAGAACATCGACAACGCGATCACTGCAATCGACGCCGCTATCGCTGCAATCGGTGCAACTCGTGCCAGCCTGGGTGCTTCGCAAAACCGTCTGACCAGCACCATCCAGAACTTGCAGAACATCACCGAGAACACCACTGCTGCACAAGGTCGCGTACAAGATACCGACTTCGCCGCAGAGACTGCTAACCTGACCAAGCAGCAAACCCTGCAACAGGCTTCGACCTCTGTTCTGGCTCAAGCCAACCAACTGCCTTCCGCTGTACTGAAGCTGCTTCAGTAATTTCGGAATGAGTTTGGCGGGGGAGTGCGCTTGCGTGCTCTCTCGCTTTTTCACGTCAAGAGGTGATGAGCATGGACATGAGCGTAAAGCTTAACGTGTCTTATCCGGCTCCAAAGCCAGCCAACACCGTCCCCGACAAGCCGTCGGAGACCAAGCCTCAAGCCGTTGATGCCGTTTCTGACTCGAAAAAAAGCCAGGAATCGGATGAAACCAAGTTGAAGCTGGCGGTGCAGGAGATCGAGAAGTTCGTTCAGTCGATCAAGCGCAATCTGGAATTCTCCATCGACGAGCATTCCGGAAAGGTCATCGTCAAGGTGATCGCAAGCGAGACGGGCGAGGTCGTACGACAGATCCCTTCCGCAGAAGCGCTCAAGCTGGCAGACAGCCTGGCCAACGCGAGTCACGTGTTGTTCGACGCCAAAGTCTGATAGCTGGCATGAATCGTGTTTGAAGTTCTTTAGACCCCACAAGGGTCAAAAGACTGGCAACAACCCCAAGGGAGATGCACATGGCAAGTCCAATTTTACCGGGTTCCGGCCTGGGTTCCGGCCTGGACATCGGTGCGATCGTTACTGCGCTGGTCAACGCCGACAAGTCGCCGAAACAGACGCAGATCGACAATGCGACAAAAACCAACACGCTGAAGATTTCCGGTGTCGGCACGCTGAAGAGTGCACTGACTGCATTCCAGACGGCGATGACCAACCTGGGCAGCAAGACCAACCCTGCGTTTGCCGGTTACACGGCGACTTCGGGTACGCCGACCGTTCTGGGCGCAACTTCGGATAACACCGCAGTCTCGGGCACATACAGTGTTGTTGTGAATAATCTGGCTACCGGCTCGAAAATAGCCAGTGCGTCCTTTGCCGGCGGTGCTGCCAGTGCCATTCCGAGTGGTACCCTGAAAATCAGTCAGAATGGCACTGATTACAATGTCACGATCCCGGCCAATGCGACCCTGCAGAGCACTCGTGATGCGATCAACACGGCCCAGGGCGTCAATGGTATTTCAGCCAACATTGTCACGGACAGTTCTGGCGCCTCGCGTCTGGTCATCAGTTCGAGCAAGACAGGCGCTGGTTCTGATCTGACGGTCAGCGGTATTGCCGGCCTGGAAATCGATGGCACCAAAACGATGGGTACCACGCCGGCGGCGGGTGATTCCGGAGCGGTCAACGGGCTCGCCCAAGATGCTTCGCTAACCATCGACGGCCTGAAGGTGACCAGCAAGAGCAACAACGTGACGGGTGCAATCAGTGGTTTGACCATGAACCTGCTGACGGTCCCCAATCCGCAAGGCACACCTGTCGTGGTGACTGTCGATGCGAACACCAAGGGCCTGCAGACCTCGGTTCAGGCTTTCGTTGATGCCTACAACACGCTGAAGACCACCGTCGATACCCTGACCAAGGCGACACCGGACGAAGATGGCAAGCTGACCGTTCAGGCGGCTTTTACCGGTGACTCTCTGCCGCGTTCGTTGATCGCTGATATTCGCGGCCAATTGACCATGCCGAGCAGCGGCAGCGATACCGGTCCGATGGCCTACTTGTCGCAGTTGGGTGTGATGACTGACAAGCTCACCGGTAACCTGACGTTTGACACTGTCGCGTTCAACAAGGTCATGTCCCAGCCGGGCATGACCGGTCAGGTCCAGCAGATGTTTACTGGCACCACCGACAGCAACGGTCTGTTGGCGCGTATGAGCAAGGCTGTGGATCCGTACCTGAAGGCACCAGCCGGTAGCAGCCCTACCGCCGTAGGCTTGCTTGATCAGCGCATGACCATCCTGAACGGCAACACCAAGAGCCTGACCAGCCAGCAGCTGGCGCTGGATCTGCGTGTTGCCAACCTGACCAAGACGCTGACGGCCAAGTACAACGCCATGGACTTGCTGGTAGGTCAGATGAAGGCAACGGCAAGCAACATCACCTCGTTCTTCAGCTCGCTGAACGCTCAGCAATCCGCGAAGTAACATGTAAGAGCGACAAAAACCCGGCTACGCTTTCGAGCGTGTGCCGGGTTTTTGTCTTATGGTCTAAAGTTTTTCGGCTCGCTGGCGATACACTGGTCATACGAGTCATTGTTGCAAATGAGGTAGAACATGAATCCGATGTTAGCCCTTCGGCAATACCAGAAAGTTGGCGCCCACGCTCAGACGTCCGAAGCGAGCCCTCACCGTCTGGTGCAAATGCTGATGGAAGGTGGCCTGGCACGTATTGCCCAGGCCAAAGGTGCGATCGAGCGCAAGGACATTCCTGCCAAGTGCACGGCGATCAGCAAGGCCATTGGCATCGTCAGCGGCTTGCGTGAAGGCCTGGATCTGGAGAATTCCGCCGATACGCTGGCTGATCTGGACGGGCTGTATATCTACATGATGAAGCGTCTTGCCGAAGCCAACATCAACAGCGATCCGCGTATTCTGGATGAAGTTGCCGGCTTGCTGAGCACGGTAAAAGAAGGCTGGGATGCCATTGCTCCTACGCCTGCTCCTCAGTTTTAAGGAGATCACCATGAGTCTTGTATTGCAGCGAATCGAAGAAACCCGTGTGGCGTTGGTCGGTGCCCTGGCCGAGCGCAACTGGGAGGCGATCGGTCAACTCGACCTGGATTGCCGTTCCTGCATGGAAGATGTCTTGAGTGAAGCTTCGCTGGATGAAGTCGCACTGCGTGACAATCTCGAGGAGCTGCTGCATGTCTACAAAGAGCTTCTTGAAGTCGCCATGGGTGAGCGTCAGGCGATAGTCGACGAGATGTCGCAGATCACCCAAGCGCAGAACGCGGCAAAGGTTTACCATCTGTTTGGTTAATTAACCCTCAGTTAATCCAGACATGTGCGCCATAAATTTGACTGTGCACGGTTTTTTGACTTAACTAGTGGCTGTTTTCAGATTTCAGGCGTCTACAGGCACGAAGTGTCCTGCAAGCGTCTCGCTTGCCCCTCGTTTCGGGCATTGAGTTGACTAGGGAAGTTGCTATTGCATGTGGCGTGAAACCAAAATTCTGCTGATCGATGACGATAGCGTCCGCCGCCGCGACCTGGCGGTGATTTTAAATTTTCTTGGCGAAGAAAATTTACCCTGCGGAAGCCATGACTGGCAGCAGGCAGTCGGCTCTTTGTCGTCTAGTCGTGAGGTCATTTGCGTACTGATCGGGACGGTCAATGCTCCTGGTGCGCTTTTGGGCCTGTTAAAGACACTCTCGACCTGGGATGAGTTCCTTCCGGTTTTGCTGATGGGCGATAATTCTTCGGTGGACTTGCCCGAAGACCAGCGCCGCCGGGTACTTTCGACCCTCGAAATGCCGCCGAGCTACAGCAAATTGCTGGACTCCCTGCACCGTGCCCAGGTCTATCGCGAAATGTACGACCAGGCCCGCGAGCGCGGCCGTCATCGCGAACCCAACTTGTTCCGCAGCCTCGTCGGCACCAGCCGGGCGATCCAGCATGTGCGCCAGATGATGCAGCAGGTGGCCGACACCGACGCCAGCGTGCTGATCCTCGGCGAGTCCGGCACCGGCAAGGAAGTGGTTGCGCGTAACCTGCATTACCATTCCAAGCGTCGTGATGCGCCGTTCGTGCCGGTCAACTGCGGGGCGATCCCGGCAGAACTGCTGGAAAGCGAACTGTTCGGCCACGAGAAGGGCGCCTTCACCGGCGCGATCACCAGCCGTGCCGGCCGCTTCGAGCTGGCCAACGGCGGTACGCTGTTCCTCGACGAAATTGGCGACATGCCGCTGCCGATGCAGGTCAAGCTGTTGCGCGTGCTGCAGGAGCGCACCTTCGAGCGCGTGGGCAGCAACAAGACCCAAAGCGTCGACGTGCGCATCATTGCCGCGACCCACAAGAATCTCGAAAGCATGATCGAGATCGGCACCTTCCGCGAAGACCTCTACTATCGCCTGAACGTGTTCCCGATCGAGATGGCGCCGCTGCGTGAGCGCGTCGAAGACATTCCGCTGCTGATGAACGAACTGATTTCGCGGATGGAGCACGAGAAGCGCGGCTCGATCCGCTTCAACTCCGCCGCGATCATGTCCCTGTGCCGCCACGGCTGGCCGGGCAACGTCCGCGAACTGGCCAACCTGGTGGAGCGCATGGCGATCATGCATCCGTACGGGGTGATCGGCGTGGTCGAGCTGCCGAAGAAATTCCGCTACGTCGACGACGAAGACGAGCAAATGGTCGACAGCCTGCGCAGCGATCTGGAAGAGCGCGTGGCGATCAACGGCCACACACCGGACTTCACCGCCAATGCCATGCTGCCGCCGGAAGGTCTCGACCTGAAGGACTACCTCGGTGGCCTGGAGCAGGGGCTGATCCAGCAGGCGCTGGATGATGCCAACGGTATCGTGGCCCGGGCCGCCGAACGCCTGCGCATTCGCCGCACCACGCTGGTGGAGAAGATGCGCAAGTACGGCATGAGCCGGCGTGAAGGTGATGAACAGGCGGATGATTGACGCCTGTTTTTCAAATCCTTCATTTATAAGCAGTTTTTTTTAGGCACGGGTATTGCTACATCCCTCGCAACGTTCCGTTTAACTGACGGTCAGCCAAGCGAGAGAGCACAATGCCCCAAGCCTCCCAGATGTCTTCTGTTCCCGAGTCCTCGGGGCAACTGCCGTCCGTAGAGCAGGCCAGTCGGCAGGGGCTTGAGCAGGCGTTCGCGCTGTTCAACCAGATGTCGAGTCAATTGACCGACTCCTACAGCATGCTTGAGGCGCGGGTCACCGAGCTCAAGGGTGAGCTGGCCGTGGTCAGCGCCCAGCGCATGCAGGAACTGGCGGAAAAAGAACGTCTGGCCAACCGTCTGCAAAATCTCCTGGATCTGTTGCCCGGCGGTGTCATCGTCATCGACGGTCACGGCATAGTGTGCGAGGCCAATCCGGCCGCCATCGATCTGCTGGGATTGCCGCTGGAAGGCGAGCTGTGGCGCCATGTCATTGCCCGTTGCTTCGCGCCCCGTGAAGACGACGGTCATGAAATCTCCCTGAGAAACGGTCGACGCCTGTCGATTGCCACCCGCTCGCTGGATGCCGAGCCGGGGCAGCTGGTGCTGCTCAACGACCTGACTGAAACCCGTCACTTGCAAGATCAACTGGCGCGTCACGAACGTCTGTCGTCGCTGGGGCGCATGGTCGCCTCGCTGGCTCATCAGATTCGTACGCCGCTTTCCGCCGCGCTGCTGTATGCCAGTCATTTGACCGAGCAGGCGCTGCCGGTCGCCACTCAGCAGCGGTTTGCCGGGCGCCTGAAGGAGCGTCTGCATGAACTGGAGCACCAGGTACGCGACATGCTGGTGTTCGCTCGCGGTGAATTGCCGCTGACCGACCGCATCACGCCCAATGCCCTGATGCAGTCGTTGCAGGCGGCAGCGTTGACCCATGTGCAGGATCTGCCAATTCGCTGGCAGTGCGACAGCCATGCAGGCGAGTTGCTGTGCAATCGCGACACGCTGGTCGGGGCAATCCTCAATCTGATCGAAAACGCGATTCAGGCCGGTGGCGGTGATGTGCGTCTGAAAGTGCATTGCTACACCCGCGACAATACCCTGCGCCTGTGCGTCAGTGACAACGGCGGCGGTATCGAGCCGGTGGTGCTGGCGCGGCTGGGCGAGCCGTTTTTTACCACCAAAGTCACCGGCACCGGCCTGGGCCTGACCGTGGTCAAGGCCGTGGCCCGTGCGCATCAGGGAGAATTGCAGCTGCGCTCGCGGGTCGGGCGCGGCACGTGCGCGCAGGTGATCCTGCCGATGTTTTCCGCTGTACAGGGAGCTGAGTGAAGGTCATGGGCATCAAGGTTCTGCTGGTCGAGGATGACCGTTCATTGCGCGAGGCGCTGGCCGATACGCTGCTGCTGGCCGGCCACGACTATCACGCCGTGGGTTCTGCCGAGGAGGCGCTGAAGGCCGTAGAGTGCGAGGCGTTCAGCCTGGTGGTCAGCGACGTCAACATGCCGGGCATGGACGGTCACCAGTTGCTCGGTCTGCTGCGCACGCGCCAGCCGCAATTGCCGGTGTTGCTGATGACCGCTCACGGCGCCGTCGAGCGTGCGGTCGATGCGATGCGTCAAGGCGCGGCGGACTATCTGGTCAAGCCATTCGAGCCCAAGGCGCTGCTGGATCTGGTCGCGCGCCATGCTTTGGGTAATCTCGGCACGGCTGACGCAGAAGGGCCGGTGGCCGTCGAGCCGGCCAGTGCGCAGTTGCTGGATCTGGCGGCGCGGGTCGCCCGCAGCGATTCCACCGTGCTGATTTCCGGCGAGTCCGGTACCGGCAAGGAAGTGCTGGCGCGCTACATTCACCAGCAATCCCATCGCGCGAGTCAGCCGTTCATTGCGATCAACTGCGCGGCGATCCCGGACAACATGCTTGAAGCGACATTGTTCGGTCACGAGAAAGGTTCGTTCACCGGCGCCATCGCGGCGCAGGCTGGCAAGTTCGAGCAGGCCGACGGCGGCACGATTCTGCTCGACGAGATTTCCGAAATGCCCCTGGGCTTGCAGGCCAAGTTGCTGCGAGTCTTGCAGGAGCGCGAAGTCGAGCGGGTCGGCGCACGCAAGCCGATCACTCTCGATATTCGTGTCGTCGCGACTACCAACCGTGATCTGGCGGGCGAAGTGGCGGCGGGGCGGTTCCGCGAAGACCTCTACTATCGCCTGTCGGTGTTTCCGCTGGCCTGGCGTCCGCTGCGTGAGCGGACCGCCGACATCCTGCCGCTGGCCGAGCGTCTTTTGGCCAAGCACGTCAATAAAATGAAGCATGCGATGGCGAAGTTCTCGCCCGAGGCGCAGGCGTGCCTGATCGGTTATCCATGGCCGGGCAACGTGCGCGAGCTGGATAACGCGGTGCAGCGGGCGTTGATTCTCCAGCAGGGCGGGTTGATCCAGCCGCAGGATTTCTGTCTCTCCGGGCCTGCGCTGTTCGCGCCGTTGCCGGTGGCGATGCCGGTCGCGCCCGTCATTCGTGAGGTCGAGATCGACGCCGATTCGGCCGGGGCGCTGGGCGATGACCTGCGTCGTCGCGAGTTCCAGATGATCATCGACACCCTGCGCACCGAACGCGGTCGACGCAAGGAAGCCGCGGAAAAACTCGGTATCAGCCCGCGTACATTGCGCTACAAACTGGCGCAGATGCGCGATGCCGGAATGGACGTCGAAGGGTATCTGTTCGCTACGTGAGCGGTGGCGCAAACGTTTGAAAACGCATTTCTCGAAGCGGTGCCCGTGAGCTGGCACCGTTGTTGCTAACACCTGAGTACCCGCCGAGTGAGTGTCAAAAAATTGCGGGCCGCCCAAGAGAGTAGACCATGAGCCAAGGTATTGAATTTAATCGGTTGATGATGGACATGAAGGCCATGCAAATGGACGCCATGTCGAAGCCGAAATCGACTGCCGCCGTCCCTGAAGTGGCGGGCAGCAGCTTTTCCGACATGCTCGGTCAGGCCATCAACAAAGTGAACGATACCCAACAGGCTTCGAGCCAATTGGCCAACGCGTTCGAAATCGGCAAGAGCGGCGTCGATTTGACGGATGTGATGATTTCCTCGCAGAAGGCCAGCGTGTCGTTCCAGGCTCTGACCCAGGTGCGCAACAAACTGGTTCAGGCTTATCAAGACATCATGCAGATGCCGGTTTAAGGACGAGATTGAGTCATGGCAGAAGCAGTCGCCGATAACGTTCCGGCCAAGGCCACCCCGATAGACGGCAAACCGCCGCTGTTCGGCCTGTCCTTCCTGGAAAACCTCTCCGAGATGACCATGCTGCGTCAGGTGGGCCTGTTGGTCGGCCTGGCCGCGAGCGTGGCGATTGGCTTTGCCGTGGTGCTGTGGTCGCAGCAACCGGACTACCGGCCTTTGTACGGCAGCCTTGCCGGTATGGACGCCAAGCAGGTCATGGACACCCTGGCCTCCGCCGACATTCCGTACACCGTTGAACCGAACTCCGGTGCCTTGCTGGTCAAGGCCGATGACCTGTCCCGTGCGCGACTGAAACTCGCCGCTGCTGGTGTCACTCCCAGCGACGGCAACATCGGTTTCGAGATTCTCGACAAGGAACAGGGTCTGGGCACCAGCCAGTTCATGGAAGCGACCCGTTACCGTCGCGGCCTCGAAGGCGAACTGGCCCGCACCATCTCCGCCCTGAACAACGTCAAGGGCGCGCGCGTTCACCTGGCGATCCCGAAAAGCTCGGTGTTCGTACGTGACGAGCGCAAGCCAAGCGCTTCGGTACTGGTCGAGTTGTACTCCGGCCGTTCGCTGGAGCCGGGCCAGGTGGTTGCCATCATCAATCTGGTGGCCACTTCCGTACCCGAGCTGAGCAAGTCGCAGATCACCGTCGTCGACCAGAAGGGCAACCTGCTGTCGGATCAGGCGGAAAATTCCGAAATGACCATGGCCGGCAAGCAGTTCGATTACAGCCGCCGCATGGAAAGCATGCTGACCCAGCGTGTGCACAATATCCTGCAACCAGTACTGGGTAACGATCGCTACAAGGCTGAAGTGTCGGCCGACATCGATTTCAGTGCCGTCGAATCCACCGCCGAGCAGTTCAACCCGGATCAGCCGGCGCTGCGCAGCGAGCAGTCGGTCAACGAACAACGTACCGCCAGCAATGGCCCGCAAGGCGTACCGGGTGCCCTGAGCAACCAGCCGCCGTCGCCAGCCTCCGCGCCGCAAACCACCGGCGGTGCCCAGGCTTCGACCGGCATGGTGCAACCTGGCCAGCCACTGGTCGATGCCAACGGTCAGCAGATCATGGACCCGGCCACCGGCCAGCCGATGCTCGCGCCGTACCCGGCGGACAAGCGTCAACAATCCACCAAGAACTTCGAACTCGACCGTTCCATCAGCCACACCAAACAGCAGCAGGGTCGCCTGAATCGCCTGTCGGTGTCGGTAGTGGTGGACGATCAGGTCAAGATCAACCCGGCCAACGGCGAAACCACCCGTGCGCCGTGGAGCGCCGACGAATTGGCGCGCTTCACTCGCCTGGTGCAGGACGCCGTCGGCTTCGACGCCAGCCGTGGCGACAGCGTCAGCGTGATCAACATGCCGTTCTCCGCCGAGCGCGGCGAAGTGATTGCCGACATTCCGTTCTACTCCCAGCCATGGTTCTGGGACATCGTCAAACAAGTGCTGGGTGTGTTGTTCATCCTGGTGCTGGTGTTCGGCGTGCTGCGTCCGGTGCTCAACAACATCACCGGCGGCGGCAAAGGCAAGGAACTGGCCGGTCTGGGCGGTGACGTGGAACTGGGTGGCATGGGCGGTCTGGACGGTGAACTGTCCAACGATCGCGTCAGCCTCGGCGGCCCGACCAGCATCCTGCTGCCGAGCCCGAGCGAAGGCTATGACGCTCAGTTGAACGCAATCAAGAGTCTGGTGGCAGAAGACCCGGGTCGTGTGGCCCAGGTCGTGAAAGAGTGGATTAACGCAGATGAGTGATAACCGAGCCGCCGTCGCCAAACTGTCCCGGGTCGATAAAGCCGCGATTCTGCTGCTGTCCCTGGGGTCGACCGATGCTGCACAAGTGCTGCGCCACATGGGCCCGAAAGAGGTTCAGCGAGTCGGCGTGGCCATGGCCCAGATGGGCAACGTCCACCGCGAGCAGGTCGAGCAGGTCATGAGCGAGTTCGTCGACATCGTCGGCGACCAGACCAGCCTGGGCGTCGGCTCCGACGACTACGTGCGCAAAATGCTCACCCAGGCCCTGGGTGAAGACAAGGCCAACGGCCTGATCGACCGCATCCTGTTGGGCGGCAACACCAGCGGCCTCGACAGCCTGAAATGGATGGAGCCGCGCGCCGTAGCCGACGTGATCCGCTACGAGCACCCGCAGATCCAGGCGATCGTGGTCGCGTACCTCGATCCGGATCAGGCCGGTGAAGTGCTGGGCAACTTCGACCACAAGGTGCGTCTGGACATCATCCTGCGCGTCTCGTCGTTGAACACCGTGCAGCCGGCCGCACTGAAAGAATTGAACCAGATCCTCGAGAAGCAGTTCTCCGGCAACTCGAACGCCTCGCGCACCACCCTGGGTGGCATCAAGCGGGCGGCTGACATCATGAACTTCCTCGACAGTTCGATCGAAGGCCAGCTCATGGACTCGATCCGCGAAGTCGACGAAGACCTGTCCGGTCAGATCGAAGACCTCATGTTCGTGTTCAACAACCTGGCCGATGTCGACGACCGCGGTATCCAGGCGCTGTTGCGCGAAGTGTCCTCCGATGTGCTGGTGCTGGCCCTCAAGGGGTCGGACGAAGGCGTCAAGGAAAAAATCTTCAAGAACATGTCCAAACGTGCTGCCGAACTGCTGCGCGACGACCTCGAGGCCAAGGGCCCGGTGCGCGTCAGCGACGTGGAGACAGCGCAGAAGGAAATCCTCACCATCGCCCGCCGTATGGCCGAAGCCGGAGAAATCGTGCTTGGTGGCAAGGGCGGCGAGGAAATGATCTAACACCATGGGCAAGAACGACGACGATGTGACGGACCTGATCCGTGCCCGGGACGTCCGCGGTTTCGAAACCTGGGCAATCCCCAGTTTCGATCCGCCGCCACCGGAACCCGAGCCGGAACCGGAGCCCGAACCGCCGGAAATGGAAGAAGTGCCGCTGGAGGAAGTCCAGCCACTGACCCTGGAAGAACTCGAAAGCATCCGTCAGGAGGCTTACAACGAGGGCTTCGCCATCGGCGAAAAAGAAGGTTTCCACAGCGCCAGCCTCAAGGTGCGCCAGGAAGCCGAGGTGGTCCTCTCCGCCAAGGTCAACAGCCTCGAGCAGTTGATGGTGAACCTGTTCGAGCCCATCGCCGAACAAGACACGCAGATTGAAAAGTCGCTGGTCGACCTCGTGCAGCACATCGCTCGCCAGGTGATCCAGCGCGAACTGGCCATCGACTCGACGCAGATCGAACACGTCATGCGCGACGCCCTCAAGCTGTTGCCGCTGGGCGTGGGCAATGTGCGGCTGTACGTCAATCCGCAGGACTTCGAACAGGTCAAAGCCCTGCGCGAACGTCATGAGGAAACCTGGCGTATCGTCGAGGACGAGTCGCTGCTGCCGGGCGGTTGCCGGGTCGAGACCGAACACAGCCGGATCGATGCGAGCATCGAAACCCGTGTCGGCCAGGTCATGGCCAAGCTGTTCGATCAACTGCACGAACAGGCCTTGCACCCGGCCGAACCGGATCTGAGCCTCGACTTGCCGGAAACGCCGAAACCGGCCCCTGTCACCGACGAGCCGCTCGCGGACGCCCCCGATGCGCCTTGAACGCACCAGTTTCGCCAAGCGCCTGAGCACCTATGCGGAGGCCACCGAAATCCCCGGTGCGCCGATCCTCGAAGGGCGCCTGCTGCGCATGGTCGGTCTGACCCTCGAAGCCGAAGGCCTGCGCGCCGCCATGGGCACGCGCTGCATGGTGATCAACGACGACAGCTATCACCCGTCGCAGGTTGAAGCCGAAGTGATGGGCTTTTCCGGCAGCAAGGTGTTCCTGATGCCGGTTGGCAGTGTTGCCGGTATTGCGCCGGGTGCCCGTGTGGTGCCGCTGGCCGATACCGGTCGCTTGCCGATGGGCATGAGCATGCTCGGTCGTGTGCTGGACGGCGCCGGACGTGCGCTGGACGGCAAGGGCGGCATGAAGGCCGAAGACTGGGTGCCGATGGACGGCCCGACCATCAACCCGCTCAACCGTGACCCGATCAGCGTGCCGCTGGACGTGGGCATTCGTTGCATCAACGGTTTGTTGACGGTCGGTCGCGGCCAGCGTCTGGGCCTGTTCGCCGGTACCGGTGTCGGTAAATCCGTTCTGTTGGGCATGATGACCCGCTTCACCGAGGCCGACATCATTGTCGTCGGCCTGATCGGCGAGCGGGGTCGAGAAGTTAAAGAATTCATCGAGCACATTCTCGGTGAAGAAGGCCTCAAGCGCTCCGTGGTTGTCGCGTCCCCTGCGGACGATGCGCCACTGATGCGTCTGCGCGCGGCGATGTACTGCACGCGGATCGCCGAATATTTCCGCGACAAGGGCAAGAATGTCCTGTTGCTGATGGATTCCCTGACCCGTTTTGCCCAGGCCCAGCGGGAAATCGCCCTGGCCATTGGCGAGCCGCCGGCGACCAAGGGTTATCCGCCTTCTGTGTTTGCCAAGCTGCCGAAACTGGTGGAGCGCGCCGGTAACGCGGAGAAGGGCGGGGGTTCGATCACTGCGTTCTACACCGTGCTGTCCGAGGGTGATGACCAGCAGGACCCGATTGCCGACTCGGCGCGGGGCGTGCTCGACGGCCACATCGTGTTGTCGCGGCGTTTGGCCGAAGAAGGGCATTACCCGGCCATCGACATCGAAGCGTCGATCAGCCGGGTCATGCCGGCCGTGGTGCCGCCCGATCACATGGTCCGGGCGCAATTCTTCAAGCAGCTGTGGTCGCGTTATCAGCAGAGTCGCGACCTGATCAGTGTCGGTGCCTACGTCGCCGGCGGTGATCGCGAGACTGACCTTGCCATCAATCTGCAGCCACAACTGGTCAGATACCTGCGCCAGGGTCTGAACGACAGCATCAGCCTGGGCGAAAGCGAGGCCTACCTCGAAACAATTCTCGCCCCTGCGACCGGCGGGTAACCGGCCATGGCCCTGAGCCGCGCCGCGCGTCTGGCACCGGTGGTGGAAATGGCCGAAAAGGCCGAGAAAACCGCCGTGCAGCGTCTCGGGTATTTCCAGGGACAGGTGAAAGTGGCCGAAAGCAAACTCGCCGACCTGCATGCCTTTCGTCTGGATTACTCCGAGCAATGGATCGTGCGCGGCAGCACCGGGGTGACCGGGCAGTGGTTGCTCGGGTTTCAGGGGTTTCTGACCCAGCTCGATACGGCGGTCGACCAGCAACGGCAAAGCCTGCAATGGCACCAGAACAATCTGGACAAGGCTCGCGAGGCCTGGCAACAGGCGTTTGCCCGGGTCGAAGGCTTGCGAAAACTTGTACAACGCTACCGCGATGAAGCCCAGCGCGCCGAAGACAAGCGCGAACAGAAACTGCTGGACGAACTGTCCCAGCGCCTGCCGCGCCGTGATGTCTACTGACGGGTTGATCTCTGACAGTTTGCGGTGACTTCCTGCCTTGCCCCTTACCCTTGCAAGTGCTAAACCTTGTACAGGTTCGTCAATGACAAGGAAGCCAGTACATGTCAGTCGTTACAGAAGTTTCTCCGGATGGCCAAAAGCTGACGATCTCGATCAAGGGCCGGTTCGATTTCGGTCGCCATCAGGAGTTTCGCGAGTCCTACGAGCGACTCAATAAAAAGCCCGATTCCATCGTGGTGGATCTCAAGGATGCCACCTATCTCGACAGCTCGGCCCTGGGCATGCTGCTTCTGCTGCGCGATCATGCCGGCGGCGACAACTCGGACGTGCGGGTGGTCAACAGCAATTCGGATGTGCGCAAGATCCTCGCCATCTCCAACTTCGACAAACTGTTCGACATCAGTTGACGGCCATGCAGCCGCAAGAACCCCTGACGATCCTGATCGCCGAGGACAGCGCCGCTGACCGGCTGCTGTTGTCGACCATCGTGCGACGTCAGGGGCATGCGGTACTGACGGCCGCCAATGGGGCCGAAGCGGTCGAGGTGTTTTCCAGTCAGCAGCCGCACCTGGTGCTGATGGATGCCATGATGCCGGTCATGGATGGCTTTGAAGCCGCACGGCAGATCAAGGTGCTGGCCGGTGAAAACCTGGTGCCGATCATATTCCTCACGTCGCTGACCGAAAGTGAAGCCTTGGTGCGATGCCTGGAGGCCGGCGGCGACGACTTTCTGGCGAAGCCGTACAACCAGGTGATCCTGTCCGCCAAAATCAAGGCGATGGATCGCTTGCGCCGCCTGCAAGCCACGGTGCTGGAGCAGCGCGACCTGATTGCCCGGCACCACGACTACCTGCTCAACGAGCAGCGGGTCGCCAAGGCGGTTTTCGACAAGGTCGCGCATTCCGGTTGCCTGAGTGCGCCGAATATCCGCTACCTGCAATCACCCTATGCGCTGTTCAACGGCGATCTGCTGCTGGCAGCCTACACGCCTGCCGGCGACATGCATGTGTTGCTCGGTGACTTCACCGGCCATGGTCTGCCGGCGGCGGTGGGGGCCATGCCGTTGGCGGAAGTGTTCTACGGCATGACTGCCAAGGGGTACGGGCTGGCCGAAACCCTGCGGGAAATGAACGCCAAGCTCAAGCGCATCCTGCCGGTGGACATGTTCTGCTGCGCCACGCTGCTCTGCCTGAGTTTTCAGCGGCGCAGCGTGGAGATCTGGAACGGCGGCATGCCCGACGGTTATCTGCATCGCATCGCTACGGGCGAACGGGTGCCGCTTGCGGCGCGACATCTGCCTTTGGGCGTGCTCAGTCCGCAGGCTTTCGATGACCGCACCGAAGTGCTGTCGATGGCGGTGGGCGATCGGGTGTTCCTGTTGTCCGACGGGGTGATCGACACCTGCGACGCCAATGATCAGCTGTTCGGTGTCGAGCGCCTGCAGCGGGTGTTTGCCGGCAATCGCCAGCCGGATCGGCTATTCGCCGAGATCGAGCAGGCCTTGCAGGATTTTCGCGGCGAAGCCCGGGACGATGTGAGCATGGTCGAGGTCAGCCTGCTGGAAATGGCGCAGGTCAATCCGTCGGCACCGGTGTACTCCGACAGTGGCCAGTCCTGTCCGCTGGACTGGTCGGTGAGTTTCGAATTTCGCGGCGCCACGCTCAAGCGCTTCAATCCGCTACCCTACCTGCTGCAATTGCTGCTTGAAGTGCATGGCTTGCGCACGCAGAGTGGCGCACTGTACAGCGTGCTCGCCGAGCTTTACTCCAATGCGCTGGAGCATGGGGTGCTGGGGCTGGATTCCAGCCTCAAGCGCGACGCTTCGGGTTTCGCCCGTTACTATGAGCAACGCAATGCGCGCCTCGATGCCCTGCAGGATGGATATGTGCGCGTGCATCTGGAGGTTCGTCCGGAGGGCGAGGGCGGTTGTCTGGTCGTGCGTGTCGAAGACAGCGGCAAAGGCTTTGACGTGGCTCGGGTGATGGACCGGCCCCTCGACGGTGTCCGCCTGTCGGGGCGCGGCGTCAGTCTGATCCGGCAATTGAGCAGGAATCCAAGCTGGTCGGACGATGGTCGTAGTGCTCGCGTGGAGTTTTTCTGGGAGGCTCTGGCATAATCCGCGCATTCTTGATCAAGGAGTGAACAAGTGACTGATGCCTGTGTAGATCGCGACGTACTGAGTGCGTTGCAAGAAGTCATGGAGGATGGCTATCCGGAATTGCTGGATACGTTCCTGGCAGATTCCGAAGCGCGCCTGCGTGAACTGCAAAAAACCGCCGATGCCGACGCCTTGTCGTCGGTGGCTCATAGCTTCAAAGGCAGTAGCAGCAATATGGGGGCGACCCGTCTTGCTGAACTTTGTCAGGAGCTGGAGCAGCACGCCAGGGACAAGAGCCCGTCCGAAATCATCAAGCTGGTGGCCGACATCCATGACGAGTTTGCGGATGTGCGCCCCGTCTATGAAGCCGAGCGACAGCGCTCTCCCGCCCATTGAGTCAACCGTCCGGCGTTTTTATCCGGCGCCGGACGAAACTGGCCCGGCACTTGCAGTCATCTCGTTCAACTGTACCTACGATCCCAGTGCAGCGGAGACCGTGCCATGCCTGCAACCCCTAACATTCTTATTCAGACTGCCGCCCAGGCCAAGGCGCAAGCCGCCTCTGCCAAACCGTCAGTGGTGGCCGCAGGCCCCGGGGACAAGGCTTCGAGCTTCGCTCAGGTGTTTGCCGATCAGGGGCAGAACAAGCCTTCCGTCACGGTCGATAACTCGGTAAAGCCCGCACGCGACAAGGTCGCCGACAACAGCGGCAAGAAGGACGCCGGCAAGGATCAGTCTGCCGCTCCGGACGCCACGGTTGCCGATAGCGGCAAAGCCTTGCCCGCCGATAAAACGTCATCGACAGCTGCGGACGACAAGGCCGCCAGCGACGATACCTCCGATACGCCGACCACGCCGGTCGCCGACACCACCCCGGTTGTGGATCCGACGCTGGACCCGGCGCTGATGCAGGTCGTGCAGCCGGTTGTCACGCCGCCGGTTGTCGCTGCGCCGGTCGTTGAAACACCTCCGGTGAAGCCAGAGGCCCAGGCGCCGGCGGTGGCGGCATTGCCGGCTGCTGCCACGGCAGCGCCTGCCGCCGACAGTGATTTCGATCCCGAGGCCGATCCACTCGATTCGATGCCGGCCTTGCGTATGGCGATGGAGCAGAGCGGTCACATTTCCGCGTCCAGCCAGTCGCAGCCCAAGGCGACGCCGGCCCAGACTCAGGCTGACGGCGAACTGACCTCGGCTCAGACCTTCGCCGCCGGCATGGCCAGCATGCTGGATGTGCAGGCCGACAAGGACAGCACCAGTCAGGGCGGCGAAAAGGCCTTCAGTGGTCTGATCGACGATGGTCTGAAAGACCTGAAATCCGCCACCAGCGATACCCGCGTCGATGATTTCGCCAACCGTCTGGCGGCACTGACTCAGGCCGCCACACCGAAAACCGCCAACGCGGTGCCGGTGAACCAGCCGATTGCCATGCATCAGAACGGCTGGACCGAAGAAGTGGTCAACCGCGTCATGTACCTGTCGAGCAACAACCTGAAGTCTGCCGATATCCAGTTGCAGCCGGCTGAGCTGGGTCGCCTGGATATCCGGGTGAACATGGTGCCGGACCAGCAGACCCAGGTGACCTTCATGAGTGCTCACCCGAGCGTTCGCGAAGCCCTCGACGGCCAGATGCATCGCCTGCGTGACATGTTCACCCAGCAGGGCATGGGGCAGGTCGATGTCAACGTTTCCGACCAGAACCGTGGCTGGCAAGGGCAGGGTCAGGAGCAGGCCCAGCAGGGCCAGACGGGACGCACCAGCGCCGCCGGCGGTCGCCTGGACTCTTCGGAAGAAGAGTTGACGTCTGCGGCCGTGGCTGAAGCGGCTGCTGCGACTACTCACGTGATCGGCTCCAGCGCCGTCGACTACTACGCCTGATATACAAGGCAAATTAACTGTGGGAGCGAGCTTGCTCGCGAAGGCTTTTTGACGAACAACGCCTGTGTTGAATGTTAAACCGCTTTCGCGAGCAAGCTCGCTCCCACAGTTGTTTGCGCTGCCCCTGTCTACCGCTCCGACACTTCTGGCATAACACTTGCTCTTGCCTTGCCGTGCGACTGTGAAAACCCGATTAGTGACGGATTATTGGCATGGCGAAGAGCGAAGCAGCAGTAAAAGACCCCGCAACCAAAGGCAAACTCAAGATGATCATCGCGATCGTGCTCGGGTTGCTGCTGGCCATCGGCGCGTCTGTGGGGGCGACGTGGTTCTTCATGCACAGCGCCCAGAGCAAACCTGCGGCTGCCGTGGAAACCGCTCCGGTCGGCAAGCAGCCGGCGATTTTCGAGCCGATGGCGCCGGCCTTCGTGGCCAACTACAACCAGAACGGCCGTCAGCGCTACATGCAGGTGAGCATCACCATGCTGGCGCGCAACCAGGCTGATCTGGAAGCGCTCAAAGTGCACATGCCGGTGATCCGCAACAACCTGGTGATGCTCTTCTCCGGTCAGGATTTCGCCACATTGGCGACGCCGGTCGGCCAGGAGATGTTGCGCCAGAAGGCCACGGCCAGCGTCCAGGAAGTGGCGCAGAAAGAGCTGGGCAAAGTGGTGATCGAACAGTTGCTTTTCACTAATTTCGTACTGCAGTAGGAACACGACATGGCCGTGCAGGATCTGCTGTCCCAGGATGAAATCGACGCGCTGTTGCATGGCGTCGACGATGGTCTGGTACAGACCGATAACGCTGCCGAACCCGGCAGTGTCAAAAGCTACGACCTGACCAGCCAGGATCGCATCGTCCGTGGACGCATGCCGACTCTGGAGATGATCAACGAGCGTTTTGCCCGCTACACCCGCATCAGCATGTTCAACATGCTGCGCCGCTCGGCGGACGTTGCCGTCGGTGGCGTGCAGGTGATGAAGTTCGGCGAATACGTGCACTCGCTGTACGTACCGACCAGTCTCAACCTGGTCAAGATCAAACCCCTGCGCGGCACCGCGCTGTTCATCCTCGACGCCAAACTGGTGTTCAAGCTGGTGGACAACTTCTTCGGCGGCGACGGCCGTCACGCGAAGATCGAAGGGCGTGAATTCACCCCGACCGAACTGCGCGTAGTGCGCATGGTGCTGGAGCAGGCGTTCGTCGATCTGAAAGAAGCCTGGCAGGCGATCATGGAAGTCAACTTCGAGTACATCAACTCGGAAGTGAACCCGGCCATGGCCAACATCGTCGGCCCGAGCGAAGCGATCGTGGTCTCCACGTTCCACATCGAACTCGACGGCGGTGGCGGCGACCTGCACGTGACCATGCCGTACTCGATGATCGAGCCGGTGCGCGAAATGCTCGACGCCGGTTTCCAGTCGGACCTCGACGACCAGGACGAGCGCTGGGTCAACGCCCTGCGCCAGGACGTGCTGGATGTCGACGTGCCGATCGGCGCCACCGTGGCTCGCCGCCAGCTGAAACTGCGCGACATCCTGCACATGCAGCCGGGTGACGTGATCCCGGTCGAGATGCCGGAAGACATGATCATGCGCGCCAACGGCGTGCCGGCCTTCAAGGTCAAGATGGGTTCGCACAAAGGCAACCTCGCGTTGCAGGTGATCGAGCCGATCGAGCGCCGCTGAAGCGGCGCAACACCCCTTACGCCTTTAACTGAATTGTTGCCCGCCGAGGACAAATGATGAACGACGAAATGAACGCCCAGGACGATCAGGCACTGGCCGACGAGTGGGCTGCCGCCCTGGAAGAAACCGGTGAAGCCGGGCAGGCCGACATCGACGCGCTGCTGGCCGCCGACGCTGGCGTTTCGAGCTCCAACCGTCTGCCGATGGAAGAATTCGGCAGCGTGCCGAAGAGCAACGAGCCGGTCAGCCTGGACGGTCCGAACCTGGACGTGATCCTCGACATCCCGGTGTCTATCTCGATGGAAGTGGGCAGCACCGACATCAACATCCGCAACCTGCTGCAACTCAACCAGGGTTCGGTGATCGAGCTCGATCGTCTAGCCGGTGAGCCGCTGGACGTGCTGGTCAACGGCACCCTCATCGCCCACGGCGAAGTGGTTGTGGTCAACGAAAAGTTCGGCATCCGCCTGACCGACGTGATCAGCCCAAGCGAACGCATCAAGAAGTTGCGCTGAGTGAAAAAGGTTCTGGGTTCCTTGCTGGCCGCGGTGCTGGCGCTGCCATTGACGGTCATGGCCGCCGAGCCTGCGGTCGCGACGGCTGCTGCGGCGGCTCCTGCGGCGGCTCCTGCGGCGCCCGCGATTGCTCCGGCGGTCAGCAGTGGCGTCGCCGGTCAATTGACGCAATTGGTGTTCGGCCTGCTGCTGGTGCTGGGGTTGATCTTCTTCCTCGCCTGGCTGCTGCGCCGGGTGCAGAACGCAGGGCCGGCGGGCAAGGGGCAGGTGATCGAGCTGATCGGTTCCCGGGCGCTCGGTCCGCGTGACCGCTTGATGCTGGTTCAGGTCGGCAACGAGCAGATCCTGCTTGGCCTGAGTCCCGGCACCATCACCGCGCTGCACGTACTCAAGGAGCCGGTGGACGTCCCGGCCACCTCCGAAAAAGCGACTCCGGAATTTGCCCAGCATCTGTTGAAGATCCTCGGCAAGGATCAGAAGGATAAGAAGTAATGGGTGCGTTGCGCATCGTCTTGACCCTGGCCCTGATGTTGGCCGCGCCACTGGCGTTCGCCGCCGATCCGTTGTCGATCCCGGCGGTCACCCTGGGCACCAATGCCAACGGGGCGCAGGAGTATTCGGTCAGCCTGCAGATCCTGCTGATCATGACGGCGCTGAGCTTCATCCCGGCCGCCGTCATCCTGATGACCAGCTTCACCCGGATCATCATCGTCTTCTCGATCCTGCGTCAGGCCCTCGGCCTGCAACAGACGCCGTCGAACCAGATCCTCACCGGCATGGCGCTGTTCCTGACCCTGTTCATCATGGCACCGGTGTTCGACCGGGTGAATAACGATGCGCTGCAACCGTACCTGGCGGAGAAACTCACCGCCCAGCAAGCGGTGGAAAAGGCTCAGGTGCCGATCAAGGACTTCATGCTCGCGCAGACCCGCTCCAGCGATCTCGAGCTGTTCATGCGCCTGTCCAAGCGCACCGACATCGCGACGCCGGATCAGGCGCCGCTGACCATTCTGGTGCCGGCGTTCGTTACGTCCGAGCTGAAAACCGCTTTCCAGATCGGCTTCATGATCTTCATCCCGTTCCTGATCATCGACCTGGTCGTGGCCAGTGTGCTGATGGCGATGGGTATGATGATGCTGTCGCCGCTGATCATTTCCCTGCCGTTCAAGATCATGTTGTTCGTGCTGGTTGACGGATGGGCGCTGATCATCGGCACTCTGGCCAGCAGTTTCGGAGGTGTTTCGCCATGACCCCAGAAGTAGCGGTCGACATCTTTCGCGAAGCCTTGTGGCTGACCACGATGATGGTCGCGATCCTGGTGGTCCCGAGTCTGTTGGTGGGCCTGCTGGTGTCGATGTTCCAGGCGGCGACGCAGATCAACGAACAGACCCTGAGCTTTCTGCCGCGTCTGCTGGTGATGCTGGTGACCCTGATTGTCGGCGGTCCGTGGATCATCCAGACCTTCATGGAATACATCATCCAGCTGTACAAAAACATTCCGCTGGTCATCGGCTAGGCCATGCAGTCGCTGCTTCAGTTGACCGACACCCAGATCAGCACCTGGGTGGCGACGTTCATGTTGCCGCTGTTTCGCATCGGCTCGATGCTGATGGTGATGCCGGTCTTCGGCACCACGCTGGTTCCCAAGCGCATCCGCCTGTACCTCGCACTGGCGATCACCGTGGTGATCTCGCCCAACCTGCCGCCCATGCCGGCGGTCAGTCCTCTCGATCTCAGCGGCTTGTTGCTGATCGCCGAGCAGATTCTGGTCGGTGCCGTGCTCGGGTTCTCCTTGCAGCTGTTCTTCCAGGCGTTCGTAGTGGCGGGGCAGATCGTTGCGATTCAGATGGGCATGGGCTTCGCCTCGATGATCGACCCCACCAACGGCGTGTCGGTGGCGGTGATCGGGCAGTTCTTCACCATGCTGGTGACGCTGCTGTTCCTCGGCATGAACGGTCACCTCGTGGTCTTTGAGGTGCTGACTGAAAGTTTCACCACGCTGCCGGTCGGCGCCGGTCTGATGACCGCGCATTACTGGGAGCTGGCCGGCAAGCTCGGCTGGGTGCTCGGTGCGGCATTGATGCTGGTGCTGCCGGCAGTCACTGCGCTGCTGGTGGTCAACATTGCGTTCGGCGTGATGACCCGGGCGGCGCCGCAACTGAACATCTTCTCCATCGGTTTCCCGCTGACCCTCGTGCTCGGCCTGTTCATTGTCTGGGTCGGTCTCGCGGACATTCTCAACCAGTATCAGCCGTTGGCCGTCGAAGCCTTGCAGCTGCTACGCGAACTGGCACAGGCGCGCTGAAGTCATGGCAGAGAGCGAGAGCGGTCAGGACAAAACAGAAGACCCCACGGAGAAGCGCAAAAAGGACTCCCGGGAAAAGGGTGAGATTGCGCGCTCCAAGGAGCTCAACACCCTGGCGATCATGCTCGCCGGTTCCGGCGCGCTGCTGGTGTTCGGCGGCATGCTCGCGCAGGATCTTATGGAACTGATGCGCATGAACTTCACGCTGTCGCGGGAAGTGATCATGGATCAGGGCGCCATGGGCAAGTTCCTGATGAACTCCGGGCTGATTGCGCTGGTGGCGATCCAGCCGATCATGATCACTTTGCTGCTGGCGGCGTTTCTCGGGCCGATCGCCCTCGGTGGCTGGCTGTTCGCCGCCGGCTCCCTGGCGCCCAAATTCAGCCGGATGAATCCCGCCTCCGGCCTCAAGCGCATGTTCTCCGCGAAGTCGGTGATCGAACTGCTCAAGGCGCTGGCCAAATTCCTGATCATTCTTGCCGTAGCGCTGGTGGTGCTGTCCGGTGACGTCGACGACCTGCTGCGCATCGCCCACGAACCCATCGACCGGGCCATCATTCACAGCCTGCAAGTGGTGGGCTGGAGCACGCTGTGGATGGCCTGCGGTCTGATCATCATCGCGGCTGTCGACGTCCCGGTGCAGCTCTGGGAGAGCATCAAAAAGCTCAAGATGACCAAGCAGGAAGTGCGCGACGAGCATAAGGATCAGGAAGGCCGGCCGGAGGTCAAGCAGCGGATCCGTCAGGTGCAGCGCGAGATGTCGCAGCGGCGGATGATGGCGGCGATCCCGGATGCCGACGTGGTCATCACCAACCCGACCCACTACGCCGTGGCGCTCAAGTACGACTCGGAGAAGGGCGGGGCGCCGGTGCTGCTGGCCAAGGGCAGCGACTTCCTGGCGCTGAAGATCCGCGAAATCGCTGTGGCCAACGAAGTCATGCTGCTCGAATCGCCGGCCCTGGCGCGTTCGATCTACTACTCCACCGAGCTGGAAGAAGAGATTCCCGGCGGCCTGTACCTGGCGGTCGCTCAGGTGCTGGCCTACGTCTACCAGATCCGCCAGCACCGCGCGGGCAAGGGCAAGTTCCCGGAACCGCTCAAGGACGATTTGCCGATTCCGCCGGATCTGCGGCGCGATTCCTGAGATCCATGCTGCCGTTGTCGTTAGTTAGCGCGCTTTAACAGCGTTGGTCGGTCAAATGGCAAGACTGGAATTTCCCAGTGCGTATACGCGGTGTCGCTGTTCTACAGGATACTGCTCTTTTGTTGTTTGATTGATAATAGGTGCTCGCACAGATTCGGCATGGAAGATATTGATTTCGGAACCCTCAGGGAATGGGAGGGTAATCAATGTGTGTTCAGTTACTATATTTCCACGCATCTCTTGGCAGAAAATGATGTTGCTGTTTTCGTTGTATACCCAAATTGCCAGGTAAATACTGTCAAAGTAAGCGTGAGGGCGAGCTGAGTGAACTTCGATATGCACGGTTTCTTTTATTGTGTCGAATTCGATATTTACAATGTTTCCGGAAAGTGCTCCTTGGTGCCAGCTGAAATTTGAGGCTGTAACAATTCTTGGCGTGGTGTTCAGGTGGGTGGAATAAATTTCTTTATATTTTTCCAGAAGTTTCTTGCGCTCTATATTGTTGAAAGAGTCAATTGCGATATAAAGGTCGTCGAGAAGAGGTTGGTGTCTGTAGAGGAGGAAATGTTGTTGAGGCTTGATAATTTCTACAGCGTTATCTATTTGCCGAATCAGATTTTGATCTGTTGGTGTATCAAGTTCCTCATTATAAAGGCCGTGATAGGTTGTGGTGAGCGTAAAATTGGTTTTGTCGAGGTCCAGTACTGATTCGCTCACTGGAGTTATTGTGTTGCGGACGGACTCCGCATGAAAAATTCTGATTGAATAGGCGGGGGCTGCAGGTAGCGAGTCCTTTCGCTGTATTACACTATCTCCCATCAATTCTTGTTGGTAAATAATGCGCTGATGTCTGTCAGCTATTGTGATTGATGCATAAGGTTGTCCTGCGTAGTAAATGTGAGGAGGTGTGGGGATGATGTCGATTTTTATGTTGTCTATTGCAGAGTCAATTTCAATTGAGGCGAATTTTCCGTATAGTCCATTTAAATTTATTGTCTGCGATGCCAGGCTGACGCCGGGCCTGTATTGGTAATCGATGGCAATGGTGTTGGTGGTATCCGCAATTACGTCGATGTGCTCGGTGGTCACGTATAGCTTGCCATTGTTTGTGGATGGCGCTTGTAATTTATAGACTCCAGCAGCCAAGTCGTTGACGATAATTTTTCGGGCGTTGATGTTGATGATAGTGGTCAGGTTGCTCCCTGTTCGAAGTAAAAAATCTTGTTTTTCAAGCGCATTGAATAATTTTTCGTCCAACACCAGTTCGATGCTTCCCATGAGTTTGGATTCTTTGAGGTCAAAGCTGTCAACTAAATCCAGGCGACTGTCGAGGTTGAGTTTTTTTACTATATCGGCGGTCTTTTCCTTGGGTACGAGCTTGTAAAGTGGATAAACAGGTTTCCGATTTTGGTATCGGTTGAATAGGCTGCTGGTTCTCGAGGTGGAGATGTGTCCTATTCTGAGTAATGGCGAGATATCAATATTTGAAGATCTTGCGCAGCTTTCAATAATTAACTCCATAAATGACTGTGCTTCTGGTCTGAAATTACTTTTATTGCAAAGTGTTCTGTAAGACTTGTTGAAGTCTGCCAGGGCTGGTAGTCCAGCTTTATTAAAGATAAGCACCAAGTAGTAGAGCAGCTCGTGGAGGTGCCAGTTGCTTGTGGAAGGATTGCTTTCGAATAACTGCTCGCAAGAATCGAAAAGCAGCTCTTGATCACCATGGTAAAGCCAACCTTCTTTAAAGAGATTGTCTCCCAGGTATTGTGCCTGATAGAAATATGCATATAGGTTGTTCCAGACCTCGCCGAGTGGGATTTCACTGTAACTCATGAAATGTCCTTGGTATCCATGAGCTATTTCGTGAATCGCTCCCCAGTTTTGCGGGCAGGGATCCAGCCAGAAAGTGGCGACTGAGTCATTTGTTTCCGCGGTATGAGTATGTCCGTAGTAAGCAGCTCCTGAACCGGTTCTGTTAGCCTTCATGAAGTACCGGTTGGGAATGTTTTTGTTCGTTGGCGTATCTGGTGAGGGCGATAATCCGGCCAGTAGGTTAAATAGTTCAAAAATACTATCGTAGTAACTTTCAAGATGTGCCATGCCGTTGTTTTCATAAAGGCGTTTAAGGTGTGCCTTGTCTTTTGCAGGAACTAGTATGTCTGCATGGATTGTGTTGATAAGGGCGAATGCACTGGCTTCATCATCCCATAGTTTGAAGAAGTTGGCAGTGTCTGTGTCTGTGCGATGAATGGGGAGATTGGATGGTGTTAGGCTGTATTCAACGTCTATTTCAATGCTGGATGGGTTGGCGCTGTAAGGTGTTGATATGAAAGCTACGGATTTATGAGCAATGGTAACTTCGGCGGGTTCATTTCCAAATGCCAAGTACTTTTCTTTACTGCCGTCATCATTAAGCAATTCTAGTTGCAGGGTGAGTTCATTTGACGGGTCGGAATGTTTTATTCGTATGGTGGTACCTGGTTCGAGAATTACGCCAAGAGTTTGTTTGTCGTGATAAATTCCTTTGCTCATGCCGGCGTTGTTCAGCCAGGTTGGTAGTTGAAGAGTATAGATATTATGTTTGGCGCTAATCCAGCTTGGCATGATTTTATACTCCTGCTGATAATGATGTTTTTTAATATCCTTTGCACGGACGGGCATGTCACCTGTCAATCTCGGCAGTTTTTTAGCTGATTTTGTAATGGTGGAGGCGACCGTTATTGATTTCAGGTCTAAAGCTTTTTCTCAAAGGTGAAATTGTTGATCGCGCTCTTTTATTGATCCTGCGAGAATTTGAGTTCTGACAGCTGATCTAAGTCTGGTGCTCATCCTCGATAACTTGCCTGTTAGTTTTTATTTTCTATTCATCTGGAATGCTCGGAGTCGTGACAGGCGTCAGGCGGCGATAAATAGCGGCTACACTTGTTCGGGCAACGGCAAGTTCCCGTGTCTGCTCAATGATGACCTGCCAATTCCGTCGGATCTGCGGCGCGATTCCTGATTCTGATGAAACAAAAGAACCGCCATCCGGTTGAGCCTGATGGCGGTTTTTTTATGCCCGATGACCTGTGGTGCTTTTGAGGCCGCCTTCGCGGGCAAGCCCGCTCCCACAGTGGTCGGTGGCGGGTGCACAGTCGATGGCATCAACGAAAAGCCTGTGGGAGCGGCGGTGCGACGATTCGACTTGCCCGCGAAAGCGTCAACCGCCACGACGCATTTCTCAAGCCTTTACACAGAGGTCGGCGACGGTTGTAGTTCCAGATTATTCAGCACCCGATTCGCAGCCAATACCCCAAGCATGATCAGTTGCCCGATGCCCATCAGCGTCCTGCGCTGCGAGGCGGGCATGAGGTGGGCGAAGTCATTGGCGATGGTTCTGGCGGAAGCGAGGGTTTCGCAGAGCTCGACCAGCAGCTCTTCGTTTTTGAAGTCCGCGGTGACGGCAAACATCCGGCGGGTTTTGCGCGGTGGTGGCGTGGAGCCGGGCGGGCAGAGATAGTGATCAAGGGCGCGATCGGCGGCTTCGTGAAGCTTTCTGGAGTCGAGGGACTCGTAGGGCGAGGCGGGGTCGGTTTCGGGTGGGTTGGGTGTTGGTTTGATCATGGTGAAGCTCCTTTGTGGTGGAGCCGCCATATCCGGTCGCTAAACAGGAAGGTGGCGGCTGTACGCAGGTTAGCGAACCGGTCAAAGGCACCCGGCAGACCACAAGGGTCTCCCGCATACAGCCACCATAACGAAATTGCAGACAAACAGATCCGCAACGAAGCCTGGAACGCTGGTGCACCTTTAATCTGAGCGAGTCGCTAAACCCGATCGCTGATTCGTCAGCGACCGATCCACAATAGAACCCGACCCCAAGGCGCACAAGCCGGCGGATTCTGGCGTAGCTGTAGGCAATGGCGCAAGGATTCGTAGCCTCCAAGGCGTGTCTGGAGGTGTCTTTTAAACACCAGAGTTTAAAAGCACTGTGTGCTGATTTCTCGGGCCTCTTCGCGAGCAAGTCGAATCGTCGCACCGTCGCTCCCACAGTTGACCGCGTTCCATTGTGGGAGCGAGCTTGCTCGCGAAAGCGACATCCCGCCCAGCAGAAAAGCCACACTCAAACCCCTCTGTTTCAATCATCGGCAAAAGTTGGAAGGCTTCTTGCAGTAGCCGCCGTGCGCCCGCTCTGGGCGTCAAAAGTTTGCTTTAAAGGAACGGGGAAAACCGGTGGATCGCTCTCAGTTAATCAACAGTGCTCGCTCGAACATTGCCGACCTCAGTCGGGGCAATCTGGGTGTGCCGCTGTTGCTGCTGGTCATGCTGGCGATGATGATGTTGCCGGTGCCGCCGTTCCTGCTCGACGTGTTCTTCACCTTCAACATTGCCCTGTCGATCGTCGTGCTGCTGGTCTGCGTGTACGCCTTGCGGCCGCTGGATTTTGCGGTGTTCCCGACGATCCTGCTGGTGGCGACGCTGTTGCGGCTGGCGCTGAACGTAGCGTCGACGCGGGTGGTGATGCTCCACGGTCAGGACGGCCACGCCGCTGCCGGTAAGGTGATCCAGGCCTTCGGTGAGGTGGTGATCGGCGGTAACTACGTGGTCGGTATCGTGGTCTTCGCGATCTTGATGATCATCAACTTCGTCGTGGTGACCAAGGGTGCGGGGCGGATTTCCGAGGTGAGCGCGCGCTTCACCCTCGATGCGATGCCCGGCAAACAAATGGCCATCGACGCCGACCTCAACGCCGGTTTGATCGACCAGACCCAGGCCAAGGCCCGCCGTCAGGAAGTCGCCCAAGAGGCAGAGTTTTACGGTTCGATGGACGGTGCCAGCAAGTTCGTCCGCGGTGACGCCATCGCCGGCCTGCTGATTCTGTTCATCAACCTGATCGGCGGCATGGCGGTCGGTATCTTCCAGCACAATATGTCCTTCGCTGACGCGGGCAAGGTTTACGCCTTGCTGACCATCGGTGACGGTTTAGTGGCGCAATTGCCATCACTGTTGTTATCTACAGCTGCTGCGATCATGGTGACCCGTGCTTCCGGCTCGGAAGACATGGGCAAGCAGATCAATCGCCAGATGTTCGCCTCGCCGAAAGCGCTGGCGGTGGCGGCCGGTCTGATGGCAGTCATGGGCCTGGTGCCGGGCATGCCGCACTTCTCGTTCCTGACCATGGCTGCGTTGGCCGCCGGTGGTGCATACCTGTTCTGGAAGAAGCAGAACGTGGCCAAGGTGCAGGCGCTGGAAGAGGTCAAGCGTCAGCAGGAGCTGCTGCCGTCGCCGGCCCGCGCCATGGAAACCAAGGAGCTGGGCTGGGACGACGTAACGCCCATCGACATGATCGGCCTGGAAGTCGGTTATCGCCTGATTCCGCTGGTGGACCGCAACCAGGGCGGCCAGTTGCTGGCGCGGATCAAGGGCGTGCGCAAGAAGCTCTCGCAGGATCTGGGCTTCCTGATGCCGACCGTACACATTCGCGACAACCTCGACCTGGCACCGAGCGCCTACCGCCTGACCCTGATGGGCGTGATCCTGGCCGAAGCCGAGATCTACCCGGATCGCGAACTGGCGATCAATCCGGGGCAGGTCTACGGCACGCTCAACGGCATCACCGCCAAAGATCCGGCTTTCGGCCTGGAGGCGGTGTGGATCGAAGTCAGCCAGCGCGCGCAGGCGCAATCGCTCGGTTACACCGTGGTGGACGCCAGTACCGTGGTCGCCACCCACTTGAACCAGATTCTGTACAAGCACTCCAGCGAGCTGATCGGCCACGAAGAAGTGCAGCAACTCATGCAATTGCTGGCCAAGAGCTCGCCGAAACTGGCGGAAGAGCTGGTGCCGGGTGTGGTCACGTTGTCGCAGCTGCTGAAAGTGTTGCAGGCGCTGCTGGCCGAACACGTGCCGGTGCGCGACATCCGCAGTATTGCCGAAGCCATCGCCAACAATGCCGCCAAGAGTCAAGATACCGCCGCTTTGGTGGCCGCTGTGCGAGTCGGCGTATCCCGTGCAATCGTCCAAAGCATTGTAGGGACTGAGTCCGAGCTGCCAGTCATCACGCTGGAGCCAAGGTTGGAACAAATATTGCTCAATAGTCTGCAGAAGGCAGGACAAGGCTCGGAAGAGGGCGTTCTGCTGGAGCCAAGCATGGCCGAGAAGCTGCAACGTTCGCTCATCGAAGCGGCGCAGCGTCAGGAAATGCAAGGTCAGCCGGTGATCCTGTTGGTAGCAGGCCCGGTTCGCGCGATGCTCTCGCGCTTTGGTCGCCTGGCAGTTCCCGGACTGCATGTGCTGGCCTACCAGGAAATTCCGGACAACAAGCAAGTGACCATCGTTGCGACAGTAGGGCCCAACGGCTGAGGTAGTGGTTTATGCAAGTTAAGCGTTTTTTCGCCGCCGATATGCGTCAGGCCATGAAGCTGGTTCGTGATGAGCTGGGCGCTGATGCCGCCATCATTGGCAACCGCCGCATTGCCGGCGGCGTCGAGCTGACGGCGGCGCTGGATTACAAACTGTCGGCGCTGGCGCCACGGGTTCCGAACATGGAACTCGAAGACGAGCTGCGCAAGACTCAGTCGCGCATCGTCACTGCCCAGGCCGAGCTGAGCATGCGTGGTGAAGCCGACGGCAACACCAATCGCCAGTTGTTCTCCGGTCTGCCATTGACCGCCGGCCTGCCGCTGACAGCAGCCGAGCCTCTGACAGAACCGACGTACGCCGCACCGGCCCGTCCAGCCCCGGCACCTGCGCCGGCTGCCGCTGGCGTCGATCCGCGTGCGCTGGATTCGATGCGTTTCGAACTCAACAGCCTGCGCGAGCTGATGGAAGTGCAGCTCGGCACCCTGGCCTGGAATCAGCTGCAAGGCAGCCGTCCGGCTCAGGCCAATTTGTATCGTCGTCTGCAGCGCATCGGTCTGTCCGGTCCGTTGTCCCGCGACCTGCTGGCGCTGACCAGCGATATCGAAGAACCTCGTCAGGCCTGGCGCATGCTGCTCGCGCACCTGGCGCGGATGATCGCCACGCCGGAAGTCGAGCCGCTGGAAGAGGGCGGTGTGATTGCCATGGTCGGCCCGGCCGGCATGGGCAAGACCACCACCCTCGCCAAACTGGCTGCCCGTTACGTGCTCAAGTACGGCGCGCAGAATATTGCGCTGGTGAGCATGGACAGTTTCCGCATCGGTGCTCAGGAACAGTTGAAAACCCTGGGCCGGATCCTCAATGTGTCGGTGACCCACGTCGACCCGGGCCAGTCCCTGGTGCAGGCGCTGGATCCACTGCTGCGCAAACGCGTGGTGCTGATCGACACCGCCGGCCTGCAGGCCAGCGATCCGGCACTGCGCATGCAACTGGAAAGTCTGGCCGGTCGTGGCATTCGGTCGAAAAATTATCTGGTGCTGGCAACCACCAGCCAGAAACAGGTTCTAACCGCCGCTTATCACAGTTACAAGCGTTGCGGGCTCGCCGGGTGCATCCTGACTAAACTGGATGAGACGGCCAGCCTTGGCGAAGTGCTGAGCCTGGCGATCAGTCATGAACTGCCGGTCGCCTACCTGACCGATGGCCCGCGGATTCCGGATGATCTGCATCTGCCGCGCCGTCATCAATTGGTCAGCCGCGCCGTCAGCGTGCAAATGCAGGAAGAACCCAGCGAAGAAGCCATGGCTGACATGTTCGCTGATATCTACCACAGCCCGACCAAGCAGGTTGGCTGAGGTAATGAACAGTTTTTGTACCTACATCGATGGTCTGCCACGCATTGTTCCGGTTGTGAACGCGCAGCCAGTAATGTGGCCTCCGTCTATGCAAGACAAGGTAAAGAAATAACATGGGCAGCATGCATCCCGTACAGGTGATCGCGGTGACCGGCGGCAAAGGTGGCGTCGGCAAGACTAACGTGTCAGTGAACTTGTCCCTGGCGCTGGCAGAGCTTGGCCGTCGGGTCATGCTGCTGGATGCCGACCTGGGTCTGGCGAACGTCGACGTTCTGCTGGGCCTGACGCCCAAACGTACTTTGGCCGATGTGATCGAGGGCCGCTGCGAGCTGCGCGACGTGCTGTTGCAAGGTCCCGGCGGGATCCGCATCGTGCCGGCCGCTTCCGGCACGCAAAGCATGGTTCACCTGAGCCCGGCCCAGCATGCCGGCCTGATCCAGGCGTTCAGCGACATCGGCGACAATCTCGACGTGCTGGTGATCGACACCGCTGCGGGTATTGGTGACTCGGTAGTCAGTTTCGTTCGCGCGGCGCAAGAAGTGTTGCTGGTGGTCTGTGACGAGCCGACCTCGATCACCGACGCCTACGCGCTGATCAAGCTGCTCAACCGCGATTACGGCATGAACCGCTTCCGCGTCCTGGCCAACATGGCCCAGAGCCCGCAGGAAGGTCGCAACCTGTTCGCGAAGTTGACCAAGGTCACGGATCGCTTCCTTGACGTCGCCTTACAATACGTCGGTGCGGTGCCTTACGATGAAAGCGTGCGCAAGGCGGTGCAGAAGCAGCGTGCGGTCTATGAAGCCTTCCCGCGTTCCAAGTGCGCACTGGCATTCAAGGCGATCGCGCAAAAGGTCGACACCTGGCCGCTGCCCGCCAACCCGCGCGGCCATCTCGAATTTTTCGTCGAGCGCCTCGTGCAGCAAACGGCAGGACCTGTGCTATGACCGCCAGCGGTATGAACCTTTACAAAAAGTCGGCGCGTGACGCGCAGTACGAGCTGATCGAGCGTTACGCGCCACTGGTCAAACGCATCGCCTACCACTTGCTGGCGCGGTTGCCGGCCAGTGTGCAGGTCGAAGACCTGATCCAGGCCGGGATGATCGGCCTGCTCGAAGTCTCGACCAAATACGACGCCAGCAAAGGCGCCAGTTTCGAAACGTACGCGGGCATCCGGATCCGCGGCGCGATGCTCGATGAAGTCCGCAAGGGGGACTGGGCACCGCGCTCGGTTCACCGCAATACCCGTATGGTCAGCGACGCGATTCGCTCGATTGAAGCTAAAACCGGCCGTGACGCTAAAGATCACGAGGTTGCGGCCGAACTCCAGTTGAGTCTCGACGATTACTACGGGATTTTGAACGACACCCTGGGCAGCCGACTGTTCAGTTTCGACGACCTGTTGCAGGACGGCGAACACGAAGGGCTGCACGAGGATGGCGCCAGTGCTCATCTTGAGCCGTCACGCGATCTGGAAGATGAACGCTTCCAGGCGGCGCTGGCGGACGCGATTGCCAATTTGCCGGAGCGTGAGCGACTGGTGTTGGCGCTGTACTACGACGAAGAACTGAACCTCAAGGAAATCGGTGAAGTCCTTGGCGTCAGTGAATCGCGGGTCAGCCAGTTACACAGCCAGTGCGCGGCCCGCTTGCGGGGGCGTTTGGGGGAGTGGCGAGCGCGCTGAAGGCAGTGTGGGGACACTGCGAACGAGGCTGGTGCGGTGGTGAACGGCACCGGTCTTGCTCTGTTGTGCTCCAGACAGTCATCGAGTGCTTTGCCGGATTGATTGAAATGGCGCGTCCAGGTGCTGGACGCGTTTAAGACTGCTTGGAGGTCGAATTGAACAAAGACATGAAAATCCTCATCGTTGATGACTTCTCAACGATGCGGCGGATCATCAAGAACCTGTTGCGTGACCTCGGGTTCACCAACACCGTTGAAGCCGACGATGGCACCACCGCCATTCCGGTGCTCAACAGCGGCAGCATCGACTTTCTGGTGACCGACTGGAACATGCCCGGCATGACCGGTATCGACCTGCTGCGTCACGTGCGCGCCGATGAAAAACTCAAGCACCTGCCGGTGCTGATGGTGACCGCTGAAGCCAAGCGCGAGCAGATCATCGAAGCGGCCCAGGCCGGCGTTAACGGCTACGTGGTCAAACCTTTCACGGCTCAGGCGCTGAAAGAAAAAATCGAGAAGATTTTCGAACGCATCGGCTGATGACGCGCGGGGGAGCTATGGAGCATAAAGAATCTTCACAGGGCGACTTCGAGTCGACGCTGAAAAAACACGCGGTCGAACTGGTCGAAAGCCTTGAAAAAGGCAGGTTCGGCGACGCTGTGCAACTGATCCATGAGCTCAATCAGACCCGTGACCGTGGCCTGTACCAGGAAGTCGGCAAGCTCACGCGCGAACTGCACAGTGCAATCGTCAACTTCCAGATTGACCCGCACATGCCGCAGGCCGAGGAAGTGTCGCAAATCACTGATGCGACCGAGCGCCTGGGCTATGTGGTCAAGCTGACCGAAGCTGCGGCCAACCGCACCATGGATCTGGTGGAAAGCGCCACGCCGGTGGTCAATGGTCTGGCTGATGAAGCCCAGGCGTTGAGTGCCGACTGGGGACGTTTCATGCGCCGCGAAGTCGGGGCTGAAGAGTTCCGCGAACTGGCGCGTCGGGTCGACGGTTTTCTGTCACGCAGCAGCGCGGACAACCGCGCGGTGTCGAGCAACCTCAACGACATCCTGCTGGCCCAGGATTACCAGGACCTCACCGGTCAGGTGATCAAGCGCGTGACCCAACTGGTCACCGAAGTCGAAAGCAATTTGCTCAAACTCGTCCTTATGGCCAGTCAGGTTGACCGCTTTGCGGGCATCGAACATGACCGTGCGGCGATGCTCGCTGAAAAAGATCCACAAAAACATCTCTCGCAGGGTGAAGGTCCGCAGATTCATGCCGATAAACGAGAAGACGTTGTGTCCGGTCAGGACGATGTGGACGATTTGCTATCCAGCCTTGGATTTTGAGTTTTTTTGGGTTTTTAGACCTGTAGGAGCACCCCATTAATGAGCTTCGGCGCCGATGAAGAGATCCTTCAGGATTTCCTGGTTGAGGCCGGCGAGATTCTTGAGCAACTGTCCGAACAACTGGTCGAGCTGGAAAGCCGCCCGGATGACGCAGATCTGCTCAACGCAATTTTTCGCGGTTTCCACACTGTAAAAGGGGGCGCCGGCTTCCTTCAGCTCAACGAGCTGGTGGAGTGCTGTCACATCGCCGAAAACGTGTTCGACATCCTGCGCAAGGGTGAGCGTCGCGTAGATGCAGAACTGATGGACGTGGTGCTCGAAGCGCTGGACGCGGTGAACAGCATGTTCAGCGAAGTCCGCGATCGCAGCCCGATCACCGCTGCAACCCCGGAACTGCTGGCCGCCCTGGCGCGCCTGGCCGAACCGCAATCGGCGGATGAAGCCCCGGCTTCGCCTGTGGCCGAGATGATCGAAGAGCTGGTCGTTGAAAACGAAACCGGCGACTCCGGCGACATCACCGATAACGAATTTGAACAGCTGCTGGACTCGCTGAACGCCGTCAAGGCCGAAGCCGAAGCCCCGGCGGCTGCCGCTGCGCCGGCTTCCGACGAAGCGGCCAGCGATGAAATCACCGACGCCGAGTTCGAGTCGCTGCTCGACCAGTTGCACGGCAAGGGCCAGTTCGCGGCGGACGCCGTGGCACCGGCTGCCGCTGCGCCTGCGGCTCCGGCGGCGGGCGACAGCTCGGACATCACCGACGACGAATTCGAAGCCTTGCTCGATCAGTTGCACGGCAAAGGCAACTTTGCTGTCGATGCGCTGGAGTCGGCGATTGCGTCGGTCCCTGCAAATGCGAATGCTGCTCCGGCAGCGGCTGCAGCCGGTAGCGATCTGATCACCGACCACGAGTTCGAATCGCTGCTCGACGATCTGCATGGCAAAGGCAAGTTCACTGACGTCGCCACCGGTGCCGTCGTGACGGCCGGCAATGCTTCTGCTGTTGCAGCGCCTGCCGCCAAGGCCCCGGCCGCTGCGGCAAAACCTGCTGCAAAAGCGCCAGAGCCAAAAGCCGAACCGGCCAAGCCAGCCGCCGCTGCTGCACCGGCTCCGGCCCGTTCTCCGGCGACTCCGCCACCGGAAAAACCGGCGAGTGAAGCCGAGACCACCGTACGTGTGGACACCGCACGTCTCGACGAAATCATGAACATGGTCGGCGAGCTGGTGCTGGTGCGTAACCGTCTGGTGCGCCTGGGCCTGAACAGCGGCGACGAGTCGATGCAGAAGGCCGTGTCGAACCTCGACGTGGTCACCGCCGACCTGCAGACCGCTGTCATGAAGACCCGGATGCAGCCGATCAAGAAAGTTTTCGGCCGCTTCCCGCGTCTGGTTCGCGACCTCGCGCGTCAGCTCAAGAAAGAAATCAACCTGGAACTGGTGGGCGAAGAGACCGACCTCGACAAGAACCTCGTCGAGGCACTGGCCGACCCGCTGGTCCACTTGGTGCGCAATGCGGTCGACCACGGCATCGAGTCGCCGGAAGAACGCGAAGCCTCGGGCAAGGCCCGTGGCGGCAAGGTGATCCTGGCCGCCGAGCAGGAAGGCGACCACATCCTGCTGTCGATCTCCGATGACGGCAAAGGCATGGACCCGAACGTCCTGCGCGCCATCGCCGTGAAACGCGGCGTGATGGACAAGGATGCCGCCGATCGCCTGAGCGACACCGAGTGCTACAACCTGATTTTCGCCCCGGGTTTCTCGACCAAGACCGAGATCTCCGACGTGTCCGGCCGTGGTGTCGGCATGGACGTGGTGAAGACCAAGATTTCCCAGCTCAACGGTTCGATCAACATCTACTCGACCAAGGGCGCCGGCTCGAAAATCGTCATCAAGGTACCGCTGACGCTGGCGATCATGCCGACCCTGATGGTGATGCTCGGCAACCAGGCGTTCGCGTTCCCGCTGGTGAACGTCAACGAAATCTTCCACCTCGACCTGTCGACCACCAACGTGGTGGACGGCCAGGAAGTGGTGATCGTGCGGGACAAGGCGCTGCCATTGTTCTACCTCAAGCGCTGGCTGGTCAGCTCCGCCGCTCACGAAGAGCAGCGCGAAGGCCATGTGGTGATCCTTTCGGTGGGCACCCAGCGGATCGGCTTCGTCGTCGATCAACTGGTCGGCCAGGAAGAAGTGGTCATCAAGCCATTGGGCAAAATGCTGCAGGGAACCCCGGGCATGTCCGGCGCCACCATTACCGGTGACGGCCGCATTGCGCTGATTCTCGATGTTCCAAGCATGCTCAAGCGTTACGCCGCACGGCGTATTTGAATCCGGGGCAGCGGGGCGACAACGTCCCGCTGCACCTAATGGAGTGTTTATGGCAGTCAAAGTCCTGGTGGTGGACGATTCGGGTTTTTTCCGCCGCCGCGTCTCGGAAATTCTTTCAGCGGATCCGAGCATCCAGGTTGTCGGTACGGCAACCAACGGTAAAGAGGCGATCGATCAGGCCCTGGCCCTCAAGCCGGACGTGATCACCATGGACTACGAGATGCCGATGATGGATGGCATCACGGCCGTGCGGCACATCATGCAGCGCTGCCCGACCCCGGTGTTGATGTTCTCCTCGCTGACCCATGAAGGCGCCCGGGTGACCCTGGATGCGCTGGATGCCGGCGCGGTGGATTTCCTGCCGAAGAATTTCGAAGACATCTCGCGCAATCCGGAGAAGGTCAAGCAACTGCTGTGCGAGAAGGTGCACAGCATCTCGCGCAGTAACCGTCGTTTCAGTGCCTACAGTGCGCCGGCGCCAGCTGCTGCACCGACGCCTGCACCGGCTCCGGCGCCAACATCGAGCTTTGGCAGCCACAGTGCTCCGGCTCGTCCGGCACCGGCACCGGCACACGCGCCTGCCCCGGCTCGCGCTCCGGCAGCCAGCGCTTCGTCGCCGGCGCCGAAACGCAAGGCCTACAAGCTGGTGGCAATCGGCACCTCGACCGGTGGCCCGGTTGCGCTGCAGCGGGTTCTGACCCAGTTGCCGGCCAACTTCCCGGCGCCGATCGTGCTGATCCAGCACATGCCGGCGGCCTTCACCAAGGCCTTCGCCGAGCGTCTGGACAAGCTGTGCCGCATCAGCGTCAAGGAAGCCGAGGATGGCGACATCCTGCGTCCGGGCCTGGCGCTGCTGGCGCCGGGTGGCAAGCAGATGATGATCGACGGCCGTGGCGCGGTGAAAATCCTGCCGGGCGACGAGCGTCTGAACTACAAGCCTTGCGTGGATATCACCTTCGGTTCCGCCGCGAAATCCTACAGCGACAAAGTTCTGGCGGTCGTGCTGACCGGCATGGGCGCCGACGGTCGCGAAGGCGCGCGTCTGCTCAAGCAGGGCGGCAGCACCGTCTGGGCCCAGGATGAAGCCAGTTGTGTGATCTACGGCATGCCGATGGCGATCGTCAAAGCTGACCTCGCGGATGCGGTGTACGGTCTGGACGATATCGGCAAGCACATCGTCGAGGCGTGTATCTGATGGATGTTCTAAGCCTTATCGGGATCATCATGGCGTTTGTCGCCATCATCGGCGGCAACTTCCTTGAAGGTGGTCACCTCGGCGCACTGGCCAACGGCCCGGCGGCGCTGATCGTGCTCGGCGGGACCATCGGTGCCGCCTTGCTGCAATCGCCGATGAGCGCGTTCAAGCGTGCCATGCAGATTCTGGCCTGGATCTTTTTCCCGCCCCGTGTGGATCTGGCTGGCGGCATCGATCGCGTCGTCAACTGGAGCCTCACCGCACGCAAGGAAGGCCTGCTGGGCCTGGAAGGCGTGGCGGATGCCGAACCCGACGCCTACTCGCGCAAGGGCCTGCAACTGCTGGTCGATGGCGCCGAGCCGGAAGCGATCCGCAGCATTCTCGAAGTGGATTTCTATACCCAGGAAGCCCGCGACATCGAAGCCGCCAAGGTCTTTGAAAGCATGGGCGGCTACGCGCCGACCATCGGTATCATCGGTGCGGTGATGGGCCTGATCCACGTGATGGGCAACCTGGCCGATCCGTCGCAACTGGGCAACGGCATTGCCGTGGCATTCGTCGCCACCATCTACGGTGTGGCCAGTGCCAACCTGGTGTTGCTGCCGGTCGCTGCCAAGCTCAAGTCAATTGCGTTGCGGCAGTCGCGTTATCGCGAAATGTTGTTGGAAGGTATTTTGTCGATCGCTGAAGGTGAAAACCCACGCTCCATCGAGTTGAAGCTTCAGGGCTTCATGGATTAAGGGACTAACCTCATGGCACGTCGTCGCCAGCATGAAGAGCACGTAAACCATGAACGTTGGCTGGTTTCCTACGCCGACTTCATCACCTTGCTCTTTGCCTTTTTCGTGGTGATGTACTCCATCTCGTCGATCAACGAAGGCAAGTACAAGGTCATCTCCGAAGCGTTGATCGGGGTCTTCACCGACTCCGACCGCTCGCTCAAGCCGATCCCGATCGGTGAAGAACGCCCGAAGACCGTGACCCCGGCCAAGCCGCTGGTCAAGGATTCCGAACAGGTCGATGCCGGCATTGCCGGGGCCAGCGATCCGCTGAAAAGCATCGCCGACGATATCAGCGCCGCGTTCGGCGACCTGATCGCGAGCAACCAGATGACCGTGCGCGGCAACGAGCTGTGGGTCGAGATCGAACTCAACTCCAGCCTGTTGTTCGGCAGCGGTGATGCGATGCCGAGCGATATCGCGTTCAACATCATCGACAAGGTCGCGGCGATCCTCAAACCGTTCGACAACCCGATCCACGTCGAAGGCTTCACCGACGACCAGCCGATCCGCACCGCGCAGTACCCGACCAACTGGGAGCTGTCCTCGGCGCGTTCGGCGAGCATCGTGCGCATGCTGGCGATGCAGGGCGTCAACCCTGGCCGCATGGCTTCGGTGGGTTACGGCGAATTCCAGCCGGTGGCCAACAACGCCACCGCCGAAGGCCGGGCGAAGAACCGTCGCGTGGTGCTGGTGGTGTCGCGCAATCTTGATGTGCGCCGCAGCCTGACCGGTACCGGGACCGCCAATGCAACACCGGACGCCGCGTTGAAGCGTGCTGGCACACAAACTGCACCGACCCCGGTCAAGACGCCGGGACGCGAGAGTGCCGTCAATTCTCCGTCGCCCGCATTAATACGCTGAGCCATGTCTCGGCCGAGCATCTCGGCCGGGAGGAACAATCCGAATGAGAGTCTGGGCAGTCGCCAATCAAAAGGGTGGTGTTGGTAAAACCACTTCTTCCATCGCTTTAGCCGGTTTGCTGGCCGAGGCGGGCAAACGCGTGGTCGTGGTCGATCTCGATCCGCACGGCTCGATGACCAGCTATTTCGGTTACGACCCCGACAGCCTGGAACACAGCAACTACGACCTGTTTCTGCACAAGGGCAGTGTGCCGCAGGGCCTGCCGGGCCAGTTGCTGCTGTCCACCAGCGATGAACGCATTTCCCTGTTGCCGTCGAGCACCGCGCTGGCCACCCTCGAGCGTCAGTCGCCGGGTCAGAGTGGCCTGGGCCTGGTGATCGCCAAGAGTCTGGCGCAGCTGTGGCAGGACTTCGATTACGCGATCATCGACAGCCCGCCGTTGCTCGGTGTGCTGATGGTCAACGCCCTGGCCGCGAGCCAGCAACTGGTGATCCCGGTGCAGACCGAACACCTGGCCGTCAAAGGCCTGGAGCGCATGGTCAATACCCTGGCGATGATCAACCGTTCGCGCAAACAGGCGCTGCCGTTCAGCATCGTGCCGACCCTGTTCGACCGCCGCACCCAGGCGTCGATGGGTACCTTGCGCGTGCTGCGTGACAAATTCCCCGAGGAGATCTGGCAGGGTTATATCCCGGTCGATACTCGTCTGCGCGATGCCAGCCGTGCCGGTGTCACGCCTTCGCAATTCGACGGCAAGAGCCGTGGCGTGCTGGCTTACCGCGCGCTGCTCAAGCATCTGCTGGCGCAACAACTCGTTCCGCAGGTGGCCTGAGCATGAATCGGCCGATCAAGCTGACATCGAAGCCGCAACTGGCGCTGCAGTCCTATCTGGACGGCTTGCTGCAGGAAGTGACGGACGAGGTCGAGCAGGAAATCGCAGCGCCGGTCGAGGTGGTCGAGAACACCGCCGTACTCGATGAATTCCAGGCCGCCGTGCTTGAAGAGCAGGCCCGCGATGCGCAGCAAGCCGCCCGGCCGGTCGCCCCGGTTGCAGCGCCGGCGGCTGTGGTGGCGAAGACACCTGCGACTTTGATCAAAGAGCCTGAGCCGGTGCGCGTGGTCTCGACCCTGGCACCGCTGCTGCAAACCCAACTTCTGCAAACGCCGCCGGTTCCGGCGGCGCCAGCGCCCGAGCCTGAGGCGCCTGCGCCAGCCCCGGTCGAGCCGACCCTGGTTGCGCCACTGGTGGAAGTGCATCTGCCACCGAGCAATACGCCGCCACCGGTGGAAACCGATGGCCGCCCGGCCTGGGCGTCGGAAGCCTTTGAATGCCTGCTGTTCGACGTCGCCGGGTTGACCCTGGCCGTGCCGCTGGTTTGCCTGGGCTCGATCTATTCGCTGGCCGGCCATGAGCTGACGCCGCTGTTCGGTCAGCCGGAGTGGTTCCTCGGCATTCTGCCGAGCCAGGCCGGCAACCTGAAGGTGCTGGACACCGCACGCTGGGTCATGCCGGATCGCTATCGCGATGACTTCCGTCAGGGCCTGCAATACGTGATTTCGGTACAAGGTTACGAGTGGGGGCTGGCGGTGCATCAGGTCAGCCGCTCGTTGCGCCTGGACCCGAATGAAATCAAATGGAGAAGTCACCGGGGTCAGCGGCCATGGCTCGCGGGCACGGTGATTGAACACATGTGCGCCTTGCTCGATGTCTCCGCACTGGCCGAGCTGATCGCCAGCGGTGGGGCAAAGCACATGTCCGGCAGTAAGCCGAACCACAAACCGACATAACACTTACATAACAGACAGCACCGGCATACGCATGGCGGCGCACAGAACACACACCGCCAGGCGCGGTTTTTCGAGGGGCTAGGGTATGAACGACAAGGCTACTGCGGCAAAGGGTTCCGAAGATCCGATCCTGCAATGGGTGACCTTCAAGCTGGACAACGAAACCTACGGCATCAACGTGATGCGCGTTCAGGAAGTCCTGCGCTACACCGAGATCGCTCCGGTTCCGGGTGCTCCAAGCTATGTGCTGGGCATCATCAACCTGCGCGGCAACGTGGTGACCGTGATCGACACCCGTCAGCGCTTCGGCCTGATGAGCGGCGAGATCAGCGACAACACCCGTATCGTCATCATCGAAGCCGACAAGCAGGTTGTGGGTATCATGGTCGACAGCGTGGCTGAAGTGGTTTACCTGCGTCAGTCGGAGATCGAGACCGCACCGAACGTCGGTAACGAAGAGTCGGCCAAGTTCATCCAGGGCGTGTGCAACAAGAACAACGAGTTGCTCATCCTGGTCGAGCTGGACAAGATGATGAGCGAAGAAGAATGGTCGGAACTGGAGAATATCTGATTGATTCTCGAGGTAGCGGTCATTGTCCTGTTCCTGTTCTGGGCAGGCACGCTGGCGATGTTTCTGGCGTACATCAAGGCGCAGCGGGTGATCGCTGCGCAACAGGCCCAGGGCGATGCGCTGCGTGACCAGCGCATCAAGGACCTGGCCAAGCGTGTCGACGATTACCAGAACGGCAACGTGCGCATGGGCGAAGCCCTGCACGAGCTGCGTGCGGTCGTCAGTCCGATCCCGGACAAGATCACCCAGCTCGAACAGCGCGACCCGTCCAGCCTGTCATTCGCCCAGGCGGCGAAACTGGTCGGGATGGGCGCGAGTGTCGATGAGCTGACTCAGTCCTGCGGGTTGACCCAGGCTGAGGCGGAGTTGATGCGCAAGCTGCACAGAAGCAGTTGAGAGTTTCGAGCGGAACAAAAAAATCGCAGTCGATGACTGCGATTTTTTTTGCCCTCAGTAATCGTCGCCGCGATCGGTGATGTCCTTCTCGACCATCGGTGCATCCGGGTCGTGTCCTTGCGGGAACTTGCCCTTGAGGTTCCAGGCAAACGCGATGATCTCGGCAATCGTCAGGTACAGCTCCTGCGGGATGCTGTCGCCCAGTTCCATGCGCGCCAGCAACTTCACCAGTTCGGCGTTCTCGTAGATCGGCACTTCACAGTCGCGGGCGATGCGCAGGATTTCTTCGGCCAGTTCGTCGTCGCCCTTGGCGGTGAGGGTCGGGGCGTGGCTGCCGTCGTACTTGAGGGCGATGGCCTGGCGTGGAGCAGTGGAATCGTTCATGCGGTTTCGTCGACCCAGCGATGTTCGAGACGGGTTTGGATGCCTTGCGGCGGGGTGCCGAGGTGGCAGTCGAGATCGCCGACGTTGAGCCCGCGATCCAGCAGGCGCTGACGCAGTGCGGCCAGATTGGTTTCAATCAGGTCGGCAGTGTACGGTCGTTCGGCCCATAGCTGGCTCGACAGGCTGCCGTTGATCAGTTGCGCCTGAACCTGCATCGGCCCCAGCGGTTCCATGTCGAAGGCCAGATCGACGCGCCACAGTTGCTGTTTGGTTTCGCGCTCGCTGTCACGGCGTTCATTCTGTTTTTCGTCCTGTGGCGCTTCTTCGCGCTGGAACTTGACCTGCAACGGCACGATGTCCTGCAGGTTGCGCATCGGGATTTCCAGTTGCCAGGTGCTGAGCAGGCGCCCGTCGTCGGTCACGCCGGTCTGTTCCAGGCTCGACAGCTGATGGCTTTGCAGGCGCGAAACAGCGGCGGCGGCCAAGCGCAGCAAGTGTTCCAGATCGCCTTCGCCTTCCAGGCTTTGCAGCAACCGATCCGGCAACGGGAAGCTGCCCGGCACGGGTTTGGCGCTGACCTGGCCCAGCATGCCGAGGGCATTGCGCACGAAGCTCGGCATCGCCTGGGCCAGAGTGTTGGCAGCGATGATGGCGTTGAGATTGGTATTTCCGGGCAGGCCGGGGGTGAGTTGCGCGATCAGTTTGAGCAGGTCGCCTTTCATGTCCGGGGTCAGCGTCGGGTTTTGCCCGGCGAGCAATTTGGCTTCGAGAAACGCGCCGCTGTTGAGCAGGGCCTGGGCCAGGCCTTTGGGTGTGCTCAGTTGTTCGACGTCCGGCAGGTTCGCCAGCAGCCGGTCCACGGCAGCGCGCAGATCACTGGAGGTCTGGTCGTCGGCGGGCGGCAGGCTCTGGAGCATTTTCAGCAAGCCATCCAGCGAACCCTGGCGACTTTGCTGGCTGACCAGCTGCTGACTGACCGCCAGTTGTTCCTGACGACTGCTCAGCGGCAGGAATTTCAGGGTCTGCGAATCCTGCACCAGCGCCGACAGCAGGGTGCCGATGCGCAATGGCTGCGGGCTGTCGAGGCTCAGGGTGCTACCGCTCAACACCGTGTTGAGCAGGCTGACCGTCGAGCGGAACACCGTCGGCTGCCCCGGCACCTGCGGCAAGGCCTGATTGGTCAGCACCTTGCCTTGCAGCAGCGTCCCGACCGGCAATTGCGCGGTATCGATGCGGGTGAGGGTGGCGACAGCGCTGGCGATGGCCTGTTGCACGGTAACCGCCAGATTGCCCGCCGATGGCTGGGTGACCGTCAGATTGGTGCCTTGCGGCAGCGGCAGGGGGCTGGTCGCCTGCACGGTGGTCTGACGGCCGCCGTCGAGGGTGACCTTGAGCAGCACCTGAAAGGCCTGGTCCGCCGGTTTCAGCGACAACACCTCGGCCTTGGCGCTCTGGCCGGCGGCAATCAGCCCGTCCATCGGCGTCAGCAGCTTGAGCAGCTCACCCACCTGCGGGCGAGCGGTCGCCGGGGTGGTGGGCGGGAGCGGGAGGATGTTCATTTCGCCTGTCATACGCGGACACAACCTGAGGAAAATGCACTCGGGAGAGCAGGGGACGCCATGTATAATGCCGCCCGTCCTTCCGTTCGTTCAAAAAAACATAGCAATTGTTTGACCCAGCTCTCTGGATTGAGCCGTCATTGCATTTATGCTGCAACTCTTTAACGGCCGCCCCAGAGCCGACTTGAACCGTATAAGGCCCGTGAACCCTTGACCAGCCCTGTCCTGCAAACCGTCGGCCTCGCCTGTGAGCGCGATCTCAGACTGCTCTTCGAGAATCTCGAATTGAGACTGGCCAGTGGCGATATGGTGCAGATCAGTGGTCCCAACGGCAGCGGCAAGACCAGTCTCTTGCGCCTGCTGGCCGGTCTGATGCAACCGACCGACGGTCAGGTGCTGCTCAACGGCCAACCCCTGGCCGAGCAACGCAGCGAACTGGCGCGCAACCTGCTGTGGATCGGCCATGCTGCCGGGATCAAGGATCTGCTGACCCCGGAAGAAAACCTCGCCTGGCTCTGCGCCCTGCATCGACCTGCCGGACGCGACGCGATCTGGCAGGCACTGGCGGCGGTTGGATTGCGCGGTTTCGAGGATGTTCCCTGTCATAGCCTGTCCGCCGGTCAGCAGCGCCGCGTGGCGCTGGCGCGCTTGTATCTGGACAGCCCGCCGCTGTGGATCCTTGATGAACCGTTCACCGCGCTGGACAAGCAAGGCGTGGCGCAGCTCGAAGAACACCTGGCCCATCACTGCGAGCAGGGTGGTCTGGTGGTGTTGACCACTCACCACACGCTGAGCCGGATGCCGGCCGGTTATCGCGACATCGATTTGGGGAACTGGGCAGTATGAGTGTGTTCGGCCTGCTGGTTGCCCGTGAATCCCGACTGCTGTTCCGCCGCCCGGCGGAGCTGGCCAATCCGCTGATTTTCTTCGCCATCGTCATCGCATTGTTCCCGCTGGCCGTCGGACCGGAAACTCAAGTATTGCAAAACTTGTCCCCGGGGTTAGTCTGGGTGGCGGCGCTTTTGTCGGTCCTGCTCTCGCTGGACGGGCTTTTCCGCAGTGATTTCGAAGACGGATCCCTTGAACAGTGGGTCCTTTCGCCGCACCCCCTGCCACTTCTGGTGTTGGCCAAGGTGCTGGCACACTGGCTTTTTTCCGGGCTGGCACTGGTTTTGCTCTCGCCGTTACTGGCGTTGATGCTCGGGTTGCCGGCTGCGTGTCTGCCGGTATTGCTGCTTTCGTTGTTGCTGGGTACACCGGTGCTGAGCTTGCTCGGCGCGGTGGGCGCGGCGCTGACGGTCGGTTTGAAACGCGGTGGCCTGTTGCTGGCGCTGCTGATTCTGCCGTTGTACATCCCGGTATTGATTCTCGGCAGTGGCGCCTTGCAGGCGGCGCTGCAGGGCATGCCGGCGACGGGTTATCTGTTGTGGCTTGGCAGCCTGACCGCCCTGGCGATAACCCTGACACCTTTTGCAATAGCTGCTGGCCTGAAGATCAGCGTCGGCGAATAATGAGGTCTGGTTAAAATTTAACCAGCAAAGACCCTGAGACTGCTCACACCGATGAGCGGCACCCGTGATGGAAACAGTATGAACTGGACCTGGTTTCACAAGCTCGGCTCGCCCAAGTGGTTCTACGGCATCAGCAGCAAGTTCCTGCCGTGGCTGAGCATTGCAGCGTTGCTGCTGATCGCTGTCGGCGTCGTCTGGGGCCTGGCTTTCGCGCCGCCGGACTATCAGCAAGGCAACAGCTTTCGCATCATCTATATCCACGTTCCCGCCGCGATGCTCGCTCAGTCGATCTACGTGATGCTGGCGGTGTGCGGTGTGGTCGGGCTGGTGTGGAAAATGAAACTGGCCGACGTCGCCCTGCAATGCGCCGCACCGATCGGTGCCTGGATGACCGCCGTGGCGCTGGTCACCGGGGCGATCTGGGGCAAGCCGACCTGGGGTTCGTGGTGGGTCTGGGACGCGCGGCTGACCTCGATGCTGATTCTGTTGTTCCTGTACTTCGGCGTGATCGCCCTGGGCAACGCCATCAGCAACCGCGACAGCGCCGCCAAGGCCTGCGCGGTGCTGGCCATCGTCGGCGTGATCAACATTCCGATCATCAAATACTCGGTGGAGTGGTGGAACACCCTGCACCAGGGCGCGACTTTCACCCTGACCGAAAAACCGGCGATGCCCGTCGAAATGTGGCTGCCGCTGCTGCTGACGGTGCTGGGTTTCTACTGTTTCTTCGGCGCCGTGCTGTTGCTGCGCATGCGCCTTGAAGTGCTCAAGCGCGAAGCCCGCGCCAGTTGGGTGAAAGAAGAAGTGCAGAACAGCCTGGAGGCCGCTCGATGAGTTTCGCGTCATTCGGCGACTTCCTCGCCATGGGCCATCACGGCCTGTATGTCTGGTCGGCCTACGGCATCTGTCTGGCGGTACTGATCCTCAACGTGGCGGCGCCGATCGCGGCCCGCAAGCGTTATCTGCAACAAGAGGCGCGTCGTCTGCGCCGGGAGAACGGCAAGTGAATCCGCTGCGCAAAAAGCGTCTTATCATCATTCTGGCGATTCTGGTCGGGGTCGGCGCTGCCGTCGGCCTGGCCCTGAGCGCCCTGCAGCAGAACATCAATCTGTTTTACACCCCGACCCAGATCGCCAACGGCGAAGCGCCGCAGGACACCCGCATCCGCGCCGGCGGCATGGTCGAGAAAGGTTCGCTGCAACGTTCCCCGGACTCTCTGGACGTGAAATTCGTGGTCACTGACTTCAACAAGTCCGTGACCATCACTTACCGCGGCATCCTGCCGGACCTGTTCCGCGAAGGGCAGGGCATCGTCGCACTGGGCAAGCTCAACGCCGACGGTGTGGTGGTCGCCGATGAAGTGCTGGCCAAGCACGACGAGAAATACATGCCGCCGGAAGTGACCAAGGCCCTGAAGGACAGCGGTCAATCCGCGCCGACCCAAGCGAAGGAGGGTTGATCGATGACTTCAACGATTTTTATTCCCGAGCTTGGCCATCTGGCGATGATTCTGGCGCTGTGTTTCGCGCTGGTGCAGGCCGTGGTGCCGTTGCTCGGTGCCTGGCGCGGCGACCGTCTGTGGATGGGCCTGGCGCAACCGGCGGCGTGGGGGCAGTTCGCGTTTCTGCTGTTCGCCTTCGGCGTTCTGACCTACGCGTTCATGACCGACGACTTCTCCGTGGCCTACGTCGCGATGAACTCCAACAGCGCGCTGCCGTGGTACTACAAGTTCAGCGCGGTGTGGGGCGCCCACGAAGGTTCGTTGCTGCTGTGGGCGTTGATTCTCGGTGGCTGGACCTTCGCGGTGTCGGTGTTCTCCCGACAGTTGCCGCAAGTCATGCTCGCCCGCGTACTGGCGGTGATGGGCATGATCAGCACCGGTTTCCTGCTGTTCCTGATCCTCACGTCGAACCCGTTCTCGCGGATCCTGCCGCAGATCCCGGCGGACGGTCGTGACCTCAATCCGCTGCTGCAGGACATCGGCCTGATCGTGCATCCGCCGATGCTGTACATGGGTTACGTCGGTTTCTCCGTGGCCTTCGCGTTCGCCATCGCTGCACTGCTTGGCGGTCGTCTCGATGCGGCGTGGGCGCGCTGGTCGCGTCCGTGGACCATCGTTGCCTGGGCTTTCCTCGGCATCGGCATCACCTTGGGTTCGTGGTGGGCTTACTACGAACTCGGCTGGGGCGGCTGGTGGTTCTGGGACCCGGTGGAAAACGCCTCGTTCATGCCATGGCTGGTGGGCACGGCGCTGATTCACTCGTTGGCGGTCACCGAGAAGCGTGGCGTATTCAAGAGCTGGACGGTGTTGCTGGCGATTGCCGCGTTCTCCCTGAGCCTGCTCGGTACCTTCCTTGTGCGTTCCGGTGTGCTGACCTCGGTGCACGCGTTTGCCTCGGATCCTGAGCGCGGCGTGTTCATCCTGATCTTCCTGCTGTTCGTGGTCGGTGGTTCGCTGACGCTGTTTGCGCTGCGCGCTCCGGTGGTCAAGAGCCAGGTCGGTTTCAACCTGTGGTCGCGGGAAACCCTGCTGCTGGGCAACAACCTGGTGCTGGTGGTGGCCGCGTCGATGATCCTGCTCGGCACGCTGTACCCGCTGATTCTGGATGCGATCAGCGGCGCCAAGCTGTCGGTCGGCCCACCGTACTTCAATGCGCTGTTCATTCCGTTGATGGCGCTGCTGATGGTGGTGATGGCGGTCGGCGTGATCGTGCGCTGGAAAGACACGCCGGTGAAATGGTTGGCCAATATGCTGACCCCGGTATTGCTGGGCAGCGTCGCCCTGGCGGTCGTTGCCGGTGTCGCTTACGGCGATTTCAACTGGGCGGTGATCGCGACCTTCCTGCTCGCTGCATGGGTGTTGCTGGCCGGTGTGCGCGACATCTTCGACAAGACGCGCCACAAAGGCCTGATCAAAGGCCTGCCGACCCTGACCCGCAGCTACTGGGGCATGCAACTGGCCCACATCGGTATCGCCGTGTGTGCGCTGGGCGTGGTGTTGTCGAGCCAGAACAGTGCCGAGCGCGACCTGCGTCTGGCGCCGGGCGAGTCGATGGAACTGGCCGGTTATCAGTTCGTGTTCGAGGGTGCCAAACACTTCGAAGGCCCGAATTTCACTTCCGACAAAGGCACCATCCGGGTGATCCGCGATGGTCGCGAAGTCAGCGTGCTGCACCCGGAAAAACGCCTGTACACCGTGCAGAGTTCGATGATGACCGAAGCCGGAATCGATGCCGGTTTCACCCGCGACCTCTACGTTGCTCTGGGTGAACCACTGGGCGACGGCGCCTGGGCGGTGCGGGTGCATGTGAAACCGTTTGTGCGCTGGATCTGGTTCGGCGGTCTGCTGACCGGTCTGGGCGGGATGCTGGCGGCGCTGGACCGGCGTTACCGGGTCAAGGTCAAAGCCAAGGTGCGTGAAGCGCTGGGCATGGAAGGAGCCGCTGCATGAGACGTTGGTTGATGCTGGTGCCGCTGGCGATTTTCCTGCTGGTGGCGGTATTTCTTTATCGCGGTCTGTACCTGGATCCGGCGGAGCTGCCGTCGGCGATGATCGGCAAACCGTTCCCGGAGTTTTCCCTGCCGGCGGTGCAGGGCGACAAGACCCTGACCAAGGCCGACATCCTCGGCAAACCGGCGCTGGTCAACGTCTGGGGCACCTGGTGCATTTCCTGCCGGGTCGAGCATCCGGTGCTGAACAAACTCGCCGAGCGCGGCGTGGTGATCTACGGCATCAACTACAAGGACACCAACGCCGATGCGTTGAAGTGGCTGGCCGAATTCCACAACCCGTATCAACTGGACATCCGCGATGACGAAGGCTCCCTGGGCCTGAATCTGGGTGTCTACGGCGCGCCGGAAACCTTCTTTATCGATGCCAAGGGCATCATCCGCGACAAGTACGTCGGGGTGATCGACGAGCAGGTCTGGCGTGAAAAACTGGCGGCCAAGTATCAGGCGCTGGTGGATGAGGCCAAGCCATGAAGCGTTTTATTGCTGCCGTGGTGCTGGGGCTGAGTCTGGCCGGCGTGGCGCATGCCGCCATCGATACTTACGAGTTCGCCAAAGAGGGCGATCGCGAGCGTTTCCGCGAGCTGACCAAGGAACTGCGCTGCCCCAAGTGCCAGAACCAGGACATCGCCGACTCCAACGCGCCGATTGCCGCTGACCTGCGCAAAGAGATTTTCCGCATGCTCAGCGAGGGCAAGGACAATCAGCAGATCATCGACTTCATGGTCGACCGCTACGGTGATTTCGTCCGCTACAAACCGGCGCTGAATGCCAAGACCGCGCTGCTGTGGTTTGGCCCGGCGGGATTGTTGCTCGGCGGTTTTGTCGTCATCGCCGTGATCGTCCGCCGCCGTCGCGGGCAACGCGCCGAGACTCCGCAATCGCTGTCCCCTGAAGAGCGTCAGCGCCTCGACCAACTGTTGGATAAAAACCAAGAATGATTGATTTCTGGCTTGCCGCAGGGCTGTTGCTTCTGGTCGCCCTGAGTTTTCTGCTGATCCCCGTTTTGCGCGAACGTCGCGCCCAGCGTGAAGAGGATCGGACTGCCCTGAACGTCGCGTTGTATCAGGAGCGCGTTGCCGAGCTGCAATCGCAGCAGGCTGAAGGTGTGCTTGATGCCGCGCAAATGGACAGCGGTCGAGCCGAAGCAGCCCGTGAGCTGCTGGCCGACACCGAAGGTGTGGCGCCGACCCGGGTTTCTAGACTGGGCAAGCCGTTGCCGTTGCTGGCGGCCGTGCTGGTGCCGGTGCTGGGTCTCGGTCTGTACCTGCATTTCGGTGCCGCTGACAAAGTCGAACTGACCCGGGAATTTGCCCAAGCGCCGCAGTCGATGGAAGAGATGACCCGGCGGCTGGAGCGCGCCGTGGCCGCGCAACCGGATTCGGCCGAAGGCCTGTATTTCCTCGGTCGCACCTATATGGCTCAGGATCGTCCGGCGGACGCGGCGAAGATGTTCGAGCGCGCCGCCAACCTGGCCGGTCGTCAGCCAGAACTGCTCGGCCAGTGGGCGCAGGCGCAGTACTTCGCCGATGGCAAGAAGTGGTCGGACAAGATCCAGGCCCTGATCGACGAAGCGCTGAAGGCTGATCCGAAAGAAGTCACCAGCCTCGGTCTGCTCGGTATCGCTGCGTTCGAAGGCGAGCGCTATCAGCAAGCTATCGACTACTGGAACCGCCTGCTGGAGCAACTGCCAGCGAATGACAAATCCCGCGAAGCCCTGCAGGGTGGTATCGCCCGCGCCACTGAAAAACTTGAAGCCAGCGGCGGCAAGGTGGCTCAGGCGCCGGTGGCGAAAACCGCGCTGCTCAAGGTCAGCGTGGATCTGGCCAGCGAGCTCAAAGGCAAGGTGCAACCGGGTGACAGCGTGTTCATCTTCGCCCGCGCCGTTTCCGGCCCTCCAGCGCCGCTGGCCGCCAAGCGTCTGACCGTTGCCGACCTGCCGGTAACCGTCGAGCTGGGCGATGCCGATGCAATGATGCCGCAGTTGAAACTGTCGAACTTTCCTGAAGTCCAACTGGTTGCGCGCGTCTCCCGTGCCGGTCAGCCGACCGCCGGTGAGTGGGTAGGCCGCAGCGGGCCTCTGGCCAGCAGCACCACCGCGCCACAAAAACTGACCATCGACAGCCCGGACAAATAGCCGGAACCATCAGGAACGCACCGCCATGAACGCCATCGCCCGAATCACAGTCCTCACACTGGCCCTGGGCTTGAGCGCATGTGCGGTGCAACGGCCGGAGCCGACGACACGTCTGCCGCCGATCCCGCCTTCACAGCCGAGCCCGACTCCGTCGACCAGTCCGACGCCGGGCAAACCGGGCATCCCGGCCAAACCCTCGAAACCCGCTCCGCGCACCTCGGCAAGTTTCGCGCCGCCACCGGGCGGCAACAGCCACTGGGACCAGAAACTGGGCGTGTACGTGCTGGATGACCAGCCCAACACCTTCTACCGCCAGCGCACTTACTACCGCTGGAACAACGGCTGGAGCCGCTCGATCAGCCCGAACGGACCGTGGGAGGACACCAACATCCACGGCGTACCGGCGGGGTTGGGCAAACAGTTCGGGGAGTAATGAAAAACGGCGATCTTTGGATCGCCGTTTTGCTATCTAGGCTCCATCGCGCCCGAAATCGTCCCGAGAGGGCAAGCCACATGAGGAAGTCTCTCAAGGGGGCGGGGTACAAGACGCATGCATCGTACAAAGCGGTAAAAGAGGAATGCCTCACTCGTAACCTGTCCTTAACGCCTGAGCTTGCTCTGCGAGAAGCGCCATTGCCTGCTCGCTGGCGGTGGTGCGCCGGGTCTTATAGTCCATCAGATCGGCAAAACGCACACGTCGGTGCTTGCCTGTTTTGTGGTAGGACAACTCGCCGCTTTCCAGCAGTTTTATGAGGTGTGGACGTGAGACGTTGAGCAGGTCGGCGGCTTCCTGAGTCGTCAATTCAGCATGCACCGGCACGACCTGGACCGCGTTGCCGGCTGCCAGCTCCGCCAGAATATCGATCAGCAGGCGCAAGGCCGAGGTGGGCAGTTCGACGCGATGAGCTTCATTCTGCTCGTCGAAAATCTGGATGTGCTGAGTCTCGAAACCGGTTGCGAGATAGGCAGCCAGGGCGCGCTGTCCTTCAATGGCGGCTTTGACTTCACGTTCTACGGGGAGGCTGATGGAGGGATGAATAACGATCGACATGGCGAGTCCGGGTTTGGAAATGAGTAATGCCGGGAACGTTATTCGAAATAAATGAAAATCGCAATAAACGAAACTAGTGCTGGTTTTACAACGCTCGCGCCAACAACCCCTGCACATATTCAACAAACACCCGCGCCTTGGCGCTGGCCATCCTGCCCGTGGGAAACACCGCCCACAGCTCCTGCTTCGGCAACACCCAGTCGCCCATGACAGCCTTCACTGCGCCACTGGCCAGTTCCGGTGCAAACATCCACTCCGAGCCCAGCCCCAGGCCCTGATGAGTGAGGACCGCTTCACGCAAGCCTTCGGCAGCGCTGACACGCAGGCGGCCATTGACGGTCACGGTCTGTTCTTCGCCATCCTTGTTGAAGTGCCAGGTCGCACCACCGCCACGGTGGTAGATGACGGCGCGGTGTCGGCTCAGATCGGCAGGGCAGGCAGGTTCACCGTGACTGGTGAAGTACGCCGGGGTGCCAACGATGACGCGCCGACATTCAGCGATCTTGCGCACGGTCAGGCCTGAGTCGCTGAGCGGGCCCAGGCGCAGGGCGACGTCGATGCCTTCTTCCACGAGGTTGATGTTCTGGTCGTCGAGCAACAGATCGACATTGAGTTGCGGGTGCTGATCAAGGAACGGCCCGAGATGAGGCACCACATGCATCCGACCGAAGGTCACGGCAGTGCTGACCCGCAGATTTCCGCTCAGACCGCCGGCCACGCCTCGGGCAGCGTTGTCGGCCTCGTCGGCTTCTTCGAGCGCACGCCTGGCCCGTTCGAAAAATGCCAGCCCGGCCTCGGTCGGCGTCAGGCCTCGGGTCGAGCGCAACAGCAGGCGCACGCCGAGGCGGGTTTCGAGTTGGGCGATGGTTTTCGATACGGCGGGCTGGCCGATATCCAGTCGCCGGGCAGCGGCGGAAAACGAGCCGGTTTCCACGACGTAGACGAAGGTTTCCATGGCGGCGAGGCGGTCCATCGGCGGTCCTGTGCAGTCTTGTTAAAAAATTGTGAGTCTTCGTAGGCAGTTTTGCCTTACAGCCAAGGAGGTCAAAACATTCTGCAAAACAACCAACGTTGTGTAACAGGCTTCTGCAGGCTACTAAAGGTATCTCTAGAGTTACTTTAATGGGCGAGGCAATTTCACAATGCAATACCCAATCTGCATCGAGTGGGGTGACGAGAACACCGCCATCGGTATTCAGATCCCCGATATTCCCGGCGCGGTAACGGCTGGTGATACGTTTGAGGATGCCTACAACGCAGCTGTCGAGATTGCCCACATCATGCTGCAGGAGATCGCGGCGAATGGTGATCCGATTCCGATGCCGACCTCGGCGGCCACCCACCGCAACAACCCGGAGTTTGCCGAGATGGGCTGGGGAATGCTGGAGCTGGATATTTCGCCGTACATGGGCAAGACCGAAAAGGTCAACGTGACGTTGCCCGGTTACGTCATCCAGCGGATCGACCGCTATGTGCGGGAGCACAACGTCAAAAGCCGTTCATCCTTTCTGGCGGACGCCGCCATGGAAAAACTGGTCCGGCATTGAGCGTCGGGCGCTGCCGGTGGGCAGCGCCTCGGACCTTTCAAGCAGTCGCCATGACTGCTTTCTGCGAAACACTCAAAAACCGCACCAGCGCCAGCAGCGGAAACGCACTGCCAACAATCACGATCCACAGCCACCCGCCATGCTCGTACACCGCACTGGCCACCGACGAGCCGAAGGCGCCGCCGATGAAGATGCTGGTCATGTACAGCGCGTTGAGGCGGCCACGGCTTTTGGCGTCGAGGGAGTAGACCGCGCGCTGGCCGAGCACCATGTTCATTTGCACGCAGAAGTCGAGCACCACGCCGGTCACGGCCAGGCCGATCACGCTGTAGGCCGGGTGGATAAAGGCCGGCAGGAAGCTCAGGCTGGCGAACAGCATGGCCAGCAGCGAGGCGACGCGGGTGTGGCCGGCGTCGGCCAGGCGTCCGCTGATCGGGGCGGCGATGGCACCGATGGCGCCGACCAGGGCGAAGATCGCGATTTCACTCTGGGACAGGCCATGGTTACGCGCCAGTTCCAGCGGCACGGCGGTCCAGAACAGGCTGAAGGTGGCAAACATGCAGGCCTGGTAGAACGCCCGCTGACGCAGCACCGGTTGCTGGCGCAGCAGCGTCCACAGCGAACCGATCAACTGGCCATAGGAGGCGCTGTGATCCGGCTGGCGCTTGGGTACGGTCAGGGCCAGCACGATGCTGATCGCCGCCATCAACGCCGCCGCGATCATGAACATGGCCCGCCAGCCGAGATGGTCAGCGACCACACTCGACACCGGACGTGCCAGCAGAATGCCCAGCAGCAGACCGCCCATGATTCCGCCGACCACCCGGCCACGGGATTCCTCCGGCGCCAGATGTGCCGCCAGCGGAATCAGGATCTGCACCGACACCGAGCTGAAGCCCACCAGCAGCGAAATCAACAGGAACACATTGGGCTGATCGGTAAACGCCGCCCCCAGCAGGCTGGCAATCGCCACCACGGTGGTGATGATCATCAAACGGCGGTTTTCCAGCAGATCCGCCAGCGGCACCAGGAAGAACAGCCCCAGCGCATAACCGATCTGGGTCAACGACACGATGAAACTGGCCATGGTGTCGGTCAGGCCGATGTCCGGGGCAATCAGACCGATGATCGGCTGGGCGTAGTAGATGTTGGCAACGATGGCGCCGCAGCAGAAAGCGAACAGCAGCACCATGCCTCGGGTCATTGCGTGAGTTGTGGCGGTCATAGGGTTTCTCGATCCAGCGAAAAGGAATGCGGTGAGGCTAAGGGACGAAACGGGCGGGCGGTAGAAGCCCTGGATCGATATCAGTTATTCCGTTGCGGAATAGATCGCGTCGAACAATCCGTCGTCCATCGGCGAACCTTGCGTCCGACCGAAGAGGGACGATGATACATTCACTTACATCTTGTTCGATAGCGTGCTTATGTTGTCAGTGGATTTCCATCTGCAAACAACCGGAGGATTGCGATGTTTCGTCAGCTGCTTCGCCACACCACGACTCTTTTGATGATCGGCGTACTGAGTGCCGGTAGCGTCTGCGCCGGCGAAGCCCCGGGCATGCGCATCGGTGTGCGTGGCGAAATCACCGGGGTCAGCCCCGACTCCCTCAAGGTGCACGTCAACACGGGTGAAAATGTGGTGGTTCAGTTGACTCCGGACACCAAGGTCCGCGCCGTCACCCTGGCCAACATCGAAGACATCAAGCCCGGCAGCTACATCGGCTCGGCAGCCATTCCCCAGGAGGATGGCACGCTCAAGGCGCTGGAGGTTCACGTGTTCCCGCCGGAGCTGGCCGGCAGCGGCGACGGTCATCGGCCGTTCGACCTCGCCAAGGGCAGCAGCATGACCAATGGCAGCGTCGGCGATCTGGTGGTGAGCAACGGCCGGGTGCTGACCGTCAACTACAAGGGCGGCCAGCAGAAGATCCTGGTGCCGGAGGACGTGCCGATCGTCAACCTGACGCCGGGGGATCGCAGCCTGCTCAAGGTCGGAGTGAAGATCGTTACCTTCGTGACCCAGAGCGCGGACGGCACGTTGACCGCGCAATCGATCTCGGCCGGCAAGGATGGCGTCAAGCCGCCCATGTAGCCGGCCACAAAAAAGGCGACCTCTTCAGGTCGCCTTTTTCATGTCAGCTCACGTCTTACTGGCCGTTGTAGATCTGGTCGAAGATCCCGCCGTCGTTGAAGTGGGTCTTCTGCACGGTGCGCCAGTCACCGAAGGTTTTCTCGACCGACAGGAAGTCGACTTTCGGGAAGCGGTCGGTGTACTTGGCCAGTACCGCCGGGTCACGTGGACGCAGGTAGTTGGCGGCAGCGATTTCCTGACCTTCCGGCGACCACAGGTACTTCAGGTATTCCTCGGCGGCGGCGCGGGAGCCTTTCTTCTCGACGACTTTGTCAACTACCGACACCGGTGGCTCGGCTTCGGCGGAGACGCTTGGGTAGATGACTTCGAACTGGTCGCGGCCGAACTCGCGGGCGATCATTTCAGCTTCGTTCTCGAAGGTCACCAGCACGTCGCCGATCTGGTTGGTCATGAACGTGGTGGTGGCGGCACGGCCACCGGTGTCCAGCACCGGCGCTTGCTTGAACAGTTTGCCGACAAAGTCTTTCGCCTTGTTCTCGTCACCGCCGTTTTTCAGCACGTAGCCCCAGGCCGACAGGTAGGTGTAGCGGCCGTTGCCCGAGGTTTTCGGGTTCGGCACGATTACTTGCACGCCGTCCTTGAGCAGGTCCGGCCAGTCTTTCAGGGCTTTCGGGTTGCCCTTGCGCACGATGAACACGGTCGCGGAGGTGAACGGCGCACTGTTGTTCGGCAGACGGGTGACCCAGTTCTCCGGGACCAGTTTGCCGTTATCGGCCAGAGCGTTGATGTCAGTCGCCATGTTCATGGTGATGACGTCAGCCGGCAGGCCGTCGATCACGGAGCGGGCTTGCTTGCTCGAGCCGCCGAAAGACATCTGCACCGTGATGTTTTCGTTGTGTTCGGCCTGCCAGTGTTTCTGGAACGCAGTGTTGTAGTCCTTGTAGAAATCGCGCATCACGTCGTAGGAAACGTTAAGCAGGGTCGGTGCGGCTTGAGCCACGCTGCCGAAGGCAAGACCAGCGGCGAGAAGTGAGGCGCCAAAGAGTTTTTTCACTGCGCATTCCTTGTTCTGTGGGGGTGTTTTTACAAAGGTGAGGCCAATTGCCAGCGACTATAGCGGGGCGCGCATAGTCGCTTAAAGATTAAAAAGAACTTTGCTTATTCCATTTTCTTGAACAGCGCGTTGCCACATCGGGAGCAGAACGACGCTTCGTGTTCATGGTTGTCTTTCTTGCACACCGGGCAGTCGTGCTGCAGCTGACCGCCGCGCATCGCCGTGGCCAGTTCAGCGGTGAAAATCCCGGTGGGTACGGCGATGATCGAATAACCGGTGATCATCACCAGCGACGAAATCACCTGGCCCAGAACGGTCCTCGGCACGATGTCGCCGTAACCCACGGTGGTCAGGGTCACGATAGCCCAATAGATGCCTTTTGGAATGCTGGTGAAGCCATGCTCCGGGCCTTCCACCACATACATCAATGTGCCGAAAACGGTGACCAGAGTGCAGACGCTGAGCAGGAACACGAGGATTTTCTGCTTGCTGCCGCGCAAGGCGTCGAGCAGGTAATGCGCCTGTTTCAGGTACGGGCCGAGCTTGAGCACACGGAAGATCCGCAGCATCCGGATCACCCGGATGATCAGCAGGTACTGGGCATCGCTGTAATACAACGCGAGGATGCCGGGCACGATCGCCAGCAGGTCCACCAAACCGTAGAAACTGAAGGCGTAGCGCAACGGTTTGGGCGAGCAATACAGGCGCAGCAAGTACTCGCCGAGAAAGATGACGGTGAAGCCCCACTCGATGTACGCCAGCACATCGGCGTAGTTCTGGTGGACGTCGTCGATGCTGTCGAGGATCACCGTCACCAGACTGGCGAGGATGATCAGCAGCAGGGTCTTGTCGAAACGACGTCCCGCTACTGTGTCAGTCTGAAAGATGATCACGTACAGGCGATCACGCCACGTGTTGTTGCCGTTCATGCGAATCGCCCTGGCCATAAATCAGCGCAGCCTAGGTTGATTCTCCCCGTCAGCGCAAGGCGCCGCGTTCAACTCGGGTTGGCGCATCAGGCGGATTCCGGTGCGCAGCAGCCAGCAGGCAAGAATGAACGGTGCCGTGAGGGTCGCCAGGCCAAGGGCACCGAACAGCGGGGTCACCAGCAGCGCCAGGCCGATCCCGAACAGCGGCAGCCACGGTTGCTGGCGTTGGGTGCTGAAGGCGAGGGCGGCAAGCACCGCGTTGTAGCCACCCAGACCGAGCAGCGCGACCTGACTGTCGTGGTGCAACAGGCTGGAGCCCAAACCGATGACCGAAGCCAGCAGCGCCCAGGCAAATGCCCGGCGATCGGCGATCAGCAAACCGGCAGCGATCAATGCACCGGCCAGCGGGTGGTCGAGGAACATCACCTGGCCCAGCCCCTTCAGCGCGGCACCAAGCAGGTTCGGCGTGCTCAGTTCAAGCGCCGGAGCCGGCGTCGAAGGCTCGGCGAAACACAGGAACACCCAGCTCAGCAACACGAACGGCGCGGTGTAGGCGGGCAGGTACTCGGTGAGGCGCGCGCGTTTGAGCCACTGCTGCGTGATCATCGCGCTCAGGCCGCCGGCCGCCAGAATCAGCGGTGGCAGCATCGGCGACCAGGGGAAATACAGGCTCAGCAACAGGCCGACCAGTACGCCGTTGTAGCTGAACAGTCCGGCCTGGCGATCAGCCTTGGCGTAGTTGCGTCGCTGCGCGGTGAGCAACCCGGCGACCGCGCCAAGCAGCGCGCCGGCGAACAGCACCGGCGCGGTAAATAAAATGGCCAAAAGGCACAGCAGGCCACACAACGGGTGGCGCTGGAGGAAGATCTGACTGAAACCGTTGAGCAAGGCTTCGGCCCAGTCGGGGCAGTGGGTGTTGAAGTGGTTGGCAGGCATGTCTGGACAATCTGGGCAGTAGGACAATCAAAAGGTCTTGCTTGAAACTGTGGCGAGGGAGCTCATGCCCGGTGAATGCGGTGTCTCTTGTGGAAACCGTCATGCCGAGCGACGGGAGCACGTTCCCTCGCCACACAGGTGTTGCTTAAATCAATGTTTCGATCCGCAGCGAATTAGTCGACCCCGGTTGCCCAAACGGCACACCCGCGGTGATCAGCAACGTATCGCCACGCTCGGCCATTCCTTGAGCCTGAGCGATTTCCAGCGCGGTCGAGCACACTTCATCCACCTGACGCAGACGATCATTGACCACCGAATGAATGCCCCACGCCACGCTCAAGCGGCGGGCAGTCTGCAGGTTCGGCGTCAGGTTGAGGATCGGCGCTTTTGGCCGCTCCCGCGCCGCACGCAGACTCGATGCACCGGACTCGCTGTAATTGACCAGCACCGCCACCGGCAGCACGTTGCTGATTCGGCGGATCGCACAGCTGATGGCATCGGACACGGTCGCTTCGGCTTTCGGCCGGCTGACGTCGAGTTGGGTCTGGTAGTCCGGGCCGTTCTCCACCTGGCGGATGATCTTGCTCATCATCTGCACGGCTTCCAGCGGGTATTCGCCGGACGCGGTTTCTGCCGACAGCATCACCGCATCGGCGCCTTCGGCCACGGCGTTGGCGACGTCCGTGACTTCGGCGCGGGTCGGCGCCGGCGAGAAGCGCATCGACTCGAGCATCTGCGTTGCCACCACCACCGGTTTGCCGAGCTGGCGGCAGGTGGTGATGATGTTTTTCTGGATCTGCGGAACGCTTTCGGCCGGCACTTCCACGCCCAGGTCGCCGCGGGCAACCATGATCGCGTCGCTCAGCTCGGCGATCTCGCGCAGTTGCTCGACAGCCGACGGCTTCTCGATTTTCGCCATCAGGAACGCCTTGTCGCCGATCAGCTCGCGGGCCTCGATGATGTCTTGCGGACGCTGCACGAACGACAGCGCCACCCAGTCCACACCCAGTTCGAGACCGAAGCTCAGGTCGCGGCGGTCTTTGGTGGTCAGCGGGCTCAGATCGAGTACCGCTTGCGGCACGTTCACGCCTTTGCGATCCGACAGCTCGCCACCGTTGAGCACGGTGGTGTCGATCGCGTCGGAGTATTTGGTGACGACCCGCAGACGCAGTTTGCCGTCATCGAGCAGCAGATCCATTCCGGCTTCCAGCGCGGCGATGATCTCCGGATGCGGCAGGTTCACCCGGCGTTCGTCGCCCGGTGTCGCGTCCAGATCGAGGCGGAAGGCCTGGCCGCGATGCAGTTGAACCTTGCCGTCAGCGAACTTGCCGACCCGCAGCTTCGGCCCTTGCAGGTCCATCAGGATGCCGAGCGGATAGTTGAGCTGGCGCTCGACTTCGCGGATCCACTGATAGCGCTTGGCGTGGTCGGCGTGATCGCCGTGGCTGAAGTTGAGGCGGAAGATGTTGACCCCGGCCTCGACCAGCTCGCGGATGTCTTCGATGCCGTCGACGGCAGGCCCGAGGGTGGCGAGGATTTTGACCTTTTTGTCAGGCGTCATGATTTAGAGCTCTCGAGGATCAGGATGGCGCGGAAGTCGTTGACGTTGGTGCGGGTCGGCTCGGTGACGATCAGCGCATCGAGCGCCGCGAAGTAGCCGTAACCGTTGTTGTTATCCAGCTCGTCGCTGGCGCTCAGGCCGAGGGCGGCGGCGCGGGCGTAGCTGTCCGGGGTCATGATCGCGCCGGCGTTGTCTTCCGAGCCGTCGATGCCGTCGGTATCACCGGCCAGCGCATACACGCCGGGCTGGCCCTTGAGGCTGTCGGTGAGGCTGAGGAGGAATTCGGCGTTGCGTCCGCCACGGCCATTGCCGCGCACGGTCACCGTGGTTTCACCGCCGGAAAGAATCACGCACGGTGCTGCCAGTGGCTGGCCGTGATGGATGATCTGGCGCGCAATGCCGGCGTGGACTTTCGCCACTTCCCGGGATTCGCCTTCCAGGTCGCCGAGGATCAGCGTGCTGAAACCGGCCTGACGGCATTTCACCGCCGCCGCATCCAGCGATTGCTGAGGACGTGCGATCAGCTGGAAGTGACTTCGGGCCAGGCTCGGGTCGCCGGGTTTGACGGTTTCCGATTCCGGGCTTTGCAGCCAGGTGCGCACGGAAGCCGGGATCTCGATGCCGTAGCGCTTGATGATTGCCAGTGCTTCGGCGCTGGTGCTTGGGTCGGCCACGGTCGGGCCGGAAGCGATGACCGTGGCGAGGTCGCCCGGTACATCGGAAATCGCGTAGGTGTAAACAGTCGCCGGCCAGCAGGCCTTGCCCAGGCGTCCGCCCTTGATCGCCGAGAGGTGCTTGCGCACGCAGTTCATCTCGCCGATGGTCGCGCCGGATTTGAGCAGGGCTTTGTTGATCGACTGCTTGTCGGCCAGGGTGATGCCTTCGGCCGGCAGCGCCAGCAGGGCAGAACCGCCGCCGGACAGCAGGAAGATCACGCGGTCGTCTTCGGTCAGGTTGCTGACCAGATCCAGCACGCGTTTGGCCACGGCCAGACCGGCAGCGTCCGGCACCGGATGCGCGGCTTCGACCACTTCGATTTTTTCGCACGGGGCGCCGTGACCGTAGCGGGTCACCACAAGGCCCGAGACTTCACCTTCCCAGCAGCGCTCGACCACTTGCGCCATGGCAGCGGCAGCCTTGCCGGCGCCGATGACGATCACGCGACCTGTGCGATCGGCCGGCAGATGAGCTTCGAGGACCTGGTTCGGATGGGCCGCGTCGATGGCTGTGGCAAACAGCTCGCGCAGCAGTTGTTGCGGATCGACCGACATGGCGGGCTCCCGGAATTCTTGTTATTCGAAAGGGCGATACAGGACCTGTGGGAGCGAGCTTGCTCGCGAAAGCGGTGGATCAGTCAATATCCATGTCGACTGACAGACCCTCTTCGCGAGCAAGCTCGCTCCCTCAGGTTTCAAACGGTGCAGCAGAGACTTACTTCTTGTCGCGAATCGAGAAGTTGGCCATGTGTTCCAGGCCCTTGATCAGCGCCGAGTGGTCCCAGTTGCTGCCACCGATGGCCGCGCAGGTGCTGAACACTTGCTGGGCGTTGGCGGTGTTCGGCAGGTTGATGTTCAGCTCCTTGGCGCCTTGCAGGGCCAGGTTCAGGTCCTTCTGGTGCAGGCTGATGCGGAAGCCCGGATCGAAGGTGCCCTTGATCATGCGCTCGCCGTGCACTTCGAGGATCTTCGAGGAGGCGAAACCACCCATCAGCGCTTCACGCACCTTGGCCGGATCGGCACCGTTTTTCGAAGCGAACAGCAGGGCTTCGGCAACGGCCTGAATGTTCAGGGCAACGATGATCTGGTTCGCCACCTTGGCGGTCTGACCGTCGCCATTGCCGCCGACCAGAGTGATGTTCTTGCCCATGGCCTGGAACAGCGGCAGTGCGCGTTCGAAGGCATCGGCGTCGCCACCGACCATGATGCTCAGGGTCGCAGCCTTGGCACCGACTTCACCACCCGACACCGGAGCGTCGAGGTACTGCGCGCCTTTTTCGTTGATCTTCGCGGCGAAAGCCTTGGTGGCGGTCGGCGAGATCGAGCTCATGTCGATCACGACTTTGCCTTTGCCGATGCCGGCAGCGACGCCGTCGGCGCGGAACAGCACGTCATCGACCTGCGGGGTATCCGGCACCATGACGATGATGAATTCAGCTTCCTGGGCCACTTCTTTCGGGTTGGCCAGGGCCACGGCGCCAGCAGCGACCAGATCGGCAGGAGCGGCGTCGTGGTGCGCCGACAGGAACAGGCTGTGACCGGCTTTCTGCAGGTTCGAAGCCATTGGGTGGCCCATGATGCCGGTGCCGATAAATCCGATTTTAGCCATGAGAAATTCCTCTTGTTTTTGTCTTGCTCAAGCAAATAGGGGGTCAGATCGCGTTGTGGGTCTTCAGCCAGCCGAGGCCCGCTTCAGTGGTGGTCAGCGGTTTGTACTCGCAGCCGACCCAGCCCTGATAACCGATGCGATCGAGGTGTTCGAACAGGAAGCGGTAGTTGATCTCGCCAGTGCCCGGCTCGTTGCGGCCCGGGTTGTCGGCCAGCTGCACATGGTTGATCTCGGCCAGGTGCGATTGCAGGGTGCGGGCCAGATCGCCTTCCATGATTTGCATGTGATAGATGTCGTATTGCAGGAACAGATTGGCGCTGCCGACCTGCTCGCGAATCGACAGGGCCTGCGCCGTGTTGTTCAGGTAGAAACCCGGGATGTCACGGGTGTTGATCGCTTCCATCACCAGTTTGATACCGACGGCTTGCAGCTTGTCGGCGGCGTACTTGAGGTTGGCGACGAAGGTCTTTTCCACGGTGGCATCGTCCACGCCCTGCGGACGGATACCGGCCAGGCAGTTGACCTGGGTGTTGCCCAAAACCTGTGCGTAAGCGATGGCCAGATCGACACCGGCACGGAACTCTTCGACCCGGTCCGGCAGGCACGCGATACCGCGTTCGCCCTTGGCCCAGTCACCGGCCGGCAGGTTGAACAACACTTGGGTCAGACCGTTGGCGTCGAGTTTGGCCTTGATTTCGGCGGAGCTGAAATCGTACGGGAACAGGTACTCGACACCGCTGAAGCCAGCCTTGGCGGCGGCGTCGAAACGGGCAAGGAAATCCTGTTCGGTGAACAGCATGGACAGGTTGGCTGCGAAACGCGGCATGGTGGTCTCCCGTGTAAATAGCAGGTCATTCGATCCCTGTGGGAGCGAGCTTGCTCGCGAAAGCGGTGGGTCAGTCAACAACTCTGTTGAATGTGAAGCCGCCTTCGCGGGCAAGCCCGCTCCCACAGTGGGAGCGGTCAGCAGTTAGTCGAGCAACGAAATCGCGGTAGGCGCATCGTTGCCGACCAGCGCCAGGTCTTCGAATTCGTTGACGGCGTTGATCTCGGTACCCATGGAGATGTTGGTCACACGCTCCAGAATGATCTCGACGATCACCGGCACCTTGAACTCTTCGATCAGCTCTTCGGCCTTGCGCAGGGCAGGGGCGATGTCAGCCGGTTCGAACACACGCAGCGCCTTGCAGCCCAGGCCTTCGGCGACTGCGACGTGGTCGACACCGTAACCGTTGAGTTCCGGCGCGTTCAGGTTATCGAAGGACAGCTGCACGCAGTAGTCCATTTCGAACCCGCGCTGTGCCTGACGGATCAGACCCAGGTACGAGTTGTTCACCACAACGTGGATGTACGGCAGATTGAACTGGGCGCCGACCGCCAGTTCTTCGATCATGAACTGGAAGTCATAGTCCCCCGACAGGGCCACGACTTTACGGTTCGGATCGGCCTTTACCACGCCCAGCGCTGCCGGAATGGTCCAGCCCAACGGACCGGCCTGGCCGCAGTTGATCCAGTGACGCGGCTTGTAGACGTGCAGGAACTGCGCGCCGGCAATCTGCGACAGACCGATGGTGCTGACGTAGCAGGTGTCCTTGCCGAACACCTGGTTCATTTCTTCATACACGCGCTGCGGCTTGACCGGCACGTTGTCGAAGTGGGTCTTGCGTTGCAGGCTGGCCTTGCGCTGCTGGCAGTCCTGCAGCCATGCACTGCGGTTTTTCAGTTTGCCGGCGGCTTGCCATTCACGGGCGACTTCGATGAACACGGTCAGCGCGGCGGCGGCGTCGGAAACGATGCCCAGGTCCGGGGTGAACACGCGGCCGATCTGGGTGCCTTCGATGTCGACGTGAATGAACTTGCGACCTTCGGTGTACACGTCGACCGAGCCGGTGTGACGGTTGGCCCAGCGGTTACCGATGCCCAGCACCACGTCGGATTTCAGCATCGTGGCGTTGCCGTAACGGTGCGAAGTCTGCAGACCGACCATGCCGACCATCAGCGGGTGATCGTCCGGAATGGTGCCCCAGCCCATCAGGGTCGGGATCACTGGAATGCCGGTCAGCTCGGCGAACTCCACCAGCAGATCGCTGGCGTCGGCGTTGATGATGCCGCCACCGGCCACCAGCAATGGACGCTCGGCCTGATCGAGCAGCGCCAGAGCCTTTTCTATCTGCACGCGAGTTGCGCTCGGCTTGGCCAGCGGCAGTGGCTGGTAGGCGTCGATGTCGAATTCGATTTCAGCCATCTGCACGTCGAACGGCAGGTCGATCAGCACCGGGCCCGGACGGCCGGAGCGCATTTCATAGAAGGCTTTCTGGAACGCGTAAGGCACCTGGCCCGGCTCCAGAACGGTGGTTGCCCACTTGGTCACTGGCTTGACGATGCTGGTGATGTCGACGGCCTGGAAGTCTTCCTTGTGCATACGGGCACGTGGCGCTTGGCCGGTGATGCAGAGGATCGGGATCGAGTCCGCGGAGGCGCTGTACAGACCGGTGACCATATCGGTGCCGGCCGGGCCGGAAGTACCGATGCACACGCCGATGTTGCCGGCCTTGGTGCGGGTGTAGCCCTCGGCCATGTGCGAGGCGCCTTCAACGTGGCGAGCGAGGACGTGATCGATGCCACCGACTTTCTTCAGGGCGGAATACAGCGGGTTGATCGCAGCACCCGGAATGCCAAAAGCGGTATCAACCCCTTCACGGCGCATCACCAGAACGGCGGCTTCGATTGCTCTCATTTTGCTCATGGTTTTGTGCCTCTTTACGTTTTGTAATTGTATACAAGTGGCTTTGCGCAGAGTGTATTCACGGCGGACGGCGCAGGTCAATCCATTTTCTCAAGCGCCTGTTTCATTCGTCGGAAGCCGTTTCTACTGTGGCTTTTCGTCGCATGGGGCGCTTTTCGAGAATTATTGTATACAAAAAAATAATTCATTGTGTTCTATTTGTTGCATCGGGCTGCGGCAGAAAAGCGCAGCCCAACGGCTTTCCCAATAACAAAATGAGGACGGCACCATGAGCGCTTTAACCTTGAAAGTCGCAGTCAACCTGGTCAACGAAGCCATCAGCGCAGGGCGGGCGATCTCCGCCGCGCCGCTGACCATTGCAGTACTGGATACCGGCGGCCACCTGGTCACCTTGCAACGCGAAGACGGCGCCAGCCTGCTGCGCCCGAACATCGCCATCGGCAAAGCCTGGGGCGCCATCGCCCTGGGCAAGGGCTCACGCCTGCTGGCGCTGGACGCACAACAACGCCCGGCGTTCATCGCCGCACTCAACAGCATGGGGCAGGGCAGCGTCGTGCCGGCACCGGGCGGCGTGTTGATCCGTGATCAGGCGGGCAACGTGCTGGGCGCGATCGGCATCAGCGGCGATCTGTCGGATGTCGATGAGCAGGTGGCGATCAAGGCTGTGGAGGCTTTGGACCTGCGGGCGGATGCGGGGGTGGCGGCCTGAGTGGCTAACGCCGGATAGTCGCTGAAACGAACAAGCCCGCCCTCACAGGATGTTCTGTGAGGGCGGGCTTGTTTGTGTCTGGAGGTGTTGGTTTCAGTCCGGCTCGCAGCCCTTGAGCACCAACCGGATGATGGTTTGCGCCGCGGACTCATAATCGGCTTCGTCGAGCTTTTCCTTTCCGGTCACGGCGGAGATCTGCCAGTCGAAGTCGGCGTAGGTCTGGGTCGCGGCCCAGATGCTGAACATCAGGTGATTGGGGTCGATCGGGGCGATCTGGCCGCGGTCGATCCAGCTCTGGATGCAGTCGATGTTGTGCTTGGCCTGGCTGTTCAGTTGCTCGACCAGGTCGGCGCTCAGGTGCGGGGCGCCGTGCATGATTTCGCTGGCGAACACCTTCGAGGCAAACGGCAGGTCGCGGGAGATGCGGATCTTCGAGCGGATGTAGCCGCTCAGCACTTCGCTCGGTACGCCGTCCGGGTTGAACGGGGTCGAAGCCTGCAGGATCGGCACGATGATGCTTTCCAGAACCTCGCGGTAGAGGTTTTCCTTGGACTTGAAGTAGTAGTAGACGTTGGGCTTGGGCAATCCCGCCTTGGCGGCGATGTCGCTGGTTTTGGTCGCAGCGAAGCCCTTGTCGGCAAACTCTTCACTGGCGGCACGCAGGATCAGTTCTTTGTTGCGCTCGCGGATTGTGCTCATAAACCCGGTGGTTCCTTGCCTGTTCTGGCGGTTGCGCATGGTAGCACCGGCCTCGCGCGGCGCTCAACAATGCCTGTCGGTGGCGCTCGTCGCGTCAGTCTGTCGCCAGCCTGAACAAATTCGCCATCCCCCGCGATGGCTGTCGGGACGCTGCTAGAGTCAAGGCAGACGCGGGGGCAAGAGGCGGGCGGTCATGGCGAAACGCAGGCGCGGCAAAGTCCTGTTGATCATTGGCATCGTGCTGTTGCTGGGGCTTGCCCTGTGGTTCTACCTGAGCGCCGGTCAGCGTCGGGTCAAACCCCCGCCGGCTGCCGAGCCGGTCGCGACGGTTGCGGTCAAGCTGCAGGACGTGCCGGTCTACATCGACGCCTTGGGCACGGTGACCCCGACCCGCAGCGTGACCGTGGTGACGCAGGTCAACGGCATTCTCAGCTCGGTCGAGTTCAAGGAAGGCCAGCACGTCGCCAAAGGCCAGGTCATCGCCCGCATCGACGACCGCGCGCTCAAGGCGCAACTGGCGGTGGCCAAGGGCACGCTGATGCATGATCAGGCGCTGCTCGCCAACGCCGTGCGGGATCTTGCGCGTTATCGCGAATTGATCAAGGTCGGCTCTACCACCCAGCAAACCCTCGATACCCAGGCCTCGCTGGTGCAGCAACTGCAAGGCACGGTCGCTTCGGATCAGGGCAGCGTGCAGAACCTCGAAGTCCAGTTGAGCTACTGCACGATCACTTCGCCGGTAGATGGCGTGGTCGGTTTGCGCCAGGTCGACCCCGGCAACTACGTGACTACCACCAGCACCACCGGGATTGCCGTGATCACTCAGATGACCCCGGCCACTGTGGTGTTCGCCGTACCCGAGGACGATCTCGGTGCGATCAATCAGGCCATGGCCAAAGGCGCGGTGACGGTGCTGGCCTACGACCGCAACAAACACAACCTGCTGGCCACCGGCAATCTGCTGGCGCTGGATAACCAGGTCGATACCAGCACCGGCACGATCAAGGTCAAGGCGCAGTTCGACGACTCCGGCAAGGCGCTGTTTCCCAATCAGTTCGTCAACGCCCGGCTCAAGGCTGACACTCTGAGTCAGAACCCCGTGGTGCCGACCCGGGCGATCCAGCACGGCAGCAAGGGCGATTTCGTCTTCGTCGTGGTCGACCCCGGCAACAAGGTCAGCCTGCGCAACATCAAGACCGGGCCGGCGACAGGCGATGTTTCGGCGGTGCTCGACAACGGGGTGAAGGAGGGCGAGCAGGTCGTCACCGAGGGCGCCGACAAACTCGACGATGGCTCGGCGGTGAAAGTCGTCGCGCAATAGGAGGCGTAGCCCATGAACGTCTCGCGCCCCTTCATCGAACGCCCGGTGGCCACCACGCTGTTGATGGTGGCGGTGCTGTTGTTAGGTCTGCTGGGTTATCACTTGCTGTCGGTGTCGGCGTTGCCGGAGGTGGATTACCCGACCATTCAGGTGTTCACCCAATACCCCGGCGCCAGTCCCGAGGTCATCAGTTCGTCGATCACCGCGCCGCTGGAACGCCAGCTCGGCGAGATGCCGGGGCTCAAGTCGATGAACTCCACCAGCTCCGACGGCGCTTCGGTGGTGACCCTGCAATTCGATCTGTCGCTGTCGCTGGATGTCGCCGAGCAGGAAGTGCAGGCCGCGATCAACGCCGCCGGCACGTTCCTGCCGGCGAACCTGCCGTACCCGCCGGTCTACAGCAAGGTCAATCCGGCCGATGCGCCGGTGCTGACGCTGTCGCTGACCTCTGACGTGTTGCCGCTGACCAAGGTTGAAGACCTCGCCGACACGCGGCTGGCGCAAAAGATTTCGCAGATCACCGGCGTCGGCCTGGTCACCCTCAGCGGCGGTCAGCGCCCGGCGGTGCGGGTCGAGGCCAACACCTCGGCGCTGAACAGTCTGGGGCTGTCCCTCGATGACCTGCGCACCTCGCTGGGCACGGCCAACGTCAATCAGGCCAAGGGCAATATCGACGGCAAATATCAGGCGTATTCCATTGGCACCAACGACCAGTTGCAGTCCGCCGAGGAGTACCGCGATCTGGTGATTGCCTACAAGAACGGCGCGCCGATTCGCCTGTCGCAGATCGCTTCATCGACCCAGGGCCCGGAAAATCCTCGGCAAGCGGCATGGACCGACAGCACGCCGTCGATTGTTCTGAACATCCAGCGTCAGCCCGGGGCCAACGTGATTGATGTGGTCGACCGCGTGCAACAGCTGTTGCCCAAGCTGCGCGCCAGTCTGCCGGCGACGCTGAAGGTCAACGTGCTCACCGACCGCACGCAAACCATCCGCGCCTCGGTCACCGACGTGCAATACGAACTGGCGGTGGCGGTGCTGCTGGTGGTGATCGTGATTTTCCTGTTCCTGCGCAATGTGGCGGCGACGATCATCCCGGCGGTGACCGTGCCGCTGACGCTGGTCGGCACCCTGGCGGTGGCCTACGCGGTGGGGTTTTCGCTGAACAATCTGACGCTGATGGCGCTGACCATTGCCATCGGTTTTGTGGTCGATGACGCCATCGTCATGATCGAGAACATCACCCGCTACATCGAGGCCGGCGATTCGCCGATGCAGGCTGCGCTCAAGGGCGCGGAGCAGATCGGCTTCACCATCATTTCGCTGTCGGTGGCGCTGATCGCGGTGATGATTCCGCTGCTGTTCATGGGCGATGTGGTGGGCCGGCTGTTTCGCGAATTCGCCATGACGGTGGCGGTGACCATCGTCATCTCGGCGCTGATCACCCTGACCCTGACGCCGATGATGTGTTCGCGCATGCTCAAGCACAAACACGAGGAACGCCGGGTCGACTTCTTCGACCGGGTCAACGGCTATTACGTCAAAGGCCTGGACTGGGTGCTGCTGCATCGCGGGCTGACGCTGATCTCGGTGGTGCTCACCGGGCTGCTGACGCTGTTGATCATCGTGGTGATGCCCAAGGGCTTTTTCCCCGAGCAGGACACCGGGTTGATCCAGGGCATTTCCCAGGCCTCGCCGGGCATTTCCTTCCAGCAAATGCAGAGCGAGCAGCAGCGGCTGGCGGCGCGGATTCTCAAGGACCCGGCGGTGGCGAGCCTGTCGTCATTCGTCGGCATCGACCAGACCAACCCGACGATCAATCAGGGCAACCTGCTGATCAACCTCAAGCCCCACGGCGACCGAGACAGCAGCGCGGCGGTGATTCGCCGGCTCTCCGACGCCAATGCCGACGACGCCGGAATTCGCCTGTACCTGCACAGCGTGCAGGACCTGACGCTGGACGCCACCGTCTCGACCACCAGTTACCGCCTCGGCCTGCAAGCCACCGACCCGGGCGAACTGGAAACCTGGACCAACAAACTGCTCGCGGCGATCAAGCAGGACCCGATGTTCACCGACGTGCAAAGCCAGGCGATGCAGTTCGGTAATCAGATCCAGCTCAACTTCGACCGTGCCACGGCGTCGCGTCTGGGCATCACGCCGCAAGCCATCGACGACGTGTTGTATGACGCTTTCGGCCAGCGCCAGGTGTCGACCATTTACACCCAGCTCAACCAGTATCACGTGGTGATCGCCACCGACCATCCGCCGCGCAATCTGGCGGATCTGTTGACCGGGCTCTATGTCGATATTCCCGGCGGCGGGGTGGCGCCGCTGTCGAGCATGGCGACGATGCAGGTGATTCGCGCGCCGGTAACCATCAATCGTCTGGGGCAATTTCCCTACGCCGATGTCTCGTTCAACCTCGCCCCCGGCCAGACTCTCGGCGCGGCGGTGACGCGGCTCAAGGACATCGAAGCCCAGGCCGGCCTGCCGCTGTCGGTGCAGGCCAATCTGGAAGGGGCGGCGGCGACGTTCGAGGCGTCGTTGTCCAATCAGGTGTTTCTGGTGCTGGCGGCGATCATCGTGGTGTACCTGATGCTGGGGATTCTCTACGAGAGCTTCGTGCACCCGGTGACGATTCTCTCGACCCTGTTGTCCGCCGCGCTCGGCGCCTTGCTGGCGTTGCTGATCACCGGCACGCAGTTCGACATCATTGGTTTGATCGGCATCGTGCTGCTTATCGGCATCGTGATGAAGAACGGCATCATGATGGTCGACTTTGCCCTGGAACTGGAGCGCAAGGGAGGGCTCGATCCGGTGGCCGCGATCCGTCAGGCCGCCGAGCTGCGATTCCGGCCGATCTTGATGACCAGCATGGCCTCGCTGTTCGGCGCGGTGCCGTTGGCGCTGGGCACCGGGATCGGCTCGGAGCTGCGTCATCCGCTGGGGATCGCGATCATTGGCGGCTTGTTGCTGAGCCAGTTGCTGACGCTGTTTTCGGCCCCGGTGATTTTCCTCGCCATGCATGGCCTGGAGCAGCGCTTCACCCGGCGCCGGCCAGTGGCGGCCGAGGCCTTGCGCGATGAACCTTAGCGCGCCGTTCATCCAGCGCCCCATCGCCACCACGCTGCTGGCGGTCGGGCTGGCGCTGTTCGGTGTGCTGGCGTTCAACCTGCTGCCGGTGGCGCCGTTGCCGGAGGTGGATTTCCCGACCATCAGCGTGCGCGCGTCGTTGCCCGGTGCCGACCCGAGTACGGTGGCGTCGTCGGTGGCGACGCCGCTGGAACGTCAGTTCGGGCAGATCGCCGGGGTCACTGAAATGACCTCGTCCAGTTCGCTGGGGGCGACCCGCATCACTTTACAGTTCGACCTCAACCGCGACATCGATGGCGCGGCGCGGGATGTACAAGCGGCGATCAACGCGGCGCGCAGCAGCCTGCCGAGCGATCTGTCCGGCAACCCGACTTACCGCAAGGTCAACCCGGCCGACTCGCCGATCCTGATTCTCAGCCTGACCTCCGATTCGGCGACCCGTGGCCAGATGTACGACGTGGCCTCGACCCTGCTCGAGCAGCGGCTGTTGCAGACCACGGGTGTCGGCGATGTCACGGTGGGCGGCGCGGCGCTGCCGGCGGTGCGCATCGAGCTTAATCCGGACCGGCTCAATCGCTACGGCGTCAGCCTGGAGCAGGTTCGGCAGGTGATTCAGGCGTCCAACGTGAATCTGCCCAAAGGCACGGTGTCGGTCGGCGATCAGTCCTATGGCCTGAAGGCCAACGACATGCTGTATCAGGGCAGCGATTACGGGCCGCTGGTGGTCAAGCAACGCAACGGTGATCTGGTGCGTATCTCCGATCTGGGGGACGTCACCGAGGATGTCGAAGACCTGCGCAATTTCGGTCTGTCCAACGGCAAACCGGCGGTGCTGCTGGTGGTGTTCAAGCAGCCCGGGGCCAACGTCATCGATACCGTGGATGCGGTGAAGGCCGACCTGCCGTTCCTGCAGAGTTCGATCCCCTCGGCGATCAAGATCAATATCCTGATGGACCGCACCACCACCATTCGCGCCTCGCTGCACGACGTGGAAGTGACCCTGCTGATTTCGATCGCGCTGGTGACGCTGGTGACCTTCGGTTTCTTCCGCGACTGGCGCAGCACGCTGATCCCGGCCATCGTCGTGCCGCTGTCGCTGCTCGGCACTTTCGGGGCGATGTATTTTCTTGGCTACAGCCTCAACAACCTGTCGCTGATGGCGCTGACCATTTCCACCGGGTTTGTGGTGGACGATGCGATCGTGGTGGTCGAGAACATCATGCGTCACCTGGAGAAAGGCGAAAGCCGTGTGCAAGCCGCGCTGGCCGGGGCGCGGGAGGTGGGTTTCACGGTGATGACCATCAGCGTGTCGCTGGTGGCGGTGTTCATTCCGTTGCTGCTGATGGGCGGGGTGGTCGGGCGGCTGTTTCGCGAGTTTTCGATTTCGCTGTCGGTGGCCATCGTGATTTCGATGCTGGTGTCGCTGACGGTGACGCCGATGCTCGCCAGCGTGCTGCTGCGCACTCAGCAGCAGAGCGGCAATGGCGACGATCATCCGGATTCGTACTTTCACCGGTTCTACGACCGCACGCTGGGTTGGGTTGTCGAGCATTCGTTTTTGATGGGGCTGCTGACGCTGCTGGTGATTGTGCTGGCGTGCGTGCTGTACGTGTTGGTGCCCAAGGGTTTCTTTCCGCAGGAAGACACCGGGCGCATGTCCGGCAGCATCATTGCGGCGCAGAGCATTTCCTTCGGGGCGATCCAGTCGAACTTCAGCGAGATCAATAAAAAGGTCTTGAGCAATCCGAACGTGGCGACCGTCGGCGGGTTTGTCGGCGGCGGTGGCGGGATCGGCGGGGCGGTCAACAGTGCGCAATTGTTCATCACCCTCAAGCCGCTGGCGGATCGCAAGGACGGCGCCGATCAGGTCATCGGCCAGATTCGCCACACCCTCGGCGACATGCCCGGCACGCGCCTGTATCTGCAATCTGCACAGGACATCACGGTCGGCGGGCGGCAGAGCGGAGCGCAGTACCAATACACGATGACCGCCGATGACCAGAGCACCCTCGATGAATGGGTGCCGAAAGTCGTTGCGGTGCTGCACGGCTTGCCGCAATTGACCGATGTGAACACCGATCAGCAGGACAACAGCCTGATGTCGAGCGTGACGGTCAATCGCGACGCTGCCGCCCGGCTCGGGGTCAGCATGTCGGCCATCGACCAGACGCTGTATGACGCCTTCGGCCAGCGCCAGGTGTCGACCATTTACCGTTCCGCCAATCAGTACCACGTGGTGATGGAAGTGGCGCCGGCGTACTGGGCGTCCCCGGCGACCCTGAAGAACATTTACGTGCCGGTGGGCACCGCAGCGGTCACGACCAAGGGCGCTGCGGCGGCGCCGAACCTGAATGCCAAGGTCTCGCAGACGCTGGTGCCACTGTCGGCGCTGGCGGATTACTCCGTGGGGCGCACGGCGATTTCGATCAGTCATCAAGGCACTTTTCCGGCGGTGACCGCCTCGTTCAACCTGGCGCCGGGCGTCGCCATCGGCCAGGCAACGGCGCTGGTGGACAACGCCGTGAAACAGCTGCGCATGCCCGCCAGTGTGGTCGGCCAGTTTGCCGGGACGGCGCAGGTGTTCCAGTCTTCGGTGGCCAGCGAGCCGTTGCTGATCGTTGCGGCGCTGCTGTCGGTGTACGTGGTGCTGGGCATGCTCTATGAAAGTCTGGTGCATCCGCTGACGATCCTTTCGACCTTGCCATCAGCCGGTGTCGGCGCGCTGATCGCCTTGCTGCTGACCGGCACCGAGCTGTCGATCATCGCGCTGGTGGGGGTGATTCTGCTGATCGGGATCGTCAAGAAGAACGCGATCATGATGATCGACTTCGCCATCACCGAGCGCCGCGAATTCGGCCTGAGCGCCAAGGACGCGATCCGCCGCGCCTGCCTGATCCGCTTCCGGCCGATCATGATGACCACGCTGGCGGCGATTCTCGGCGCACTGCCGCTGGTGCTGGGCAGCGGCTATGGCTCGGAGCTGCGCCGGCCGTTGGGGATTTCGATCATTGGCGGGCTGCTGTTCAGCCAGTTGCTGACGCTGTACACCACGCCGGTGATCTACCTTTGGCTGGACCGGGCGTCGCAGCGCCTGAAGCGTAAGGAGCGATAAATGAAACGTCGCCTGTTCCCCGTGGGTGCCAGCCTGTTGCTGAGCCTGTTGTTGAGCGGTTGCATGGTCGGCCCGGACTACCACAAGCCTGCGATTGAACTGCCGACTTCGTTCAAGGAAGGCACCCAATGGCAGCGCGCCCAAGCCAATCCGCAGGGTGCACTGAACAGCCAATGGTGGCGCGCCTATCAGGATCCGATTCTCAACGATCTGATCGAGCGCTCGGCCAAGGCCAACCAGTCGATCATTGGCGCCGAGGCGGCGTATCGGCTGGCGCAGGCGCAGGTGGCGTCGAGTCGCGCCGGGTTGTGGCCGACCGTGGGCGTGGGATTGTCCGGCGCGCGCGGTGTCGGCGGCGGCGCCAGCGGCAGCACCACCAGCGGTTTGACCGGCAGCAGCGGCAGCACCGTCGAACAAACGGTCAGCGCCACCCTGACGGCCAGTTGGGAGCCGGATTTGTGGGGGCAGGTGCGGCGCGGTATCGAGTCGAGCCAGGCTTCGCTACAGTCCTCCGACGCGTTGCTGGCCGGCGTACGGCTGTCCATCGGTGCCAGCGTGGCGACCAATTATCTGGGGCTGCGGCAGCTGGATATCGACATCGACCTGTTGCAGCAACAGCAGGCCATCAATCAGCAACTGCTGACAATGATTCAGGCGCAAACCGTTCAGGGCACGGCGACCAACGATCAATTGCTGGTGGCGCAGGATCAGCTCAGTACCGTGGTCACGGCGTTGCAAACAGCGCAGCGCTCGCGAGAGCAGGCCGAGCATGCGTTGGCGGTGCTGGTGGGCGTGGCGCCGGCGCAGTTCGATTTGCCCAAGGCCGCTGACTATCGCTTCACGACGCCGATGCCGCCGCCGGTGCTGCCGTCGAATCTGTTGCTGCGTCGACCTGATGTGGTGTCGGCCGAACGCTTGGCTGCGGCAGCGAACGCGCGGATCGGCGTTGCCGAAGCGGCATTCTTTCCGACCCTGAGTCTGACCGCCGAAGGTGGCTTCCGAGGATCGGCGCTGGGTGGACTGTTCTCCGTACCCAATCGCATCTGGACCCTCGGGCCGGCGCTGGCGGAAACCATTTTCGACGGCGGCGCCCGCGAGGCGGCCAAGCAAGCGGCCGAGGCCACTTACGATCAGGACGTGGCCACGTATCGCGGCACGGTGCTCGGGGCGTTGCAGAACGTCGAAGACAATCTGTCGGCGATCAATCATCTGCATATTCAGGCGCAAGCCTTTGATCAGATGTTCCAGCGCAACCAGCAATTGTTCGGCAGTCAGCAGGCGCAGCAACGGGCCGGCACCGTCAGCCAGCAAGCGGTGCTGACCCAACAATTGGTGCTGTTGCAGGCCGAGCAGAACCTGCGTGATACCCAGGGTTTGCTCAGTCAGGGCAGTGTCGCGCTGTTCCAGAGCCTGGGTGGTGGCTGGCAGGTTCCGTAGCCTCTCGCTCCCTTGAGTGGCGCACGGTATGCTGCGCGCACTTTTTTACACAGGGAAGCCTGACCCATGGCAGGAAGCAGTTTGCTGGTGCTGATCGACGACATCGCCACCGTTCTGGACGATGTGGCGTTGATGAGCAAAATGGCCGCCAAGAAGACCGCCGGGGTGCTCGGCGATGACCTGGCGCTCAATGCCCAGCAAGTCTCGGGCGTGCGCGCCGAACGGGAAATTCCCGTGGTGTGGGCGGTGGCCAAGGGCTCGTTCGTCAACAAACTGATTCTGGTGCCGTCGGCGCTGGCGATCAGTGCGTTCGTGCCGTGGCTGGTGACGCCGCTGCTGATGGTCGGCGGCGCCTACCTGTGCTTCGAGGGTTTCGAGAAACTCGCCCATCCGCTGCTGCACGGCAAGGATGAAGATCAGGCCGGGCATGCACAGCTGACCGAAGCGGTGGCTGATCCTGCGACCGATCTGGTGGCCTACGAGAAGGACAAGATCAAAGGCGCGATCCGCACCGACTTCATCCTCTCGGCGGAAATCATCGCCATCACCCTTGGCACCGTGGCCGAGGCTTCGCTGACCCAGCAAGTGATCGTGATGTCGGGCATCGCGGTCGTCATGACCGTGGGCGTCTATGGCCTGGTGGCCGGCATCGTCAAACTCGATGACCTCGGCCTGTGGCTGACCCAGAAGCCCGGCGCTGCGGCGAAACGCATCGGCAACGCCATCCTGCGCGCCGCGCCGTACATGATGAAAGGCCTGTCGGTGATCGGCACGGCGGCGATGTTCCTGGTCGGCGGCGGCATCCTGACCCACGGCGTACCGGTGGTGCATCACTGGATCGAGAGCGTTGCCGCAGCGGCGGGCAGTGCAGGGTTTGCAGTACCCGTGTTGCTCAATGGCGTGGCGGGTGTTGTGGCGGGGGCGGTGGTGCTGGCTGTTGTGTCGGTTGTCGGCAGGCTCTGGAAAGCCCTGAAGGGCTGATCTCCAGCGCATAACACAACTGTGGGAGCGAGCTTGCTCGCGAATGCGGTAGTTCAGTCCCATTTCTATAGACTGACACTCCGCCTTCGCGAGCAAGCTCGCTCCCACAGTGTTTTGTGTTCGTCGAAATTACTCGGCGATCTGCAGCTTGCGCGATTCGGTGTACACGTAGCGCACCTTTTCGTACTCGAACGGCGAGTTCATCTGGCCGTAGCGGAAGCGGGTCTGGTAGCGCTTGTCGACAGCCCGCAGCGCCCAGATTTCCGGGTGGTTTTCGCTGACTTTCGACACGTTCAGGTAATTGATCGCCGATTCGGCAGTGTAGTCCACGGCCAGGCCGGCGGTGTCGCGGATGTTCGACGGGCCGAGGATCGGCAACACGAAGTACGCGCCGCCCGGTACGCCGTAGAAGCCCAGGGTCTGGCCGAAGTCTTCGTTCTGGCGCGGCAGGCCCATGGCGGTGGCCGGGTCCCACAGGCCGGCGATGCCGATGGTGGTGTTGAGCAGCAGGCGCGCGGTGGTTTCCATCGAACGCTTGCCCTTGAACTGCAGCAGGCTGTTGACCAGGTTCGGCACGTCGCCAAGGTTGTTGAAGAAGTTGCTCACACCGGAGCGCACGAAACCGGGCGTGACGTAGCGATAGCCGTCGACCACCGGCAGGAACACCCATTGGTCGAAGCGGTAGTTGAAGTGGTAGACCCGGCGGTTCCACGACTCCAGCGGGTCGTACACGTTCAGTGCGTTGAGGGTCGAGCGTTCGAATTCGCGCTGGTCCAGGCCCGGGTTGAACTTGAGTTTGGACAGCGGCTCCTTGAAGCCGTCACTGTCGACCACCACCGGTGCGTTGGCTTTGCTGTTGTCGGCCTGGGCCACGCCTGCACAGAGTAACGCTGCAAACAGCAGGAGATATTTAGCCACGGAAGAACTCCAGCATGGCGTCGCTGTTGACGCGATAGTTAAGGTTGCCGCAATGGCCGCCCAGTGGATAAACCGTCAGGCGATCGCCGAAGGTTTTGCGCAGGAAGCCGAGGTCGCCGGGGCCGAGGATCACGTCGTCGGCGTTGTGCATCACGGCGATTTTCGGGCTGTCGTGCAGGTAATCCTTGAGGGCGTACAGGCTGACCTGATCGATCAGTTGCAGCAGGCTGCCGCCGTCGGTGCGGGCGCGCCACATCGGGATCACCTGTTCGGTCAGGTAGCAGTCGAAGTCGCATTGCAGCGCACGCTTGAGGAAAGGCGTGAGGCTGGTGCCTTCGGTGATCGGGAATTTCGGCGGGGTGATCAGGCCGCGACGGTTGATCAGGTCCGAAGTGAAGGCGATGTCCGCCGCCGAGAAGCGGAACGAGGTGCCGATCAGCATCGCCATCTGCTCGTTGCTCAGGTGCTGCTTGGACTGCTGGAAGTCGTAGAGCAGCGCGTCGTTGAGGTCAATGTAGCCTTTCTGCTGGAAGTAGCGGGTCAGCTTGGCCAGCACCAGTTCATAGAACGTGGTGCTGTTGTTGATGCCCTTGACCTCGGTCTGCACCAGTTTGTCGAGGTTGGTGATCGAGGTGTACAGGTTGACCGGCGGATTCAGCAGCAGGACTTTCTTGAAGTTGAAACTGCGGCGGGTTTCGTCCAGGTGAGCGACGAATGCCGCGTCCAGTGCGCCGAGGCTGTAACCGCTGAGGTAATAGTCGGTGACCGGCACTTTCGGGTTTTGCGCCCGCACGGCCTGCATCACCCGGTACATGTCCTCGGCGTCTTCCTTGGTCACGCCGGGGGTGGCGAAACGCGAGGCGGCGCTCATGAAGTCGAAACTGGTCGGGGAGGACAGCTGCACCACGTGGTAGCCGGCCTTGTAGTAGAGCTTTTTCAGGTATTCGTTGAGGCTGCTGTCATACCGCGCGCCGGTGCCGGCGATCAGGAAGATCAGCGGGGCTGCCTTGTCCTGGGTGGCGATGCGATAGGTGAGTTTTTTCACTGCCCAGAAATTGTCCGGCAGGATGAACTCGCGTTCCGGGCGCAGGGTGACGCTGCGGTCGGTCTGATTGATGTCGTCGTCCGACGGCAGCTCCGGACGCAGGTCCGGCGGCGTGGTGGCGATGGTCGCTTCGAACGGGTTGGTCAGCGGATAGCCGTAACTGGCGGCGTCGATATCCACCGCCAGCGCGGACGCACTCAGGATAAGGCCGCCAAACAGGGCGGCGAAGCGCAAGGATCGGAGCATGAGTGAATCCCTTAAAGGAAGGTGCCGAATGAGGTTCGCAGGCTATGACCACTGGGTTAGCGCCAAAGTGCCATGCATCGGCACCAATCAGACGGAATTCGGGGTAATAGTAGCCGGACGATACACTTTGCGCGGATCGAATGACCAGTTAAGAGTTGTTAGTTCTTGCACACGGCTGGCAGGCGATTAAGCTGGCCGCCGATTTCCTCGATTGGAGTGCTCCATGTCCCGCCGCTTGCCTGTGATTCTGCTGCTCGTTCTGTTGCCGTTATGGCTGGCCGCCAGTTATGGCGCGCGTTATGGCTTCATGGAGGACGCGCAATGGGTGGGCATCTGCGTGGATGAGGCGAGCCGCTGGGAATGTTCGGTACGCTCGAACCTGGGCCTGATGATTCATTTCCAGATGCTCGGCTGGGCGGCGGTCGCGGCTGCGGTGATCGGTTTTGTCGTGCCGGGGCGGGCAGGGTGGTGGCTGGCGGTGCTGGCGCTGGTGTTCGGGTTTCCGGCGCTGGCGTTGTACAACACCACGCTGGCGGTGTTTGCGGTGGTGATTGCGGGGTTGCGGTTGGTGCGGGAATCGCGCTCCGCCAACGAGTAGTCATGCATCGCGGGCGAGCCCGCGATGCTTTCAGATACTGAAGGTCAGCCTTTGCGAACCTGCAGGCAACGCCACAACGCCGCCACCATCAACCCGCTGACCAGCGCCCAGCCCCAGGCCTGTTGGTTCTGCAAACCTTCACGGAACAGCTGCGGCGCAATGCAGGCACCGATGATGAAGGTCAGCAGGGCAATTTCCCGGCGGGCCACCGGCACCGGGCGGCACAGGTAAACCAGTGCCGGCAGAATGAACGCCGCACTCGCGAAGCTGCGATAGCGCGGATCGAACACCATCTCCAGCACCATTATCGCTGCCGCAAAACCGGCTGCTGCAACCAGCCAGCCTGCGTGTCGTTCGAATGCATTGAAGGCGCGTTCACGCCAGCCGCTGCGGGCGCTCAAGGTCAGTGCGGCATGGGTCAGCACCAGCAGATTCAGCACAGTCAGCAGACCGACCCACACCCATTCGCTGGCGAATCGCGTGGTCAGCCATGCCAGATTGCCCCAGGCGCCGATCGAACAAGCGGCGAGGGCGCCAAGCAATGGCAGCACCAGCGCTGAACCCGTGGTGCGAACCCGACCGCCAAGCACCAACGTGCCGAGGAAAATCAAACCGCCGATTGCCATCCAGCGCGACCAGTCCGGTACGTTGGATACCGGCCCGGCCAGCACGCCTTTGTCCTGGCGATCCGCATCGAACAGCCCCCAGTAACCGCCAACCGCGCCTTCACTGCCGCGTTTCCACGGCTGGTCGAACGCTTCGATCAGGTTGTAACGCCAGCCCTGCTGTTCGGCCAAAGTTACAAAACCGCGAATGAACCTGGCTTCGTTGACCCGGCTCGGCAATGCGGTCTCCCGCTGACGGCCTTCGCTCGGCCAGCCGGTTTCGCCAATCATCACGTCCTTGGGGGCGAACTTGTTGCCGAACACCTGGCGCACATCGGCCACGTGTTGCAGGGCGGCGTCGATGTTCGAAGGATCATCTTCCCAGTACGGCAGCAAATGAATGGTCAGGAAATCCACCGCCGGCGCGACTTCCGGGTGCTTGAGCCAGAACTCCCAGACATCGGCGTAGGTCACTGGCTGCTTGATATGGCGCTTGACCTTGTTGATCAGCTTCGCCAGTTGCGCACCGGTGACTTCCTTGCGCAGCAGGGCTTCGTTGCCGACGATCACGGCAGTGACCACGTCCGGGTTGGCGTTGGCCGAAGCGATCAGCAGATCGACTTCTTTCTCGGTGTCCACCGGGTTGCTGTTGACCCAGGCGCCGATCATCAGCTTCAAACCATGCTTGCGCGCCAGTTCCGGCAGGGCTTCGAGGCCGGTCATGGAATAGGTGCGGATGCATTGGAAGCGGGTGGCGAGCAGGGCGAGGTCGGCGTCCATGCGCTCCGGGCGCAGTTTGAACGGCACGTCGAACGGCGACTGATCCTTGTCGAACGGCGTGTAGGAGGCGCATTGCAACTTGTGGGTCGGGGTGGCGACGTCCGGCAGGATCACCGGTTTGCCGAGGCCGTACCAGAAGCCGCAAAGCGCAAACAGGCCGAGCAGACTGGCGAACAGATAGGGAAGAAAAGGGAAGCGGGAGGATGCGGACATGGTCAGGCCGAGTGGCTGCAAAGCGACGCATGTTACCTGCATTTATAGAGGGGTTGGTGGCCTGCATGTTTTTGACATGCAAAGTTCGGGCGGATTGTCTGGCGTCAAATATTCAGACGCAGTTAATGGCTTTCTGATGTCGTTTCTCGTTGCTTCGAGGTCGCTGACAGAGCAGGTCGCTGTGTGCGTCAGGTTGATGATCAAAGCCATCAGTACTCCGCTGATGTTCGAACGAGTTTGCGGTCAGGCGTGATGGGGGCGCTGTGCACCATAACAATACGTTGACGATGCCCGGCATCCGTCGGGCGCAGCATTTCGGGGAAGTAACGATGAAGATGCGACGACTTTTAGGCGCAGGTGCCGCACTGGTGCTTGCGATGAGCTCCACTTTCGCCAGCGCTGAAAAACAGACCCTGAACATCGGTTACGTTGACGGCTGGTCCGACAGCGTTGCGACCACCCACGTGGCGGCCGAGGTGATCAAACAGAAACTCGGCTACGACGTGAAGCTCCAGGCCGTCGCCACCGGGATCATGTGGCAGGGCGTTGCCACCGGCAAACTCGACGCCATGCTGTCGGCCTGGCTGCCGGTGACCCACGGCGAGTACTGGGCGAAGAACAAGGATCTGGTCGTCGATTACGGCCCGAACTTCAAGGATGCAAAAATCGGCCTGATCGTGCCCGAGTACGTCAAAGCCAAATCCATCGAAGACCTGAAAACCGACGACAGCTTCAAGAATCGCATCGTCGGCATCGACGCCGGCTCAGGCGTGATGCTCAAGACCGACCAGGCGATCAAGGATTACGGCCTGACCGGTTACACCCTCAAGGCCAGTTCCGGCGCCGGCATGATCGCCGAGCTGACCCGCGCCGAGAAAAAGAACGAATCCATCGCCGTGACCGGCTGGGTGCCGCACTGGATGTTCGCCAAGTGGAAACTGCGCTTCCTCGACGACCCGAAAGGCGTGTATGGCGCGGCTGAAACCGTGAACAGCATCGGCAGCAAAGAGCTGGATGCCAAGGCGCCGGAAGTGGCGAAGTTCCTGAAGAACTTCCAGTGGGCCTCCAAAGACGAAATCGGTCAGGTGATGCTGGCGATTCAGGACGGTGCCAAACCTGAAGCCGCTGCCAAGGACTGGGTCGCCAAACATCCGGACCGCGTGGCTGAATGGACTAAATAAACGCAAGTTACGCATTACCCTTGTGGGAGCGGGCTTGCTCGCGAAGGCAATCTGTCAGCTGACTGTGATGTTGACTGACGCACCGCCTTCGCGAGCAAGCCCGCTCCCACATTTGTTTTTGGTGTGCTCAAGAATGGCGAAAGTGTCATGGCCATCTACTACTAAGGTCGTCTGGAAGCCGGCTCGCAGCCGCATACAGTGGATACGTTCCAAAAATAAAAATCTGTGCTGCGAGGATAAAAACAATGAACGACAGCATTTACCTCTCTATTCAGAACAGCCCGCGCTTCAAGGAGCTGGTGAAAAAAAGGGAAAGGTTCGCCTGGATACTCTCGGCGATCATGCTAGGGCTCTACTCCGGATTCATCCTGCTGATAGCGTACGGGCCGCAAGTGCTCGGGACCAAGATCAGTGCCGGTTCATCGATCACCTGGGGCATCCCCATCGGTGTCGGGCTGATTGTCTCGGCCTTCATCCTGACCGGTATCTACGTGCGCCGCGCCAATGGCGAGTTCGACGACCTGAACAATGCGATTCTCAAGGAGGCTCAGCAATGATCCGGCGTCTACTGGCTCTTTTGAGCATCGCAGCGTTCGCTCCAGCCGCCTGGGCCGCTGACGCCCTGACCGGCGAAGTCCACAAGCAACCGCTCAACGTTTCCGCGATCGTCATGTTCGTGGTGTTCGTCGGCGCGACCCTGTGCATCACGTACTGGGCCTCCAAACGCAACAAGTCGGCTGCCGACTACTATGCGGCGGGCGGCAAGATCACCGGTTTCCAGAACGGTCTGGCGATTGCCGGTGACTACATGTCGGCGGCGTCCTTCCTGGGGATTTCCGCGCTGGTGTTCACGTCCGGCTACGACGGCCTGATCTACTCGATCGGCTTCCTGGTGGGCTGGCCGATCATTCTGTTCCTGATCGCCGAGCGTCTGCGCAACCTCGGCAAATACACCTTTGCCGACGTGGCGTCCTACCGCCTCGGGCAAACCCAGATCCGCACGCTGTCGGCCTGCGGTTCGCTGGTGGTGGTGGCGTTCTACCTGATCGCGCAAATGGTGGGTGCCGGCAAGCTGATCCAGCTGCTGTTCGGCCTCGACTACCACGTCGCGGTGATTCTGGTCGGTATCCTGATGTGCCTGTACGTGCTGTTCGGCGGCATGCTGGCGACCACCTGGGTGCAGATCATCAAGGCGGTGCTGTTGCTGTCTGGTGCCTCGTTCATGGCGCTGATGGTGATGAAGCACGTCAACTTCGACTTCAACACCCTGTTCTCCGAATCCATCAAGGTTCACGCCAAGGGCGAAGCGATCATGAGCCCCGGCGGTCTGGTGAAAGACCCGATCTCGGCGTTCTCCCTCGGCCTGGCACTGATGTTCGGTACCGCCGGCCTGCCGCACATCCTGATGCGCTTCTTCACCGTGAGCGACGCGAAAGAAGCCCGCAAGAGCGTGCTGTATGCGACCGGTTTCATTGGCTACTTCTACATCCTGACCTTCATCATCGGCTTCGGCGCGATCCTGCTGGTAAGCACCAACCCGGCCTTTAAAGATGCAGCGGGCGCTCTGCTCGGCGGCAACAACATGGCGGCGGTGCACCTGGCCAACGCCGTGGGCGGCAGCATCTTCCTCGGCTTCATCTCGGCCGTGGCGTTCGCGACCATCCTGGCGGTAGTGGCGGGCCTGACCCTGGCCGGTGCTTCGGCGGTGTCCCACGACCTCTATGCCAGCGTGATCAAGAAGGGCAAGGCCAACGAGAAGGATGAGATCCGCGTTTCGAAGATCACCACCGTCGCACTGGGCGTGCTGGCCATCGGCCTGGGCATCCTGTTCGAAAGCCAGAACATCGCGTTCATGGTTGGCCTGGCGTTCTCCATTGCGGCCAGCTGCAACTTCCCGGTCCTGCTGCTTTCGATGTACTGGAAGAAGCTGACCACCCGTGGCGCCATGATTGGCGGCTGGCTGGGTCTGGTGAGTGCGGTGGGTCTGATGATTCTTGGCCCGACCATCTGGGTGCAGATTCTGCATCATGAGAAGGCGATCTTCCCTTATGAGTATCCGGCGTTGTTCTCGATGATCATTGCGTTTATCGGGATCTGGTTCTTCTCGATCACCGACAAGTCGGCGGCGGCAGAGAACGAGCGTGCGCTGTTTTTCCCGCAGTTTGTGCGTTCGCAGACTGGGTTGGGGGCTAGTGGGGCGGTTTCGCACTGAGGCTTTGTAGGTTGAGTTGAATGGAAAATGCCCTGGTCGAGAGATTGGGGCGTTTTTTTTGTGGGCTTTTTGATTGAGTACATATCCGTTGCTGCGGTAACGGCTGCTTAGGGTTCCGCCCTTACGGCGGGTCACTTTTTACAAACGCCTTGTACGGACCGGGGACATCGTTTACACGTGTGCGGAGACATGGTTAACACTTTCCGGCGAGCCAACTTTGCCGGAAAGCCGTCATGCCTTGGAACACGAGAGACGCCATGAGCTTGAAAGAAGAGTTTGTTGCACTGGCCCAGCAGCCGGGTAGCAACATTAGGGAGTTGTGCCGACGTTTTGGCATCAGCGCTCCGACGGCATATAAGTGGCTAAAACGCTATGAAATGCAGGGAGTGGATGGGTTGCAGGAGAAATCCCGTCGTCCGCTCACTAGCCCTCAGTTGACTCCACCGGCCTTGGAAGCTGAAGTTCTGAAGCTTCGAAAGGATCAACCAGCATGGGGAGGTCGAACGATCAGTACCATGTTGAAAAAACGCATTGCCCCCAGCACCGTCACCAATGTTTTGCACCGCCACGGACTGATCCTGCCATCCGATAAAGAACCATATGTACCACTCCGGCGCTTTGAGCACGATGCACCTAATGATCTTTGGCAGATGGATTTCAAAGGGCATTTTTCGACGCAGCAGGGCCGATGCCACCCCCTGACCTTGTTGGATGACCACTCACGCTTCAGCCTGGCAATTCAAGCGTGCGCCAATGAGCGTGGGATAACGGTACAGGAGAAGATGACTGAAGTTTTCTTGCGCTACGGAATGCCTGCCCGAATCAACGTCGACAATGGCCCACCATGGGGTTCACCGCGCAATCCAGGTGAAATTACCGAGCTAAGTATTTGGCTGATTCGATTAGGTATCAGGATAAGTTTTAGCCGACCTTATCACCCTCAAACCAATGGAAAAATCGAACGTTTCCATCGATCACTCAAGGCCGAAGTGTTGAATGGTCGCCATTTTCGAAGCCTTGCCGAGGTTCAACTGGCATTTGATCAATGGCGGCAAGTCTATAACCATCAACGACCCCATCAAGCCTTGGATTATCAGGTTCCTATGAATCGATTCAGAGCGAGCCCATGGAGTTTTCCGCAGACAATACCGGAGTTTGAATACGGTCCGGATGATGTATTGGCCAAGGCTTATCACAGTCGATTTCGCTTCCGAAAACGCTATTTCAGCATCGCCAAGGGCTTGGCTGGACAACTCATTGCGATACGGCCTCATCCAGAAAGCACCGTTTTGTTCGACGTCTATTTCTGTCATCACCTGCTGCGAACCATCGACTTCAATCAGCCTGACTATGGTCCATAATGTGTAAACCATGTCTCCGTACATGAGTAAACGATGTCTCCAGTCCGTACAACAAACGCCTAAAAAGTAACCAAAAACGCTTGCTCCTACGTTCGGCCCGCTCGCTGAGGCTCGGGGTTCCTTCGCTCCGGGATTCATCCGGGGGGCATCGCCTACGGTTTGCTTCGCTGCACCTCCTCTCGATGTGTTTGGCTTCGCCAAACGGTCGCTGCGCTCCCACCCCCGGATAAATCCCTCCACTCAGCCTTCCGACGTCGCCCGAAGATCAAAAGCGGTACTTGAGCTAACGCTCATCGTGTTGAGTGGGGAGGAGGAGCTCTTGATCTGGCCTTTGCTCTGGCTCTGGCTTTTGATTTTTTTGCCCCTTCGGCAGGCCGAGCGGAGGTGTTCATCAGGGGGTAGGCGCGCAGCGCCGTGCGGCGAAGCCGCATACATCGAGAGGAGGTGCAGCGAAGCAAACCGTAGGCGATGCCCCCTGATGGACACCGTAGCGAGGGAACACTGAGCCTAAGCGAAGTGCCGTACGCCGGGGCAAAGCCTTTTGGTTCCTTTTTGGCGTTTGAAAAAGGGACTCGCTGTAAGAGCGAAACCGCCAGCGGCAGCACCCGAAGAAACGGATATGTACCCAATCAACAAAAAACAGTCGGCCCAAAGGCCGCTGAGATGAAACAAACAAAAACGGCCCCCATTCACATGGAGGCCGTTCCCGTTACAACTTAAGACGTTATCGCAAGACAGGTCTTATTTGCGGTCTTCCAGCTTGGTGATATCCCGCGACTCATAACCAGTGTACAGCTGGCGCGGACGGCCAATCTTGTACGGGCTGGAGAGCATTTCCTTCCAGTGCGAGATCCAGCCGACAGTACGTGCCAAGGCGAAGATCACGGTGAACATGCTGGTCGGAATGCCGATCGCCTTGAGGATGATCCCCGAGTAGAAGTCGACGTTCGGGTACAGCGAGCGCTCGATGAAGTACGGGTCGGTCAGGGCGATCTCTTCCAGGCGCATGGCCAGTTCGAGTTGCGGATCGTTCTGGATGCCCAGTTCCTTCAACACTTCGTCGCAGGTCTGCTTCATCACGGTCGCACGTGGGTCGCGGTTCTTGTAGACACGGTGACCGAAGCCCATCAGCTTGAACGGATCGTTCTTGTCCTTGGCCTTGGCGATGAACTTGTCGATGTTCGAGACATCGCCGATTTCATCGAGCATGGTCAGCACGGCTTCGTTCGCACCGCCGTGGGCAGGGCCCCACAGTGCGGCGATACCGGCGGCGATACAGGCGAACGGGTTGGCACCCGAGGAGCCCGCCAGACGCACGGTGGAGGTCGAAGCGTTCTGCTCGTGGTCGGCGTGGAGGATGAAGATCCGGTCCATGGCCTTGGCGAGTACCGGGCTGATCGGTTTGATCTCGCACGGGGTGTTGAACATCATGTGCAGGAAGTTTTCCGCGTACGACAGGTCGTTGCGCGGGTACATCATGGGTTGGCCCATGGAGTACTTGTAAACCATCGCGGCCAGGGTCGGCATCTTGGCAACCAGACGGATCGCGGAGATTTCGCGATGCTGCGGGTTATTGATGTCGAGGGAGTCGTGGTAGAAGGCCGAGAGGGCGCCGACTACACCACACATGACAGCCATCGGGTGGGCGTCACGGCGGAAGCCGTTGAAGAAGGTTTTCAGCTGCTCGTGAACCATGGTGTGGTTCTTCACGGTGCCGACGAACTGGGCCTTTTGCTCTGCAGTCGGCAGTTCGCCGTTCAGCAGCAGGTAGCAGGTTTCCAGGTAGTCCGACTTTTCAGCCAGCTGTTCGATCGGGTAGCCGCGGTGCAACAGAATGCCGTTGTCGCCGTCGATATAGGTGATCTTCGATTCGCAGGAAGCGGTCGACATGAAACCGGGGTCGAAAGTGAAGCGGCCCGTGGCCGTCAGGCCCCGAACATCGATTACATCGGGACCAACGGTGCCGGTTAAAATGGGCAGCTCGACGGGGGCTGCGCCCTCGATGATCAACTGCGCTTTTTTGTCAGCCATGTGGCCTCCTATTTATGCTTGAAATCATCAGACAGACCCCCCACGCAGGGCCCGCACCACTATAGTGAGATAAATTCGAATGTCAATTTGCCTAAAGTCTTGCTCCAGAAGGCTTTAACCGCACTTTTTCCTCGAAATTGCCTGCCATTTACGCCTTTTATACAACTTGTGCAATCAGCTATTGGGGGTAGGCGATTGCGTTGTCATTAGTAGCCTAACTGTCTATACTCGGCGACCGACCGCCAAGGGCTTTTGGGCTTGCTTTCATTGGGGGTCGCATCCCTGGGTGGTGGTTACCTGACCAGTGCACTCCCCAACAACTTTGCCCTGATTGTTAGGGGCTCTTCAGTGTGAAAAAAAAGCCGTGAAAAGCCAACGACCTGTAAACCTAGACCTAAGGACCATCAAACTCCCCATCACCGGCGTTACGTCGTTTCTTCACCGTGTTTCCGGCATCATCCTCTTCCTGGGCCTCGGCATCATGCTTTATGCATTGGGCAAATCCCTGGGTTCCGAGGAAGGTTATGTCGAGGTGAAGGCATGCTTGACCAGCCCGCTGGCCAAGTTCGTAGCATGGGGCCTCCTGTCCGCTCTGCTGTATCACCTGGTTGCCGGTGTGCGCCACTTGATCATGGACATGGGCATCGGTGAGACGCTGGAAGGCGGCCGCCTGGGCTCGAAACTGATCATCGCCGTTTCCGTGGTGCTGATCGTTCTGGCAGGAGTTTGGATATGGTAACCAGCGTTACAAACCTTTCGCGTTCGGGCCTCTATGACTGGATGGCACAGCGCGTGTCTGCGGTCGTTCTCGCGGCTTATTTCATTTTCCTGATCGGCTACCTCGCCGCTCACCCGGGCATCGGTTATGAACAATGGCATGGCCTGTTCGCCCACAACGGAATGCGTATCTTCAGTCTGCTGGCACTGGTTGCCCTGGGCGCTCACGCCTGGGTCGGCATGTGGACCATCGCGACCGACTACCTGACGCCGATGGCGCTGGGCAAGTCCGCGACTGCAGTACGTTTCCTTTTCCAGGCAGTATGCGGCGTCGCGATGTTCGCTTACTTCGTCTGGGGTGTGCAGATTCTCTGGGGTATCTGATTCATGGCTAACATTCCAACGATTTCTTTCGACGCCATCATCATTGGTGGCGGCGGTGCCGGCATGCGCGCTGCGCTGCAGCTGGCACAGGGCGGTCACAAGACTGCCGTGATCACCAAGGTCTTCCCGACCCGTTCGCACACTGTATCCGCCCAGGGCGGCATCACCTGCGCCATCGCGTCCGCTGACCCGAACGATGACTGGCGCTGGCACATGTACGATACCGTCAAGGGTTCCGACTACATCGGTGACCAGGACGCTATCGAATACATGTGTCAGGAAGGCCCGGCTGCCGTTTTCGAGCTGGACCACATGGGTCTGCCGTTCTCGCGTACCGAAACCGGCCGTATCTACCAGCGTCCGTTCGGCGGTCAGTCGAAGGATTACGGTAAAGGCGGGCAGGCTGCCCGTACCTGCGCCGCTTCCGACCGTACCGGTCACGCGCTGCTGCACACCCTTTATCAGGGCAACCTGAAAGCCGGTACCACGTTCCTGAACGAGTACTACGCTGTCGATCTGGTCAAGAACGACGCAGGCGACTTCGTCGGTGTGATCGCAATCTGCATCGAAACCGGTGAAACCACCTACATCCGCGCCAAGGCCACCGTACTGGCGACCGGCGGTGCAGGCCGTATCTATGCGTCCACCACCAACGCCCTGATCAACACTGGTGACGGCGTCGGTATGGCTCTGCGTGCTGGCGTGCCGGTACAAGACATTGAAATGTGGCAGTTCCACCCGACCGGCATCGCCGGCGCCGGTGTACTGGTTACCGAAGGTTGCCGTGGTGAAGGTGGTTACCTGATCAACAAGCACGGCGAGCGTTTCATGGAGCGTTATGCTCCGAACGCCAAAGACCTGGCTGGTCGTGACGTGGTTGCCCGCTCGATGGTTAAAGAAATCATCGCCGGCAACGGTTGCGGTCCGAATGGCGACCACGTAATGCTCAAACTCGACCACCTGGGCGAGGAAGTGCTGCACAGCCGTCTGCCAGGCATCTGCGAACTGTCGAAGACTTTCGCACACGTTGACCCGGTGGTTGCTCCGGTTCCGGTTGTTCCGACCTGCCACTACATGATGGGCGGCGTTGCCACCAACATTCACGGCCAGGCGATCACCCAGAACGCCGAAGGCGTGGACCAGATCATTCCTGGTCTGTTCGCCGTAGGTGAAGTGGCTTGCGTATCGGTTCACGGCGCCAACCGTCTGGGCGGCAACTCGTTGCTCGACCTGGTGGTCTTCGGTCGCGCCGCCGGCCTGCACCTCGAAAAAGCTCTGACTGACGGCATCGAATACGATGACGCCACCGAAGCCAACATTGAGGCTGCCCTGGCACGTCTGAGCGCGCTGAACAACCGTACCGACGGCGAAGACGTCGCTACCCTGCGTCGCGAGCTGCAAAGCTGCATGCAGAACTACTTCGGTGTATTCCGTACCGGCGAATACATGCAGAAGGGTATTGCCCAGCTGGCCGATCTGCGCAAGCGCATCGCCAACGTGAAGATCAACGATAAGTCGCAGGCGTTCAACACTGCACGTATCGAAGCGCTGGAACTGCAAAACCTGCTGGAAGTGGCTGAAGCTACCGCCATTGCTGCCGAAGTACGTAAAGAGTCCCGCGGCGCTCACGCCCGTGAAGACTTCGAAGACCGTGACGACGAAAACTGGCTGTGCCACACCCTGTACTTCCCGGGTGAGAAACGTGTCGCCAAGCGTGCCGTGAACTTCTCGCCGAAGACTGTTCCGACTTTCGAACCAAAAGTCCGGACTTATTAAGGGTGACCGCCATGTTGAAAGTCAGTGTTTATCGTTACAACCCTGATCAGGACGCTGCGCCGTTCATGCAGGAATTCCAGGTCGATACCGGTGGTAAGGACCTGATGGTGCTGGACGTGCTGGCCCTGATCAAAGAGCAGGACGAAGGTTTCTCCTATCGTCGCTCCTGCCGTGAAGGTGTTTGCGGCTCCGACGGCATGAACATCAACGGCAAGAACGGCCTGGCGTGCATCACGCCGCTGTCCGCTGTCGTCAAAGGTAACAAGTTGGTCATCCGTCCTCTGCCAGGTTTGCCGGTTATCCGTGACCTGGTCGTCGATATGAGCATCTTCTACAAGCAATACGAGAAGGTTAAGCCATTCCTGCAGAACGACACGCCGGCTCCGGCCATCGAGCGTCTGCAGTCCCCTGAAGAGCGTGAAAAGCTCGACGGTCTGTACGAGTGCATCCTGTGCGCCTGCTGCTCGACCTCTTGCCCGTCCTTCTGGTGGAACCCGGACAAATTCCTGGGTCCAGCTGCTCTGCTGCAAGCGTACCGCTTCCTGGCAGACAGCCGTGACACCAAGACGTCCGAGCGTCTGGCGTCCCTCGATGACCCGTTCAGCGTTTTCCGCTGCCGGGGCATCATGAACTGCGTCAACGTATGTCCGAAAGGCCTGAACCCGACTAAGGCCATCGGTCACATCCGTAACATGCTGCTTTCGAGCGGCGTGTGATTCAGAAGCTGTAACTGCCGCTGTAAAAAGCGGCATCGCTGCACCGTACAGGTCAAGGCGCGGGCTTCAACCCGCGCCCTGGCTATAACCAGAGCAACAGCCATAAGCTGCGGCTCTTATTTTGAAGAAATGAGACAAGCAGGGGCATCCGGGCTGGTACCCGGACTATCAGTGTGATCCTAAGTGGCTTGTTTTGGTCGCTGCATTCGGACTTCTGCAAGTTTGCTCGGTGTCGACACCGATGGTGTTCCCCTAACCGAGGGTGACCAAGCATGCAAGAAAGCGTGATGCAGCGCATGTGGAACAGCGCCTACCTTTCAGGTGGAAACGCTGCCTATGTGGAAGAGCTTTATGAGCTCTACCTGCACGACCCTAACGCTGTGCCAGAAGAGTGGCGCACCTACTTTCAGAAGCTGCCCGCCGACGGCGGCTCTGCCACCGATGTTTCGCACTCCACAATTCGCGATCATTTCGTGCTGCTGGCGAAGAACCAGCGCCGCGCCCAACCGGTTTCCGCCGGCAGCGTGAGCAGTGAGCACGAGAAGAAGCAAGTTGAAGTGCTGCGATTGATCCAGGCCTACCGTATGCGTGGCCACCAGGCAGCCCAGCTTGACCCGCTGGGGCTGTGGCAGCGTCCTGCACCTGCAGACCTGTCGATCAATCATTACGGCTTGACCAATGCCGATCTTGATACGACCTTCCGTGCCGGCGACCTGTTCATCGGCAAAGAGGAAGCGAGCCTACGCGAAATTCACGAAGCGTTGCAGCAGACATATTGCCGCACCATCGGCGCTGAATTTACGCACATCACCGATTCCGAGCAGCGCCAGTGGTTCCAGCAGCGTCTGGAAAGCGTACGTGGCCGTCCGGAATACTCCGCCGACATCAAGAGCCACCTGCTTGAGCGCGTGACGGCCGGTGAAGGCCTGGAAAAATACCTGGGCACCAAATACCCGGGCACCAAGCGTTTCGGTCTGGAAGGCGGCGAAAGCCTGATTCCGATGCTCGACGAACTGATCCAGCGTTCCGGCTCGTACGGCACCAAGGAAGTCGTCATCGGCATGGCCCACCGTGGCCGTCTGAACGTTCTGGTCAACACCTTCGGCAAGAACCCGCGCGAGCTGTTCGACGAGTTCGAAGGCAAGAAGAAGGTCGAGCTGGGTTCCGGTGACGTTAAATACCACCAGGGCTTCTCGTCCAACGTGATGACCGCCGGCGGTGAAGTTCACCTGGCCATGGCGTTCAACCCGTCTCACCTGGAAATCGTTTCCCCGGTGGTTGAAGGTTCGGTGCGTGCCCGTCAGGACCGTCGCAACGACGCGACCGGCGAGAAAGTACTGCCGATCTCCATCCACGGTGACGCTGCATTCGCAGGTCAGGGCGTGGTGATGGAAACCTTCCAGATGTCGCAGACCCGCGGTTTCAAGACCGGCGGTACCGTGCACATCGTGATCAACAACCAGGTTGGTTTCACCATCAGCAACCCGCTGGACTCGCGTTCCACCGAGTACGCCACCGACGTTGCGAAGATGATCCAGGCACCGATCCTCCATGTGAATGGCGATGATCCGGAAGCCGTACTGTTCGTGACCCAGTTGGCCATCGACTACCGCATGCAGTTCAAGCGTGACGTGGTGATCGACCTGGTCTGCTACCGCCGTCGCGGCCACAACGAGGCCGACGAGCCAAGCGGCACCCAGCCTCTGATGTATCAGCAGATCACCAAGCAGCGCACCACCCGTGAGCTGTACGCTGATCGTCTGACCCAGGGCGGTGTGCTGGACGCAGAGCGTGTTCAGGCGAAAGTCGACGAATACCGCAACGCGCTGGACAACGGTCTGCACGTAGTGAAATCGCTGGTCAAAGAGCCGAACAAAGAGCTGTTCGTGGATTGGCGTCCGTATCTGGGCCACGCCTGGACTGCGCGTCACGACACTCGCTTCGATCTGAAGACCCTGCAGGAACTGTCCGCCAAGCTGCTGGAAATTCCGGAAGGCTTCGTGGTTCAGCGTCAGGTCGCGAAGATCTACGAAGACCGTCAGAAGATGCAAGCCGGCGGCCTGCCGATCAACTGGGGTTACGCCGAAACCATGGCGTACGCGACCCTGGCGTTCGAAGGTCACCCGATCCGCATGACCGGTCAGGACATCGGCCGCGGTACGTTCTCGCACCGTCACGCTGTTCTGCACAACCAGAAAGATGCCGGCACCTACATTCCGCTGAAACACCTGTACGAAGGTCAGCCACGCTTCGACCTGTACGACTCGTTCCTGTCGGAAGAAGCGGTACTGGCGTTCGAATACGGTTACTCGACCACCACGCCAAACGCGCTGGTGATCTGGGAAGCCCAGTTCGGCGACTTCGCCAACGGTGCACAGGTTGTTATCGACCAGTTCATCACCAGCGGCGAGCACAAGTGGGGCCGTCTCTGCGGTCTGACCATGCTGCTGCCGCACGGCTACGAAGGCCAGGGCCCTGAGCACAGCTCGGCACGTCTTGAGCGTTACCTGCAGCTGTGCGCCGAGCACAACATTCAGGTGTGCATGCCGACGACTCCGGCGCAGATCTACCACTTGCTGCGTCGTCAGGTGATCCGCCCGCTGCGCAAGCCGCTGGTAGTCCTGACTCCGAAGTCGCTGCTGCGTCACAAACTGGCAATCTCGACGCTGGAAGATCTGGCCGAAGGTTCGTTCCAGACCGTTATCCCGGAAATCGATGCACTGGACCCGAAAAAGGTCGAGCGCGTGGTTCTGTGCAGCGGCAAGGTCTACTACGACCTGCTGGAAAAACGCCGTGCCGAAGGCCGCGAAGATATCGCCATCGTGCGTATCGAGCAGCTGTACCCATTCCCTGAGGACGACTTGAAAGAAGTCCTGGCTCCTTACACCAACGCCAAAGCGGCTGTCTGGTGCCAGGAAGAGCCGATGAACCAGGGCGCCTGGTACTGCAGCCAGCACCACCTGCGTCGCAGCATCAGCAACCTCAACAAATCTCTCGTACTTGAGTACGCGGGCCGTGAGGCTTCTGCTGCACCTGCATGTGGTTACGCATCGATGCACGCCGAGCAGCAGGAAAAACTGCTGCAAGACGCGTTTACCGTTTAACGCCTTCGCGCACCTGAAACCGAATTTAAGGAACCACAGACAATGGCTATCGAGATCAAAGCCCCCACTTTCCCGGAATCGGTTGCCGATGGCACCGTTGCCACCTGGCACAAACAACCGGGCGACGCCGTCAAGCGTGACGAACTGATCGTCGACATCGAAACCGACAAAGTCGTTCTGGAAGTGCTGGCCACCGCCGACGGCGTGCTGGGCGCAATCGTCAAGGGCGAGGGTGACACCGTCCTGTCCGACGAAGTCCTGGGCTCCATCGTTGAAGGCGGCGCTGCTGCCGCTGCTCCGGCTGCCGCTGCTGCTCCGGCCGCTGCTGCCGCTGCCCCGGCTGCTGCCGGCGCTGACGAAGATGCGATCGCTGCTCCGGCCGCTCGCAAGCTGGCCGAAGAAAACGGCATCAACCTGGCTTCCGTAAAAGGCACCGGCAAAGACGGCCGTGTGACCAAGGAAGACGTGGTTGCCGCTGTTGAAGCGAAGAAATCCGCTCCGGCTGCTGCGCCGAAAGCCGCTGCTCCGGCCGCTACCGCTCCTGTGTTCGCCGCTGGCGACCGCATCGAGAAGCGCGTTCCGATGACCCGCGTTCGTGCCACCGTTGCCAAGCGTCTGGTTGAAGCCCAGTCGAACATGGCGATGCTGACCACTTTCAACGAAGTCGACATGACCGAAGTCATGGCGCTGCGTTCGAAGTACAAGGACCTGTTCGAGAAGTCCCACAACGGCGTACGCCTGGGCTTCATGTCGTTCTTCGTGAAAGCTGCCACCGAAGCGCTGAAACGCTTCCCGGCGGTCAACGCTTCGATCGACGGCAACGACATCGTTTATCACGGTTATGCCGACATCGGCGTTGCTGTTTCCAGCGACCGTGGCCTGGTAGTTCCGGTTCTGCGTAACGCCGAACACATGAGCCTGGCTGAAATCGAAGGCGGCATCGCCACCTTCGGCAAGAAGGCCCGTGACGGCAAACTGTCGATGGACGAGATGACCGGCGGTACCTTCACCATCACCAACGGTGGTACCTTCGGTTCGATGATGTCGACCCCGATCGTCAACCCGCCGCAGGCAGCGATTCTGGGCATGCACAACATCATCCAGCGTCCGATGGCCATCAACGGTCAGGTCGTTATCCGTCCGATGATGTACCTGGCACTGTCCTACGATCACCGTCTGATCGATGGCAAAGAAGCTGTGACTTTCCTGGTGACCATCAAGAACCTGCTGGAAGATCCGGCTCGTCTGTTGCTGGATATCTGATAGAAGCAGCCATGAGCTGCAGGTTTCAGGCTGCCGGAATCGGCAGTCTGGCTTGCAGCTTGCGGCTTGAAGCTTTTCGCTAAAGAGGATTTTTTGAATGTCGCAGAAATTTGACGTAGTAGTGATCGGTGCCGGCCCTGGCGGCTACGTAGCTGCCATCAAGGCCGCGCAACTCGGTCTGAGCACTGCCTGCATCGAGAAGTACACCGATGCTGAAGGCAAGCAAGCCCTGGGCGGCACCTGCCTGAACGTAGGCTGCATTCCGTCCAAGGCGCTGCTGGACAGCTCCTGGAAATACAAGGAAGCCAAAGAAAGCTTCAACGTTCACGGTATCTCGACCGGCGAAGTCAAAATGGACGTCGCTGCGATGGTTGGCCGCAAGGCCGGCATCGTCAAGAACCTGACCGGCGGCGTTGCCACCCTGTTCAAGGCCAACGGCGTTACTTCGATCCAGGGCCACGGCAAACTGCTGGCCGGCAAGAAAGTCGAAGTCACCAAGCCGGACGGCTCGGTTGAAGTCATCGAAGCTGAAAACGTCATCCTGGCTCCAGGTTCGCGTCCGATCGACATTCCGCCAGCTCCGGTTGATCAGAAAGTCATCGTCGATTCGACTGGCGCCCTGGAATTCCAATCCGTACCTAAGCGTCTGGGCGTGATCGGCGCTGGCGTGATCGGTCTGGAACTGGGTTCGGTATGGTCGCGTCTGGGTGCAGAAGTGACTGTCCTGGAAGCCCTGGACACCTTCCTGATGGCAGCGGACACCGCTGTTTCCAAGGAAGCGCTGAAAACCCTGACCAAACAGGGTCTGGACATCAAACTGGGCGCTCGCGTTACCGGTTCGAAAGTGAACGGCGACGAAGTCGTTGTGAACTACACCGATGCCAACGGCGAACAGACCATCACTTTCGACAAGCTGATCGTAGCCGTTGGTCGCCGTCCGGTGACCACCGATCTGCTGGCTGCCGACAGTGGCGTGACCCTGGACGAGCGCGGTTTCGTGCACGTTGACGATCACTGCGCCACCACCGTACCGGGCGTCTACGCCATCGGTGACGTGGTTCGCGGCATGATGCTGGCTCACAAAGCCTCGGAAGAGGGCATCATGGTTGTCGAGCGCATCAAGGGCCACAAGGCCCAGATGAACTATGACCTGATCCCTTCGGTTATTTATACTCACCCGGAAATCGCATGGGTTGGTAAAACCGAGCAGGCCTTGAAAGCTGAAGGCGTTGAAGTTAACGTCGGCACCTTCCCGTTCGCAGCATCCGGCCGTGCCATGGCCGCCAACGATACCGGTGGTTTCGTCAAGGTCATCGCCGATGCCAAGACTGACCGCGTATTGGGCGTGCACGTGATTGGCCCGAGCGCTGCAGAACTGGTTCAGCAGGGCGCGATCGGTATGGAATTCGGCACCAGCGCTGAAGACCTGGGCATGATGGTTTTCTCCCATCCGACCCTGTCCGAAGCCTTGCACGAAGCAGCTCTGGCAGTGAATGGCGGCGCCATCCACATTGCCAACCGCAAGAAGCGTTAAGACACAATAAGAAACCACGGCGGTACGGCCCGTCGTGAGCCTTGCGTGCAAGACTCACCGCGGAATGTCCGCTGGACGCAGCCTTGCGTAGCTGCACCGGGTATCCGGAAAGGCTACGCAAGCAGCAGTCACAGGTGGCGCGGCACTCATCAAGAGCGCAGCGCCGAATGCGCAGTACCTAACGAAGACGGTAAAAAGCATGAATCTTCACGAGTATCAGGGTAAGCAGCTGTTCGCTGAATACGGCCTGCCAGTTTCCACTGGTTTCGCAGTAGACACCCCGGAAGCAGCAGCAGAAGCTTGCGACAAAATCGGCGGCAACGAGTGGGTTGTCAAAGCCCAGGTTCACGCCGGTGGTCGCGGTAAAGCGGGCGGCGTCAAGCTGGTTCGCAGCAAAGAAGACGCCAAAGCCTTCGCACAGCAGTGGCTGGGCAAGCGTCTGGTGACTTACCAGACTGATGCCAATGGCCAGCCAGTCACCAAGATCCTGGTTGAATCGTGCACTGATATCGCTAAAGAGCTGTACCTGGGCGCTGTCGTTGACCGTTCGAGCCGTCGCATCGTGTTCATGGCTTCCACCGAAGGTGGCGTGGACATCGAGAAAATCGCTCACGACACTCCAGAAAAAATTCTGAAAGCCACTATCGATCCACTGGTTGGCGCTCAGCCGTTCCAGGGTCGCGAGCTGGCATTCCAGCTGGGTCTGGAAGGCAAGCAGGTTGCTCAGTTCGCCAAGATCTTCGTAGGTCTGGCCAAGCTGTTCAAGGATCACGACCTGGCTCTGCTGGAAGTGAACCCGCTGGTGATCAAGGCTGACGGCGATCTGCACTGCCTGGACGCCAAGATCAACATCGACGCCAACGCAATGTACCGTCAGCCTAAGCTGAAGACTTTCCACGATCCGTCCCAGGACGATCCGCGCGAAGCGCACGCTGCCAAGTTCGAACTGAACTACGTAGCGCTGGAAGGCAACATCGGCTGCATGGTGAACGGTGCCGGCCTGGCCATGGGTACCATGGACATCGTCAACCTGCACGGCGGCAAGCCAGCCAACTTCCTCGACGTAGGTGGTGGTGCTACCAAAGAACGCGTTACCGAAGCTTTCAAGATCATTCTGTCCGACAGCAATGTCGCTGCAGTACTGGTTAACATCTTCGGCGGCATCGTTCGTTGCGACATGATTGCCGAAGGCATCATCGGTGCAGTGAAAGAAGTCGGCGTGAAAATCCCGGTTGTTGTTCGTCTTGAAGGCAACAACGCTGAACTGGGCGCTAAAGTACTGGCAGAAAGCGGTTTGAACATCATCGCTGCTACCAGCCTGACCGACGCTGCTCAACAAGTCGTTAAAGCTGCGGAGGGCAAGTAATGAGCGTCCTGATCAATAAAGACACCAAAGTAATCTGCCAGGGCTTCACCGGCGCGCAGGGTACTTTCCACTCCGAACAAGCCATTGCCTACGGCACCAAAATGGTTGGCGGCGTGACTCCAGGCAAGGGTGGCACCACTCACCTGAACCTGCCTGTGTTCAACACCGTGAAAGAAGCTGTAGAAGCCACTGGCGCCACCGCCAGCGTGATCTACGTTCCGGCTCCTTTCTGCAAGGACTCGATCCTGGAAGCAGCATTCGGCGGCATCAAGCTGATCGTCTGCATCACCGAAGGCATTCCTACCCTGGACATGCTGGACGCGAAAGTTAAGTGCGACGAGCTGGGTGTCACCCTGATCGGCCCTAACTGCCCAGGCGTGATCACTCCGGGCGAGTGCAAGATCGGCATCATGCCAGGTCACATCCACTTGCCAGGCAAGGTCGGTATCGTTTCCCGTTCCGGCACCCTGACCTACGAAGCTGTGAAGCAGACCACTGACGCCGGTTTCGGTCAGTCGACTTGCGTCGGCATCGGCGGTGACCCGATCCCGGGTTCGAACTTCATCGACATCCTGAAGCTGTTCCAGGAAGACCCGAAGACCGAAGCGATCGTAATGATCGGCGAGATCGGCGGTTCGGCTGAAGAAGAAGCGGCTGCCTACATCAAGGCCAACGTGACCAAGCCGGTTGTTTCCTACATCGCTGGTGTGACTGCTCCTCCGGGCAAGCGCATGGGCCATGCTGGCGCAATCATCTCCGGCGGCAAAGGCACTGCAGACGAGAAATTCGCTGCTCTGCAAGACGCAGGCGTGAAAACCGTGCGTTCGCTGGCAGACATCGGCAAGGCCCTGGCCGAGCTGACTGGCTGGGAAGTGAAGAAGTAAGCCTCGGCTGACTTTTTAGCTCCAGCAACAAAGGCCACCTTCGGGTGGCCTTTGTCGTTTCTGATGTTCGGTTTGACGATGGCGATTTATAGGCACCTGCCCAATTACATGCAAAAACGCGACACAGACACGTCGCGTATCGGATAGTTCGCCCTCAAACAGTGCGTTTGTCAGACAAATTCGTTAGGCTAGCAGCCATTTTTGCGTCTGCCGCCCACAAGGCATGCAACGCGCTAAACGGGTCAGTCTTATACGGATTGACAGCATTTCCCTAACCCCACAGGGAAATCCCCCTCTAAATTCCGATTCAGTAGTGTGGTATTTCCTTAATGAAAGTTTTGAAAGGTCAGGACATCCTGGCACTTGGCTTTATGACATTCGCCCTGTTCGTCGGGGCCGGCAACATCATCTTCCCGCCTATCGTCGGTTTGCAGTCCGGGCCAAACGTCTGGATGGCGGCGCTGGGCTTCCTGATCACGGCGGTCGGTCTGCCGGTGATCACCGTTGTCGCGCTGGCCAAGGTCGGCGGTGCGATGGATGCGCTGAGCACGCCGATCGGCAAGATTGCCGGTGGCGTACTGGCAGCCGCGTGCTATCTGGCGGTTGGCCCGTTGTTCGCCACGCCGCGTACCGCGACCGTATCGTTCGAGGTAGGTCTGGCGCCGCTGACCGGCGAAAGCCCGCTGGCGCTGTTCCTCTACAGCTCGGTTTATTTCCTGCTGGTGTTCTTCATCTCGCTCTATCCGGGCCGTCTGCTGGATACCGTAGGGCGTTTCCTCGCGCCGCTGAAGATCATCGCCCTGGCGGTACTCGGCATCGCTGCATTCGCGCTGCCGGCCGGTGATATCGGCGTGGCCACTCCGGAATACGTCGCTGCGCCGTTCTCCCAAGGTTTCATCAATGGATACCTGACCATGGATACCCTGGGCGCGCTGGTGTTCGGTATCGTCATCGTCAACGCGATCCGCTCCCGTGGCGTCGAGTCGCCTGCTCTGATCACCCGCTACGCGATCATCGCCGGGCTGATCGCCGGCGTCGGTCTGGCGCTGGTGTATGTCAGCCTGTTCCGCCTGGGTTCCGGCAGCCATGAAGTGGCCGCAGGTGCTACCAACGGCGCGGCGGTGCTGCATGCTTATGTGCAACATACCTTCGGTTCGCTGGGCAGCGGTTTCCTTGCGGTGCTGATCTCCCTGGCGTGTCTGGTGACGGCGGTCGGCCTGACCTGTGCCTGCGCCGAATACTTCAGCCGCATCGTGCCGCTGTCCTACAAGACGCTGGTCATTATCCTCGCAGCCTTTTCGCTGCTGGTGTCGAACCTGGGCCTGACCAAGCTGATCGCGTTCTCGATCCCGGTGCTGACCGCGATCTACCCGCCGTGCATCGTGCTGGTGGCCCTGAGCTTCTGTGCCGCGTTCTGGCATGAGCAGAGCCGCATCATGGGCCCGGTGATGCTGGTGTCGTTCGTGTTCGGCACGATCGACGCGCTGAAAGGCGCCGGTCTGGCCGACTGGATGCCATCGCAACTGTCCCACCTGCCGCTGAGCGAGCAGGGCCTGGCGTGGCTGGTGCCATGCGTGATGACTCTGGTGGTCGCCGTGGTTTGTGACCGCCTGCTGGGCAAGCGCGCCGAAGCCCTGGCCTAAGATTGCCGGCCCGCCACAAGCGGGCTTGAGCGATTAAACAGAAATGCCCCGTATCAATCGATACGGGGCATTTTTTATGGGCGTCAGGCAGTGTCTTTTCCTTTCGGCTAACGTCGAAGGGGAGCCGAAATCTTCCACACAGGAATTTGCATGTCGTTCATCCAAGCCAACCTGATCCACCTGCTTGCCGCGCTCTGGTTCGTCATCTGCTGGGGCGGTTACACCCGTTATGCCACCTGGAAGGCCCGTGACACGGCGTGCCTGGCCAGCGTGTTGCACCTGTACCGCGAAGACTGGATGCGCCGCATGCTGCTGCGTGACAACCGTATCGCCGATGCCAGCGTGATCGGCAACCTCGAGCGCAACGCCTCGTTCTTCGCTTCCAGCACACTGATCATCCTGGCCGGCATCCTGACTGTGCTCGGTGCTTCGGAGCGTGCGGTATCGTTGCTGGCGGACATCCCGATGGTGCAGCAGGCCTCCCAGGGCATGTCGGAGATCAAGTTGCTGTGCCTGGCGCTGGTGTTTGTCTATGCGTTCTTCACGTTCAGTTGGTGCATGCGCCAGTACAACTTTGCAGCCGTTCTGGTGGGCTCGGCGCCGATGATCGGTGAGCGTCAGGTGTCCGAGCAGGAGCGCAAGGCGTTCGCTTCCCGGGCGGCGCGGGTGATTTCGATGGCGGCGAACCAGTTCAACTTCGGTCTGCGCTCCTATTACTTTGGCATGAGCATGCTGGCGTGGTTCGTCAGCCCGTGGCTGTTCATGCTGATGAGTGCGGGTGTGGTACTGGTGTTGTATCGCCGCGAGTTTCATTCCGACGTGCTCGATGTAATGGTCTATACCCCTACAGAGGCGCCGTTGCCCGAAACGATCAAAGAGGCTGCTTGATGAGTATTCCGTTCTGGTGTGTGTTTATCAGTGCGTTGTTGATTTACGTGGCGCGCATGCCCGTGGGCAAGGCCATGAAAGAGCAGGGTGGTTACAACAATCACCAGCCGCGTCAGCAACAGGCGCAACTCACCGGCTACGGCGCCCGGGCACTGGCGGCACATCAGAACAGCATTGAAGCGTTCATCCTGTTTGCCGTGGGTGTGCTGATGGCGCATACCACGCAAACGGCGGGATGGTTGATCGATACGTTGGCGATCATCTTTGTGATCGCACGGATTCTCTATCTGTGGTTCTACCTGGCCGATATTCCCAAGCTGCGCAGTCTGGTGTGGCTGGTCGGCTTAGTGTGTTCATTGTTGCTGATGATTAGTCCGACTTTTAAAACTGCATTGCTCTAACAAGGCATTACCAGAAAATGACAGGCAAAAGAAAACCCGCACTTGGCGGGTTTTCTTTTTTGCCATCGAGAAGCGGCTTATTGCTTCTTGGCAGCTTCTTCTTGCGCTGCAGCGTTCGATTCGGCCTGATCTTTGGCGGCTTCGGCGTTTTCTTTCGCCGCGTCGTTCACTTTATCCTGAGCTTCATTCATTTTCTGCTGAGCTTGTTCAGCATGTTGGTTGGCATCTTGAGCTTTGTCCTCGGATTTTTTATCGCAGGCAGCGAGACCGAGGGAAGCGGTCAACATCAAGGCAATAGCTAAAGTCTTACGCATGGGGTGTTTCTCCTTATGGAAAATAACTACTGGCCTTAAGAGCGCAGCCAAAAGGGTTAAGTTCCTCATTTCTCACAGATATATAAGTTTGTTTTGTAATGGAACTTTTGCTGTTCTTTCCACTACCGGGAACAGTGACTAACAAGAGTAATTGTCAAATGGCCGAAAACCCTGTTTTTGAGCGTGCGACCCGCTTTCTCTCGGCCTTGCGCCACTGCCAGGTGCTGGGTTTGAAAGTGCACAGCGCCAGCAGCGAAGGCCTGACGGTGGTCTTGCCGTACAGCGCACAAATCGTTGGCAACCCGCTGACCGGCGTGGTCCACGGCGGGGCGATCACGTCGCTGATGGACACCGCGTGCGGCATGGCCACCTTGTGCGTGCTGCCGGAATTCGAAGTCTGCCCGACCCTGGATTTACGCATCGACTATATGCACGCCGCCGAACCGCACAAAGACGTCTACGGTTTCGCCCAGTGCTACCGGGTCACCACCGACGTGATCTTCGCCCGGGGCTTCGCCTATCAGGACGATCCCGAGCAGCCGATTGCCCACGTCGTCGGCACCTTCATGCGCATGGGCAAGGGGCTCAAAGGTACCAAGGGCTTTGGTGGTGCGATCAAGGGAGAAAACCCATGAGCGATGATTTCAAGCAGCAACTGCAAGAAGCCCACGAGAAGGGTGACTACGCGCCGCTGCTGGCGTTGATCCCCTATGCCGGACTGATCGGCGTCGAGTGCGCTCGGGTCGGTGATGACCTGCTGTTCAAGCTGCCGGCAAACAAGGACAACATCGGTAACCCTTTATTGCCGGCGATCCACGGCGGGGTGATTGCCGGGTTCATGGAGCTGTCCGCTGCGCTACACCTGCTGATTTTCACCGGTGCGCCCGGTGTGCCGAAGATTATCGACTTTTCCCTCGATTACCTGCGGGCCGGGCAGTTCCGCGATACCTGGGCCCGGTGTCAGGTCTGCCGTCAGGGACGGCGGGTGGCCAACGTCGCGGTCACGGCCTGGCAAAGCACCGAAAGTGAACCAATTGCCACCGCCCGCGCCCACTTCAAAATCGACGAGCCCTTGAAATCCTGAACACCGCCCCCAACTCAGTGAACAACCCGCCGCAGACCACCTGGGTCGCGGCCAATGCCATCTGATTGGAGTTTGATGACCATGAGTGTGGAAACTCAAAAGGAAACCCTGGGCTTCCAGACCGAGGTGAAGCAACTGCTGCACCTCATGATCCATTCGCTGTATTCCAACAAGGAAATCTTCCTTCGCGAATTGATCTCGAACGCCTCCGACGCCGTCGACAAGTTGCGCTTCGAAGCCCTGGCCAAGCCTGAGTTGCTCGAAGGTGGCGCTGAACTGAAAATCCGTGTGAGCTTCGACAAGGACGCCAAGACCGTCACCCTCGAAGACAACGGCATCGGCATGAACCGCGACGATGTGATCACCCACCTGGGTACCATCGCCAAATCCGGCACCGCCGACTTCATGAAAAACCTGTCGGGCGACCAGAAGAAGGATTCGCACCTGATCGGTCAGTTCGGCGTGGGTTTCTATTCCGCTTTCATCGTTGCCGATCAGGTTGACGTGTACAGCCGTCGCGCCGGCTCCGCTGCCAGCGAGGGCGTGCACTGGTCGTCGAAAGGCGAGGGCGAGTTTGAAGTCGCCACCATCGACAAACCAGAGCGCGGCACCCGTATCGTCCTGCACCTGAAATCCGGTGAAGACGAGTTCGCCGATGGCTGGCGTCTGCGCAACATCATCAAGAAGTACTCCGACCACATCGCGCTGCCGATCGAGCTGCCGAAAGAAGTGGCCGCTGCCGAAGGCGAAGAGAAACCTGAAGTTGAATGGGAAACCGTCAACCGCGCCAGCGCCCTGTGGACCCGTCCTCGCACCGAAGTGAAGGATGAGGAATACCAGGAGTTCTACAAACACATCGCCCACGACTTCGAAAACCCGCTGTCGTGGAGCCACAACAAGGTCGAAGGCAAGCTCGAGTACAGCTCGCTGCTGTACGTACCGGCCCGTGCCCCGTTCGATCTGTACCAGCGTGAAGCGCCGAAAGGCCTGAAGCTGTACGTGCAGCGCGTGTTCGTGATGGATCAGGCCGAATCGTTCCTGCCGCTGTACCTGCGCTTCATCAAGGGCGTGGTCGACTCCAACGACCTGTCGCTGAACGTGTCGCGGGAAATCCTGCAGAAAGACCCGATCATCGATTCGATGAAGTCGGCGCTGACCAAGCGCGTGCTGGATATGCTGGAAAAACTGGCGAAGAACGAGCCTGAGCAATACAAGGGCTTCTGGAAAAACTTCGGTCAGGTCATGAAAGAAGGTCCGGCAGAAGATTTCGCCAACAAGGAAAAAATTGCCGGTCTGCTGCGTTTCGCATCGACCACCGAAGGTGACGGCGAGCAGATCGTCGGTCTGGCCGACTACCTGGCCCGCGCCAAGGAAGGTCAGGACAAGATCTACTACCTCACCGGCGAAACCTACGCGCAGGTCAAGAACAGCCCGCACCTGGAAGTCTTCCGCAAGAAAGGCATCGAAGTGCTGCTGCTGACCGACCGCATCGACGAGTGGCTGATGAGCTACCTGAGCGAATTCGACGGCAAGAGCTTCGTCGACGTCGCGCGTGGTGACCTGGACCTGGGCAATCTGGACTCGGAAGAGGACAAGAAGGCCGCAGAAGAAGTCGCCAAGTCGAAGGAAGGTCTGGTCGAGCGCCTGAAAACCGCGCTGGGCGAGTCCGTTGCCGAAGTCCGCGTTTCCCATCGCCTGACCGATTCGCCAGCCATCCTGGCCATCGGCGAGCAGGACCTGGGTCTGCAAATGCGTCAGATCCTCGAGGCCAGCGGGCAGAAGGTGCCGGATTCGAAGCCGATCTTCGAATTCAACCCGAGCCACCCGCTGATCGCGAAACTCGACAACGAGACCAGCGAAGAGCGTTTTGGCGACCTGTCGCACATCCTCTTCGACCAAGCCGCCCTGGCGGCTGGCGACAGCTTGAAAGACCCGGCCGCATACGTGAGCCGTCTGAACAAGCTGCTGGTCGAGCTGTCCGCTTGATCAAGCTGTAGAAAAACCCGCTTCGGCGGGTTTTTTCATTCTGGTATTCAACCCATCAGGAGTCAGAAATGAGCCAAGTCACTGTACGTTCCGTGGTCTATCAGATCGATGGCCAGTCTTATGAAGGTCGATTGGCGTTCGACGCCGAGCACAAAGGCGCACGTCCGGGCCTGTTGATGGCACCGAACTGGATGGGCGTCAGCGCTGGCGCGGAAGAAATCGCCAAATCCGTGGCGGCCAAGGGTTATGTGGTGCTGATCGCCGACGTGTACGGGCAAGCGGTGCGTCCGCAGAATGGTGATCAGGCGGGTGCGGCGATGATGCCGCTGAAGAATGACCGTGCACTGCTGCGCAAGCGTATGCAGGCCGCGTTCGAACAATTGCAGAAGCAGGGCGAAGCCGCAGTCGATACCTCGAAACTGGCGGTGTTCGGTTTCTGCTTTGGCGGTTGCTGTGCACTGGATCTGGCCCGTACCGGTGCAGCGGTCAAGGCTGCTGTGTCGTTCCACGGCACACTGGATTCGCCGAACCCGGCGGACGCGAAGAACATCAAGGGCTCGGTGCTGGTGCTGCACGGTGCTTCCGATCCGCTGGTGCCGAAAGAGCAACTGCCGGCATTCGAAGACGAAATGAACGCGGCTGGCGTGGACTGGCAGTTGCTGAGCTACGGCGGCGCGGTGCACTCGTTCACCGATCCGCACGCCAATGTTCCGGGAAAGATGATGTACGACGCGAAGACCGCCAAGCGCGCTTTCAAGTCGATGCATGACTTGCTGGAAGAAGTGTTCAAGGGCTGATTCGGTTGAAAGCACTCCCACGCCTGGCGTGGGAGTGTTCGTTTACAGCGGTGTCGGTTCGCTGCGCGATTTAGGCAACTCGATCCGCTCAACTTCCCCCGGCACCGTCGGCCAATCTCCGGCCGCCCATTTGCGCCGGGCCTCATCGATCACCGCCGGATCGCTCGCGACGAAATTCCAGTTGATCCGCCGTGGCCCATCCAGTGGTGCGCCACCGAACAGCACGGCATGACTGTCGCTCTCGGCGAACAGACTCATTTCTACACCGGCCGGCAACACCACCAGATCGTGGGTCTCCACGGTTTCCCCGTTCAATTGCACATCACCGCTCAACACGTAGAGCGCTCGCTCCTCATGTTCGGTGGGGATCAGCAGGGTGGTTGCAGTCTGCATCTTCAGTTCGGCATACAGCGTCGGAGAAAGCACCGGCACCGGCGATTCCAGGCAAAAGCCTGACCCGGCAATCATGCGGATCTGCACGCCGAGGTTATCGCTGACCGGCAGTGTCGCGGCCGGGTGATGGCTGTAATGCCCGGGACCCTGTTCGTGATCCTTGGGCGAGGCGAGCCAGATCTGCAGCCCGTGCATCCTGAAGCTTTGTTCCCAAAGCGGTTCGGGGGTGCGCTCGACGTGAGCGATTGCCGTGCCGGCGGTCATCCAGCTGACATCACCGGCATTGACCACCTGATCCGAGCCGAGGCTGTCCTTGTGCTGGATCTGCCCCTCGAACAGATAGGTCAGGGTCGACAGGCCGATGTGCGGATGCTGTCGGATGTTCATCCCTTTGCCTGCGGGATAAAGCGTTTCAAGCATGTGATCGAAAAATACGAAAGGCCCGACACTGCGGCATTTGGCTGACGGCAACGGGCGCAGGATCGGCTGGCCTTCGACGTCTTCGGCGCGCGGGTGGATGATCAGGGGTTGGGTGTCCATGGTGCGTTCCAAGCTGGGCGGGTGATGCGTGGAGCATAACCCGCCGGTGTCATCGTGGTGATTACTGGCTGTCGAAGCCTTGCGGGGCGTGGGTTTCGATGGTGACTTCGCTGGTGGTCATCAGTTTGTGAATCGGGCAGCGATCGGCGACGCGCAGCAGTTCTTCACGCTGGGCATCGGTGAGCACGCCTTTGAGTGTCAGGGTCACGTGCAGGGCGTATTTGCCTTTCTGTTCCTGGCTGTTGTCGCGCTTCACCTCTACGCCGACGCCCGTGAGCGGGATGTCTTTTTTCTTTGCATACAGCTTCAGGGTCAGGGCCTTGCAGGCGCCGAGGGCGGCGTCGAAATAATCGTGGGGTTCAGGCGCGGAGCCTTCGCCGCCAGCTGTGGTCGGGACATCGGTAAACAGTTCGTGCTCATCGATCTGTACGGTGTGACGGAAACCTTCGGCGGACACGGTATTGACGGTAACGGTCATGTGAACCTCGCAAGCAGTAGGAAAAGTCATTCGATCAAATAAGACCTTGCAGGTATAGAGCATTCCCGCAGGGGCGCGTTCCACTTTCTTGCCGGCGTGCGGCAGGACGTCAGGTTATGCCGGTGAGTCGAGGAATACTTGTGCCGGTGTTTCGTCTGCCGAGTTGCTTCAAGGTTTTCAGGTAACTTACCGTTGAACTTGCGGCGAACAGCGCTCAAGTCCGGCAAAACCGTCGCTGAATCGTTAATGCCGAGGGTTCGAAGTATTAAGGCCTTTTGATATCACCTTTTGGTCTTACGCAAATTTTCGCCGGGCCGATACCTTCTAAAGCAGCCAGCTGCAGGGTTGATGCAGCGCTTTTGGAAGGAACCAGAGCAATGAGTATCCGCAGTCTCAATATTGCCCCCCGTGCCGGGCTGGGCTTCGGTCTGTTGGCGCTGATGGTGTTTGCCCTCGGGGCGTTCGCCCTGCTGCAGATGTCGAACATGCGGGCCCAGTCCGACGAGGTCGACAAGAACTGGCTGCCCAGCGTGATGGCGGTGGGCGAAATGAGCCAGGACATGCTGCGTCTGCGCGCCCTGACCATGCGTCTGTTGCTCAATCGCGATCCGCAGGCCCTGGACCAGAATGTCGCCAAGCTCAATGAGCTGCGCAGTGTGTTGAGCGAAGCCCAGCAACGTTACGACATATTGATCGTGCTGCCAGAAGAGCGAGCGTTGTTTGATCGCTTCAAAGTCGCGGAGCACAAGTATCTGGAGTTGCAGGCTCAAGTGATGGCGTTGTCTGCTCAGGGGAAGGTGGAAGACGCGGCCAGCATTCTCAATACCCAGATGAACCCGTTGGCCGACGACATCGCCGCGACCCTCAAAGAACTGGTCGAGCTGAACAAACACAACGCCAACCTCGCCACCGAGGCCGCGCGTTTGGTGTTCATCAATTCGCGGGTCTGGGTCGGGGTGATGATCGGCATCACGGCGCTGATCACCATTGGCCTGGCGCTGCTGCTGACCCGCAGCATCGTGGTGCCGCTCTCACAATCGCTGGGGGTCGCCGAAGTGGTGGCGGGCGGCGATCTGACTGGTGATATCAGCATCATCGGCAAGGATGAGCCGGCGCGGCTGCTGCATGCGCTCAAGAGCATGCAGCACAGCCTGCGCGACACCATCCGGCAGATTTCGGAATCGTCCAGTCAATTGGCTTCGGCCTCGGAAGAGCTGAGCTGCGTCACTGAAGATGCCACGCGCGGGTTGCATCAGCAGAGCCTGGAAATCGAGCAGGCTGCCACGGCGGTCAATCAGATGACCGCCGCCGTTGAAGAGGTCGCCAGCAACGCCGTGGCGACCTCCGAGGCATCACGGGAATCGGACCGCATCGCCCAGCATGGCCGTGAGCAAGTGCAGCAGACTGTGTCGTCCATCGAGTTGCTGGCGGATGACGTTACCGCCAACGCCACGCAGGTGGAGGATCTGGCGCAGAAGGTCTACAGCATCAGCAAAGTGCTGGAGGTGATCCGTTCGATTGCCGAGCAGACCAATCTCCTTGCGTTGAACGCGGCGATCGAAGCGGCTCGTGCGGGTGATGCCGGGCGCGGCTTCGCGGTGGTGGCCGACGAGGTCAGGGCGCTGGCCCATCGCACCCAGCAGTCGACCCAGGAAATCGAGCAGATGATCGGCGGCATTCAGCAAGGCACCGATTCGGCGGTCAGTTCGATGCAGCAAAGTAATGTTCGTGCGCGCTCGACACTGGAGCTGGCGAAAGCTGCGGGCGTGGCGCTGGAGGAAATCGCTTCTGCATTCACCTTGATCAACGAACGCAATCTGGTGATCGCCAGCGCTTCGGAAGAGCAGGCAGCCGTAGCACGGGAGGTTGACCGCAATCTGATGAACATCCGCGATCTGGCGATGCAGACCTCGGCGGGGGCCAATCAGACCAGTGCCGCGAGCCAGGAATTGTCGCGGCTGGCGGTGGATCTGAACAACATGGTGGCCAAATTTTCGGTCTGACCGTTGCTCGATTTCTGTGGATTTCATGCCTGTCTGTCCAGACGCCCGATGCTTGCATCGGGCGTTTTTCATTTCGAATGACAGATCGTGTTTTTTCACCTTATGGTGAATTAGATTATTCGATTTTATTTTATTAAACGTTTCTTAAATAAATATAAGGAATAAAAAAAACAGCAAACGGCTGAAAATAATTCATTTTTTCGTTTTTTAACTGACTGGATAATTATTTGAAATTCCTTTTTAAGGGAAATAATCTGTCATTTCTCATCAATTGTTGATGAGTTGTCAGCTTTATTTCACGTATTGGTGAATAAAGCGGCATATGACATTCCCCGATGAAGGAAACAACGTGAACAAGATCCCGATCGGCGTCATTGGCGCAGGCTTGATTGGCAAGACCCACATCGAACGTGCCATGGCCCAGGAAAACGTGGAGCTGGTCGGCATTGCCGATCCCACACCTGCCTCACAGGCACTGGCAGCTTCTCTTGGCGTGCCATGGTTCGAGCATTACGACGCCATGCTGCAAGTGGCAAAACCGCGTGGTGTAGTGGTGGCGACGCCCAACGTCACCCATGCCGATGTGGCGGTTGATTGCCTTGAGCGCAAGGTGGCGGTGCTGGTCGAGAAACCGATCGCCGACACACTGGTAAACGCCCGGCGCATCTGCGCGGCCTCCGCCGCCCACGGCGTACCCGCACTGGTCGGCCATCAGCGGCGCTACAACCCGATCATGCGGCATGCCAAATCGATCGTGGATGCCGGTTTGCTGGGGCGACCGGTCAGCGTGACGGCGTTGTGCACCTGGCTCAAGCCGGACGATTACTTCGAGACTGCGTGGCGCCGGCAGGCCGGTGGCGGGCCGGTGCTGATCAACCTGATTCATGACATCGACCTGCTGCGCTTTCTGTTCGGCGAGATCGAGAGTCTGCAAGCCATCACGTCCAGCAAAGTCCGGCGCTTCGAGGTAGAGGACACCGCTGCGGTGCTGCTGCGTTTTCGCAACGGCGCGCTGGGCACCGTATCGGTCTCCGATGCCACGGCGGCGCCATGGAACTGGGATCTGTCGGCGGGCGAGGCCGAGCGTTTTCCGCGTCAGGATGACGTCAATTCGCACTTCTTCTCGGGCACCGAAGGGTCGCTCACCTTGCCGCGACTGGAACTGTGGCGCTATCACGGCCAAAAGGGCTGGCATGACGCGATCACCATGGAGCGCTCCGTTCCGCATATCGGCTGTCCTTATGCCGAACAGATGCGCCACTTTTGTGCGGTCATCGCCGGCAACGAGCGCCCGGTGTGCTCCGCCGAGGATGGCTTCCGTACCCTTGAAGCGACGCTCGCTGTGCATGCCGCCGCTCGCACCGGTGCCGTCGTACGCCTGGAAGGAGGGACGTCATGGGGCGCCTGATTGGCCTGGCGCCGCTGTCGCACCTGGAGCTGTCGCCGGTGGAAATGGTCGAGTGCGCGGCGGTGGCCGGTTATGACTGCCTCGGGCTGCGCCTGATCCCGGCGACGGATCAGGAACCGCAATGGGATTCGGTCGGCGATACAGCGTTGATCCGGGATACCGCGCGCCGTTTGCGCGACACCGGGATCGTGGTGTCGGACATCGAGCTGTTCCGCCTGCAGCCGACCACGGATCTCAAGACGTTTCGTGCAGCTCTGGAAACCGGAGCGCTGCTCGGTGCGCGCAATGCCGTGGTGTCCGGGCAGGTCGCGGACTTTTCGCAAATGACCGATCTGTTCGGCGGTTTTTGCGAAATGGCGGCTGGCTATGGCATCAGCGCAAACCTGGAGCCGACACCCTGGGTGGCGGTCGGCAGTGTGGGGGCGGCGGCGCGTCTGATCGAGGCGGCGGATTGTGCCAATGCGGGGATTCTGATCGATCCGATCCACTTCGACCGGGCCGGCGATCGCGTCGAGGCGCTTGCCGGGGTGCCACCGCAGTACTTCCGGTTGATGCAGCTTTGCGACGCGCCTGCGCAGCGCCCGGTCGATCTGAACACCTTGCTGCATCAGGCCCGGGCCGAGCGGTTGATGCCCGGAGATGGCGGTCTGGACCTGCAACGCCTGCTCAGGGCGATGCCACGTCAGATCCCGCTGAGCCTGGAGGTGCCCATGCGCAGTCTCGCCGCTCAATGGCCGGCCGTGGAGCGTGCCAGACGAATGCTGGAGAAGACGCGGGCGCTGCTCGTCAGTCTGGAGCTGGACGCCTGGGGTGATCTGGATGAAGCACCCGCCGTTTGTCACTGATGCACGCGATCGCGGCCAGACGCCGGATCATAAGGGGAGGGTTTCATCCACTGACCTGACGATCGACGCACAGGTGCGCCTTGCCGGCTCGCACCAGACTCAACAACAAAAACAACAAGGCATCCACGGCGCCGGTTTTTCCCGGCAGCCGTCGGGCAGTCGATAAAGCGGTAGCGGAGGTAGCAATGAATACCCAGGCAACAAAAACCAAAAAAACGCCGGGCAAGGCAGCATTGGCGGGCTGGATTGGCAGTGCGATGGAGTACTACGACTTTTTCATCTACGGCACGGCGGCGGCGCTGGTGTTCGGCAAGGTTTTCTTCCCGGCGTCGGAGCCGGCCACCGGTGTTCTTCTGGCCTTGGCCACGTTTGGCGTGGGTTACATCGCGCGCCCGGTGGGTGCCTTGTTTCTGGGGCATCTGGGCGACCGCTTCGGACGCAAGCGGGTGCTGGTGCTGACCCTGCTGCTGATGGGCGTCTCGACCTTTCTGGTCGGGTGCCTGCCAAGTTACGACAGCATCGGGATCGCGGCGCCGATCATGCTGGTGATTCTGCGCCTGTGTCAGGGCTTCTCGGCATCAGGGGAGCAGGCGGGGGCCAACTCGATGACGCTCGAACATGCACCGTCGCGACAACGGGCGTTCTTCACCAGTTTCACCTTGAGTGGCACCCAGGCCGGGCTGATTCTGGCGACGCTGGTGTTCCTGCCGATTTCCGCGATGCCGGAAGAACAGTTGCTGTCCTGGGGCTGGCGCATTCCATTCTGGTTGAGCGTGGTGGTGTTGGTCGTCGGCTTTCTGATCCGGCGCAATATCGAGGAAACCCCGGTGTTCCAGGAGGAGCGTGAGCGCAATCAGACAGCCCGGATGCCGCTGAAAACCCTGTTTGCCGACTATCGCAGTGATGTGGTGCGGGTGGCGCTGGCAGCCATGGTATCCACGGTCAGTACCGTGTTCGGGATCTTTTCCCTGTCCTATGCGGTGAATATCGCGGGTGTCGAACGCAGCACCATGCTCTGGTTGACGATCATGACCAATATCGTGGCCCTGTTCGCCATTCCGCTGTGGGCGATGCTCGCCGACCTGATCGGGCGCCGGCCGGTCTATCTGTTCGGAGTGCTGGCCAGCGGTTTGCTGATGTTTCCGTACCTGTGGTCGATCGAGCAGCACAACCTGCCGCTGATGTTCGTGCTCGGTGTGTTGATGTCGGGGATCTGCTTCAGTGCGGCGAACGGCATCTGGCCGGCGTTCTTCGGTGAGATGTTCAGTACCCGCGTGCGGCTGTCGGGCATGGCGATCGGTACTCAGGTCGGTTTTGCATTGTCGGGGTTCGCGCCGATCATTGCGGCGGCGTTCATGACTTCGATCCATCGCCCCTGGCTGCCGGCGGCCTGCCTGACGTTGCTGGCCTGTGCCATTGCGGCGCTGGCCACCTGGAGCGCCCGGGAAACCTTTGATGTGGACATGCAAGACCTGGGGCGGGACGCGCCGCGCGACAAGCCACAAGTGAAACCACGGGGTGTGTTTCTGGAAGGCGTTGACTGAGGCCAGTCTGGCCGAGAGGTGGTGGCCAGGGATTTGGCCTCCACCGCCGCTACGGACTTCGGGTATTCTCCAAAGCTTCACTCCACAGGATTTCGGCCACCGACTCGCCCATGACCGACTCTATCAATGAAGTGACGCAAACCAAGCGTTCACGCAATGCCAAGCGCTCCCAGCAAACCATCCTCGAGGCTGCCCGTGGCGTATTTGCCGAGCAGGGGCTGGAGGGCGCGCGTTTTGAGGAGATCGCCGAGCGTGCCGGCGTCGACAAGCGACTGATCTATTACTACTACGCCAACAAGGAAGAACTGTTCCTGTGTGTGCTGGAGGAGGGTTATCTGCAGTTGCGTCAGGCCGAGCGTGAACTGGATCTGGAGGCGTTGCCGCCGATGGATGCGATTCGCCGGTTGATCGAGTTTTCGTGGCGTTTCTATAACGATCATCCGGAATTCATGGCGCTGGTGAACAATGAAAACCTGCACCGGGCACGGCACCTGGCGGGGTCGAGTCGTTTGCCGGAGCTGGCGTCTCCACTGGTGGACAATCTCGGGCGGATTCTGGAGCAGGGGCGTATCGAGGGGGTCTTTCGCGGAGGGGTCGATCCGGTTCAGCTGTATTTCACGCTGGTGGGGCTGACCTATTTCTATCTGGCCAATCAGCACACGCTGTCGACCATTCATGGTCGCGATCTGGTGACGCCCAAGGCGCTCAATGAACGTCTGTCCCACGTCACCGAAGTGATTCTGGGCTTTCTGGTGCGCTGAGCTCGAATCGAAGGCGAAAAAAAGCCCCGCGTTTGCGGGGCTTTTCGTTGAATCAACTGCCTTTGACTGTCTTGCCGTTGACCGTGCCGTCCTGGAGCATGATGTTGTACTCCTTGCCGTCGGTCTCGACCTGTTGCAGGCGAACCAGCAGGTAATCCCAGTCCTTGGCGAACCACATCACAGTGGTGCGCTTGCTTTGTGTCGGGTCACGCACGCGTTCGACCTTGATCGCGTCGATCTTGCCGGCCTTGGTCTCGACTTTCTCGGTACCCAGGACGCGGAAGTCATAGGTGTCGACATCGCCACCGTCGACCACTTGATAGCTCATGGTCTTCTTGCCGGACGCGACATCATGCTGCAGCGCCAGCTGATAGGTGGACTTGTCGACCATGCCACGGTTCAGCGGGACTTTGACCGCGTCGCCACGGTCGGTGCCGGTGACCAGTTTGTTGTTCCAGTCGAAGTCCAGATCAGCCTTTTTCGCCTTGCCCAGGCCACCACGTTCGAAGTGGTAGGACTGCGGAAGCAGGGTGTCCTTGTCCAGGGTCAGGGTGCTTTCCTCGGACAGGCTGGCGATCATCATCGAAGCCTTGAAGCTGAGCTTCCAGACGCCGTTGGCTTCCTTGGTCAGGCTGCGTTCGGCGGTACCGCTCATGGGCAACTGTTTCCAGTCGGCGGTGTAGCTGGCGGAGAACGGTTGAAGGTCTGCCGCCTGGGCGAAAGGCAGGGCAAGCAGAGCGCAAGCGAAGAGCAGGGCGCGACGCATAAAATCTCCTAGTTTCGAATCAAGTGACCGCTGGCCCCGAGTAGCTGGCCATCCAGTAAAGCACCTTGCTCGCCGAGGGTCAGCCGTCCTTCGGCAAACCAGCGTACGGCCATCGGGTAGATCAGGTGTTCCTGAACGTGAACCCGTTGCGCCAGACTCTGCGGCGAATCGTGCAACTCTACCGGTATTACTGCCTGTACGACCAGTGGTCCGCCATCGAGTTCCTCGGTGACGAAGTGCACGGAGCAGCCGTGTTCGGCGTCGCCGGCTTCCAGCGCGCGCTGATGAGTGTGTAACCCTTTGTATTTGGGTAGCAGCGACGGATGGATGTTAAGCAGGCGACCCTGATAGTGCCGGACGAAGTCAGCGCTGAGAATGCGCATGAAGCCGGCCAGTACCACGAGTTTCGGATTGAATTCGTCGATCAGTGCGATCAGGGCGGTATCGAAGGCCTCGCGACCTTCGAAACCCTTGTGATCCAGCGAGCGGGTGGCGATACCCGCGTCACTGGCGCGTTGTAGGCCGTAGGCGTCGGCGCGGTTGGAAATCACCGCAGCGATGCGGACCGGGCTGTCGCCGGTCCGCGTGCTGTCGATCAGGGCCTGCAAGTTACTGCCGGTGCCGGACAACAGCACCACGACATCACAGGTATTAGGCATTAGTGAGCCTTGAGGTTTTTCAGCTCGACCTGGGCAGCGCCTTCGGCGGCAACGCCGATCTGGCCGATGACCCAAGGCTGTTCGCCGGCATCACGCAGGTTGCTCAGCGCAGTCTCTACGTGCTCCTGAGCCACGCAGATCACCATGCCCACGCCGCAGTTCAGTACGCGGTGCATTTCGGTCTCGTCGACGTTGCCTTTCTCTTGCAGCCAGTCGAAGACGGCCGGGCGATTCCAGCTGGCCACGTCAACCACGGCTTGAGCGCCTTTTGGCAGAACGCGCGGGATGTTGTCCAGCAGGCCGCCACCGGTAATGTGGGCCATGGCCTTGACGGCGCCGGTGTCCTTGATCAGCTTGAGCAGCGGCTTCACGTAGATGCGGGTCGGGGCCATCAGCAGATCGGTCAGCGGCTTGCCGTCGAGCTGAACGGTTTCGATGTCGGCGCCGGACACTTCGATGATCTTGCGGATCAGCGAGTAGCCGTTGGAGTGCGGGCCGGACGATGGCAGGGCGATCAGGGCGTCACCGGTGGCGACTTTCGAGCCGTCGATGATTTCGGCTTTTTCCACGACGCCGACGCAGAAGCCGGCCAGATCGTAGTCTTCGCCTTCGTACATGCCAGGCATTTCAGCGGTTTCGCCGCCGACCAGCGAGCAGCCAGCCAGTTCGCAGCCTGCACCGATGCCGGTGACCACGGTGGCAGCTACGTCGACGTTCAGCTTGCCGGTGGCGTAGTAGTCAAGGAAGAACAGTGGCTCGGCGCCGCACACCACCAGGTCGTTGACGCACATGGCGACCAGATCCTGGCCGATGCTGTCGTGCTTGTTCAGGTTCAGCGCCAGACGCAGCTTGGTGCCGACGCCGTCGGTGCCGGAAACCAGTACTGGCTGCTTGTAGCCGGCCGGGATTTCGCAGAGGGCGCCGAAACCGCCCAGGCCGCCCATGACTTCCGGGCGCGCAGTGCGCTTGGCGACGCTCTTGATGCGTTCGACCAATGCTTCACCGGCGTCGATGTCTACACCGGCGTCCTTGTAGCTCAGGGAGGGTTGCTTGCTCATGATCCAGGCCTTTAGGGGAGGGGATTCAGGGGTAACGACCGAGTTCAGCGGGAACTTCGAAATCGAGGGGGCGATGGCCTCACGCGAATTTCGAGGTGCCCGGCTGTTGCCGGTCTGCGAAGGCGCGCGATTTTATCAGGCTTGAGGGGCAGCGGCCATCCTCACGCCGACGGGCAGGGGCATATCGGCCGAAATTTTTTGCAAATGAAGCTGTGGGTGACATCACGGGTGCCTGTATAAGGAACCGTCTATCGTTAGGGCTGTGCAAAAACTTATCGCCAGCGTGTGAATGTTTTGCAACGGCCAGTGGTCACAGGCTTGCTCAATCCGGTTCACGCGGCCTGTTCCAGCCGCTCTTGTCGACGGGAATTCTCCATGCGTTTGTGTAAATTGCTGTTAGTGGGCTGCTTGTCTCTGGTCAGCCTGGCGAGCCAGGCCGAAAACGTCAAAGGGCTTTATCAGGTGCGCGAACCGGTCAACGGCCAGTCGCCGGAGGAGCGTGATCGTGCCACGCAAGCGGCGCTGGATACGCTGGTGCTGCGTCTCACGGGGGATCCGAAGGCGCCGCAGAATCCCGGGCTGACGCCGATTCGCAAGGATCCGCAACAGATCATCAGCCAGTTTGGTTTCGATGCCGGGCCGCCGGAGGTATTGAAGGTCGACTTCGATCCGGCCACCACCGAGCAGGCGCTGCGCCGTGCCGGGTTGTCGCTGTGGGGCGCGAGCCGGCCGTCGATTCTGAGCTGGTGGCTGAACGACTCCACCGAAGGCTCGAGTCTGGTGGGTGACGGTCAGGCCAGTGCGGCGCCATTGCGGCGTGCCGCCCAGCACCGAGGGTTGCCGTTGCGCCTGCCGCTGGCGGATCTGAGTGAGCAACTGGTCGCGACCGCGCCGACGCTCGAAGGCACCGATCCGGCGCCGCTTCATGCGGCGTCTGAACGCTACAACGCTGACGCCTTGCTCGCCGTGCATGCTCGTGAGGAGGGTGGTCAGTGGCAAGCCAAATGGCACTTGTGGCTGGGTGATCAGAAAGAGGCGGGAAGTGTGCAGGGGGCTGATCAGGCCGCTGTTGCAGATGCTGTGATGCTGGCGGTGGCCGAGCGCCTGGCGCCGCGCTTTGTTGCCAAGCCTGGCGCTTCGGGTCAGCAGACGCTGGAAGTGCAGGGCATGAATCTGGAGCATTACGCGACGTTGCTGCGGATGCTCGAGCCTTTTGGTGTGCGGGTGCAGAGTGTCGATGCCGATCACATTGTGTATCGGGTCAACGGCAGTGCCGATCAGTTACGGGCGCAGATGTCGCTGGCGAAGTTGCAGGAAATGCCGGCCGAGGCGCCGGCTCCGGTGGCTCCGCAGCCTGCAGTGCCAGGCGGTGCGCCTGTCGTTGCGCCGGCACCGGCACCAGCGGCACCGTCGTTGCGGTTCCGCTGGTAGGTTTTTCTTTCATATATAGAAGCAATGGAGTGTTACATGGCCGATACGCGGCGTTGGTTCTGGCTCGGTGGGGTGCTCCTGCTTTGCGCGTTTGTCTGGTTGCTGCATCCGATCCTCACGCCGTTTCTGGTGGCGCTGTTGCTTGCTTATCTGTTCGATCCGTTGGTGGATCGTCTTGAGCGGCTCGGCTTGTCCCGCACCTGGGGCGTGATAGCGGTGTTCGCCTTGTTCACCCTGATCTTCACCACGTTGCTGCTGGTGCTGGTACCGATGCTCGCCAAGCAGTTGCTGCGTTTGTACGAACTGGCACCGCAGATGCTCGACTGGCTGCAACACACGGCGTTGCCATGGGCGCAGTCGAAGCTGGGGTTATCGGATGGCTTCTGGAAGTTCGACAAGGTCAAGGCAGCAATCACCGAGCACATGGGCCAGACCACCGATATCGTCGGCGTGGTACTGAGCCAGGCCACCGCTTCCAGTCTGGCGCTGATCGGCTGGCTGGCAAATCTGGTGCTGATCCCGGTGGTGAGTTTCTACTTGCTGCGCGACTGGGACGTGATGATGGCCAAGATCCGCAGCCTGTTGCCGCGTGATCGTGAAGAGCGTGTGGTGGCGCTGGCGGGCGAATGTCACGAGGTGCTCGGGGCGTTCGTGCGCGGGCAGTTGCTGGTGATGCTGGCGCTGGGCGTGATCTATGCGGCGGGGCTGATGATTGTCGGTCTGGAGCTGGGCCTGTTGATCGGCCTGATCGCCGGTCTGGCGGCCATCGTGCCTTATATGGGGTTTGTGATCGGGATCGGCGCTGCGCTGATTGCCGGGCTGTTCCAGTTTGGCGGTGACTTGTACCCGATGATCGGAATCGTCGCGGTATTCATGGTCGGTCAGGCTCTGGAAGGCATGGTGCTGACGCCGTTGCTGGTGGGTGATCGAATCGGGCTGCATCCGGTGGCGGTGATCTTTGCGATCCTGGCCGGTGGTGAGTTGTTCGGCTTCACCGGTGTGTTGCTGGCGTTACCGGTGGCGGCGGTGATCATGGTGTTGGTGCGCCACGTCCATGATTTGTACAAGGACTCCGAAATGTATAGCGGAGTCGATGATCCGAAGCTGTAAGGCGAGGTAGGGCCGCCCGGTGAATTGCCGGGTTGGCCCGTCTCATGCAGGCGATACCGGCACTCGGGCGCCAAAGAAACTGTCATAAAACCAGCACGTTAACGCAAACCTTTGATTTTGCTTGGGGTCTGTCGCATTGTGCGCTCCGCTTCACGGGTATAAACTTCGCACACTTTACACAGAGGCCACTAACGGTTCCTTGGGAACTGTTCAGTCAGCATGAAACCGATTCAGCTGCCCCTAGGTGTGCGTCTGCGTGACGACGCCACCTTCATCAACTACTACCCAGGCGCCAATGCCGCTGCACTCGGCTATGTCGAGCGTCTATGCGAAGCCGACGCTGGCTGGACCGAAAGCCTGATCTATCTGTGGGGCAAGCACGGGGTAGGGCGTACGCATCTGTTGCAGGCCGCGTGCCTGCGTTTCGAACAGATGGGCGAACCGGCGGTGTACCTGCCGCTGGCCGAGTTGATGGATCGCGGCATCGAAATCCTCGACAACCTCGAACAGTACGAACTGGTCTGCCTGGACGACTTGCAGGTGATCGCCGGCAAGCCCGACTGGGAAGAGGCGATGTTTCACCTGTTCAACCGTCTGCGCGACAGCGGTCGTCGATTGCTGATCGCCGCCTCCACCTCGCCGCGTGAATTGCCGGTAAAGCTGGCTGACTTGAAGTCGCGTCTGACTCTGGCGCTGATTTTCCAGATGCGTCCTCTCTCCGATGAAGACAAATTGCGTGCCCTGCAATTGCGTGCATCCCGTCGCGGTCTGCATCTGACCGACGAAGTCGGGCATTTTATTTTGACTCGCGGCACCCGCAGCATGAGCGCGCTTTTTGACCTGCTCGAGCAGCTCGATCAGGCCTCTTTGCAGGCTCAGCGCAAGCTGACCATTCCCTTCCTGAAAGAAACCCTGGGCTGGTAAAACCGGGGCTTTCAGCGGGTTTCGGCATATTTCAGGCGCCAGAAAACCCGCTTTCCTGTGCATTGCGCAGGCTGCGTCTCGATTCAAATAGGCTTAAGCGCTTAGATGTAAACGAGAAACCGGGAAGTCACAAAAAGATCGATTGAATTTGCAAATGAGGCTGATAGCGGGCATAGTCTCGGCTTCTTTACAACTATCAGCCACGGTCGTGCCCATGCTAAAGCGCTTCGCACCCCTCGTGCCTCTCGCACTCGTCACCCTGTTGTTCGGTTGCGCTGCTCATTCACCTGTTCAAGAGCAGCAACAACAGGCTAAAAATTCTGCCACCGCCCAGTCTTCCGTTATTTACCAGGAAGAGCTGGACACCGAAAAGGAACTGGCCGCTTTCAATGGCAAGAAGCCTTACCAGCTTCCGGTTCTGGCCGACAGCATTCTTGAACGCGGCATGTCCCTGATCGGTACCCGTTACCGTTTCGGCGGTACCTCTGAAGCCGGGTTCGATTGCAGCGGTTTCATCGGCTACCTGTTCCGCGAAGAAGCCGGCATGAACCTGCCGCGCTCCACCCGCGAAATGATCAACGTGGATGCTCCGCTGGTATCGCGCGGCAACCTCGAGCCGGGTGATCTGCTGTTCTTCGCCACCAATGGTCGTCGCGGTCGTGTCAGCCACGCCGGGATCTACCTGGGCGACAACCAGTTCATTCACTCCAGCAGTCGTCGCAGCGGCGGTGTCCGTATCGACAGCCTGGGTGACAGCTACTGGAGCAAGACCTTCATCGAAGCCAAACGTGCTTTGGCGAACGCACCAACCGTGGTTACCGCTCGCAAGTAATCACGCTTTTGTCGCCACGCTCGTGGCGACAGGCGGTCCTTCAGGGGCAATAGACTCAAACTTTACAAGGTGAAGTTAAAGTCTTACTTGAAGTTTGCCGCGTAGCCGCTAGAATCCTGATCTATATTGATGGCAAACCGCCTGCGTCCCAACGCAGGCGGTTTTGTTTTCTGTCGAATCGGCAGTAAAAGCCGCAGCCAGATCAGGATGTTCTGCTTATGACGATGACGGCCCGCCTTGCCCTGATGTTCTTCGCAGCGCTGCTCAGCGCTTGCGCCAGCCGCACTCCGCCGCCAGCCCCCGTGGTTCGCGCGCCGATTGTGTTCGGATCCTCCCAGGCTTTCTCTCCCGCTGCCGAAGACGTGCTGTTCCGCGCGCTCGGGCTGGTGGGCACGCCTTATCGCTGGGGTGGCAACACGCCGGACTCGGGCTTTGATTGCAGCGGCCTGATCGGTTTCGTCTACCGCGATGCGGCCGGCATCAGCCTGCCGCGCTCGACCCGCGAGATGATCGTCATGCAGGCGCCGAATGTCGGCAAGGAAGGGCTGCAGACTGGCGACCTGATCTTCTTCGCCACCAACGGCGGCTCTCAGGTCAGTCATGCGGGAATTTATGTCGGGGAAGGGCGCTTCGTTCACGCCCCGGCCACCGGCGGTACGGTGAAGCTGGACAGCCTGTCGAAAGCCTATTGGCAGAAGGCCTACCTGAGTGCCAAGCGCGTTCTGCAGCCGGAGCATCTGGCGCACAATCCGTAAAGCTGCGAATCAATAAAAAACCGTGGGAGCACACTGGCTCCCACGGTTTTTTTGTTTCAGGGCCTGGGCTATTTAGCCGCCGACACGCGCCACACCTTGTTCCCCACATCGTCCGCGACCAGCAATCCGCCTTGCTGATCAATCACCACGCCAACCGGGCGACCCAAAGCGTTTTCGTCCTTGTCGAGAAAACCGGTCAGTACATCCACCGGCGTTCCGCTCGGCTTGCCGGCGGCAAACGGCACGAAGATCACCTTGTAGCCACTGTGCGGCTTGCGGTTCCACGAGCCGTGCTGGCCAATAAATGCGCCTTCCTTGAATTGGGCCGGCAGCGTGTTGCCCTCGGCGAAGGTCAGGCCCAGTGAAGCAGTGTGCGGGCCGACGGCGTAATCCGGAGCGATGGCCTTGGCCACCAGGTCCAGGTTTTGTGGCTCGACGCGGACATCGACGTGCTGGCCGTAATAGCTGAACGGCCAGCCATAGAAGCCGCCATCCTTGACCGAGGTGATGTAGTCCGGCACCAGATCGCTGCCGATCTCGTCCCGCTCGTTCACTGCGGTCCACAGCGCGCCGCTTTTCGGCTCCCAGGCCAGGCCGTTGGGGTTGCGAATGCCCGAAGCGAAGATCCGGTGATTGCCGGTCGCCCGGTCCACTTCCCAGATTGCTGCGCGACCTTCTTCCTGATCCAGGCCGTTTTCGCCGACGTTGCTGTTCGAGCCGACGGTGACGTACAGCTTGCTGCCATCCTTGCTGGCAATGACGTTCTTGGTCCAGTGATGGTTGAGCGGGCCGCCCGGCAGGTCCACGACCTTGATCGGTTGGCTCTTGATTTCGGTTGCGCCGGGTTCGTAGTGAAAGCGCAGCAGGCGGTCGGTGTCGGCGACGTACAGATCGTTGCCGACCAGCGTCATGCCAAACGGTGAATTGAGGTTTTGCAGGAATACGGTGCGCGTCTCGGCCACGCCGTCGTGATCGGCATCACGCAGCAGGGTGATGCGGTTCGGGCTCGGTACGCCGGCACCGGCGCGGCCCATGACTTTTTTCATCACCCAGCCGCGTATGCCTTTGCCGTCGTCCGGTTTTGGCGGGGCATTGGTTTCCGCCACCAGCACATCGCCGTTGGGCAGCACGTAGAGCCAGCGCGGGTGATCGAGATTCTCGGCAAACGCCGCCACCTGAGTGCCTGCCGCTGGCGTCGGTTTCGCGCCGGCCGGCCAGCCGATCGCCGGGGCGATGTTCACCGTCGGGATCAGGGTCTTGTTCGGTTCGGGCAGTTTGGGGGACGGGCCGGTGCCGTCCGAGACTTGCAGGCTGGAGGATTCACCACAGGCGGTGAGCCCTCCGGCGAGTGCGATGACGAAAACGAGGTGGGGCTTGCGCATTACTGATCTTCCCTATGAATGCATTCCTAATCATAGAGAAGCACACCAGCCCGATGGTTCAACCCCTCAGCCGCGTGCCTCCTTGAACAGCACGGCAATGCCGGGGTGATAGTTGCCGGCCTCGCTGCGCAATTTGCGATAGGCGTACGGGAAGTACCAGGCGACGGCGCAGGTATGTTCCTTTTGCAGGTCGTCGACCATGTCCTGCAGTTCTTCCGGGCTGGCGCTGTGCTGGGCTTTCTGTGGGGCGACGAACAGACAGCCGAGTTTGAGATCGCTGGCGTAGCTGATGCGCTTGGCGTCGCTGGTGATATCGGCCAGAGCCTGGGTCAGATTCAGGCTGTTGACGCGCGGCCAGCGCTGGGTCGCCTGAATGTAGGCGCGATCTTCGGCGCCGGCCAGGAACAGGTCGGCGCGGGCATTGCGTTCGCCTTCCTCGTTCTGTTTGCGCGTGGCGGTGTCGCGCAGGGTCACCAGTTCGGCCATCCACGCGGCGGCGGACAGCAGGCCGAGGTTGGCTTTTTCGTCGTGCCAGTACGGTGTGTCGTTGTCGCCGCGCACGGCGTTGTAGCGGTCGATACAGTCAAACCATCGTTCCAGCACCGGGCGCAGGAATTCCAGCCGCGGATTGCTGATGATCATGCCTTGCATGGTGCTCTCCCTTGTTATTGTGATGTGCTCTCTGCAGTCAAAAAGCATGGCTCTTTGATATCACTGCTGACAGTGTGGCACAAGATTGGCGTCAGATAATTGATCGACGGCAGTTATTTGCCGCACGACCCCCTCTTCATTTGACGCTCCACCCCCAACCCTCTAACCTTCGCGGCTTGTTTCAGGTGCTCTGTGACCGCTGTCGACAGAGTGAAACAGGGAAGCCGGTGAGGATTGTCTTCAAGCGAAGAACCATCACGATCCCGGCGCTGCCCCCGCAACGGTAAATGAGTGAAAGCTGCGTCGGATGCCACTGCTGCAAAGCGGGAAGGCGCGCAGCCAGGCGAACGCCGCTCATGAGCCCGGAGACCGGCCTGATCCATCCAGCGGCATCACGGTGGGCGATGCCAGGCTTGTTGCCGTCTATTCTTGTGCCTGCCCGCCGTTATCCAGCCTCAACGGAGAGCTCCCCCATGACTGATTCCCCCGAACGCGACGAGCGCCATCTGGCGCGCATGCAGCGCAAAAAAGCCGTGATCGACGAGCGCATCGCCAATTCGCCCGACGAATGCGGCTTGGTGCTGGTGCTCACCGGCAACGGCAAAGGCAAAAGCAGCTCGGCATTCGGCATGCTCGCCCGCGCCATGGGCCACGGCATGCAGTGCGGCGTGGTGCAGTTCATCAAGGGCCGCAACAGCACCGGGGAAGAGCTGTTCTTCCGCCGCTTCCCCGAGCAAGTACGTTTTCATGTGATGGGCGAAGGCTTCACCTGGGAAACCCAGGATCGCCAGCGCGACATCGCCGCCGCAGAAGCTGCATGGGAAGTCTCCCGTGAGCTGCTGCGTGATCCGTCGATCGGTCTGGTGGTGCTCGATGAACTGAACATCGCCCTCAAACACGGTTACCTCGATCTGGATCAGGTGCTCAGCGATCTGCAGGCCCGTCCGCCGATGCAGCATGTGATCGTCACCGGTCGCGCCGCCAAGCCGGAAATGATCGAGATGGGCGACACCGTCACCGAAATGGGCATGATCAAGCACGCCTTCCAGGCCGGCATCAAAGCGCAGAAAGGCGTCGAACTTTGAATCAACCACGTCACTGCCCGGCGGTACTGATCGCCGCGCCGGCCTCCGGCCAGGGCAAGACCACCGTCACCGCCGCGCTGGCCCGCTTGCATCGCAATCAGGGCCGCAAGGTCCGCGTGTTCAAGTGCGGCCCGGACTTTCTCGACCCGATGATCCTCGAGCGCGCCAGCGGTGCGCCGGTCTATCAACTGGACATGTGGATGGTCGGCGAGCAGGAAAGTCGTCGTCTGCTGTGGGAAGCCGCCGCTGAAGCCGATCTGATCCTGATCGAAGGTGTGATGGGCTTGTTCGATGGCACGCCGTCGAGCGCCGATCTGGCGCGGCATTTCGGCGTGCCGGTACTCGGCGTGATCGACGGCACCGCCATGGCCCAGACCTTCGGCGCACTGGCCCTGGGCCTGGCGCGTTATCAGCCGGACTTGCCGTTCGCCGGGGTGCTGGCCAACCGTGTCGGCACCGTGCGCCATGCGCAATTGCTCGAAGGCAGTCTCACTGAAGGCCTGCGCTGGTATGGCGCATTGTCCCGGGAAACCGGGATCGAACTGCCAAGCCGCCATCTCGGCCTGGTGCAGGCCGGTGAGCTCAATGACCTCGATGTACGTCTCGACGCCGCCGCCGAAGCGCTGGCCGGCACTTGCGAGGTAGCGCTGCCACCGGCCGTGGAGTTCGCTGCACCTGAAGTCGTGAAGACCGAAAGACTGCTCGAAGGCGTGCGGATTGCCGTCGCCCGTGACGAAGCCTTCGCCTTCACCTACGGCGCCAGTCTCGACCTTCTAAGGGCGATGGGTGCGGAATTGAGTTTCTTCTCGCCGATCCGCGATACGCAATTGCCCGAAGCCGACAGCTTGTACCTGCCCGGCGGCTATCCGGAATTGCACCACGTTGCCTTGTCGCAGAATGCCGACATGCTCAAAGCGATTCGCGGGCATCACGCCGCCGGCAAACCGTTGCTCGCCGAGTGTGGCGGCATGCTCTATCTGCTCGACTCGCTGACCGATGTCGAAGGCACACGCGCCGAACTGGTCGGGCTGCTCAAAGGGGATGCAGTGATGCAGAAGCGCCTGGCGGCTCTGGCCTTGCAATCGGTCGAATTGCCGGAAGGCTTGCTACGCGGCCACACCTATCACCATTCCCTGACCACCGCCGAACTGACGCCGATTGCCCGAGGCCACAGCCCCAATGGCGGGCGCGGCGCCGAAGCGGTGTATCGGAAAGGGCGGATGACTGCCTCGTACGTGCACTTTTACTTTCCGTCGAACCCGTCGGCGATTGCCGCACTGTTGGTGCCATGACCGACAACGCCTTCACTGAAACCGAGCGCGCAGCGGTCTACCGCGCCATCGCCGAACGCCGCGACATGCGCCACTTCAGCGGCGGCACGGTCGAGCCGGAACTGCTGCGCCGTTTGCTGGAAGCCGCCCATCAGGCACCAAGCGTCGGCCTGATGCAGCCGTGGCGTTTCATCCGCATCAGCGATCGCGCCTTGCGCGGACAGATCCAGAATCTTGTGGAAGAAGAACGGGTACGCACCGCCGAAGCCCTCGGCGAGCGCAGCGACGAGTTCATGAAGCTCAAGGTCGAGGGCATCAATGACTGCGCCGAGGTGCTGGTCGCAGCCTTGATGGACGATCGCGAGCGGCACATTTTCGGCCGCCGCACGCTGCCGGAAATGGACATGGCCTCACTGTCCTGCGCGATCCAGAACCTGTGGCTGGCGGCGCGCGCCGAAGGCCTGGGCATGGGCTGGGTGTCGCTGTTCGAACCGCAGGCGCTGGCCGATCTGCTGCAACTGCCGGCCGGGGCCAAGCCGCTGGCAGTTCTTTGCCTGGGGCCGGTCAAGGAATTCTATCCGGCGCCGATGCTGGTACTCGAAGGGTGGGCGCAGGCGCGTCCGCTCAATGAGCTGCTGTATGAAAATTTCTGGGGAGTGAGTCAATGAGTGTGGCGTTGCTGAGTGTCGCCGCGGTCGCGCTGGATGCGCTGCTGGGTGAACCGAAACGCTGGCATCCGCTGGTAGCGTTCGGCAATTTTGCCGGGCGCATCGAGCAACGATTCAACACCGGCGGGCGCGGCTGGCGCAGCCATGGTGTCACCGCGTGGGTGATCGCGGTGCTGCCGCTGACGTTACTGGCCACGGCATTGTCCTGGGCGCCGTATGTGGGCTGGATCGTCGAGATCGTCGCGCTGTATTGCGCCCTCGGCATGCGCAGTCTCGGCGAGCACGTCGAGCCGGTGGCCAAGGCCCTGCGCAGCGATGATCTGGAGGAGGCGCGCAAACGCGTGGGGTATCTGGTCAGCCGCCAGACCAGTGAACTGGACAGCACCGCCGTCGCCCGCGCCGCCACCGAATCGGTGCTGGAGAACGGCAGCGATGCGGTGTTCGCCGCGATCTTCTGGTTTGTCGTGGCCGGTGCGCCGGGCGTGGTGCTCTATCGCCTGAGCAATACCCTCGACGCGATGTGGGGTTATCGCAACGAACGCTTCGAGCGTTTCGGCTGGGCAGCGGCAAAAATCGACGACGTCCTCAACTACATTCCTGCACGTCTGGTGGCGTTGACCTACGCGCTGCTGGGCAAGACCCGACTCGCGCTGAAATGCTGGCGCACCCAGGCGCCGAAGTGGGACAGCCCGAACGCAGGCCCGGTGATGGCTGCCGGCGCAGGTGCCTTGGGCGTCGAACTGGGCGGGCCGGCGATCTATCACGGCGAGCTGCACGAGCGTCCGCAACTGGGCGAAGGTGTGCCGGCGGATGCCGATTCCATCGATCGCGGCTGGCAATTGGTCCAGCGCGGGGTATGGTTATGGCTGCTGATTCTCTGCGTGGGGGCTGAATTCTATGCTTGAGCACGGTGGCCGGCTGCGCAGGGCGGCGCTGGAATACGGCATCGCCGAAGAAGACTGGCTCGACCTGTCCACCGGGCTGGCGCCGTGGCCGTTTCCGGTCCCGGAGATCCCGTTGCGCGCCTGGGCGCGTTTGCCGGAAACCGATGACGGTCTGGAGCAGGCAGCGTGCGACTACTACGGTGCCGCTCAGGTGCTGCCGGTGGCCGGTTCGCAGATGGCCATCCAGTTGCTGCCGCGATTGCGTCGGGCCGGCAAGGTCGGTGTGCTGTCGCCGTGTTATGCCGAGCATGCCGAGGCCTGGCGGCGCAGTGGTTACATCGTGCGCGAGGTGCTGGAGCAGGAAGTCGATTTCTTCCTCGACAGCCTCGACGTACTGGTGGTGGTCAACCCGAACAATCCCACTGGCCTGAGCCTGACGCCGGCGAAGTTGCTCGACTGGCATGCACGGCTGGCCCAGCGCGGCGGCTGGCTGGTGGTCGATGAAGCGTTCATGGACAACACCCCGCAACTGAGCCTGGCGCCGCATACCCATCAGGTCGGACTGATCGTGTTGCGTTCGTTCGGCAAGTTTTTCGGGCTGGCCGGTGTGCGGCTTGGGTTCGTGCTGGCCGAGCGCAAGTTGCTCAGATTGCTGGCCGAGCAGGTGGGTCCCTGGGCTGTCAGCGGGCCGACCCGGGTGCTGGGGCAGGCCTGCCTGCAAGACACCGAAGGTCATACCCGCCAGCGGATCCGCAGCGACGAAGCCAGCGAACGACTGGCTGCGCTGCTCGAACGCCATGGCTTCAAACCCCAGGGCGGCTGTGCGCTGTTCCAGTGGCTGATCACCGAGCATGCTCACGCACTGCACGAATTCATGGCCCGTCGCGGCATCCTCCTGCGTCTCTTTACGCACAACAGCAGCCTGCGTTTCGGTCTGCCGGCCAATGCCGCCGATGAGGCGCGTCTTGAGCAGGCTCTGCAAGCGTTCGCCGTGGACCGCTCTATGGACAAGAAACCCGCATGACTACGTTAATGGTGCAAGGCACCACTTCCGATGCCGGCAAAAGCACGCTGGTGACGGCGCTGTGCCGCTGGGCGACCCGTCAGGGTGTTGCCGTGGTGCCATTCAAACCGCAGAACATGGCGCTCAACAGCGCGGTGACTGCCGACGGCGGCGAAATCGGCCGGGCGCAAGCGGTGCAGGCGCAGGCCTCGCATCTTGAACCGCATACCGACATGAACCCGGTGCTGCTCAAACCGAACAGCGACACAGGCGCCCAGGTCATCATCCACGGTCGTGCGGTCACCAGCATGAACGCCGTTGCCTATCACGACTACAAAGCCATCGCCATGCAGGCGGTGCTCGCCTCCCACGAGCGCTTGAGCGCCGCGTATCCGCTGGTGATGGTCGAGGGCGCGGGCTCGCCGGCTGAGATCAATCTGCGCGCCGGTGACATCGCCAACATGGGTTTCGCCGAAGCGGTGGACTGCCCGGTGCTGCTGATCGCTGACATCAATCGTGGCGGCGTGTTTGCCCATCTGGTGGGCACGCTGGAGTTGCTGTCATCGAGCGAGCAGGCCCGGGTGAAGGGCTTCATCATCAACCGTTTTCGTGGCGATATCGCCTTGCTGCAACCCGGCCTCGACTGGCTGGAGCAGCGCACCGGCAAACCCGTGGTGGGCGTGTTGCCGTACGTGATGGATCTGCACCTGGAGGCCGAGGACGGCATCGACCAGCGTCAGACCGACAAGGCCGAGCAAGTCCTGAAAGTGGTGGTGCCGGTACTGCCGCGCATCAGCAATCACACCGATTTCGATCCGCTGCGTTTGCATCCGCAGGTTGACCTGCAATTCATCGGCCCGGGGCAAGCGATTCCGCCAGCCGATCTGATCATCCTGCCGGGCTCGAAAAGCGTGCGTAGCGATCTGGCCTATCTGCGCGCCAATGGCTGGGAAACCGCCATCAGCCGGCATCTGCGCTATGGCGGCAAGCTGCTGGGAATTTGCGGCGGCCTGCAAATGCTCGGCGAGCAAGTGCATGATCCGCTCGGCCTGGAAGGCGCGCCGGGCTCCAGCGCCGGTCTGGGCCTGCTGGCATTCGAAACCCAGCTCGAAGCCGAGAAGCAGTTGCGCAATGTGCGCGGGCGTCTGGCGCTGGAAAATGCCGAGGTCAGCGGTTATGAAATTCATGCGGGTGTGACGACCGGAACTGCGCTGGAAAACGCCGCTGTGCATCTGGACGATGGTCGTTGCGACGGCGCCCAAAGCTCTGACGGCCAGATATTCGGCACCTACCTGCATGGCCTGTTCGAATCGCCGGCGGCCAGTGCGGCGCTGTTGCGCTGGGCCGGTTTGAGCGATGTGCAAGAAGTGGATTACCACGGCCTGCGCGAGCGCGATATCGAGCGGCTGGCGGATCTGGTGGAGAAACACCTGGATACTGATTTGTTGCGTCAACTCTGTGGAATGTGATGCCCATGCTGGCCCCATCGCGAGCAAGCTCGCTCCCACATTGAAATGCGATCCATTGTGGGAGCGAGCTTGCTCGCGAAGGCGGTAGCTGTAGCACTGATATTTATAGGATGTATCCATGCTCCAACTAATCCTCGGCGGCGCCCGCTCCGGCAAAAGTCGCCTGGCCGAAAAGCTCGCCACCGACAGCGCGCTGGCCGTGACGTACATCGCCACCAGTCAGCCGCTGGATGGCGAGATGAATGAACGCGTCGCTCATCACCGCGCCCGTCGTCCTGCCGAATGGGCATTGATCGAAGAGCCGCTGGAACTGGCCCGTGTGCTGCGCGAAACCGCCAGCACCGAGCGCTGCCTGCTGGTGGATTGCCTGACGCTGTGGCTGACCAATCTGCTGATGCTCGAAGACGCCGAACGTCTCGCCGTCGAACGCGAAGCCCTGCTCGAATGCCTGGCGTCGCTGCCGGGTGAAATCATTTTTGTCAGCAACGAGACCGGAATGGGTGTCGTGCCGCTGGGCGAATTGACTCGCCGCTACGTCGATGAAGCCGGTTGGCTGCATCAAGCTCTGGCCGAGCGTTGTCAGCGAGTCGTTCTGACGGTCGCCGGCCTGCCCCTGACTCTGAAAGGACCTGCGTTATGACTCAAGCCTGGTGGCTGAACCCGTGCAAACCGGTGGATACCGACGCCGTTGAAAATGCGGCGGCGCGTCAGCAGCAATTGACCAAACCTGCCGGCTCCCTCGGGCAGCTCGAATCGGTAGCGGTGCAACTGGCCGGATTGCAGGGCCGGATCAAGCCGACACTCGATCAGGTCTGGATCGCGATTTTTGCCGGCGACCACGGCGTTGTCGCCGAAGGCGTTTCCGCGTTCCCGCAGGAAGTCACCGGGCAGATGCTGCTGAATTTCGTCAGTGGCGGCGCGGCGATCAGCGTGCTGGCGCGGCAACTCGGTGCGCAACTGGAAGTGGTGGATCTGGGCACCGTGACCCCGTCGCTGAACCTGCCAGGCGTGCGTCATCTGAACATCGGCCCGGGCACGGCGAATTTCGCCAAGGGCGCGGCGATGACTCAGGCTCAGGGCGAGCTGGCCTTGCAGGCCGGCCGCGACAGCGTGTTGCGCGCAAAAGCGGCGGGCGCGCAACTGTTCATCGGCGGCGAAATGGGCATCGGCAACACCACCGCTGCCAGTGCGCTGGCTTGTGCCTTGCTGGATTGCCCGGTGGTGCATCTGACCGGTCCCGGCACTGGATTGAATGCCGAAGGCGTCAGTCACAAGGCGCAGGTGATCGAGCGGGCGCTGGCGCTCCACGCGGCGCAACGTGGGGATGTATTGCAGACCCTGTTCAATCTCGGCGGCTTCGAGATTGCGGCTTTGGTCGGCGCGTATCTGGCGTGTGCTCAGGAAGGTGTGGCGGTGCTGGTGGACGGTTTCATCTGCACGGTCGCGGCGCTGGTGGCGGTGCGGCTGAATCCTGCCTGCCGTGAATGGCTGTTGTTCGGCCATCGCGGTGCCGAGCCGGGTCATCGTCATGTACTGGAAACCCTTGGCGCCGAACCGCTGTTGGAGTTGGGCTTGCGTCTGGGCGAGGGCAGCGGCGCGGCGTTGGCGGTGCCGTTGCTGCGCCTGGCCTGCGACCTGCACGGGCAGATGGCGACCTTCGCCGAAGCGGCCGTGGCAGACCGCCCGGCATGACCTTGCGTCTGGATCTGCTGCGCCACGGTGAAACCGAACTCGGCGGCGGCCTGCGCGGCAGTCTCGACGATGCACTGACCGAAAAGGGCTGGGCGCAGATGCGCGAGGCGGTGATCGGGCAGGGGCCGTGGGATCGGCTGGTCAGTTCGCCGTTGCAGCGTTGCGCGCGGTTTGCTGAAGAGTTGGGCGCGCAACGGGATCTGTCGGTGTCTCTGGACAAGGATCTGCAAGAGCTGCATTTCGGTGCCTGGGAAGGGCAGAGCGCGGCGGCGTTGATGGAGACCGATGCCGAAGCGCTTGGACTGTTCTGGGCCGATCCCTATTCGTTTACTCCGCCGCAGGGTGAGGCGGTCAGCGACTTTTCAGCGCGGGTGCTGGCGGCGGTCATGCGTTTGCACGCGGCACATGCGGGGGAGCGGGTGTTGCTGGTCAGTCATGGTGGCGTCATGCGCCTGTTGCTGGCCCGGGCCCGTGGTTTGCCCCGTGAACAACTGCTCAATGTCGAAGTTGCTCACGGCGCGCTGTTTTCGCTGATCGTCGAGTCCGATGGTTCGCTCAAGGAAGTGTGCTGACATGCTGCCCCTGTGGATCGCCCTGCAATTTCTCAGCAGCCTGCCGATTCGTCTGCCGGGCATGCCGGCGCCCGAAGAACTCGGGCGCTCGCTGCTGTTTTATCCGCTGGTGGGTTTGCTGTTCGGCGTGATTCTCTGGGCGCTGAACATTGCTCTGGTCGGCGCGCCATTGCTGCTGCATGCCGCGTTGTTGCTGACGGTGTGGGTGCTGCTCAGCGGCGCGCTGCACCTCGACGGCCTGGCGGACAGCGCCGATGCGTGGCTGGGTGGTTTCGGTGATCGCGAGCGCACGCTGACGATCATGAAAGATCCGCGCAGCGGGCCGATCGCGGTGGTGACGCTGGTGCTGGTGTTACTGCTCAAATACGCCGCGTTGCTGGCGTTGATCGAAAAACAACAGGGTATGGCGTTGATCATCGTGCCGCTGATGGGGCGAGCAGCGCTGCTCGGGCTGTTCCTCACTACCACCTATGTGCGGGCCGGCGGGTTGGGGCAGGCGCTGGCCGATCATCTGCCGCGCAAAACGGGTTGGCAGGTGCTGGTGGTGAGTGCGGCGGTATGCACGCTGATCGCCGGGTTCAACGCTGTCGTGGCGCTGCTGCTGTCGGTCGTCGTGTTCATCTGGCTGCGGCATTTGATGGTGCGGCGACTGGGCGGAACCACGGGCGATACGGCCGGTGCCTTGCTGGAATTGCTGGAGATGTCAGTGCTGGTCGGGCTGGCCTTGTTTTGATAAGTAACTTTGATCTGTAACTTGATTTAACAGACTCGCGGGTATATACACGCATCATGCTTCCTTCTCAGTGTTTGTGCACCAACCTGCGTCGCGCCGCCCGTGGCGTCAGCAGGCATTACGACGGCGCTCTCGACGGCTTCGGGATCAACGTTGCCCAGTATTCTCTGCTGTGCAACCTGCAGCGTCTGGATCAACCGAGCATTTCCGAACTGGCCGAGGCCATGGGCCTGGATCGCAGCACCCTCGGGCGCAATCTGCGGGTGCTGGAAGGCGAGGGCCTGGTGGCGCTGGCCGAAGGCGAAGACATGCGCAACCGCATCGTCCGGCTCACCGAAACCGGCGCACAACGCCTGGCAGCGGCCCTGCCGGCCTGGGAAGCGGCGCAGCAGCGGTTGATCGACCGACTGGGTGCCGAGAAGCGTGAAACCTTGCTGCGGCTGTTGGATGAACTGGCCTGAGGGCCGGTTTTTTCCGAATCTAAGCGGGTATATACCCGCGACTGGAGAATAACAATGAGTTCGATGTGGCGTACGTGCGGTTGGGTGTTGCTGGGGAGTGCGCTGATTCTGGCGTTGTCATTGGGCGTGCGGCACGGTTTTGGGCTGTTTCTGTCGCCGATGAGCGCCCAGTTTGGCTGGGGGCGCGAGGTGTTCGCCTTCGCCATCGCCTTGCAGAACCTGATCTGGGGCCTGGCACAACCCTTCACCGGCGCACTGGCCGACCGCTTCGGCGCGGCAAAGGTGGTGCTGATCGGTGGCGTGCTTTACGCCTTGGGCCTGGTGTTCATGGGGCTGTCGGAGACCGCTTTGGGTCTGTCCCTGAGTGCCGGTTTGCTGATCGGTATCGGGCTCTCCGGTACTTCTTTCTCGGTGATTCTCGGTGTGGTTGGTCGTGCCGTTCCGCCGGAAAAACGCAGCATGGGCATGGGTATCGCCAGCGCCGCCGGGTCCTTTGGTCAGTTTGCGATGCTGCCGGGCACCCTCGGGCTGATTGGCTGGCTGGGCTGGTCGGCGGCATTGCTGGTGCTGGGGCTGCTGGTGGCGCTGATCGTGCCGCTGGTGAGCATGCTCAAGGACAAGCCGCTGCCGGTGCTCGGGCATGAGCAAACGCTGTCTGAAGCCCTGCGCGAAGCCTGTTCGCATTCCGGGTTCTGGCTGCTGGCGTTCGGTTTCTTCGTCTGCGGTTTCCAGGTGGTGTTCATCGGTGTGCACCTGCCGGCCTATCTCGTCGACCAGCATCTGCCGGCTACCGTCGGTACCACGGTGCTGGCGTTGATCGGCCTGTTCAACATCTTCGGCACCTACACCGCTGGCTGGCTCGGCGGACGCATGTCCAAGCCGCGCTTGCTGACCGGGTTGTACCTGCTGCGGGCGGTGGTGATCGTGCTGTTCCTCTGGCTGCCGGTGACGACGACTACGGCGTATCTGTTCGGTATGGCGATGGGGTTCCTGTGGCTGTCGACGGTGCCGTTGACCAACGGTACGGTGGCGACCTTGTTTGGCGTACGAAACCTGTCCATGCTCGGCGGAATCGTGTTCCTGTTCCACCAGCTCGGCTCGTTCCTCGGCGGCTGGCTGGGCGGGGTGGTGTATGACCGGACCGGGAGTTATGACTTGATCTGGCAAGTGGCGATTCTCTTGAGCCTGTTGGCGGCCGCGCTGAACTGGCCGGTGCGCGAGCGTCCGGTCGAACGTCTGCAGGCCCGTACGAGCGCTGCATGAAGCGAATCTGGCCACGAATCGCCATCACCGCACTCGGCGCTGTCTTGCTGGCGCTGGTGTGGTGGGGCTGGCATCAGGGCGGCCTGGCGCTGATGCAGTTGGGTATGGGCGCTTGCCTGTAGGCTCTGAGGGCGAGTAACGTCGGGTTCTGACGAATGCTCAAGGATGCCCGACATGCTCAAGCGCTGGTGTGCTGTTCCCGCGTTGCTGATGGCGTTGACCGGATTGGCCCAGGCCGCGGACTGTCCGGAGTTGCTGCAAGGTTCGCTGCCCAAATTGCGGGCCAAGGAATCCATCGACCTGTGCCAGCGCTACGCCGACAAGCCGCTGGTGGTGATCAACACCGCCAGCTTCTGTGGTTTCGCCCCGCAGTTCGAAGGCCTCGAAGCGCTCAACCAGCGCTACAAAGCGCAAGGGCTGGAAATGCTCGGTGTACCCTCCAATGACTTCAAGCAGGAGTCCAAGGACAGCGCCGAGACCGCCAAGGTCTGCTACGCCAACTACGGCGTGACCTTCACCATGACCGAGCCGCAGAAAGTCCGTGGTGACGGTGCCACCCATCTGTTCCAGGTGCTGGCCGCGCAAAGCAGCGCGCCGAAGTGGAATTTCTATAAATACGTGGTCGATCGTCAGGGCAAGGTGATCGCCAATTTCTCCAGTCTGACCAAACCTGACGATCCGGAGTTTTTGGCGGCCATTGAGAAAGCCATTGCATCCAAACCCCTGAAACCCTGATCGACGCCCATTAAAAAGCCCCGCCTCTGTCGAGAGAGCGGGGCTTTTTAATGGGCGAGGGGTTAGCCTCGCCGTACAGCATCAGAAGCGGTAGGTCGCACCGACACCGAAACCGTTTGCCGAGTTTTCATACTTGGCATCGTAGGTCTGGCCACGATCGTTTTCGTTGCGGATCTTGACGGCTTCTTCCTTCAGGTACGAGTAGGCGACGTCGATGGTCAGGTCGTCAGTCGGGCTCCAGCCGGCACCGATGCTGAAGATGGTCCGGTCACCGGTCGGGATGCGCGGCGAACGGTCGACGTTGTTGGTCGGCGACTGGTCGAAGGTCAGACCGGTACGCAGTACCCATTCCTTGTTCAACTGGTAGGAAGTACCGACGGCGTAAGCCCAGCTGTCATGCCAGTTCTGCTCTTCGGTGATCTCGCCGAACTGACCGGCCAGCAGAGGCTGTACACCGGAGTTCTTGACGGTGATCTTTTCCAGCTGGCTCCAGCGGGTCCAGGTGGTACCGGCATAGACGTTCCAGCGGTCGTTGATCGCCTGGGTGACCGAGAAGTCCACGGACTCAGGGGTAGTGATCTTCAGCGAAGCGTCGTACTTCTGGCTGGCGCCCAGGCCGACTGCGGCCAGTGCACCGTAGTTGACCTTGGTGTTGCCTTCGAGCTTGTAGTCGACTTTCGAGTGGTAAGTCAGGCCCAGGCGAGTCGTATCGGTCGCTTGTACCAGAACACCGATGTTGTAGCCCAGTGCGGTGTCGTCACCCTTGATCTTGACCTTGCCGTCCGGCAGGGCCTGGGTGATCGACAGGTTGGATTCCAGGGTGCCGTCGATACGGTTGATGGTCGGACCGAAACCGATCGACACAACGTCGTTGAACTTGTAGCTGACGGTTGGCTGGAAGGTGATGACTTGTACTTCGGACTTGCTGCCGAAGTAGCGGCCGGCAAAGCCTTTTTCGTAGTCGGTAATCAGGCCGAAGGGTACGTATACACCCAGGCCGAATGCCCAATGCTCATCGATCGGCTTGACGTAGAAACCCATAGGAACCGAGGTGAAGGGCACCATGTCGCCTTTGTTGCTGCCGCCGTTGGGGCTGGAGCTGGCGTCGCTGATATCGGTCTTGGCATCGAGGAATGCAACGCCACCGGTGACTTGTTCGCGAGTGAGGCGCGACATGCCGGCAGGGTTGCCGTAAACAGTGCTTGCGTCGTCGGCAGAAGAAGATCGCCCGGCGTACCCGGTCCCCATCCCGCTGATGCTGTGTTCGTTGATGGCAAAGCCAGCGGCGAAAATCTGCGTGGATGCCAGGGAAACGGCGAGGCTAATGGTGGTTTTGAGCATTACTTTTTTCATTATTAGAACTCCTGGTGATCACCGGGGCGAAAATTACCAACATTTTCGTCCCAGCGCTATAGTCCGTATGGCTTGAGTTAGAGCGGTTTTGTAGGACAATCCGACCGGATTCGCGACCCGTTGGCCGATCTTGCGAAACCGGTGAGTCAGCACGCGACCTGATTCAGCGGTGAAACACAGGTCTGCCATGCACAGGTGAAGTCGCGCAGACGACCCTGGGGCTGAAAGGTCTGACGCCAGATACGGGCCATTGCGAGCAGGTCGTCCGGGTCGGGGAGGGTGGGGGTCTGTTCTTCCACCAGCAGCCAGGCAATGGCAGTGGCGTAACGCAGGTTGACGGTCAGTTCGAGGTGCGGGCTGCTGAGAAAGGCATGCTGGCTGGCGAGGCCGCGAACCAGGCTGGCGCGCTCCGGATCGAGCGCCAGGTAATGATCCCACAACGCCTGGTGGCGATGTTCGGCAATCCGGTACAGGCCGTGGCCACGGCGGTCATGCAGGGCGGAACCCAGGGCGGACTGGCTGGCGGCGATGCCCAGCAGCAGGGATTCAGCAGTGGCGCAGTGTCGTCCCAGATAAATCAGCGTCGGACGGATCACATAGCGGCACAGTTCGCTGGCAGCGATACCCATAAAACCCTCGGATCTTGTTATCGGGCGGCGAGACCTGAAGGGGAGCTTGGCAGCTGTGGATCGAATCAGGCCCGCCGGAAGCGGATCACGCCGCTTGAGTTGAAGTGTAGTGTCATATTCGCGACGTAAAGGCCTGTTTTTAAAATATTTCCGGCGGGCAGTTATAACCGTTATATCGGTTGGTGCTTAACCGGGAAGGGTAAAAAGAGAAACATCGGGCAATAAAAAGCCCCGCTTTTCAGGCGGGGCTTTTGCTTTTGCAGCCATTTCTGCCTCTCAGGCGATCAATGCCTGACGGGTGCGATCAATCACGGCCTGCAGCGGTTCGGCGCTGGAGTATTGATCAGGGTACAGACGCTCGCTGTGGCGGGCGATCCCGTGTTCATTGACCACGGTGAAGCTGAAGCAGCCTTTGCGAGCGGCCATGATCAGGCAGTTCATTGGAGCAAAAGCGTTGGTTAGGGTGCGAATGGCATCCTGAGTCTGGATTTGAGTAGACATAGTTATTAGGTGTTCCTACAAATGACACGGATAAGAACCGTGCAACGTTAAAACGTTCCAGTAACGCAGACCACCATTGGTCGAACGAAGAACCCGACTGGAACAAAGCAGCCAGTTTGAAGCGCTGATAAGTTGGCGCGCTTGGGCTGGCAGGTAGGTACTTAGGAGGACAGGCAACACATCGAGGGCAGAGGTTCTGGGCCCGGGGTGAAGATCCTGATCAATTTGCAGGTTGGTTCGGTCAGAGTAAGAGGTCTTTGCAACATCCTTTGATTCGATTCAAAGGCTGTGTCGTCGCAAGATTTACCTGGAAACCATCGAGGGGTCGGGCCCGCTTTTTCGGTGGAGGCTTCTCTGAGAGAAGGCTGACCGTGGGGGTTGTTCGACCGGAATTGACTTTCAGCTTGGTACTAACGCCGCGGATACTAACGGAACACATCGAGGAAGGCAAACCTGATTTTTAAAAAGAACAGACGGACTGTTCCTTGAGCCCCGGCCCCGCCCCGATCTGGCTCACATTCCGACCGTCGGTCGTCGCGGTGGGCAAGCCGAACAAGCACAGCGCAGGGGCTTATCCCCAGCGGGGCTGGCAAAACGACCCGAAAAAGCGCACCGATATAACCGCGTAACAGGTACTTGTGCACATTAGTTGCGCGGACGGTAACGACGCTGTCACATCGAACCTGACCCCGGTGGCTGCCTGTAACGAAAGTTTAAGTCAATGAAAAACATCGCTTTTTTTTACTGGTGAAAAAATCGTCAGTTTGACTGCGGGCCCCATTCCACAAGGCTTTGCGGCGAGTCGGGGGCGGTTGTCCACTGAGTTATCCACAGCTTCTGTGGATTGTCCCGAGCGCTTGCTCTAGCACGGGCGTGCCGGGTTTTTTCGACTTTACCTGTGCGAAAAAAAGAGTAGAGTGGCGCGCCCTTCGATCCGTCCCACAGTGCTTTATGAAGTTTCGTTCATCTCCAGATTCTGTTACTTCCCAACCCCCTCGTGTTACCGCTCCCAAGCGATTTTCCGTGCGCGTGGCCGAATGGCTGCTCGACAGCCCGCGCCTGGGCGACAGCCAGAACGCCAAACACCTCGCCGGCCGCCTGCTCAAACAACCGGCCCGGGAAGGCGTGGTCGCGGCGCAAAGCCGCCTTGGCCAGTTGATGTGCCGTGAGTGTGGCAACGCCCGGGATCGTCGTATCGGCCAGGATCTGCTGCGTCAGGCCGCCCGTGCGGGTGATCGGCGTGCGCAACAGGAACTCGGCCTGATCGAAGACTGAGCTGTCCAAGACCTGACGCCTTGGTTAACCTTCAGGCTTTATTGGATCGGCGGGAATCACTATGGCGATGGACTTGACCAGCATCTTGCTTGGCTTGGCAGGCGCGGCGTTACCGCTGCTGGCACTGGCCTGGCAACTGCAGCGCCGGGCCAGTCATGGCGAGTCCGAAGTCGCGTTGCTCGAAGAGCGGCTGGCCATGGCGCAAATGGCCCAGGACGGTCTCAACGCCCAGCTCGAAGCCTGTCGCGACGAAATCGCCGATCTCGGCCAGGCCAATGCCGCCAAACAAGCCGATCTCGCGGCCGTGCGTCGTGAGGTCGAACTGTTGCAGATCGAGCGTGACGACGCCCGTGACGCCGCCCATGCCTGGAACCTAGAGCGCGCCAGCAAGGAAGCCGAACTGCGGCGCCTGGATGCTCAGGCTGCTTCCCTGAATGCTGAATTGCGCGAGCAGCAGGAAAGCCATCAACAACGTCTCGATGACCTGCAAGGCTCCCGCGACGAGTTGCGCGCCCAGTTCGCCGAACTGGCGGGCAAGATCTTCGATGAGCGTGAACAGCGTTTCGCCGAAACCAGCCAGCAGCGCCTAGGGCAGTTGCTTGATCCTTTGAAAGAACGTATCCAGTCCTTCGAAAAACGGGTCGAGGAAAGCTATCAGGCCGAGGCTCGCGAGCGCTTCTCGCTGGCCAAGGAACTTGAGCGCCTGCAGCAACTGAACCTGCGCCTGAGCGATGAAGCGACCAACCTGACCCGCGCGCTGAAAGGCCAGAAAACCCAGGGCAACTGGGGCGAGCTGATTCTGGAGCGGGTGCTGGAGCATGCCGGGCTGGAGAAGGGCCGCGAGTACCAGACCCAGGTCAACCTCAAGGGCCCGGACGGCGAGCGCTTCCAGCCGGACGTGATCATTTACCTGCCGGGCGACAAGCAGGTGGTGGTCGACTCCAAGGTCAGCCTCACGGCGTACCAGCAATATGTGGCGGCCGACGACGATGCCATCGGCCAGATCGCCATGAAGCAGCACGTGCTGTCGCTGCGCAGTCACGTCAAAGGCCTGGCCGGCAAGGACTACAAACGTCTGGAAGGCTTGCACAGCCTCGATTTCGTCTTGCTGTTCGTGCCCATCGAAGCGGCGTTTTCCGCGGCGCTGCAAGCCGAACCGACGCTGTTCCAGGAAGCCTTCGACCGCAATATCGTGATCGTCAGCCCGACCACGCTGCTCGCCACCCTGCGGGTCATCGACAGTCTGTGGAAACAGGAGCGCCAGAGCCAGAACGCCCGGGAAATCGCCGAGCGTGCCGGATGGTTGTACGACAAGTTCGTGCTGTTCATTCAGGATCTGGACGAAGTCGGCAATCGTCTGCAGCAACTGGACAAAGCCTACAGCGCAGCGCGCAACAAACTGACGGAAGGGCGCGGCAACCTGGTCAGCCGCAGCGAGCAGCTCAAACTGCTCGGCGCGCGAGCGAGCAAGAGCCTGCCGGCGGATCTGCTGGAACGCGCCATGACCGATGCCGACGGGTTGGTCGAACTGCCTGAATAAGCCGCTCTTCTAGAGCGGCAAGTAGCGACTCAACAACGCCCGCAACGCCGCCGGTTTCACCGGTTTGGCCAGATAATCCAGCCCCGCCGCATGCACCTGCGCCACGGTTTCCGGGTGCCCGTCGGCGCTGATCACCACGCCGGGCACCGGTTCGCCCAGGCTTGTACGCAACCAGGCCATCAGATCGGTACCGGTCTCGCCGTGATCGAGGTGGAAGTCCACCAGCGCCAGTTGCGGCCGCACGCCATTGTTGAGCAGCGCCGCGCATTCCTCGCGGTCGCGCGCCGTCCACACCTGACAACCCCAACGCGTGAGCAGGCTGTTCATGCCGATCAGGATGCTGTCTTCGTTGTCGATGCACAGCACCTGCGCGCCGCTGTGCAGCTTGCCGTTGAGTTCGACCGCCGAGCTCGGCTGCGCAGTCTGCGTACGCGCCAGCGGCACCCGCACACTGAACACGCTGCCGCGCCCCGGCCATGAACGTACGCGCAAGGTGTGCCCGAGCACCCGGCACAAGCCGTCGGCAATCGCCAGACCCAGGCCCAGGCCTTTCTCGGCGCGGGTCTGGTGGCTGTCGAGGCGTTTGAACTCTTCGAAAATCACTTGCTGCTTGTCTTCCGGAATCCCCGGCCCGCGATCCCACACCTCAAGGCAAACCTCGCCCTGTCGCCGACGCACGCCCAGCAATACCGGGCCTTTGGCGTAGCGGAAGGCATTGGTCAGGAAGTTCTGCAGGATCCGCCGCAGCAACTTGATGTCGCTGTCGATGCGCAAGTGACTGCCGCGCACCCGGAAGCTCAAGCCCTGTTCCTGCGCCAGAACCTTGAACTCGGCACCGAGGGTGTCGAACAGCTCATTGACCGCAAACGGCTTGCGATCCGGGTTTATCTTGCCGTTTTCCAGGCGGGAAATATCCAGCAGGTCGCTGATCAGGTCTTCGGCCGAGCGCAGCGAACTGTCGAGATGCTGCACCAGTTTCTGCGCTTCGCCGCTCAAACCGTCGTCCTGATGGGAGAGGGCGGCGGAGAACAGCCGCGCTGCGTTCAAGGGTTGCATCAAGTCGTGACTGACCGCTGCAAGGAAGCGGGTTTTCGACTGGTTGGCCGCCTCGGCGTTGCCTTTGGCTTCCGTCAGCGCGACGTTGAGTTGCGACAGTTCCTGAGTCCGTTCGCTGACCCGTTGCTCCAGCCCTTCGTTGGCCTCGGTCAGTGCCTGTTCGGCTTCGCGGAACGCGGTGATGTCGGTGAAACTCATGACGAAACCGCCGCCGGGCATCGGGTTGCCGATCAGTTCGATCACCCGGCCATTGGGGAACAATCGCTCGGAGGTGTGGGCGCGGCCCTGACGCATCCAGTGCAGGCGTCGGGCGACGTGGACTTCCGCTTCGCCGGGGCCGCATAAACCGCGCTCGGCGTTGTAGCGAATGATGTCGGCAATCGGCCGGCCGACACTGATCAAGCCGTCCGGATAATTGAACAACTCCAGATAGCGCCGGTTCCAGGCCACCAGTTTCAGTGACTGGTCGACCACGCTGATGCCCTGGGTGATGTTTTCGATGGCGCCTTGCAGCAGCGCGCGGTTGAACTGCAGCACTTCCGAGGCTTCGTCGGCAATCCGGACGACGTCCTCCAGCTGCATTTCCCGACCTTCGATGGCGGCTTTTACTACAGCTCGCGTCGAAGAAGCGCCGAGGACACCGGCCAGCAATCGCTCGGTGTGGGCGATCCATTCACCGTCGGCGTTCTGGTTCGGGTTGAAGCCTTTGCCCTGGCGATAGGCGAAGCGGATGAAACTCTGCCGCGCACGTTCCTCACCGACAAATCGTGCCGCCAGTTGCAGCAAGTCGTCGATTTGCACCGCCAACATCGAGCGGGCGCTCGGCCGGGCGCTGATTTCCTGACCGATGAAGCGTCCGGCCTGCCAGTGTTCCGACACCCGGGTCCGCGACAGTACCGAGACCCAGGCGAACAGGGTGAAGTTGCCCGCCAGCGACAGCACCACGCCTTGGGTCAGCGGGGTGATCGGCAGGTTCAGCGGGTTGCTGTGCAGCCAGGCAAGTCCCGGGAACGTTTCCAGCGGCACGCCGAGGCTGCGAGCCGCAATCGGCAGGATCAAAGTGTAGAACCACAGGAACGTGCCAGCGGCGAGGCCGGCGAACACGCCCCGGCGGTTGGCCTGTTTCCAGTACAGCGCGCCGAGCATGGCCGGCGCCAGTTGGGTCACGGCGGCGAAGGCGATCTGGCCGATGGTCGCCAGGCTCGCGGTGGAACCGAGCAGGCGGTAGCTGACGTAAGCCAGCAACAGAATGACCACGATGCTGACCCGGCGTACCGAAAGCATCCACTGGCGGAAGACTTCGAACGGCCGCTCGGCATTGTTGCGCCGCAACAGCCACGGCAACAGCATGTCGTTGGACACCATGGTCGACAGCGCCACACTCGCCACGATCACCATGCCGGTAGCCGCCGATGCGCCACCAATGAACGCCAGCATCGCCAGCGCCGGGTGGGCCTGGGCCAGCGGCAGGCTGATGACGAAAGAATCCGGGAGAACGGAGCTGGGCAACATCATCTGACCGGCCAGCGCGATCGGGACTACGAACAGCGCGGCCAAGGCCAGATAAGTCGGGAACACCCACTTGGCCAGGCGCAGATCCTGCGGGTCGATGTTTTCCACCACGGTGACGTGGAACTGCCGGGGCAGGCAGATGATCGCCATCATCGCCACACCGGTCTGCACCACCATCGACGGCCAGTTGATGGTTTCTTTCCAGTATTCCTCAAGGCGCGGGGCGAGCATCGCCTGATTGAACAGGTCGTCGAAGCCGTCATACAGGCCATAGGTGACGAAGGCGCCGACGGCGAGGAAGGCGAACAGCTTCACCAGTGACTCGAACGCAATCGCCAGCACCATGCCCCGGTGGTGCTCGGTGGCGTCGAGGTTGCGCGTACCGAAGACGATGGTGAACAAGGCCAGTACCAGCGACACGATCAGCGCCGTGTCCTGGGCGCGGGTGCCCATGGCATCGGCGCCGGCGCCGATCAGCAGGTTCACGCCGAGGACAATGCCTTTGAGTTGCAAGGCTATATAAGGCAGAACGCCGACCAGACAGATCAGCGCCACGACCACCGCCAGCGATTGGGATTTGCCGTAGCGGGCGGCGATGAAGTCGGCGATGGAGGTGATGTTTTCCTGTTTGCTGATCATCACCATTTTTTGCAGGACCCACGGCGCGCCCAGCAACAGCAGGATCGGCCCGAGGTAGATCGGCAGAAATGACCACAGTTGTTCGGCGGCCTGACCGACTGCACCGAAGAACGTCCAGCTGGTGCAATAGACCGCCAGCGACAGGCTGTACACCCAGGCACGCATCCGCGGCGGCAATGGCGCGCTGCGACGGTCGCCGTAGAAGGCGATGGCGAACATGATGGCCATATAGGCCAGGGCGACGGCGGCGATCAGCCCGGTGGACAACGACATGGAGCACTCCCGACAGAATACGACCGGACTCACGCCCGGCCAGACAGTCTCGCATGTGCGCGGCGGTTAGTCAGTGTCGACCAAGGTCGTGGCGTGGCGGGGTGTCGCAGGCGCAGAACCGGGCGGTTCTGCGCTGTCAGTCCTGACGCAGCGCGATGTCGATCAGCCGGTGCAGTTCTTCGACTTCAAGCGGTTCCACGGCAAACAGAATGCGAAACACCGTCGGCGAAACCACCAGGTTGATCAGGTGATCCACGCTTGGTGGCGACTGATCCGGGAAGCGATCGACAATGGTCTGCAACTGATCGGCAATGATCGCGATGCAGAATCCCGGTGTGGCGCTGGCCTGCACGTCACGCATGACATTGCGCCCCGGCTCGGAACTCATTTCGTCCAGATACTGCTCGGCCCAGGCGCGGATATCACCGCGCAGGCTGCCGGTTTCCAGCGGATCGCTCTCAGGGCGCAAGCGGGCGAGGGCGACGTCGGCGAGCAGCGCCGCCAAATCGCCCCAGCGCCGATAAATGGTAGAGGGCGTAACCCCGGCCCGCGCGGCAATTTGCGGGACGGTCACGGTGGAACGCTCCTGTTCTTCGAGGAGTGCACGCACGGCGCCGTGAATCGATTCCTGCACCCGGGCGCTTCGGCCGCCGGGACGGCTACTTTCTTTAATAGGCATGTGTCAGACCTTAACACAAAGAATTTGCTTTAAGCGCAAGTCGGGCGCACACTCCGCAAAAGCAAAAAAATAGCTTTTAAGGAGTATGCTCATGACCGGCCTTGCTTCCAACCGTTCCAGCCTGTGGTTTCTGGCGATCACCTTACTCAGTTTTCTCGCCGCTTCCACTGCGCCGACGCCGTTGTATCACCTGTATCAGGACCACCTGCATTTTTCGGCAGCGGTGCTGACCCTGATTTTCGGCGTTTACGCGCTGAGTCTGCTGGCCGCGTTGCTGACGGTCGGTTCGTTGTCGGATCACCTGGGACGCAAACCGGTGATTTTCACTGCGGTTGTCCTGAACGCTTTGGCGATGTTGCTGTTCATTTATGCCGACAGCGTCGGCTGGCTGATCGGCGCGCGAGTGCTGCAGGGATTTGCCACCGGCATGGCTACTGCCGTGTTGAGCGCGACACTGCTGGACACTGACCGTCAACAAGGGCCGCTGATCAACAGCGTGGCACCGTTGCTTGGCATGGCGCTAGGTTCGATGGGCTGCGGTTTGCTGGTGGAGTTCGCGCCTGCACCACTGCAACTGACCTATTGGCTGCTGCTCGTGCTGTTTGTGTTGCAGGGGATTTATGTCTGGCGCCTGCCGGAAAGTGTCTCGCCTCAAGCCGGAGCATGGGCCTCGCTGCGGCCGACCCTGCATGTACCGGTTCAGGCTCGCTCCACACTCTGGCGCGTATTGCCGTTGAACACCGCGACCTGGGCGCTCGGCGGTTTCTATGCCTCGCTCGCTCCGTCGCTGGTACGCACGACGACCGGTTCCACTTCCAATTTGATCGGCGGCGCGACCGTGGCGGCGTTGACCGTTACCGGCGCCCTGATGATCTTCACTTTGCGCAATCGTCCTGCCTCCCGGGCGCTGCAACTTGGCGCAAGCCTGCTGCCGGCCGGCATCGTATTGATGCTGCTGGGCGTGCACAGCGCCAGTCTGTCGCTGTTCTTCTTCGGTACGCTGGTCGCCGGGTGTGGATTCGGCTCCGGGTTTCTGGGGGCGGTGCGCAGTCTGGTGCCGCTGGCGTTGCCCCATGAGCGCGCCGGGTTGATGTCGGCATTCTATGTACTGAGTTACCTGGCGTTCTGTCTGCCAGCATTGCTGGCCGGGCACTTCACCCACAGCCTCGGCCTGCTGGCGACCACCGATGTGTATGGCGCGGTACTGATCTTACTGGCGGTCGGCGCGCTGTTGATGAGTTTCCGTGCGCAGGCGGCCAAGACCTGCAGCGCGCCATAAGCCTGCGGATTCGGTTAGCCTTGGCCAGCCCATTCTTCTCACGGATCGACTCATGAAGATTATCCGCAGCAAGTCCTTCACCGCCGAGCGTGCCTGGGGCGCGCTCGACATCGCCAACATGAACGGCATCACCACGCGTCTGCACTGGACCGACCAGCCGTACAAATGGCACGTCAACGACGGCGAGGAAGTGTTCGTGGTGCTCGACGGTCAGGTGCTCATGCATTACCGCGAAGAGGGCGAAGAAAAGCAGGTGCAGCTCGATGTCGGTGACATCTTCTATGCGTCCGTCGGCACTGAGCATGTTGCCCACCCGCAAGGCGCCGCGCGGATTCTGGTGATCGAAACTGAGGGCAGCGTTTAGGTCTATATCTGATAAATAGATAACAGTTAGAGAAATTACCCGTTATATAGATATTCGATTCGGTTCTACCATGGGCTCAACCTCACCTGAGGACAGGAGTTCATGATGATTTGCCCAAACAGTGCCAAACCCGGTATCAAGCCTTTCAGCCAGCTTCAGCATCCCCGTGAAGTGATCCGCCAATTCACACCGAACTGGTTCGCCGCGACCATGGGTACCGGTGTGCTGGCGTTGGCGCTGGCCCAACTGCCCGTCGCCATTCCGGGACTGCACGCCGTGGCCGAAGGGCTGTGGATGTTCAACATTCTGTTGTTCGTGCTGTTTACCGCTGCCTACGCCGCACGCTGGATTCTGTTTTTTGATGAAGCGCGGCGGATCTTCGGCCACTCCACGGTTTCGATGTTCTTCGGCACCATTCCCATGGGCCTGGCGACCATCATCAATGGCTTTCTGCTGTTCGGCCTGCCGCGTTGGGGCGAGGGCGTCATTCATCTGGCTGAAGTGCTGTGGTGGCTGGACGTGGCGATGTCGCTGGCCTGCGGTGTGCTGATTCCCTACATGATGTTTACCCGTCAGGAACACAGCATCGATCAGATGACCGCCGTCTGGCTGTTGCCGGTGGTGGCGGCGGAAGTGGCGGCGGCCAGCGGCGGACTGCTCGCGCCGCACTTGGCCGATGCGCACTCGCAACTGGTAGTGCTGACGACCAGCTACGTGCTCTGGGCCTTTTCCCTGCCGGTGGCGTTCAGCATTCTGACCATCCTGCTGTTGCGCATGGCCCTGCACAAACTGCCCCACGAAAACATGGCCGCATCGAGCTGGCTCGCATTGGGGCCGATCGGCACCGGTGCCCTGGGCATGTTGCTGCTGGGCGGCGATGCGCCAGCGATCTTCGCGGCCAACGGCCTGCCGGGGATCGGTGAAATCGCTTCGGGTCTGGGCCTGGTGGCCGGGATCACGCTCTGGGGTTTTGGTCTGTGGTGGATGTTGATGGCGCTGCTGATCACCGTGCGCTACCTGCGCGATGGCATCCCGTTCAACCTCGGCTGGTGGGGTTTTACCTTCCCGTTGGGCGTGTATTCGCTGGCGACCCTGAAGCTCGGCAGCACGCTGAACCTGACTTTCTTCAGCGTGGTCGGTTGTGTGCTGGTGACGTTGCTGGCGGTGATGTGGCTGATCGTCGGCAAGCGCACATTGCAAGGCGCCTGGCGCGGCGAGCTGTTTGTTTCACCGTGCATTGCAGGTTTGAAGAAATAACCTGAAAAGTTTAGGTAAGGTGTGGCCTGGATCGCGGATCGACATTCCAATAAGCGTATCCAGGCCACTCGTTACCCAACATCAGGGACACACGGAAGATGAGTCACCCCTCACAGTTCAACCTGCTGCGTACCCGGCGCTTCCTGCCGTTCTTCATCACCCAGTCGCTGGGCGCGTTCAACGACAACGTGTTCAAGCAATCGCTGATCCTCGCCATTCTCTATCGGCTGACCATCGAAGGTGACCGCTCGATCTGGGTCAACCTGTGTGCGCTGCTGTTTATTCTGCCGTTCTTTCTGTTTTCGGCGCTGGCCGGACAGTTCGGCGAAAAGTTCGCCAAGGATGCGCTGATCCGTCTGATCAAACTGGCGGAAATCGCCATCATGGCCGTGGGATCCGTCGGTTTCCTGTTCGATCACCTGTCGCTGATGCTGGTGGCACTGTTCGCCATGGGCACGCACTCGGCGCTGTTCGGGCCGGTGAAGTATTCGATCCTGCCGCAGGCCTTGCACGAGGATGAGCTGGTCGGCGGTAACGGTCTGGTGGAAATGGGCACGTTTCTGGCGATTCTGGCGGGCACCATCGGCGCCGGGGTCATCATGTCCTCGTCGCACTATGCGCCGTTGGTGTCGGCCGCGATTGTCGGCATCGCCGTACTCGGTTACCTCGCCAGCCGCAGCATTCCCCGGGCGGCGGCCGCTTCGCCGGAAATGCGCCTGAACTGGAATATTTTCAGCCAGTCCTGGGCCACGCTGAAACTCGGTCTGGGCCAGACGCCCGCGGTGTCGCGCTCGATTGTCGGCAACTCGTGGTTCTGGTTTGTCGGGGCGATTTATCTGACACAGATCCCGGCTTACGCGAAGGAGTGGATGCACGGCGATGAAACCGTGGTCACCCTGATTCTCACGGTGTTTTCGGTCGGTATCGCTCTCGGCTCGATGCTTTGCGAGAAGCTTTCCGGGCGCAAGGTCGAGATCGGTCTGGTGCCGTTCGGCTCGTTCGGCCTGACGGTTTTCGGGCTGTTGCTGTGGTGGCATTCCGGTGGAATTCCGGAGAGTGCCGTTGGCCACAGCTGGACTGAAGTGCTGGGCTTTGGTCACACCTGGGCCGTGCTGGTCGACATCCTCGGCCTTGGCATCTTTGGCGGTTTCTACATCGTGCCGCTGTATGCGCTGATCCAGTCGCGCACCGCCGAGAACGAGCGGGCGCGAGTGATCGCGGCCAACAACATTCTTAACGCGCTGTTCATGGTGATTTCCGCCATCGTCTCCATCGTGTTGCTGAGCGTGGTCAAACTGTCGATTCCGCAGTTGTTCCTGGTGGTCTCGCTGCTGAACATCGGCGTCAACGCCTACATCTTCAAGATCGTCCCCGAGTTCAGTATGCGTTTCATGATCTGGCTGCTCAGCCATTCCATGTACCGCGTCGAGCATCGCAACCTTGAAGCGATCCCCGATGAGGGCGCGGCGTTGCTGGTGTGCAACCACGTATCGTTCGTCGATGCCTTGCTGATTGGCGGCGCGGTGCGTCGGCCGATTCGCTTTGTCATGTACTACAAGATCTACAACCTGCCGGTGCTGAACTTTATCTTCCGCACGGCGGGGACGATTCCTATCGCCGGACGCCAGGAAGACATCCAGATCTACGAAAAGGCCTTCACCCGGATTGCCCAGTATCTGAAGGACGGTGAGCTGGTGTGCATCTTCCCCGAAGGCAAGTTGACCGCTGACGGTGAGATCAACGAGTTCAAGGGCGGGCTGACGCGGATTCTCGAAGAGACGCCGGTGCCGGTGATTCCGCTCGCGTTGCAGGGGTTGTGGGGGAGTTTCTTCAGTCGCGATCCGAATAAAGGGTTGTTTCACCGCTTGTGGTCGCGGGTGACGCTGGTGGCGGGTTCGCCGGTGGCCGTTGAAGCGGCGCAACCTGCGGAGTTGCAAGCGTTGGTCGGGGAGTTGCGCGGGACTGTCAGGTAGTAGTTTAGAAAGCCGCCATCCCCGAAGGATGGCGGCAATGGCTCAGGCGCTGACCTTGAGCCCGATCAGCCCGGTGATGATCAGTGCAACGCTGGCCAGCCGAATCAATGCCATCGACTCGCCAAACAGAATGATCCCGGCAATCACTGTGCCCACGGCGCCGACGCCAGTCCAGATCGCATAAGCCGTGCCCAGCGGCAGTTCCTTCATCGCCAGACCCAACAGACCAAGGCTGACTGCCATGGCGGCGACGGTGAGAACGGTCGGAAGTGGACGGGTGAAGCCATCGGTGTATTTCAGGCCGACGGCCCAGCCGACTTCGAACAGACCGGCGAAAAACAGAATGATCCAGGACATGAAAGACCTCCATCGATTGACGGGGCCGTCCCCGGATTGAAACTCGATTGAGCCGCAGGGTCGTCCCCGCGTGGCGCACATAGTACCTAAAAAAGTGCGCCGGGGACCCGGTCAGTCTGCAGGCTGCCGAGCCAAAGCCTCACGATCTTCCTTCTCGCTCATGCGTCGGAAATACGTCGAAAGCAGCGCCCCGGAAATGTTGTGCCACACACTGAATAGCGCGCTCGGCACCGCCGCCAAAGGCGAAAAGTGCGCACTGGCCAACGCAGCCCCCAGCCCCGAGTTTTGCATCCCGACTTCCAGCGCCAGAGACTTGCGCTGAGCCAGCGGCAAGCCGAACAGGCGTCCGGTGAAATAACCCAGCAAGTAGCCGAAGCTGTTGTGCAGCATTACCACGGCCATGATCAGCAGGCCGGATTCAGCGATTTTCGCCTGACTGGCAGCCACCACGGCGGCGACGATGATCACGATGCTGACCACGGACACCAGCGGCAAAACCTCCACTGCGTGACGAACCCTGTCACCGAGCAAGCGTTGCGCGACGACACCGAGCACGATCGGCAGCAGCACCACTTGCAGAATCGACCAGAACAATTCCATGAACGAAACCGGCAACCAGGCCGAGGCCAGCAGCCAGATCAGCGCCGGCGTCAGCAGCGGGGCGAGGAGGGTGGTGACGGCTGCGATGGCTACCGACAGCGCCAGATCGCCCCGAGCCAGCCAGGTCATAACGTTTGAAGAAGTGCCGCTCGGGCAGCACCCGACCAGAATCACGCCGACGGCGATCTCCGGTGGCAGGTGAAAAACCTGGCAGAGCAACCACGCCATCCCCGGCATGATCACGAAATGCGCAACCACGCCCAGTGCCACGCGCCATGGATGACGGGCGACGGCGGCGAAGTCGTCAAGTTTGAGGGTCAGGCCCATGCCGAACATCACCAGCCCGAGCAGTGGCACGATTGCGCCTTTCAGGTTGAGGAACCACGCCGGTTGCAGAAAGGCGACCACGGCGAAAATCAGAACCCAGTAAGCGAAAGTGTTGCCGACAAAACGACTCAGTGCAGCCAGTGCGCGCATGGCCTGTTCCTTATTATTGATAAACGCTACAAAACGAACTGTGGGAGCGAGCTTGCTCGCGAAAGCATTGTGTCATTCAACTTATATAGTGCCTGACACGGCGCCTTCGCGAGCAAGCTCGCTCCCACAGGTGAAACTCGCAGGCTTTAGATCCCCTGCGGCGTCTCTTCACCGCCCAGTGCTTCAACCAGCGCCGGCAGGAAGTCGCCGAACGTCAGCATCATCAGGGTGAAGCTGGCGTCCAGTTGGCCGAGGGCTTCGTCACCGCCGTCCTGTTCCGCCTGATCCTGCAGCAGGTCTTCGAACTTCAGGCGTTTGACGGTCATCTTGTCGTCGAGCATGAACGACAGTTTGTCCTGCCAGGCCAGCGATAGTTGAGTCACCACTTTGCCGGTGCTCAGGTGCAGCTGGATTTCTTCGCTGGTCAGGTCCTGACGCTTGCAACGGACGATGCCGCCATCTTCGTGGGTGTCGCGCAGTTCGCACTCGTCCAGCACGAAGAAGTCCGGAGCGGCTTGCTGAGTGGTGACCCATTCGGTCATCACGGCGGTTGGTGCGGTTTTCACGGTCAGCGGGCGAACCGGCAGGGTGCCGATCACTTCACGCAGGGTGGAGAGCAGGTCTTCGGCGCGTTTCGGGCTGGCCGAGTTGACCAGGATCAGGCCCTGTTTCGGCGCGATGGCAGCGAAAGTCGACGAGCGGCGGATGAAGGCGCGCGGCAGGAACGCCTGGATGATTTCATCCTTGATCTGATCGCGTTCCTTCTTATAGACCTTGCGCATCTGCTCGGCTTCGATCTCTTCGACTTTCTCCTTCACCGCGTCACGCACGACGCTGCCCGGCAGGATGCGTTCTTCTTTACGGGCGGAGATCAGCAGGAAATCACCGCTGACGTGCACCAGTGGGGCATCTTCGCCCTTGCCGAACGGCGCGACGAAACCGTAGGTGGTCAACTCCTGGCTTGCACATGGACGCGCCAGTTTGGTGGCCAGTGCAGTTTCCAGCGCCTCGGCATCGACAGGCAGGTCTTGGGTCAGGCGATAGATAAGCAGGTTCTTGAACCACATGGGGTGAGTCTCTCCTTTATACAAAGGGGGGCATTATTGTCTTCGCCGCCCCATAGGCCAACCCTTCTCTAAGCCTTTGGAAGGCCTGAGAAAATTATTTAAAAAAGTGCTTGCCAGAGGTTGGGTCGCTCCGTAGAATGCGCGCCACACCGAAGCGAAGGGTGATTAGCTCAGCTGGGAGAGCGTCTGCCTTACAAGCAGAATGTCGGCGGTTCGATCCCGTCATCACCCACCATTCGTTTCAAGTGTTTAGCGCAGCGGTAGTTCAGTCGGTTAGAATACCGGCCTGTCACGCCGGGGGTCGCGGGTTCGAGTCCCGTCCGCTGCGCCATATTCGGTAACCTGGAACACTGAACGCCAGGTCACCACGGAAGAACCCGCCAAGGCGGGTTTTTTTCTGCCTCGAGTTGTACATGCGGAATGTGTCGTTTCACCGGTTTTCGGATTTATTTGAAAAAAACTTCAATTAAATCAACACTTTACGAAAACTTGTGGCATAATGCGTCCCGTAACGAAGCGAAGGGTGATTAGCTCAGCTGGGAGAGCGTCTGCCTTACAAGCAGAATGTCGGCGGTTCGATCCCGTCATCACCCACCATTCGTTTCAAGCGTTTCGCGCAGCGGTAGTTCAGTCGGTTAGAATACCGGCCTGTCACGCCGGGGGTCGCGGGTTCGAGTCCCGTCCGCTGCGCCATATTCGGTAACCTGGAACACTGAACGCCAGGTCACCACGGAAAGCCCGCCAAGTGCGGGCTTTTTGCTGTCTGGCGATTGGCTTTTTGCTCGTCCGGGCATGAAAAAAGCGACCTGCGGGTCGCTTTTTTCGTTTCTGCGGTTTGTTACGGGCTGGCGTTGCGGCTATGCCGGTAAACACTCACTGCTTCATACACCGCCTTGCGCAGGCGGTTGATTCCACCAATCGGGCGATGGGCCTCGATTCCGAACCAGGGGTTAAACGACAGGTTGTCGCATTGCAGGTTCAGGGCCGGGGTGTCGAAGTCCTGAGGGGGCAGGGTGATTCTGGCTACGCTCTGGAACGGACTGTCCTGTTCGCGCCATTCGATGCTGGTGTCTTCGATCGGCATGTACTTGTTCGCGTCCTGACGCTGGATTTGCAGCACAAAACACGCGGGCACCCGATCCGTGGACAGTTGCTGATTCAGCGCACTGCGTAGGAAATTCGGCAGATCCTGGTTTTGCTTCGGCAGCGTGTAGGCCGGGCAGTTGTCCGGATCCGGCATTACCCGGAACTTCGCATTGGCCTCGCCGAACTTGTAGGGCGATACCGAGAAGTAGGTGGTACGCGTCGGGCTCTCGGGCGGCGGAGAAAGCGTTGCCAGCGCAATGAACAAATGCCTGATCTGCCAGTTTCGCGGATCCCAGCCCGGAAAGAATGCCATGACCTTCTTGCCGTCAGCCTGCGCCGCCACATTCTGACGATATTCAGCGACATCGCTGACGAAGAAATTCGGATGGCTGAACATCACGAAATCCTGCTCGTGCGGGCCCTGGCGGTCACCCAGCAACTGTTTGCCCGGCACATCAAGCAATTTGATCGCCATGCCCCGGGCATCGCGGATGCTGTCGAATTGCGGGTAGGCGTTGCCGTTGGACAGACGCATTGTCGCCTGCCAGATCTTGCCTGGCTCGCTGAACACACCGCGCCGCAGTTCCTGAGCCAGATCCGGCAGCACTTGCACGTCCGCCTTCACACAACCGTGGGCCTTGGCATGGGCGTCGCGCAGAAAACGCGTGCTTTCCCGGTGCTGGTCGACTATTCGCACAGCGGTCTGGATCACGTCCTGCGTCATGGACGCTTCGCCGTCCGGAATCTGCTCCAGTGCCGATACCGGTCCCCGGTGCTGCCAGGCAAACCAGGCGGTTGCCAAAGCCCAGCCGATCAGTCCGATCACCAGCAAAAACAGCAGGGTTTTGCCCAACAAGCGGCCCAACCACAACCAGAAGCGCGCCAGCATTGATGGCTTCTTGAATGAATTGAAAATCATGGCAATTGCGCCTCCAGCGGGCCGCCCAGCACTTTCAGGTATTCCAGCAGCGCCCAGCGCTCCTCTGGCTGCAGCAACCGCCCGATGACCCCGTTGCCACGCTCGCCGGCGCGGAACTCATGGCCACTGTTGTGGTTGCCGGTGATGCGTGTGTCGAACAGGAAAGCGTTGGTAAAGGCTTCGGTGCGATACCCCAGATGCCGAGGGTCGTATTCCAGAGTGCCTTTATAGAAAGTGGTGGAGCGTTCATCCTGCGGCGACAGCAGTTGATACAGGCTCGGCACCGAGCCGTTGTGTAGGAATGGCGGGGTGGCCCATACACCAGCAAGCGGCCGGGCCTTGTAGGCGACTTTTTCCCGGACGCCGATGGGCAGACCGAAGCCGTCGAGTTCTGGTTTCTCCTGCGCTGTGACGCCCGCTTCACGATAAGCGCGGTTTTCAACGAACGCCGTCACGTAAGCCAAGCCTTTGGCCACGGATAACTGGCTGAGGTCGAGTGGTTCTTTGGGCGTGGGATGCAGCTTCACGTCCATTTGCTCCAGCTCCGCCGGATTCCATTGCAGCGCTGTCAGGTCGAAACGGTGGTTGGCGATGTTGTTGGCCGCGTTCGGATCGGTTCCGATGACATCCACCGGCAGCATGTGCAGATGCTGGATCCAGCGTTCGCCTTCCTGCGTCACCCGTGGGACGTGGCAACCCGCACAGTTTTCGGCAAACAGGGCTCGCCCCCTGGCCGCCAGTGGTTTGTCGACTTTGCCAAACAGTTCTTCTGGCCAGGCGGGTGGCTGAAGTTTTTGCAGGGTTTCTTCGATCTTGTGCAGATCGCGCACGCGCACGCTCGATGCGTAACGTTCATCACCCTGCAGCGGCTGGCCGTTGGTGTCGAAGAAATTCAATGTGGCGCCAACCCCCAGAGCCTCGCCGATGTTGCGCGCCATCGGTTGCTGCGCCGAGCCGTTCCATTGCACCCAGTCAAAGGTCCACATGTCCCACAGTTGCGGGTAATCCACGGGCGCGTTGGCTACGCGATAGTTGGTGGGGGAGATTGCATCGCCGAAAGTCGCGTTGGCGATCCGTCCGAATGCATCGGTGCGTCCCGGACCTTCTTCGGTGGGATAGAGGCCGCGATGGGTGTCGTTCCACGCCACTTTCAGGAATGTATTCAGCGATCCTTTTAAGTCTTTGCGCAGTTGTTCGTGGCGCGCGTCGTATTCTTCGCCGAGAACGGTGCGGGCGAACCGCTCGAATTTCCACGGGTTGTAGTAAGTGGAGGTCAGACTGGCGACCAGGGCCTGTCCGAAACTGCCTCCGCGTAATGTAGGAACGCTGGAAGGCAAAACATGCTGCGCCGAGCCGCCGTCGATGCGCACGGCCTGGCCATTGAGATGCAGTTCGCCGGTGTGGCAGGCCGCGCAGGTGATGTCCAGATATTGCTCGGAGCTGCCCGGATTTTGATGCCGGGTGAAACCCACCGGCAGATTCCCCGGGTTGTTCGGCGTGGCTTTTTGCTGCGGATCGACCAGAAAACCGAAGCGTGCGAGGTATTCCGGGGACGCGAAACGTTGCTGCGAGAACGGCAGTTCCAGAGCCTGGAACCACTCATAACGAAGCCCTTTTACCTGAGTGCCCTGTGGCGTGAAGTAGTAGGTCTGGCGCTCTTCGTCGGTCCATTGCTTGAGGTAATGCACCTGTTTGGCGGGCGTCGGGAAGGGCAGTTTCGGATTGGCGACATAGTAAAGAACCACCGCCAGGAGCAGTCCCAGCAGCACCACGATCAGCATCAGTACACGGAATAAGAGGCGCAAGATGAACATCCTTGTCGAGTTGTTGCGCTGTTATGCCTGAGCCGAGTCCTGTGCGGCAAGTGGCCATTACGCCAAGTGTTGTGGGAAGGGGCATCGGTCACTGTCAGGGCAAGATGACAGAAGCTTCATCATGGCTTTGCTCAAATGCTTTTTAATCCCTGAACTTATCGGAAGATTCCTGCTCTCATGCCGGTAGCCATTGGTCGTGGCGGCCTGATAAGCTCGCGGCTTTACTCGATTGCCCTTTCGGCGCATGAACAAGGAAATAGCATGAAACAGCATCGGTTGGCGGCGGCGGTTGCCCTGGTTAGCCTGGTCCTCGCGGGTTGTGATTCGCAGACCAGCGTAGAGCTGAAAACCCCGGCGCAAAAAGCTTCCTACGGTATCGGCCTGAACATGGGCAAGAGCCTCGCTCAGGAAGGCATGGATGATCTGGACTCCAAAGCGGTAGCCCAGGGCATCGAAGATGCCGTCGGCAAGAAAGAACAGAAGCTGAAAGATGAAGATCTGGTCGAAGCCTTCGCTGCACTGCAAAAGCGTGCCGAAGAGCGTATGGCCAAGATGAGTGAAGAGTCGGCAGCCGCCGGCAAGAAATTCCTCGAAGAAAACGGCAAGAAAGCCGGCGTGACCACCACCGCTTCCGGTCTGCAGTACGAAGTGGTCAAGAAAGCCGACGGCCCACAGCCTAAGCCTACCGACGTCGTGACTGTTCACTACACCGGCAAGCTGACCAACGGCACCGTATTCGACAGCTCCGTCGAGCGCGGCAGCCCGATCGATCTGCCGGTAAGCGGCGTGATCCCGGGGTGGGTCGAAGGCCTGCAACTGATGCACGTTGGCGAGAAGTACAAGCTGTACATCCCTAGCGATCTGGCTTACGGCGCCCAATCGCCAAGCCCGGCGATTCCGGCCAACTCGGTCCTGGTCTTCGACCTGGAACTGCTGGCCATCAAGGATCCATCCAAGGAAGACGCCGCAGCCAAGTAATTGGCCCCGGTTTCGACAACAACGCCTCGCTAATGCGGGGCGTTGTTGCATCTGGTCGGCGCCCGGCGTAAACAGAGCGAACCGACAGGCGCCACGACAGTCCTAGACTTTGTAGCTGCCCGCGCTAGACGCCCTGAGCCGCCAAGTCAATGAAATATTGGGGTTTTTTATGTGAGTAAAAAACGCCCGATCTGAGCGCAGCCCTTATGAACCGGGGCTCTCAGCGTTGAAATGCAGCTCTGTTCACAAGGTTATCCACAATTTGTGTGGATAACATTTCAACGGGAGAAATAGATGAAAGCTCCATGGAATTTCGCCCGGTTCCTGCCATTGGCCGGACGACTCCTGGCCCGTGGCCGTTTGCCGACGCTGCTGTTTGCCGTGGCCAGCAAAGGCGCTGCCCAGGGCAATCGTCTCGGCAAGCTGAAGGATGATCTGCGATTGCTTCAGGCGCTGTGCCTGGCGTACTGGCGTGGTGAGTATCGTGCGATCAGTCCCAAGGCCATCGTTTCGGTCGTTGCGGCCCTGATGTACTTCCTCAGTCCGGTGGATGCGATCCCGGATTTCATTCCCGTTTTCGGCATGCTCGATGACATCGCCGTCCTTGCCTGGGTGATGAAAACCCTCGACGACGAGCTCAGTGCATTCCGTTTGTGGCGTCAACGACAGGCGCCGGAAAAGCTCAGGGTTGTCGAACGACTGCCCGATACACCCGAACAACTTCAGCTTCAGGGCCCGAAAAAGTCCTGAATCGCGACAGCCTCTTATACAGATAGATACCCCCCACGACCTTGGCCGCTGTTAGGATTACACTTCTAGGGAAAAGTGCCGACTCGCTAAGTGTTGTTGTCCTACGGGGTAGTCATGGATATTCAGATAATTGCACGCGATGGCGAACCCGAATATGCGGTTCTGCCATGGGCTCAGTATCAGGCTCTACTGAAAGCAGCAGGCATTAACGAAGCACCGTCGCAACCGGCTCCAGCGCCGCTTGCGGCCACACCGGACCCGATTCTTCCAGGTCTGGATCAATTACGCAGTTTGCGCGAAGGGAAGGGCATCGCCATCGAGGCGCTCGCCCGCACGGTAGGCATCAGCCCGTCTTACCTGGCCATGATCGAAAGCGGTGAGCGTCTGCCCGACGCTGCGATTCGCCGCAGCCTGGCCTGGGAGTTGACGGTGCCAGGGTGGAGGGAACAATCGTGAGCGTACGCATCAGTCGTCAACATTGGGACGGATTGCTGGGGGAGCTGGACCAGGCGCGCAGGCAGCGCCATCTTCTGACCTATCGAGCCTTGCTCGAACGTCTGCAACTGCCGACTCCGGCGATGCAGACCCTGACCGCTGCACTGGAGCATCTGGCTGCGCTGGACGCGAAAGCCGAACAACCGCTGCGCAGTTCGCTGGTGATCAGCCAGGGCGCCAGTCGCCTGCCACGCACCGGTTTCTTTGAGTGTGTCGAGCGTCTTGGGCGATTTTCCGGCCCGTCCGATGGTGTTGCCGCCGCCTCATGGCATGCCTCGGAAGTGGTGCGGGTCTTTGAGTACGAGTACCCGGAATCGGCGGAGGCCTGAGTGTTTTTACGACTCAAGGCGCGGGCAAGTTACTGGCTGGCCCGTAGGCTGTTTCACTGGTCGTGGTTTGTCCGTCAGCCCCGAGGCTGGCGTTGGCTCGAAGGGCAATTTGCGCGCATGGCCAACCTGGGCGATGTCGGCGCGCAGAGCCTCTACGGGCACATCCTGACGTTTCGCGGTGTTGGCCTGGGGGCGCGTGAGGAGGGCGTCCGGTTGCTGCGGCTGGCGGCGCTGGCCGGGGATGGCAAGGCCGCGTATCAAGTCGGTGTCATCAGTCTTGCCGGTACACCGAGCAAGGCTCCGGACCCTTTGGAAGCGGCTCGCTGGTGGACCATGGCCGCCAAGGCCGGACATCCGTTGGCCGAGCTCAAATTGAAAGAGCTGACCGGCCGGCATTCTTCTTCGTAAATAGTCATCTGTTCCGTGAGCGGGGCGAGAGGGAAACCTCCCGCCCCGTTTTTGCGTCTGCGATTCGATAAAGATCAGTTACAGACTTCTCCTACATCCACCGCCTACTCGCCTGACTTCTTTTCTGTTTGATCCCCCGCAAAGTCCTTCGCCTGATTTTTGCGCGAGGGAACGCCCATGTTCGACCCGGTTTTTCATTTCGTCATGCGCATGGGAATGCGTTGATGGAGGCCATCACCCGCATCGAGCAAGCGCTCGACAGCTTTCCCCGCACCCTCGATCTCTATCGCGAACAGCTCAGGCACTGGCTCAGTCGCTCGGCAGACAGCATCAGCCATGCGGCCGATCTGCCGTCACTGATGGGGATGGAGCGGATCATCCGTTTCGGCGCACACAGCACGGCGGTCGCCATTGACGACATGCGTTTCTCTTCGGCCGTCGTGCAATGCCCCGAAACCGGGCGGATGGAGATCGAGAGCAAGTTCGAGTCGGTGTACGACATTCCGTTGGGCGACATCGTTGTCGATGTGGTGGCGGTGGATGGCGGCGAGGTCAAGTCGATCACGCTCGATGCTCAGGGCAAGGGTTTGTTCACCGGTGAGCCGGGCAAGTTCTATCGGGTGGTGGTGCAGGGCGAGGCCAGCGAGAAGCAGGTTGATGCGCTTTTCGAGTCCTACGATGGCCTGACCCGGGAGCTGGATGGCTGGTTGCGCAGCGAGTGGCAGGGCTTCAAGCCGCAGTGGTCGCAGTCGGTGGCGACCGCGGCGGGCAACGGCCTGCTGGCCGGGAGCTGGGCGGCGATCGAGGGGGTGTGGGACAGCATCGGGTTACTGTCGGAGATTCTCCAGAATCCTCTTCAGTTTGCGGGCCGGCTGGGAGATAGCGCGACGGCATTGGCCGAGTTCGCGCAGTCGATGCCGGAGAAAATGGAGCAGCTCCAACTGCTCGTCAGTGACGAGGCGGCGCTGTGTCTGTTGCTGCGCACGGCCAGTCTGTGGCTCGAGATGCTGCCACCCGGCGAACTTGCCGGAAAAACCGCCGAGGCCGTCTCGATGGTGGTGGTGCAACTGCTGATCGATGTGTTGATCGGCGTCGTGCTGACCTTCGTGGGGGCTGGGGCGGGGATTGCGTATCTGACCTTGCGCCTGGTGGATCGTGGCGCTCAGTTGTTGTCAGTGGTGACGCGTCTGGTGAAGGCGTTGTTCGGCATTGTCGGTGCCGTCATCGACTACGTGAACCACTACAAATCCGTCGCTGCACGAGGTATCGCAGCCGGCGTGAAGAAGGGCCGCATGCAATTGCGTTGGGACGCCAGACGCAACGCTTCCCTGAAAAAGGATGAACACCACGACGACAAGCCTGATCAGGCGAAAAACCCCAACGGCGACAGCGCTGATTGCGTGCCCCGGACCTGCACCAATGGCTGTCCGGTGTCGATGGTCACCGGCGAGGAACTGCTGACGCTGACCGATGGCGTGCTGGATGGATTGCTGCCGTTCGAGTTCAGCCGCTTGTATCGCACCAGTGCCGCCGAGATCGATGTCGGGCTGGGGTTTGGCTGGAGCCATTCGCTGGCGCATCGGCTGGAGGTCGAGGGCGATGGCGTGGTCTGGGTTGACCATGAGAACCGGCGGACGCGGTTTCCGCTGCCGACTGTCGAGCGGCCGGCGATTCACAACAGTCTGTCGCGGGCGGCGATCTTTCTTGGGGATGAGCCGGAGGAACTGATCGTTGCGCTGGCGGGTGAGGCGGCGCGGTTTTATCACTTTCGGGCTGGGCGTCTGACGGTTGTCAGCGATGCCTATGGCAATCGTCTGACGGTGCATCGAGATCTTTCCGATCGGGTTCAGCGCCTCGACAACGGGGCCGGTCGTTCGCTGCTGTTGCGCTACGAACGGGCGCATCTGGTCGCGGTCGATTATCAGGTTTTTTCTGAGTCTGCCTGGTGCACCGAGCAGACGCTGGTCAGCTACCGCTTCGATGCGCGTCACCGGTTGATCGAGGCGACCAACGCCGTCGGCGAAAGCGAGCGTTACGACTACGACGACCGGCACGTCATCCTGCAACGGCAGTTGACGGGCGGCGCGAGTTTCTTCTGGGAGTGGGAGCGTTCCGGCAAGGCGGCACGTTGCGTGCGGCACTGGGCATCGTTTTCGCAGATGGACACGCGTTACGTCTGGGATGACGCCGGCAGCGTGACGGTGCGCTACGTCGATGGCCGTGAAGAGGTTTACGTCCACGACGACACCGCTCGGCTGGTGCGCCAGGTCGCGGCTGACGGTGGCGAGCAGCTCAAGGCCTACGATGCGCAGGGCCGGCTGGTTGCCGAGCAGGATGCGCTGGGGGCGGTCACCGAGTACCGCTACGACGACGCCGGACGGTTAGTTGCGCTGATTCCGCCGGACGATGCGCCGACGTCCTACGAGTATCGCAACGGTTTCCTGCACCGCCGTAGCCGGGGCGAGGCGGAGTGGACCTACCGGCGCAATGCCCAGGGCGACGTTACCGAGGCGGTCGATCCCGACGGCCATGTCACCCATTACCACTACGACCCGCAGGGGCGGTTGCTGTCGATCCGTTATCCGGACAGTGGCCGGCATGTGTTCGTGTGGAACGACCTCGGGCAACTGGTCGAGGAAAGTCTGCCGGACGGTGGGGTTCGGAAGTTTTCCTACGATGCCTTGGGGCGGCGGATTACTGCGCAGGACGAACATGGCGCCGTCACCCGCCATGTGTGGGACGCCGTCGGCCGGCTGATCCAGACCACCTCGCCGAATGGCGCCACCCGCGCCTGGTCCTACAGCGCCTACGGCCAGATCACCGCCGAACGCGATGAGTTGGGGCGCATCACCCGCTACGAGTATGACGACGACCTGCACCGGGTCAGCCGGCGGATCAACCCGGACGGCACGCGGCTGCAATACCGCTACGACCATGCGCAGCTGTTGCTGACGGAGATCGAGAACGAGTCTGGCGAAAAATACCGGCTGGACTACACGCCCACCGGATTGATCCGGCAGGAAACCGGTTTTGATGGCCGGCGCACCGCGTACGCCTACGACCGCAACGGCCATCTGCTGGAGAAGACCGAGTACGGCGATGACGGCTCGACGCTGGTCACCGGCTACCAACGTGACGCTGCTGGGCGTCTGCTGCTCAAGACCCTGCCCGATGCCAGTACGGTTGAATACCGCTACGACCGCCTCGGCCGGCTGGTCGGCGTGGACGACGGCCAGAATCACCCGCTGGCCTTCGAATACGACCTGCAGGACCGACTGGTCCGTGAGCATCAGGGCTGGGGCACCTTGCGCTACACCTACGACGCCTGCGGCCAGCTCACCCGCATGCGCCTGCCGGACAACAGCAAGCTCGACTACCACTACGCCAAGGGCGGCGCGCTGACCGCGATCGACCTCAACGGCGCCTTGCTCACTCGCCACGTCTACCAGAACGGTCGCGAGCAACAGCGCCAGCAAGGCCTGCTGCTCAGCGAATATGCCTACGACGAACAAGGACGGTTGCGGGCACACAGCGTAGGCCATCAACGCAGTGCGCTGTACCGCCGCGACTTTGCCTACGGCGCCAACGGCAATCTCGAACACATCACCGACACCCGCCACGGCCAGCGCAGCTACCAGTACGACGCGCTCGACCGGCTGATCCGCGTGCGCCACATCCGCGACGATGTGCCGGAAAACTTCGCCCACGACCCCGCCGGCAACCTGTTGCTGCAGGATCGGCCCGGCCCGACCAGCATCAAGGGCAACCGCCTGCTGATGCAGGGCGACCGCCATTACGACTACGACGCCTTCGGCAACCTGATCCGCGAACGCCGTGGCCGCGCCCAACAGCTCGTCACTGCATACCGCTACGACAGCCAGCACCGCCTGATCGGCCTGACCCGCCCCGACGGCACCAGCGCCACCTATCACTACGACGCCTTCGGCCGCCGCATCCGCAAAACGGTCGACGGCCAGACCACCGAGTTCTTCTGGCAAGGCGACCACCTGATCGCCGAAAGCAGCCCGACCCAGCACCGCAGCTTCATCTACGAACCCGGCACCTTCCGCCCATTGGCGATGCTCGACGGCCAAGGCCCGAAACGCGCCTGCCCGTTCTACTACCAACTCGACCACCTCGGCACGCCGCAGGAACTGACCGACTACAGCGGCGACATCGTCTGGTCAGCCAAATACAGCGCCTACGGCAAGGTCACCTCGCTGCAGCTCGCGACCGAGGACTACCTCGACCAGCCGCTGCGCTTTCAAGGCCAGTATTTCGATGCGGAAAGCGGGCTGCACTACAACCGGCATCGGTACTACGACCCGGACGTTGGACGGTACCTGACGCCGGATCCGGTGAAGCTGGCGGGTGGGTTGAACCAGTACCGGTACGTGCCGAATCCGACGGGGTGGGTGGATCCGTTGGGGTTGACGTCCAACTGCCCACCGCCGAACAGGCCGGGATGTCCGGTGCCGGATGGGGTGGGTGGTTCGGTTGTTGATGAGGGTGAGCCAGCGCTGCCGAAGATGACGGCGCAAGAGCGGAGGGCGAGAATTGATGAGTTGGCGGAGGCGAATGCGAAGAGGCGAGTGAATGAATACGAGGATTTGTACCAAATGCTGTCGCTAAACATAATCCGGAAATTCCGGATCATGCGCTCAAGCAAAGAGCCATTGATGGCAGTCATCCCACTGAGAGTGGAGTACGGGAAAGGGTAAATTCGAGCTCTCAGTTCAAGAATTGGCGGCTACAGCTTCATGCTATCAATGATGCTGTTTTCAGAATGAGTCAAACACCTCCTGCTCCTACAGGTTTTACATCTCAGGGGGATTCGGTGGTGAGAAAAGAGATGCCGAATGGTGGCAGAGGATATAAGCCGAATAGAAGAGATCAACAGAATCCACGATATGTAGATGAGTTAAATTCTTCTGAAGTGCGGTTTCGCAGACAAAATATTAATAGCCCTTACACAGCTTTTCCGGATTAGGAGACTTTTATGTTGATGTCGCCAGGAGTGAATCTTCCGTTTACTCCCCAGCTTTCTTATTGGCTTGGTGGGATAGGAACTTATGATCTGGAGGAAACGTTGGGGGTGGCGCTAGCTATTTACGACCCCAATGACGCAAGCGATAGAGAAATTGTTATAAGGAAGTTTATTTTAGGTGGCTTTTTTGGATATACGTATAGACATAAATTTTTGATGGTTAAAATTCTTGAAGATGCTTTGAGTTCGCCATGTTTTGATTTTTCAAAATTATTTGAAGATGACTACGACTCGAATACATGTGTTGCGTGGGATGAAACGATGGTAGACGATCCGCGTGGCTTTTTTGAAGATATATATAGATTTGCAGTTGAACAATGGCATGAGGAACTAAAAAAAGCACGTGCGGAGAATCAGTCGTCTTGGTAGTTTGCGGGCAAGCCCGCTCCCACTGGGATTTGTGTTGTTTGGGGATCAGCGATGGCCAATAACCTGCGGTGAATGAAGGTCAGGTGCCGTAAGGCTATCAATCACATGCACACTATACCCCGGCACATTCTTAGCATGATGCTTCGCCTGCGAAGCCATCTCCGCCAACTGGCTCGCATCCAGTTGCGCACAAGCCTCAGGATGCAAATGCACAACGCCAATGGACAGTGACAACAACGGAAACTCCTGACGAATGCCCTGGCGATTCGGCGCAACAAAACACCCGGCCTCAAGGTGTTCGGGGCGGTAAAACCGTCGGCATTGGCTCTGAAAATCATCAAGCAACTGGTTGAGCCGTTTGCGCCAGTCCTCCGGGCCAAGCACCAACAGGAAATCATCCCCGCCAATATGCCCGACGAAATCACGGGACGGGTCGACACGTTCGTTCAGGCATTGCGCCAGACACAACAACACTTCATCCCCCCGCCCATACCCGTAGATATCGTTAAAGGGCTTGAAGCTATCGATATCGACATAGCAAATAACCGACTCCCGTCCCTGTTGCAGCAACCGTGTCAGGCATTGCTGGATCGGTACGTTACCGGGTAGCAGAGTAAGCGGGTTGGCATACCGGGCTTGCTGAATTTTCAGTTCGGTAATCAGTTTAAGCACATCGATCACTCGGCCCAGGCCCAGGTAACTGCCATTGAGGGTGATGATGAAATCTTCTTCGATGCGTTGCCGGGCGCGGCTGGTGATCAGGCGGCTGACTTGTTGCAGCGACTGGCTCATTTCCACGGCGAGGAAGTCGTCGTTCATCAGGCGGCTGATCGGTTTGCGGGCGAACAGGTCGGTGGCGAAGGGCTTGAGCAAGGCATCGGACAATGAGTGGCGATGCACGATGCCGCAGGGCTGGCCTTGTTCGTCCAGCACTGCAAGCGAGTTCAGGTTGGCCTGGCGGCGAAACGCTTCGAGGACAGTGGCGGTGGGTGTGTCGCGATTCACGGCCGGCTGATCGTTGAGCAGGGCGCTGAGGTCGCTGCCTTCGTCATTCAGCGCCACGGCGCTGCTGTCGTGTTTGGGCATCAGGGCCCGGGCGTCGCGTGGCGGGTGTTCTTGCGGGCGCCCGAGCAGGTAGCCCTGGACCAGATCCACCCCCATTTCGGTCAGCACCGCCAGCTCCTCCGGCAATTCGATACCTTCGGCAATCACCTGGGCCCGGGAGGCCTTGGCGATTTGCAGGATCGATCCAACGAATTCGCGCTTCAACGCGTCCTGATGAATGCCGTCGATAAAGTGTCGATCGATTTTCACGTAATCCGGCCGCAACTCCGACCACAGGCGCAGACTTGAATAACCCGCGCCAAGATCGTCCAGTGCAATCGAAAAACCCATTGCCCGGTAGTGATGCAATGCCGTTTGCAGCAACTGAAAGTCGTCGATCGGCGTCTGCTCGGTGAGTTCGATCACCACCTGGCTCGGTGGAATGCCGAAGTCCTGCAGCAGTTGCAGCGTACGCCCCGGCTGGTGCGCGGCTTCGAGCAGGGATTCGGGAGAGACGTTGAGAAACAGTTTGCCCGGCAATTGCTGTTCGTTGAAACGGCGGCAGGCGCTTTGGCGGCAGGCGATTTCCAGTTCGCTCAAACGCCCGGCCTGACGAGCCACGGCGAACAGGGCGATGGGGGAGTGCAGCGGGCTGTTGGACGGGCCGCGAGTCAGGGCCTCATAGCCGAGAATGCGTCGTTCAGAGAGGCAAATGATCGGCTGGAACAGGCTGTGCAAACCGCTTTGAGTCAGGATCGAGCTCAAGGCACTCAGCTGTTCGGTCGTGGTCATGGCAATCTCTGGCGATAAAAAAAGGACTGGGAGCGCTCTCGATGAAGAGAACCGCTCCCAGTCCTTTATTGCACGACAGAATGATGACTGTTTGATGACGATCCGGGGATCGTCACCATTAAATTGCCATCACCTTACTTCTTGGCCACCTGATTGCTCAGCTTCAGGTAATCCAGCAGCACGCGCCCGGTCTCGCTCAGGTAGGCGTCGTCTTCCGGTTTGACTTTGTCCGGCTCGGCTGCCGCGAGGGCGTCGTCGTCTTCTTTCTTCAGCTCTTTGAGCGGTTCTTCGCCTTTGGCCTTGCGACGGATGTTTTCCATCGCCAGTTGCTTGGCGTCGATGTCGGCGTGCTGGGCACGACGATCGGCTTCGTTGAGGCTGACGGTTTTCTCTTCCAGCAGCTTCTGCGCCAGGGCCAGCTTGTCGCGGATGAACACGAACTCCGCGTCCTTCGCCGAACGGGCGTCATGCTCGGACTTGAGCTGGGCCAGGTAAGGCTTGAACGGGTCGACCGCCGGTTTGATCGCCGCGCGAATGGTGTCCCATGGCATGGCTTCCGGCAGGGCGCTCTCGCCGATTTCCTTGGTGTCGATGATCGACGGGTAGTCGATGTCCGGCAGTACGCCCTGATGCTGGGTGCTCTGGCCGGAAACCCGGTAGAACTTGGCCAGGGTCAGTTTCAGTTCGCCATGGTTCAGCGGCTGGATGGTCTGCACGGTGCCTTTGCCGAAGGTCTGGCCACCGATGATCAGCGCGCGGTGGTAGTCCTGCATGGCGCCGGCGAAGATCTCCGAAGCCGAGGCGGACAGGCGGTTGACCAGCAATGCCATCGGGCCTTTGTAGAACGCGCCCGGGTTTTCATCTTCGAGCACATCGACCCGGCCATCGGCGTTACGCACGAGCACGGTAGGGCCCTTGTCGATGAACAGGCTGGTCAGCTCGGTGGCTTCCTGCAGGGAACCGCCGCCGTTGTTGCGCAGGTCGATGACCACGCCGTCGACTTTCTCTTTCTGCAGTTCGGTCAGCAGTTTCTTGACGTCGCGAGTGGTGCTCTTGTAATCCGGATCACCGGCGCGGAACGCCTTGAAGTCCAGGTAGAAGGCCGGAATCTCGATCACGCCGAGCTTGTAGTCCTTGCCGTCCTGTTTGAGGCTCAGGATGGATTTCTTCACGGCCTGGTCTTCGAGCTTCACCGCTTCACGGGTGATCGGCACGATCTTGCTGGTCTGGTCATTCGGCGCATTGCTGGCCGGGATGACTTCCAGACGCACCACGGTGCCTTTCGGACCACGGATCAGCTTGACCACTTCGTCCAGGCGCCAACCGACTACGTCGACCATCTCTTTGTTGCCCTGGGCAACGCCGATGATCTTGTCGGCAGGGGCGACCTGCTTGGTCTTGTCCGCAGGACCTGCCGGCACCAGACGCACGACCTTCACCTGATCGTTGTCGCTCTGCAACACGGCGCCGATGCCCTCGAGGGACAGGCTCATGTTGATGTCGAAGTTTTCCGCGTTATCCGGCGACAGATAGTTGGTGTGCGGATCGTAAGACATGGCGAAGGTGTTGATGTACGCCTGGAAGATGTCCTCGGCACGGGTCTGGTCCAGACGCGCCAACTGGTTCTTGTAGCGCTTGGTCAGGGTTTCCTGGATCTGCTTCGGCTCTTTGCCGGCGATCTTCTGCCGCAGCACTTCGTCCTTGACGCGTTTGCGCCACAGGTCGTCAAGTTCGGCGGTGGATTTGAGCCACGGAGCGTCCTTGCGATCGATCAGCAAGGTTTCCTTCGTGGTGAAGTCCATCTTGTCGACGCCTTTGTCCAGCTCGGCGATGGCGAAGTCCAGACGCGCCTTCACGCGGTCCAGATAACGCTTATAGATGGTGAAGCCGGCGTTGAGGTCGCCGCTCTTGAGGAAGTCGTCGAACTGGTACTTCCACTTGTCGAATTCGGCGATGTCGCTGGCCATGAAATAGCTGCGCGACGGGTCCAGCAGCTTGATGTAGCTGTCGTAGATGATCGCCGAGCGCGCATCATCGAGTGGCGGCTTGCTGTAGTGGTGGCGCTTGAGCAACTCGACGACGTTCAGACTGGCAATCACTTCATCGCGATCAGGCTGCAACTTGTCCCAGCTGTTGGCTGCGAATGTGCTGCCCGACACCGGCAAGAGGCCGATACCGATGAAAAGAGCGAGGGCGGTGCTGGGGAGCAGATGCTTCATGCTGATTCGACGCGGGGACAATTGATAACGCATATTAGGCCGTCTTTGAAGTCGCCGGTACCTCTACGCTCTGTACGATAACTGCTGTTCAGCGATCGTTCAGACCCCAGGGCCGGTCGCATAATGCAAAAAGCCCGGCGCTACAGCTTCGGGCTCAGTCCAGACTCACTATGGAGGCACTGTGAAGGCATTGCAAGGCGTTGAAGGTCAAGTGGCATGGGTTGATGAGCCGAGTCCTACGTGTGATGTAGGACAAGTTCGCATCCAGGTGGCGGCAGCGGGCCTCAATCGCGCGGATTTATTACAGAAGGCGGGGCTTTATCCACCGCCACCGGGTGCCAGTCAGGTGCTGGGGCTTGAATGCTCCGGGGTGATCAGCGAAGTCGGCGCCGGCTCGTCCTGGCAGGTCGGTGATCGGGTCTGCGCCTTGCTGGCCGGGGGCGGGATGGCCGAAGAAGTGGTCGTCGACGGGCGGCATGTGCTGCCGGTTCCGGAAGGTGTGTCGCTGATCGAAGCGGCTGCACTGCCTGAGGTGTACGCGACGGTCTGGCTGAATGTGTTTCAACTCGCTGCGCTCAAACCGGGTGAGAAAGTTCTTCTGCATGCCGGCGCCAGTGGCATCGGTTCTGCCGCCATTCAACTGTGCAAGGCGTTTGGCAATCCGTGCTGGGTCAGCGTCGGATCGGCCGAGCGTTTGGCCTACTGTGAAGCGCTGGGCGCCCAGGGCGGTGTGGTGCGCACTGACGATCTGGAAAGCCTGCGGGACTTCGGCCCGTTCGATGTGATCCTGGATCCGGTCGGCGGCAATTATTCTGCATTGAATCTCAAGCTGATGGCTCAGGACGGGCGCTGGGTGCTGATCGGCCTGATGGGGGGCCGCGAAGCGAAACTCGATCTGGCCCAGGTGCTGGCCAAGCGTGTGCAACTGCTGGGTTCGACCCTGCGTAGCCGCGACGATCAGTTCAAGGCGGATCTGTTCAGCGATCTGAGCCAGCATGTGTGGCCGCTGTTTTCCGAAGGGCGGCTGAAGCCGCAACTGGCCAGGACCTTCGCGATCAAGGATGCCGAAGCGGCGTTCGCCGAGCTGGCGAGCAATACGGTCGCCGGGAAGCTGGTACTGGTGATCGACGACAGCCTGAGCTGATCATCGAGGCCTGTGGGAGCAAATGTGCTCCCACAGGGCAGTCGCTTACTTCCAGAGATGGATCGGCCAGCCAGCTTTCTCGGCCTGCTCGCGCAACACCGGATCCGGATTGACCACGTGCGGGAAATCCACCTTCAGCAGCAGCGGCAGGTCATTGCGTGAGTCGGAATAGAAACTCGCGCCCTCAAGGTTTTCCTCTTCGGCATCCAGCCACTCCAGCAGACGGGTGATCTTGCCTTCGCGATAGGTCAGGGTGCCCACGGTGTGGCCGCTGTATACGCCATGGGCCACTTCCAGTTCGATGCCCAGAACTTCATCGATGCCCAGTCGTTCGGCAATCGGTTTGACCAGGTGCGTGCCCGAGGCCGAGATCACCAGAATCCGGTCACCGGCCTTGCGGTGAGCGGCGATGGTTTTGGTCGCGTCGCTGAAGATGATCGGCTCGATGAAGTCTTCCACCCAGGGCCCGACCAGATGCTCGACTTCTTCCGGGGTGCGACCGATCAGCGGTTCGAGGCTGAAGTCCATGTAGTCCTCCATGCGCAACTTGCCATGGCTGTAGGCGTCCATCAGCTCGTTGTTCTTGCGCATGAACGACTCGGGATCGACCCAGCCCAGGCGGCCCATCTGCTCGCTCCAGAGGGTGGCGCAGTCGCCGTGGATCAGGGTTTCGTCCAGATCAAAAATTGCCAGGGCCATCAGTGCAGTTCTCTCTTCAACGTCAGCAAAGTCATCAGGCTACCTCACACAGGGCTGTCGGATCGATGGAAAGCGCCAGGCGCTGACCGTCGGGATGCAGATCCGCCGCCGAACGGTTGAGCACATCCACCACCAGTTCCACGCCCCGGGCTTCGACGCGATAACGGATCACGTTACCCAACAGGCTGTGGCTACGAATCTGTGCATCAAGTTCGCCGTTCAGGCTCAGTTCGATGGCCTCCGGGCGAATCGCGATGCGGTGGCTGATCGGCCGCTGCAACAGCTTCGAGGCACTCTCGGCATCCAGCAAGTTGTAGTTGCCGATGAAGCCGGCGGCGAACACATCGACCGGTGCGGTGTAGAGGGTTTCGGCGTCGCCGCTTTGTACGATCTTTCCCTGATTCATCAGGAAAATCCGGTCAGACATGGTCAGGGCTTCTTCCTGATCGTGGGTGACGAAAATCGTGGTCAGGCCGAGTTCGCGCTGGATCTGACGGATCTGTTCACGCAGGTGTTTGCGAATCCGTGCATCAAGGGCCGACAGTGGCTCATCCAGCAACAACAGACGCGGACGGGTGACCAAAGAGCGGGCGAGGGCGACACGTTGGCACTGGCCGCCGGAGAGCTGATGCGGATAACGACTGGCGAAGTCGTTGAGTTCAACCAGTTTCAACGCCTCGGTGACACGCTTGTGGCTGTCGTCCGGATTGACCTTTTGCATGCGCAGACCAAAGGCGACGTTCTGCTCCACGGTCATGTTGGGGAATAGCGCATAGCTCTGGAACACCATGCCGATCCCGCGCTTCTGAGGCGTCAGCGGAACGATGTCGACGCCATCGAGCAGAATCTTGCCGCCATCTACCGGCGTCAGGCCGGCGATGCAACGCAGCAGGGTGGATTTGCCGCAACCGGACGGGCCGAGCAGGGTGACGAATTCACCTTTCTGGATTTCGCAGTTGATGTCGCTGAACACCGTGGTGCCGGCGTAGTTTTTTTGCAAGTGTTGGACGCTGACATAGCTCATTCGCTTTTGTCCTTGTTCAAGATGTTGGCGACCCAGGTCAGGACCAGCACGAAAAAGAAGTAGGAAATCACCAGCGCACTGGTGAAGTGGCCGCTGCTGTTGCGCATGTTGTTGAGGTAGACCTGCAGGGTTTCGTAGCGGGTGCCGACCAGTATGTTGGCGAACACGAACTCACCGAACAGGAACGAGAACGACAGCAGCAACGCGACCATCAGGCCCTTGCGCAGGTTCGGCAGCACAACCAGGAAGGCTGCCTGAAAGGTGCTGGCGCCAAGCAGTTGGGCGGCGTCCATCAGGTCGCGCAGGTTGATCGCCTGCAGGTTGTTGGTGATCGCCCGGTACATGAACGGCAGCGCCACGGTGAAGTAGCAACCGATCAGGATCCACGGCGTGCCGACCATCGCGAACGGCCCCGAACCGTAGAGCTGCAACAGACCCACCGACGACACCACCGGCGGCACCGCAAAGGGCAGCAGGATCAGGATGTTCATCAGCGCATCGAGTTTCGGGAAGTGGTAATGCACCACGAACAGCAGCGGCAGGATCAGCACCACCGAGAGGATCAGCGCGCCGACGCACACCAGCAGCGACTGGCCGAAGGCGTGCAGGAAGCGCGGGTCGCTCCACAACTGGATGTACCACTTGAAGGTGAAGCCGCTGGGCAGCACGGTGGCCGACCAGCTGCTGGCAATCGAGTAGATCAGGGTGCCCAGCAGTGGCAGCAGCAGAATGGCGAACAGCAGGTAGACCACGACGCGGTGGTAGACGCCGGCCGGGCCGGATTCAGCGCGAGACATGGTAGCTCCTCTTCAACAGCAGTTGATGCACGACGGTCACCAGGGTCATCAGCGCCACCAGCACCACGGCCAGGGCGCTGGCCAGGTTCGGATCGAGGGAAATGTCGCCGGAGACCATCGCCGCAATGCGAATCGGCAGCACGTTGAAGTTGCCGGTGGTCAGGGCATACACCGTGGCATAGGCGCCGAGGGCGTTGGCCAGCAGGATCACGAAGGTGCCGAGCAGGGCCGGGGTCAGCACCGGCAAACCGATGTGGCGCCAGAACTGCCAGCCGTCAGCGCCGAGCAGCGCGGCGGATTCACGCCAGTCTTCACGCAGGGCATCGAACGCCGGGTACAGCAGCAGGACGCCCAGAGGAATCTGGAAGTAGGTGTAGAGGATGATCAGACCGGTCTTCGAGTACAGGTTGAAATCCTGAATGATCCCGGCCTGTTTCAGCATGATCGTGATGCTGCCGTTGAAGCCGAGCAGGATGATGAAGGCAAACGCCAGAGGCACACCGGCGAAGTTGCTGGTCATGTTGGCGAAGGCGTTGACGAAATTGCGCAGTTTCGAATCGACCCGGCGCAGGGAGTAGGCGCCGAGCACCGCGATGATGATCCCGAACACACTCGACCAGAAACTGATTTCGAGGCTGTACTGGATCGCCTGCAGATAGAACTTCGAATTGAAGATCTTGCTGAAGTTGGCGAACCCCCAGCCGAACTCTTCCGATTGCAGGCTGTTGATCATCACCCAGATCAGCGGGGCGATTTCGAACACGATAAAGAACAGGGCGAAGGGCACCAGGCACAGGGCGGCCAGCCATTTGCCGCGAGTCATTGAGTTCACTTGAGCAACTCCCGGCACACAGGTTTGTCGTGGGGTACGCCGAGCAACTCGCAAACGGTGCCGCAGAGGTCGGTCTGCTTCGGTGTGGCGTCGGCGTTCAGGCTGAAGGCATCGCCGAGCACGAACAGCGGCACCTGGCGTTCTTCCGGCAGCAGGCCGTTATGCGAGCGGTCGTTGTTCATACCGTGGTCGGCGGTCACCAGCACCTGATAGCCAGCATCGAGCCAGCCTTGCAGGTAGTCGGCGAGAATGATGTCGGCGCTGCGGGCACTGTTGCGGTATTGCGGGGTGTCGAGGCCGTGCTTGTGCCCGGCGTCGTCGATGTTCATCGGATGGATCAGCAGAAAGTCCGGGGCGTGGCGCAGGCGCAGGTTCTCGGCGTCGGCGAACAGGTGCGAGTCCGGGTAGTGATCGTTCCAGTAGAAGTGGCCGTGCTGGATCGGCAGTGCCGGATCATCGGTATGACGATCCCGTGCGGCCACGAACGGCGAGCGGTTGTACAGCTCGCTGACCCAGTGGTACGCCGCGGCGGCGGTTTTCAGGCCCGCATCACGGGCGTAGTGATAGATGCTGCGCTGGTTGGACAGGCGCGAGACGTTGTTGTGGACGATGCCGCTGTCGATGGGCGGCACTCCGGTGAGGATGCATTCGTAAAGTGGTCGGGACAGGGCCGGCAGCTCGCACTCCAACTGGTAGAGCGCGGCGCGACCTGCGCCAACGTAAGCCTGCAGATGCCCCATGGCGTGACGCGCGACCTCGTAATTGAGGCCGTCGAGCACGACAAGGATGACGTTGTGCTTCATAGGGGCAAAAACTCCGCGAAACAATAAAAACGGGAAACTCGAAATCGACACGGATCCTGTGGGAGCGGGCAAGCCCGCTCCCACAGGGTTTTGTGCCAGACCCAGTGGGGATCTATCGGCTTACTTCATCTCTACGATGACTTCTTCGTTCCACTTCTGCGGCAGGGCCTTCGAGGTTTTTTCCCACGCATCGGCGTCCTTGATCGGCGTGACCTTTTTGTACTGCTCGTTCGGCAGCAGCTTGGCTTTCACGTCTTCCGGCAGGGTCAGGTGCTCGGCGCGGATCGGACGGGCGTTGCCGCGGGCAAGGTTGGTCTGGCCGGCGTCGCTGAAGATGTATTCGCGGGTCAGCTTGGCGGCGTTCGGGTTCTTCGCGTATTTGTTGATGATGGTGGTGTAGCCGGAAATCACCGAGCCGTCGGACGGGATCAGCACCACGTAGTCATCCGGGTTGGCCATCTTGGCCTTGTAGCTCAGGCCGTTGAAGTCCCAGACAACACCGACTTCGATCTCGCCTTTTTCCATGGTGGCGATGGTCGGGTTGGCCATCGACAGACGACCCTGCTTGGCGATGTCTGCGAACAGCAGCAGGGCCGGCTGGATGTTTTTCTCGTCGCCGCCGTTGGCCAGCGCAGCGGCGAGCACGCCGTTGGCCGCTTGTGCAGCGGTGCTCACGTCACCGATGGAGACCTTGTATTTGCCGCCCTTGAGGTCAGCCCATTTGGTCGGCACTTCGGAGCCGTGCAGCAGCTTCTTGTTGACGATGAAAGCGATGGTGCCGGTGTAGGCCAGCGCCCAGTTGCCGTCCTTGTCCTTGGCCCAGGCCGGAACCTGATCCCAGGTGGTCGGCTTGTACGGTTGCACCACGCCTTGCTTGACCGCGATCGGGCCGAAAGCGGCGCCGACGTCGCCGATGTCGGCGGTGGCGTTGTCTTTCTCGGCAGCGAACTTGGCGATTTCCTGGGCCGAACTCATGTCGGTGTCGATGTGTTTCAGGCCGTAGGTCTTGGCCAGGTCTTCCCAGGTGCCTTTCCAGTTGGCCCAGTCATCGGGCATGCCGACGCTGTTGACGGCGCCTTCCGCTTTCGCAGCGGCTTCGAGGGTTTTCAGATCATCAGCCGCCATGGCGGCGGTGCACATGGCAATGGTCGAGCCTAACAGTGTTGCCAGGAAAAGCTGTTTCATTCCGAAGCTCCTTGGTCGTGTTCAACGCTGCGATTGCGGTTTGTGTTGGTCTAGGTCAGCAATACCTGAGCCAATGTAGGGGGGCTGGATGACACTTTGATGTCGGCGGATGCCTGGCCAGCGATTATTTTCTCCGGTACAGGCGGCTGCCCGGTAAGCGTAGACCACCCTCAAAGTCCCGGCAGGCAAGGGACTTGGCCGATGTATTGCAAGTTGTCAGCGCGACCGCTCGGTAGTTTTGTCATCTCTCGGTCATCTGCACTGCCTAGGCTTGCAACACGACCGAACGGCGCAATAGTCGTGCGGTTTTGCCCCGAAACAGTGCTGGTCTAGTCCAGATAGGTAACGTTGATGCGCGATGAGGCAACAAAAGCGGTGACAGCCATTGGGCAGATCCTTCAGGAGCAACTCGACCACGGTTTGCTCGTGGCGGGCAGCAAGTTGCCGGCCGAGCGCAAGCTCAGCGAGTTGTTCGGTACGACGCGCATTACGGTGCGTGAAGCCTTGTTGCAACTGGAGGCCCAAGGGCAGATTTATCGCGAGGAGCGCCGGGGCTGGTTCGTTTCGCCGCCGCGGCTGGCCTACAACCTGATGCAACGCAGTCACTTTCACGCGATGGTCAGTGCGCAGGGGCGGGTGCCGTCGACCGAGGTGATTTCGGCGCGGTTGCAGCCGGCGTCAGCGGCGGTGTGTGCGTGGTTGCAGTTGCCGGCGTTGTCGAGCGTGATCCAGATCTGCCGGTCACGGCGGATCGATGGGCGGCTGGTGTTGTATGTGGAGCATTATCTGAATCCGCAGTTTTTTCCGGGGATTCTGGAGTTTGATTTGAATCAGTCGATCACCGAGCTGTATGCGCGGCATTACGATTTGCACTATGGGCGGGTGCGGTTCGAGATTGTGCCGACGTCGTTGTCGGTGGATGCGGCGGCGGCTTTGCGGGTTTCGGTGGGGAGTCCGGGGTTGCGGATTGCCCGGGTCAATTATGATCAGTCGGGGCGGTTGATTGATTGTGATCTGGAGTTTTGGCGGCATGATGCGATTCACGTTGGGGTTGATGTTGTTTGACCTGGACCTTGACCTTGGCGGCCTCTGGGCCGACCAGGTTTTGGGTTGTTTTGGGTGAATATCCGTTTCTTCGGGTGTTGCGGCTGGCGGTTCCGCTCTTACAGCGGCTCACTTTTGCAGACGCCCAAAAGTAAGCAAATGTATGGTCAGCCCACCTTTTGCTATCCAGTCACGATGAACGGTAAATCAGGCTTGCACTAATGTATCCGGGCTCCTTGTGAGCGCGGTTACGCGCTCGGCCCTTGATGAGTATTCGCTCCTGCCTGTCCTGAAAAACGCTTCAGCTTCGAAAGCTATTTTGCTTATCAGGTTCTCAGCCAGGATCTGCCGTTTATCGCCATCAATTACTGACGTCGCAAAAGCCGGTGGTAAAACTGGATCACGCGGTGAAATGCCCGTTGTAGGTGCCACCTTTGGTGAGCAGTGCCCAAACAATCCTGGCCATTTTATTAGCCAGCGCACAGGCAACTTTGTTGAGAGGTTTTCGAGCCAGTAGACTTCTGGCCCAGACGCCAAGGGCGTCGTTTCGTTTATCGATTCGATAAAGCAAGGCTTGGGCGCCCTGCATCAACAAGGTTCGCAAATACCTGTCCCCACGCTTGCTGATACCCAGCAACGTGGTTTGCCCTCCGGTCGAGTATTGCCGTGGCACCAGCCCCAACGAAGCCGAAAAATCTCGGGACGATTTGTATATCGAAGCGTCCCCGACATCGGCCACCAGCGCGCTAGCGATGAGGGGGCCGATGCCGGGGATGCTCTGTAATCTTTTGCCGGCGTCACTCCCGTTTATCTGCTGCTTTATCTCGGTATCCAGCGCTTTGATTTCGCTGGTCAATTGGCGAATGTCATCAAGCATCCGAGTGATAGCCTGGCGCAGGCGCAGAGGTAGATTGTGCTCGTCCATCAATGCAGGAACCCGATCCAGCGCGGCATAGCCGGCGGGAAAGATAACGCCAAATTCCAGTAAGAACCCGTGCACCTGGTTGATCACTCCAGTGCGCGGACTCACCAGTGATTTACGCAGTTTATGCACGGTCGACAGCACCTGCTGGTCAACCGACTTGATCTGTACAGAACGCGTTCTGGGACGGGATGCGGCCTCACAGATAGCCTCGGCATCAATGAAGTCGTTCTTGTTGCCGGTGACGTAAGCCTTCACATGCTGTGGCGCAATCAGTTGAATCTGGTGACCGAGCTTTGTGATTTCTCTGGCAAGAAACTGTGACCCGCCACAGGATTCCATGGCGATTTTGCAGGGCGGTATTTGCGCAAGTAATGGCAGCAACTGGCTTCGATTGAGCTTCTTGCGTAGTACCTGATGGCCTTGTGCGTCTTGGCCGTGTAAGTGGAAGCAGTTCTTGCCAATGTCGATGCCTAGAATCGTTACGCTGTTCATGAGAAAGCTTCCTCAGGAAAAGTGAGAACCTCAGTAGTGTAGAGCTGAGGTTCTCGCCGGGCTGACCATCTCATTAACGCTTGGCCCCTGCGTTCGGCACCTCGCTGAGGCTCGGTGTTCCTTCGTTCCGGGATTCATCCGGGGGCATCGCCTACGGTTTGCTTCGCTGCACCTCCTCTCGATGTGTTTGGCTTCGCCAAACGGCGCTGCGCGCCTACCCCCGGATGAATCCCTCCACTCAGCCTGCCGATTGGGCCGGCGCGTCAAAAGCGGTACTTGAGCTAACGCTCATCGTGTTCTGGATATGTGCCTCTTAAGCGTTGGTATTGCTGTTTGAGTTGGATTTTTCAATTGGGTGAATCCGGATCTGGATTTCTGGACGTTTCCTACTTGTTGTTCGGCTGCATCTGACGCGACAGATTTTTTTGTGCGAGGTACATATATACCGCAGTCCGTGGTTGTTATTTCCATACATTTCTCCAGACACCGGGCGCAATGTTTGAATTTGTTTCCGGTTGTCGAGCACTGCAATTAATTCAAGGAGGAATGTATTTATGGCACGGCGTGGAATTGAGCTTCCAGCTTCAATCGTGAGGCCGGACAATCAAGATGTTTATGTGCACTACTCAAGTTTCGGTGATGGCTCCGGGCCGGCAATTGATTTTGCCCCCTTGGGGGAAATACTGGATATGGAAAATACCTATAAGGCATTTTCCGGAAGTCTGCCTCAGATCCTTGAAGTTGAACTTGCCCAGGTCAGGGCTGGCGGTGATTCCAGTTTATTGCTTCCCTTGGACACGCTGGCGCGTGAGCTGCGTTTTCGGGACGCGCTGATCGCCAGAAAGTTTGGTGCGCTGATCGCGGCGAAGGACATTGCGATTCAGCGATTTGGTCATGCGCAGATCGAAACGTTCTTCAATGGTGGTCGGTTACCACAGGTCAATCGGCGTGGCGGTAACGTCAGCGTTCGCCAGGCCTATAGCGAGTTGTTCAATGCCAGGTTACTGGTAGAAGGCATCGGGCTATTGAACGGTCAGTCTGCAACGGTCAGGAATGTGATTGCGGCTGTGCAAGTGCAGGAGGCCAACCGAATTGCACAGGAGCAGGCGCTGATCGCTGCGCAGAATCAGGCCCGGCAGATGGCCGAGGAACAGGCGCGTGTAGCCGCACAAGCGGCAGAAATCGCCCGGCTGGCGGCCGTTGATGAAGCTCGTCGAAAGGCTGAAGAACAGGCGCGGCGTGAAGCCGATGAGCATGCACGGCAATTGCTTGAGGATCGATTGCACGACGCGGATCGGGCGCGTTGGGAGGCGCAAGCCTTCCATTTGCAGGGCGCTGCCTGGAGTCCGCAACTTGTATTTTCGACGCCGACCGGGCCGGTTCCCATCAGCGAGAGCGCAAGGTCTGGATTGCGGGCGGCCATCCGCTCCGCGTCGACCGGATTATCCGCTCTGGCAGCGGGCACGGTGTCGGGGTTGGTGGTGGGTGTTGCAGCGCTGGTTTACTCGTCCGCGCTGGGAAACGGTGAGCTGCCCAAGCGGTTTCTGGTCAGCATGCCGCTGTCCGATCTGCTGTCCGGTCCCATGCCAGATCTCGGTCAGCTCGCGGCTTCCGGTGGTTCTCTGGATCTGCCCGTGCGTGTCAATTCCAGAACTGGCGAGGGCGATCACACCGAACTGCTGGTCATTCCGGTCGATGGCGTCAGGTTTCCCACCGGCGTGCCGGTGATTGCTGCCGTTCACAACCCGCAGGACAACACCTATCGCGCGACGACTACCGACATTCCATCAGAAACATTGGTATGGACGCCGTCAATTACGCCGGCTGACAGTTCGACTGTATTGCCCGTTTCCGAACCGGATCCTGCGCGATATACCGGCGGCAACATCGTCCCTGTCGAGGGGCAAATTGATCGTCATCCTGATCTGGGAGATTTTGATTTCAATGACTGGATTCTGGTTTTTCCACCGGATTCCGGCATCCCCCCGCAATACATCATGTTCCGGGATCCGCGAAACGATTCCGGGATTGCTTCCGGGTACGGACAGCCAGTGGCGGCAGGGTGGCTCGAGGCGGCATCGCAAGGCAATGGTGCGGCGATTCCCGTGCAGATTGCAGAGCAGTTGAGAGGTCGGCAGTTCAGGAATTTCAGGGCGTTCAGAGAGGCATTTTGGAAAGCTTTTCCCAATGATACGGAGTTGGCGAAAACTTTTGATCCGGGGAGCTTGAATGAAATGAAAAAAGGACGAGCCCCCTTTGTAAGGGTGGTCGACCGCGTCGGTCAAAGGATGAAGTTTGAGTTGCATCACAGTACTACGCTGGCAAGCGGTGGAGCCTTATACGATAGCGATAACCTTCGTGTGATAACTCCGAAGCGACATATGGATGTTCATAGGAGGGGAGAATAATGATCCAGCTCATTAGCGACATGTCCGAGGCGGAGTTTCTCGGGTTTGTGTGGAAGATATATCAATCAGAATATGCAACAGAAAAAGATCAAATCGCCGCTGTAATGGAGTTTGAAAGATTGAGTGAGCATCCAGCAGGATCTGATTTGCTCTATTATCCAGCCCTTGGAGAAAGTGGGCCAGAAGCAGTTGTTGCAGAGGTGAAGCGTTGGCGTGCAGCTCATGACAAGCCTGGCTTCAAAGAGTAAATAAAACGCTTATCCAACCCCCGTCGACGAACTCGTCGACGGGGGCTTTTTCTTGTCAGTGATTACTTGTCGCTTTCCCCGCCGCCCGCCGTGATCACCTGCACATTCATCCTCGGCGTCGCCAGATCCAGCCCGGCCTCATCCAGATGCCGTTTCAGCGACAGGTTGAACGCTCGTGAAACTTCCCACTGTTTGATCGGGGCGGTCTTGAAGCGGGCGCGCAATATCGCATTACCCGATTCAAAACTTTCCACACCCTGAATCTCAAGTGGCGACCAGATGTTGCGGCGTTGCAGCGGGTCGGTGCGCATTTTCTGGCCGACTTCGCGCATCAGTTTGATGGCTTCGTCGATGTTCATGTTGAACGGCACCGCTACGCGGAAGATCGCGTAGCCGAATTCCCGGGAGTAGTTCTTGATGCTTTTGATTTCGCTGAACGGGATGGTGTGGACGATGCCGTCGATGTCCCGCAGGCGGACGGTGCGGATGGTCAGGCCTTCGACGGTGCCGAGGTGGCCGCCGACGTCGACGTAGTCGTCGATGGCCAGGGAGTCTTCGATGATGATGAACAGGCCGGTGATCAGGTCGGCCACCAGTGACTGGGCGCCGAAGCCGATCGCCAGGCCGATCACGCCGGCACCGGCCAGCAGTGGCGTGACGTTCATGCCCATGTTCGCCAAGGCGACGATCAGGGCGATGATGAAGATCGCCACGAACAGCACGTTGCGGATCAGCGGCATCATCGTCTGTGCGCGGGCGTTGGCCAGGCCTTTGCGGGAGCGGGTGAGGGCGTGGTGGACGGCGGTGTCGCTGAGGATCCAGATCAGCCAGGCGAAGATCAGCGTGCCGATCAGGCTGAACAGTTTGACGCTGATGTCGTGGCCTTCGCCTTCGGTGAAGCCGATCAGTGACATGCCCCAGACCCGCAGGCCGAGTTCGATGAAGGCCAGCCACACCAGTAGATGCGCGAGGGTGTAGAAGAAGCTTTTCAGGCGCTCGGAATACAGCGCGTGGCGTTTTGGCCCGCGTTGGGGTTTGAGGGCGTGGCGGCGGACGAGGCCGTTGATGACCATGCACAACACCAGCAGCACGGTGCAGATCAGCGACTGGCGCAAGGCTGTGCTGGTGTCGCCGGCGGAGACGAAGGTGGCGAACAGGGAAATCCCCACCAGTACCAGCGCCGGTACATACCAGAAGGTGCCGAGGATATCGATGGTGTCGCTGAGGGCGCGGCGGGTCAGGCGGCGGGACAGCGGCTGGTTGCGGATCAGGTGCGCGATGGGGCGGCGAAAGCGCAGGATGAACAGGCCGGTCGAGAGCGCCGCCAGCACATTGGTGACGGTGGCGGCGGTGTGGGCCAGGTGTACGCCCAGACCCGCCACCAGACGCGGATCGTTAAGCCCTTCACCGAACGCGGCGAAGCTGCCGATCAGCCACAGCGGACGGAAGGCTTGATGCCGCAGGATGTACAGCGCACGGTGGCGGTGCGGGCCGTCGAGTACGGAAAAGGCGATCACGCAGATCGCCGAGAAACAGGTGCCGACCACCAGTGCGTATGCCAGGACCATCGCCAGGCTTTTGCCCAGGGACGATGGCAGCGCGTAGCTCATGTAGACGGTGATGACCAGCGCGATCATCCACGGTCCGAGCTTGCGCAGGGCGAAGCGCAGCATGTCGAGGGCCCGGGGGTGTTGCGGCAGTTCTTCGGTCAGGCCGAAGCGCATGCGCACCCGGTGGCCGAGCCAGATCAGCGCGGCGGCCAGCAGGCTCCAGACCATCAGGATCATGGCGAAGCCGAAGATGATCGGCAGCCATTCGCTGGCCGGCATTATCAGGGCGGACAGTTCATCCTTGGCCTGTTCGAATTCGGCGGACCAGCGATTGAGCGGGCTGTCGCTGCCGGTGAACTGTTTTTCGAAATTGGCCAGGGTGCCGCCGATCAGGCCCAGCACGCCTTCTTCCGGGGTGGCCTGGGCTTTTTTCGTGGCGTCGCGCAGTTTTTTCAGGTCGCCCAGCAACTGGGAGCGCTGCTGATCGTTTTCCAGGGACTTGATGACTTCGTCGAGGGATTGGCCAAGCGGTTCCTGGGCTTCCGGTTGCGCCTTGTTCGAGCCATTGAGCAGGCCGGGCAGACTCACCGCGTGGGCAGGCGCCGATGGCAGCAGCGTCATCAGGCAGACGAGGAAAAGGCAGGGCAGGGCAAAGAAACGAGCGAACACTAGGCGGTCAACCTCGCAAGGGGCGGATCGGGCGAGTGTACGAGCCCGCCAGAATCAATGCGAGCCGGGCGCGGATTTATTCGTTGAGTTTGGCGAGGATCTTGTAGACCACGGTGGCCAGGATCATCAGCATGCCGATCCACATGGCGAGCACGCCGGCGTTCTTGTCGCGGAAGTTGAAGCCGATCGCCAGCAGAATCATTCCGGACAGGATCGGAATGAGCATGGAGTGGAACGCAGACATCGAGATCATGGCGACAGCCTTGTCGAAGGGGATGACTTGAGTCTAGGTCGCTTTTTGCCGACCGGTGGTGATGTGTATCAGAAATGAGCCGGTTTCGCAGGGCAGGGGATCGCAACGCGGAGTTGCGATCCCCGTTGTTTTTACGGCAGTTCGCGGCTGGCGTAGAACGCGCTCAGTACTTTCACCAGATGCGCCAGGTCATGGCTGCCGCACAGTTCGCGGATCGAGTGCATGGCGAACGTCGGCAGGCCGATGTCGACGGTGCGCACGCCCAGGTGGCTGGCGGTGATCGGGCCGATGGTCGAGCCGCAGCCCATGTCGCTGCGCACCACGAAGCTTTGTACCGGGACTTCTTCGGCCATGCACAGATGACGGAAGAACCCGGCGGTTTCGCTGTTGGTGGCGTAGCGCTGGTTGCTGTTGACCTTGATCACCGGGCCGGCGTTGAGTTTCGGGCCGTGATTGGCGTCGTGCTTTTCGGCGTAGTTCGGGTGTACGCCGTGGGCGTTGTCGGCCGAGACCAGCAGGGATTTCTGAATGGTGCGGACGAATTCGTCACCTTCGGGCAACAGGCGACGCAGGGTCTGCTCCAGCATCGGGCCGTCGGCGCCGCACGCCGAGCAGGAGCCGACTTCTTCGTGGTCGTTGCACACCAGCACGCAGGTTTCTTCGGTGTCGGCGGTCAGCAGGGCTTGCAGGCCGGCGTAGCACGACAGCAGGTTGTCGAGGCGCGCACCGGCGATGAAATCACCGTTCAGGCCGATGACCGCAGCGCTTTGAGTGTCGTAGAAGCTCAGCTCGTAATCGAGCACCACGTCGGCGTTGAGGCCGTGTTCGCGGGCCAGTTGATCGGTCAGTACCGCACGGAAATCCACACGTTCGTCACCGGCGAACTGCGCGAGAATCGGCGGCAGTTCGGTCTGGGCATTGATCGCCCAGCCCTGGTTGGCTTCACGATTGAGGTGAATCGCCAGGTTGGGAATGATCGCGATCGGGGCCTTGAAGTCGATCAACTGGCTCTCGACCTTGCCATCGCGACGGAAGGTGACGCGGCCGGCCAGCGACAGGTCGCGGTCGAACCACGGCGCCAGCAGCGCGCCGCCGTAGACTTCGACACCGAGTTGCCAGAAACCCTGGCGCTGCAGTTCAGGTTGCGGCTTGACCCGCAGGCACGGGCTGTCGGTGTGGGCGCCGACCAGGCGGATGCCGTCGTGCAGCGGGGAGTTGCGGCCCATCTTGATCGCGACGATCGAGGAGTCGTTACGGGTGACGTAGTAACGGCCATTGGCTTCGGTGTGCCAGGTCTCGCGCTCGTCGAGGCGCACATAACCGGCGGCCTCCAGGCGTTGAACAAGGCTGGCGGTGGCGTGGAACGGGGTAGGGGAGGCCTTGAGGAAGTCGATCAGGCCTTGGTTCAACTCTTCGCGCATAAGAAGCTCCAGACAGCAATGGGCGGGAGTTTAACGCATCGGCCTGATGCTTGGGACATGACATGTACCGCTCGCGTCAACGAGCGGCGGCCACGCGTTTTTTCAGGTAGGACATGATGACTTTTTCGTCTTCGGTTTTTTCCGGGCGAGGCAGTTGTTGCGGCCAGCGGCTCTGGTTCAGGAGCTTTTTCTGACGGCTTTCGTCCCAACGAAGAATCTCCCGCGAGGCACATTCCCACCATTCATGGCGACAGGCGCTGTAGTACGGATGATCCGGGGCGGCGCTGCCGTACAGCAGATCGCGACCGACCTTGCGCAGGGTGCCTTTCTGGTTGCGCAGCTTCCATTTGATTTTCAGGCGCTGCCACGCGGACGGGAACGGTTTGACCCTTGGTACGTCCTTGCACAGATCCACCAGCCGCTGGCTGAACTTCTCGCCGTGCTGGGCGAAGAAAAACGCCTGCATCGCGTGGAAAAAGCGCTTTTCCGCAAAGTAGTGATAGACGTACTTGCGGGCTTCGACCACCGGCCGTTTGCGCATGGCGAACGACAGGGCGACCTGTTCGATGGTATGGATCTCGAAACCGTCGGCCGTCCATTCGTCGATCAGGCGGATCGACTCCTCGAACAATGCCCCGTCGCTATCGGTCACGCCGCACAGCCCGCTGTTGTAGAGCTTGAAGCCGTTTACCGGGGTGACGCCATGGGCACCGAGATCGCGACCGAGCTTCAGGTAATCTTCGCGCTCGAAGACATCTTTCCAGTCGTATTCGAAGCGATCCATCACCGATTGCTCGGGGGTGATGTGCGGGAACAGGCGGTTCGGGTCGCTGGTGAACAGGGTGTCGGTGTCGACGAACAAGGTCTTTTCGGCCAGTTGCAGGCCGGCGGCGATGGCGCAGGCCTTGCGTCGGTGGTGATAGCCGTTGTGGCCCTGCCAGCGAGTCAGTGTCGGTTCGTCTAGCAGCACGGTATCGACCGGCCAGCCTTCGTAGTCCTGCGGCCGGTCAGTGAGGATCCTGATCGCCGGGCGTTTGCCGGTCTTGGCCTGGGACAGGGCGGTCAGGATGCTGAACTTGGCTTCGCGCCGGTAAACATCCTGGTTGCCGTAAATCAGGTAAAGCAGTTGGTGACGGGTCTTCTTGACGGGTGTTGCCAGGGAATCAGTACAACTCATCCGGAACAAAATCCTTTAAAACAGGCGACTGCCGGACAGGCAGTGCTTAAAACGGAGCCGGGCATTCGAAGCGCAAGCGTTCGCCGGACTGTGGGTGGGTGAAGCTGAGCATGCTGGCGTGCAGGCACAGACGCGGCCAGGCGGCGAGGGCTTGTTCGTGAGCATAGAGCCCGTCACCGAGCAGCGGATGACCGATGGACAGCATGTGCACGCGCAACTGGTGCGAACGGCCGGTGATCGGCGTCAGCTCGACGCGGCACCAGTCGCCGCAACGCTCCAGCACGCGCCAGAAGGTCAGGGCGTGTTTGCCGAATTCGTGGTCTACGACGTGGCGTGGTTTGGTTGGCGGGTCGTAGCGCAGGGGCAGGTCGATGCTGCCGCTGTCCAGTTCCGGCTGGCCCCAGGCCAGGGCGGTGTAGGCCTTTTCGGTTTCGCGGTCGTGGAACTGCCGCGACAGTTCGCGGTGGGTGTCGGCGTCGCGGGCCAGCAGGATGATGCCGGAGGTTTCCCAGTCCAGACGATGGACGATACGCGCTTCCGGGTAGCCGTTTTCCTGCAGGCGGGTGATCAGGCAGTCCTTGTTGTCGTCGGCCCGGCCAGGCACCGAGAGCAACAGGGTCGGTTTGTTCACCACCAGTACGGCGGCATCCTGATGGATGATGTGGATGTTGGACAGCGGCATTAAAACAGCCTCGTAACAAATGCCAACGGCGGCTCAGGGCCCTTCCGGTGGGGGAAGGGCCCTGAGCCGCCGTCGTTCCTGCCGGATCGACTCAGCGATCTGGCAGGGTGATGTTGAGTTCCAGAATCGAGCAGCTGCCCTGGCTTTCCAGTGCCACGTGTACGTCGTCGTTGCCGATGTTGACGTACTTGCGGATCACTTCCACCAGTTCCTTTTGCAGGGATGGCAGGTAGTCAGGGGTGCTGCGCTGGCCGCGTTCATGCGCCACGATGATCTGTAGACGCTCTTTCGCGACCGAGGCGGTACTTGGCTTTTTGTTGGCACGAAAGAAGTCAAAAAGGTTCATTACCTACCTCCAAACAGACGCTCGAAGAATCCCTTCTTCTCGACATTCAGGAACCGGTGTTCTTTTTCCTTGCCCAGCAAGCGATCAACGGTATCGCTGTAGGCCTGGCCGGCGTCGCTCTGGTCGTCGAGGATAACCGGGACGCCCTGGTTGGAAGCCTTGAGCACGGCCTGGGATTCCGGAATGACACCCAGCAGGCGTACGGCGAGGATTTCCTTGACGTCTTCGACGCCCAGCATTTCGCCTTTTTCGACGCGCTCCGGGTGGTAGCGAGTGATCAGCAGGTGTTCCTGGATCGGCTCCTCGCCGCGTTCGGCGCGACGGGACTTGCTGGCCAGCAGGCCGAGCATGCGGTCCGAGTCACGTACCGAGGACACTTCAGGGTTGGTCACGACGATCGCTTCGTCAGCGAAGTACATGGCCAGGTGGGCGCCTTTCTCGATGCCCGCCGGGGAGTCGCAGACGACGAACTCGAATTGTTCCTTGAGCTCCATCAGGACTTTTTCCACGCCTTCCTGGGTCAGCGCGTCTTTGTCGCGGGTCTGGCTGGCGGCCAGCACGTAGAGGTTTTCCAGGCGCTTGTCTTTGATCAGGGCCTGTTGCAGGTTGGCTTCGCCGTTGACCACGTTGACGAAGTCATACACCACGCGGCGCTCGCAACCCATGATCAGGTCGAGGTTACGCAAGCCCACGTCGAAGTCGACGATCACTGTTTTGTGGCCGCGCAGAGCGAGGCCGGTACCGATAGCGGCGCTGGTGGTGGTCTTACCCACACCACCCTTGCCGGATGTAACCACGAGAATCTTGGCCAAGGTGTTTCACCCCTAAGGAAGAAGGACTGTTCAGCCCCTGAAAAACATCTCTTGAAAACTACTGCAGTCGGACAGCCTTGGCTGGAATTCGGCTTTTGGCCTTTTTCCTACTTCGTTTGAGCCGTTTTCGCTACGTTTTAGAGATGCTTGGAAAATGCGGCAGTATCCGTTAAAGCCGAATGATGTTCAACACGTCGCCCGACAGGCTGACCTGTACGCCCGAACCCCACATCGGATCGCGACGCAGGTCTTCGGAAACCTTGTAATGGCCTGCGATGGAGATCAGTTCAGCGCTCAATTGCTGACAGAAAATCCGCGCTTTGGTGTCACCCTTGACCCCGGCCAGCGCACGACCGCGCATCGGGCCGTATACATGGATGTTGCCATCGGCGAGAAGTTCCGCCCCCGGACTGACCGAGGACACCACCACCAGATCGCCACCTTGCGCATATATCTGTTGGCCACCACGTACTGGCGTGGTGATGACGCGGGTCGGTTTGACGGTCGGCTCCGGCGGCTTTTCCGGCTTCTTCGGTGCAACGGGTTCGGCGGTTTCCAGCGGCCGTTCACGGGCGCCGGACGGCGGCAGTACCGGGATGTCGATGGCGATGGCGGCGGCGATATCTTCGATGCGGCTGGCGCGGATCGCCAGGGTGCGCAGGCCGTGCTGGCGACACACGCGCATCAGGCCCGGCAGATCGACCGCGCCTTCGCTCGGCGGCAGCTTGTCCAGCGCCAGGACCAGCGGCGCGTTGCTGAAGAAGTTCGGTGCCTGGGCGACTTTGGCGGCCAGTTGCCGATCGAGGCTGTCCAGGTCGTTACGGGACAGCTCGAGCACCGTGATGGCGAGCATGCTGCCCTTCAACTGGAACACGGGATCTTGGTCTGGCGATTCGTTTTGGCTCATGTCGGCATACAACGGCTTGTCACTAAAAGTGCCGAGACTTATAACGAGAACGCCCGCCAGCCGCAAGCCGGGCTGAACGATGTAGAATGCGCGGCCACTTATTTACGGAAGCTTTAATGGATCGCCCGCGTTTTCGAAAAGCATTTCTTGCTCCACGCTTCTGGCCGCTCTGGTGCGGTCTGGGGCTGTTGTGGCTGACGGTGCAGTTGCCCTATCCGGCATTGCTGGCCATCGGTCGTTTTCTCGGCGCCCTGATGTATCGCTTCGCCGGCGACCGGCGGCGCATTGCCAAGCGCAATCTGGAACTGTGTTTCCCGGAAAAGTCCGCCGCCGAGCGCAAACGTCTGCTCAAGGAAAACTTCGCCTCTACCGGCATCGCGTTCTTTGAAATGGCGATGAGCTGGTGGTGGTCTCGTCAGCGTCTGGCAAAACTGGCCCATGTCGAAGGTCTCGAGCATCTGCAGAAGGCCCAGCGCGAAGGCAAGGGCGTGATTCTGATGGCGGTGCATTTCACCACCCTGGAAATCGGCGCGGCGCTGCTCGGCCAGCAGCACACCATCGACGGCATGTACCGCGAGCACAAGAACCCGCTGTTCGATTTCATCCAGCGTCAGGGCCGCGAGCGGCACAATCTCGATTCGCTGGCAGTGGAGCGCGACGACGTGCGCGGCATGCTCAAGCTGCTGCGTTCCGGGCGCGCGATCTGGTACGCGCCGGATCAGGACTACGGCGCCAAACAAAGCATCTTCGTGCCGCTGTTCGGCATTCAGGCCGCGACGGTCACTGCCACCAGCAAGTTCGCCCGGCTGGGCAAGGCGCTGGTGGTGCCGTTCACTCAGGAGCGTCTGGCGGACGGCAGCGGCTATCGTCTGGTGATCCATCCGCCGCTGGAAGGTTTCCCGGGGGAGACCGAAGAAGCCGATTGCATCCGCATCAATCAGTGGGTCGAAGGTGTGTTGCGCGATTGTCCCGAGCAATACCTGTGGGCGCACCGGCGCTTCAAGAGCCGTCCGCCGGGCGAGCCGAAGCTGTACGCCAAACGTCGTTGATTCACCCCATCCCATAAGCACCACGGAGCGTTGCGATGAGCCCAGCTGAACCGGTCACAGGTTTGATTCTTTCCGGCGGCGGGGCTCGGGCGGCGTATCAGGTGGGGGTGCTGGCGGCGATTGCCGAATTGCTGCCGCTGGGCGCGGACAATCCGTTCCCGGTGATCGTCGGCACGTCGGCCGGGGCGATCAACGCAGTCAGCCTCGCCAGCGGCGCCACGGACTTTCGTGCCGCCATCGAACGCCTGACCCTGTTCTGGCAGGGCTTTCGCAGCCATCGCGTGCTGCGCAGCGACTGGCCGGGAGTGATCCGCCAGGCCAGCCGTTTCGTCAGTCACAGCCTGCTGGGCATGGGCCGGCACCTGCCGGTGGCGCTGCTCAACAGCTCGCCGCTACGGCATTTGCTCGATGAAAAACTGCACATGCCCGGCATCGCCGAATCCATCGCCCGCAAGCAATTGCATGCGGTGGCGGTGACCGCGTTCGGCTACGAATCCGGACAAGCTGTGACCTTCTATCAGGGCGGCGGCAGCATCGATGCCTGGCTGCGCCATCGGCGCATTGGCGTGCCGACGCAATTGACCGTGGAGCACTTGCTCGCCAGTTCGGCGATCCCGTTGTTGTTCGCGCCGGTGAAAATCGGCGAGGAATACTTTGGCGATGGCGCGGTGCGGCAGTCGGCGCCGATCAGCCCGGCGCTGCACCTGGGTGCGAGCCGGGTGCTGGTGGTGGGCGTCAGCGGCAACCCGCGCGGGTTCGACCCGGCACAGCCGCTGGAACGCACCTACACCGGTCAGCAGCCGACGCTGGCGCAGATCGGCGGGCACATGCTCAACAGCACCTTCATTGACAGCCTGGAAAGCGATATCGAGCTGCTCCAGCGTCTGAACCAGTTCAGCCATCTGATGCCCGAAGGCACGCCGATACGCACGCTGGGTGTGGCGCCGGTGGACGTGCTGGTGATCTCGCCAAGTCAGCCGATCGATGAAATCGCGGCGCGGCATCGTCAGGAACTGCCGGCGGCATTGCGGCTGTTCTTGCGTGGGCCGGGGGCGACCAAAACGAGCGGGGCAGGGGTGTTGAGTTATTTGCTGTTCGAGGCGGGGTATTGCAGTGAACTGATCGACCTTGGACGGCGCGATGCACTGGCCAAGCGCGATGAGCTGTGCCGGTTTCTCGGGATTGGCGAGGCGGTGGTTCCGGCCTGAAATCAGTGGTACAGCAATCGCCAGCAGGCTCGCTCCCACAGGGATTTGTGTCGTGCACAAAACCAATGTGGGAGCGAGCCTGCTCGCGATGGCGTCCGTGAGGACGCCGCCGGATCAGAAGTGGAACTTCACCAGGAAGCTGGTCACGTTCTGATTGGTGGTGAAGGCACGGGTGTCGTCGATCCCGTACTTGTCTTTCCAGTAGTCGTATTCCACACCGACGTACAGCTGCTTCTCGCCGAAATTCAGCGCCTTGCCCAAGTCGTATTTAACCTGCGGGTTGAAGTGCAGGTTGGCGTGGTATTCGCCTTTGCTGTTGACGTCGTTGTCGACCACCCAGTCCATGTAGCCGTCGATCAGCACGTTCGAGTTGCCGACCGGAATGGTGTAGGACCAGACCGGGGTGATCTGCCAGACGTTGTCACCCGGACGCGAACCTTCGGTGTGACGCTGGTAGAAGTTCAGCTGGAAGTAGTCGAAGCCCGGAATCGCCAGGTCGAAGCCTGGACCGATCAGGTAGGACTCGACGTCGCCTTCGCCGAACTCGTAGGTCATGGCCAGCAGCACGTCTTTGATCGGGCCGAATTCGATCTTCTGGTCGAGCACCTTGCCCAGCGAGATACGTGGCTGGAACTCACCGTAATAGGTGTTGTTGCCGACGCCGCCGTCAGGCTTGCCGTTGTAGAAAATCTTGTCGACGAACAGGAAGTTGTCGCCGTACTTCCACGCATCGGCGTGCTCGAAGGTGACGGTCTGCTGGATGGCCGGGTTGACCTTGAAGTCCTTGCCGTACAGGTAGGTCAGGCTGTTGTTCTGCCATTGCAGCAGGCCGTCGGCCATGGCCTGGCCCCCCGCCAGCATGGTTCCCGCAAGCATCAGGCTGGTGCTCATACGTTTCATTCGGTTGCTCCCAAAGTAGGTATTCCACGTTTATTTTTTTGAGTCGGCGCTCTGGTGTGGCGCCTTTTTTCGTTACCGCAAAAATCATCCATTCGGTCAGCTTTAATGCTGTTAGCAAGAGCTGAGCCAAGGCTTTTCGAAAAGCAAAAAAACGCCCGTCGGCTGCTGAAAAACAGTCGATTGAGCGTGTTTTCGGGACGCCTCGATACTGACCGGGGCCGGGATAAGTTGGCCCGTCGGTCAGGAATTAAATCCGGGCTTTTTTTTAGACCGAATTCAGGAGGCCGCGGAGAATACTGACTCAACGGCCAGGCCTCAAGTGCCCCGCAACAGAGCACCGACGACAGGTAGGCGGCACGGTTGCGGGTCATCTTAGAAGTGCACCTTCACCAGCAGGCTGGCGGTGTTCTGATTGGTGTCGAGGTTGTGGCTGCTTTCGACCCCGTATTTGTTCTTCCAGTAGCTGTATTCGGTGCCGACATACAGCTGCTTCTGGCGCCAACCGAGGGCTTTGCCCAGGTCGTATTTGATCTGCGGGTTGATGTGCAGGTTGGCGTGATAGGTGCCGCGGGAGTTCTCGTCGTTGTCGACAACCCAGTCGAGATAGCCGTCGATCAGCACGTCGGAATTGCCCAGCGGAAAGCTGTAGGACCAGCCCGGGGTGATCTGCCAGACGCCATCGCCTGGGCGCGGGCCTTCGGTCTGGCGGCGGAAGATGTTCAGGGTGACGTAGTTGAAGCCTGGCACTTTCAGGTCGAAACCGGGGCCGATCAGATAGGCCTCGCTCTCGCCTTCGCCGTACTCGTAGGTCATTGCCAGCAGCACGTCCTTGATCGGGCCGAATTCGATCTTCTGGTCGAAGATCTTGCCGAACGAGAAGCGTGGGGTGAATTCGCCGTAGTAGGTGTGCGGGCCTTTGTTGCGGTCTTCCTGGCCGTTGTAGAAGATCTTGTCGACGAACAGGAAGTTGTCGCCGTACTTCCACTTGTCGGCATGCTCGAACGTCACCGTCTGCTGGATCGACGGGTTGATCGCAAAGTTCTTGCCGTACAGGTAGCTCAGGCTGTTGGTCTGCCACAGCAATAAATCGCCGGCCATGGCTTGTGATGCGGCCAGCAGGCCGCCGCTCAACAACACGTTGGTTTGAGTCCGGATCATCTGTTGCTCCCTCTTGTTTTTATTGTTTGAGGCAAAGCTGTCGCGAGGGGGCAGGCTTGGGCGAGCCCCCTTTTTTACTCTTCGGATCAGTGCGGGTGTGCGTGACAGTCGTTGATGGCCGCGCGCTCGGCGCCGCCCAGGATGTTGAACAACAGGTTCAGCGTCAGTGCGCTGAGGGTGGCCATGGCGATCCCGCTGTGGGTGATCGGGCTCATCCACAACGGCAGGTGGGCGAAAAATTCCGGACGCACAACCGGGATCAGGCCCATGCCGATGCTCACCGCCACCAGCAGTTGATTGCGTCGGTCACCGATGTCGGCTTCCTGCAGAATTTTGATGCCGGTGGCCGCGACCATGCCGAACATCGCAATCGCCGCACCACCGAGTACCGCCGGCGGAATCGATGCCACCAGGAACGCCGCTTTCGGCAGCAGGCTGAGGACGATCAGCAGACCGCCGGCAACGATGGTCACCGAGCGGCAGCGCACGCCGGTCATCTGCACCAGACCGATGTTCTGCGCGAAGGAGGAGTGGGTGAAGGTGTTGAAGAAACCGGCAACGAACGATGCGCCGGCATCACACAGCAAGCCGCGACGCAGCATGCGCGGGCAGACTTCCTGGCCGGTGATCTTGCCCAGCGCGAGGAACATCCCGGTGGACTCGACAAAGATGATCACCACCACCAGACACATCGACAGGATCGGCGCCAGTTCGAACTTCGGCATGCCGAAATGCAGCGGGGTAACGAACTGAACCCATGGCGCGTTGGCCATGCCGCTCAGGTCGACCATGCCGATGGCGCCGCAGAGCACGTAGCCCAGGCACATGCCGATCAGCACGGAAATGTTGACCCAGAAACCGCGCATGAAGCGGTGGATCAGCAGAATGGTCGCCAGCACCAAAGCGGCGATGGCCAGATAAATCGGTGAACCGAATTGGGCGGCGCCAGCGCCGCCACCGGCCCAGTTCACGGCCACGGGGAACAGCGACAGACCGATCGAGGTGATGACCGTGCCGGTCACCAGAGGAGGAAAGAAGCGCACGACCTTGGACATGAACGGCGCGATGATCATGCCGAAGAACCCGGCGGCGATGGTCGCACCGAAGATTCCCTGCAGACCGATGCCGGGCATGCCGGCCATGGCGACCATGCTGCCGACGGCGGCGAAACTGGCGCCCATCATCACCGGCATGCGAATGCCCATCGGGCCGATCCCCAGGGATTGCACGATGGTGGCGATGCCGGCGACCAGCAGGTCGGCGTTGATCAGGAAGGCGATTTCTTCACGACTCAGGCCAGCGGCCTGTCCGATGATCAGCGGTACCGCGATGGCGCCGCCGTACATCAGCAGAACATGTTGCAAACCGACCAGGATCAGTTGCAAAAGGGGCAAACGCTGAATGGCGGGTGCGTCGGGGATGCGCGCTTTGGACAGCTCGGACATGCAACACCTCGGATCTTTTTTATTCTTGTGATTGAACAGCTGCCGGGTTGCTCACAGCTGTTTCTTTGCATCAGGTAAACCGCGTTGCGGCAATTCGCCGGCAAGCCAGCTCCCACACAGGCAGTGCAAAACCCTGTGGGAGCTGGCTTGCCAGCGATGCTTTTACTGCTTAGTTGGTCTGGGCTCCCTGGGCGATCCATGCACCGATCAGGTCACGTTCCTGCTGGGTCATCTGTGTGATGTTGCCCAGTGGCATGATCTGCGTGGTGATGGCTTGCGCCTGGATCCGCGCCGCGTTCTGGCGGATCTGCTCGGGGGTGTCGAACATCACACCGGCCGGGGCAGCGCTGAACAGCGGGCTGGTCGGTTTGGCCGAATGGCAGACCGCGCAGCGTTCCTGGATCACGTTGTGCACCTTGTCGAACGCAGGACCGGCGTTGGATGCCTGAGCCGGAGCAGCGGCCGGTGCAGCAGGTGCGGCCGGTTGTGCCGCTTCAGCCGGTTTCGCGCCACCACCCAGGGCCGTTTCCGGCAGTGGCTGGTACTCGATTTTCGCTGGAGCCTTGGCCACGTCCGGCGCGGTCGGCATCGGCGCAGGGCCGGTGACGTACGCCAGGGTGATCATGCCCACCGCTGCCACCGGCAGGGTCCAGGCGAACTTGTGGCTGTCGTGACGGGTGTTGAAGTAGTGACGCACCAACACCGCCAACACTGCGATCCCGGCCAGGATCAGCCAGTTGTACTGGCTGCCGTAAGTGCTCGGGAAGTGGTTGCTGATCATGATGAACAGCACCGGCAGGGTGAAGTAGTTGTTGTGACGCGAACGCAGCAGGCCTTTGGCCGGCAGCGCCGGATCCGGCGTGCGGTTCTCGGCGATCGCGGCCACCAGTGCGCGCTGTGCCGGCATGATGATGCGGAACACGTTGCCGACCATGATGGTGCCGATGATCGCGCCGACGTGCAGGTACGCACCACGACCGCTGAACACCTTGCTGAAGCCAAACGCCGCGCCAATGATCAGCACGAACAGGATGAAGCCGAGCAGGGCAGGTTTCTTGCCGAGGGGCGAATCGCAGAGGAAGTCGTAGATGAACCAGCCGGCGATCAGCGAACCGATGCCGATGGCCACGCCTTCAGGGCCGGTCAGGCCGCTGCCGGGTGCCACGAGGTAAAGCACGGGGTTGGAGTAGAACACCACGCAGAGCAGCGCGATCCCCGACATCCAGGTGAAATAGGCTTCCCACTTGAACCAGTGCAGGTTCTCCGGCATCGACGGAGGGGCCAGTTTGTATTTTTCCAGGTGATAGATACCGCCGCCGTGGATCGCCCACAGATCACCGGCAAGACCGGTTTTCGGGTTGACGCGGTTGAGGTTGTTCTCCAGCCAGACGAAGTAGAACGACGCGCCGATCCAGGCCACGCCAGTGATCATGTGAACCCAGCGCACGCTCAGGTTCAGCCATTCCAACAGATGTGCTTCCACAGTCTTTACCTCTCGCCCGTCACTCTTGTTGTCGAGTGATCGGACCTTCTCTTATTGGTGGGGGGCGAGGATCAAACGCTCATCCTCTTTGAAAAAATGCTCATCGCAGTTATTGCCTGTGCCACTGCGATCAACCACCAGGAAGTCATCCCGCTTTTCGATCGTCAGCACCGGGTGGTGCCAGACGCCGCGATGGTAATTGATGCCCTGCCTGCCGTTGGTGACGAAGGCGCGGACCAAGCCTGATACAGGTACATCGCCAAGTGGCGCGACCACGATCAGAAAGGGGTTGCCGAGCAGCGGAATGAAAGCCTGGCTGCCCAGCGGATGGCGTTCCAGCATGCTCACGGTCAGCGGCATGTCCTGCGCGTCGGCGCGGAAGATGCTGATGATCGCGTTGTCCTCGGGCGTAGCGGTTTCGACCGTCGCCAGTTTGTGGAAGCGCATGGTCGAACCGTTGTTGATCATGAAGTGATCGCTGCCGTCGGTTTCGATCACGTCACCGAATGGGGCGAAGGCTTCTTTGGTCAGCGGTTCAATCGTCAATGTGCGCATGCTGTTCTTCTTATCCAAAATTCTGTGTTGTTTGATCTGACGCTTTCGCGAGCAAGCTCGCTCCCACAGGAATTGCGATCAATGTAGGAGCGAGCTTGCTCGCGAATGGTCGCGCCGCTTACTTCGCTACCTTGCCGAACAGGCGCAGGCGGCTCACACCACCATCCGGGAACACGTTCAGACGGATGTGGGTGATCGGGCCCAGTGCCTTGATCTGCTCGACGAAGGTGTGTTCGGCGTGCATTTCCAGCTTCTGGCTCGGCAGCAATTCGCGCCAGAACAGCGACTGGGTTTCGATCTGGCTGTCGGTGCCGCCTTTTACGAACGCGCCCTGGATCGAGCAGCTGTCCGGGTAGTTGCCCTTGAAGTGCAGGGTGTCGACGACGATTTTCTCGATCTCGCCCGGGTGACCCAGTGCGACGATCACCCAGTCATTGCCAGGCGTGCGACGACGTGCGGTTTCCCAGCCGTCGCCCATGTTGATGCCACGGCCCGGGTTGAGGATGTTGCTCATACGGCCGAAGTGTTCGTCGGAGCAGGCGAGGGCGCGGCCACCGTTGAGGGCTGCTGCCAGGTCGACTTGCTCGTTGTCGCCAACCGCCGACCAGTCGCGGAACGGAATGCCGTACACGCGCAGACGGGCCACGCCGCCGTCCGGGTAGATGTTGAAGCGCAGGTGGCTGAATGCCTTGTCGTTGCTGATTTCGTGGTAGTGGTGGCTGTTGCCTTGCAACTCGACGGCCGACAGCACTTCGGTCCACTGGGTGTTTTCGTCCGGCTCGCCCGAGGCCAGGAAGCAGGCTTCCAGCGAGGCCGATGGCGGGAAGTTGCCGGTGAAGAATGAAGTGTCGATGTCCACGCCTTTGATCGAACCCGGTACGCCCAGGCGGATTACCGCGCTGTCGTAGCCTTCGAAGCGCTTGCGGCGCGATTCCCAGCCGTCCATCCACTTGCCGTTGTCGTCGAACACGCCCTCCTTCCACACGGCCGGGGTCGGCTGAAACAGACGATTGGCGTCTGCGAACCAGTCATCGGTGACCGAGATGATTTTGGTGCCCAGACGGGCATCGGCCAGGTTGACGAACTTCTCGAAAGGTACGGCGTAAGCTTTCATTCTTCTTGTCTGCCTTTAAATAAGTGGCTGGGGATGCTTGCGAGGCCCTGGGCGTTCTCCGCGTCTGACACGCTCGGGCCAGGCTTGCTAAAGAGTCAGTAAACGGAACAGGGCAATCTTGTTGATCTCCGCCAGCGCGCATTTGAACTCGGTGTCGACCGGGTTGTGAATGCGCGTTTCGAACGCCGCGAGGATCTGATGCCGGTTGCTGCCTTTTACCGCCATGATGAAGGGAAACTTGAACTTGGCCTTGTAGGCGTCGTTCAGCTCGGTGAAGCGAGAAAACTCTTCGGCCGTGCATTGGTGAATACCGGCGCCAGCCTGTTCATTGGTGCTGGCTTCGGTCAACTGGCCCTGGACGGCAGCTTTGCCGGCCAGGTCCGGGTGAGCGTTGATCAGTGCCAGCTGACTGGCGTGATCGGCGCTCAACAGGATGTCGCTCATGCGCTGGTGCAGGGTTTCGATCTGGTCGATCGACGCGTCCTGGCCCAGGTCGAAGGCCTTCTCGGCCACCCACGGCGAATGTTCGTAGATGTCGGCGAAGGCTTTGACGAAGGCGTCGCGGCTCAGGGTCGACGGTTTCAGGGTTTGAAAGGTGCTCATTTGGCAGCCCCTTGGTACGGGTGGGTTTCGTGCCAGTGACGGGCGATGTCGACGCGGCGGCTGAACCACACCTGTTCATGACTTTTAGCGTATTCGATAAAGCGTTTGAGCGAAGCCAGACGCGCCGGACGGCCCACCAGACGGCAGTGCAGGCCGATCGACAGCATCTTCGGTGCTTCGGCGCCTTCGGCGTAGAGCACGTCGAACGCGTCTTTGAGGTATTCGAAGAAATCGTCGCCCTTGTTGAAACCCTGGACCTGGGTGAAGCGCATGTCGTTGGTGTCCAGGGTGTACGGGATCACCAGGTGCGGCTTGCCGGTCGGGTTGTTCGGTTCCCAGTAGGGCAGGTCGTCGTCGTAGGTATCGCAGTCGTAGAGGAAACCGCCTTCTTCCATCACCAGGCGACGGGTGTTCGGGCCGGTGCGGCCGGTGTACCAGCCCAGTGGGCGCTCGCCGGTCAGTTCGGTGAGGATGCGGATCGCTTCGAGCATGTGCTCGCGTTCCTGGGCTTCGTCCATGTACTGATAGTCGATCCAGCGGTAGCCGTGGCTGCAGATCTCGTGACCGGCTTCGACCATCGCACGGATCACGTCCGGGTGACGCTGGGCGGCCATGGCCACGGCGAAGATGGTCAGCGGAATGTCGAATTCCTTGAACAGTTTCAGTATCCGCCAGACGCCGGCACGGCTGCCATACTCGTAAAGCGATTCCATGCTCATGTTGCGCGCACCTTGCAGCGGTTGTGCGGCAACCATTTCAGAGAGGAAGGCTTCGGATTCTTTGTCACCGTGCAGGATATTGCGCTCGCCGCCTTCTTCGTAATTGAGCACGAACGACAGGGCGATCCGGGCATTGCCCGGCCAGTGTGGGTGAGGAGGGTTACTGCCGTAACCGATCAGGTCGCGTGGGTAGTCAGCGCTCACTGCAGTCTTCCTTCTTATTCGTTGACAGATTGTGTGGCGCCCTGAAGTTTGGATGGCAGGCTGGCGTCACAGCGATGGGCTGATTGTATACAACTTTATTCTCAATTTGTAAGCCTGAATTTTCGCATTTTTCACCGGCTGTCATCTTTTGCTGTTAACGGCGTGAACCTGCAAGAAACCTGCCTGACCAGTCAGCTAATGGTTCAGGGGTTCAATGAATGCTTGCTTCTCGGGCAGATCCCCGGGAAATCGCGGGATGGCGGAGGTGAACGGAAAAATGTCGTTTTTATTGTGTACAATTTTTTTGAAAAGTGTCTTAATCAGTCGCTCGCCGCAGCTTTTCGTGCTCCGAAACGGTGCGGTCTCCTTTTCAACTGACTTCGGGAGGCGCGAAGTCTGACTGCTCCACGCAGGCAGGCGCGCAGAATCAATGGGACGTTTGACAACACACGTTTTGGACGCTGCACACGGTTGCCCGGGCAGCTCGATCAAGGTCGAGCTGTACCGCGTTGAAGGTTCGCACCTGGAATTGGTCGCCAGTGCGCTTACCAACAGCGATGGCCGGGTCGATGCGCCGCTGCTGCAAGGCGATGACTACCGCACCGGTGTCTATCAGGTTCAGTTCCACGCCGGCGATTACTACCGCGCCCGTGGTGTCCAGTTGCCGGAGCCGGCATTCCTGGACGTGGTGGTGCTGCGGTTCGGCATTTCTGCCGAACAGGATCACTACCACGTACCGTTGCTGATCTCGCCTTACAGCTATTCCACGTACCGGGGCAGCTGACCCCCAAGCAGCTGCCTCCACCGGGAAGCGACTGCGCATATAGCTTCTTTGGTCTTTCGCCCGCTCACACTGCGGGCTTTTTTTCGTCTCGCCAAAAGCGTTCCGGATTACAGGTCGGCAAGGGTTGCGAGCCTCGACTCATCATCCCTGACGATGAAAATACTGTCCGGTTGCGAAGCATGAATCTGAGATCCACCCTTGAGCCACACCAGTCGGTTTTCAGCATGCGCCTGGAGCATTTCCTGCAATGCCGGGTATCCGACCTGAGTGTTCAACCGGGCGTCGCTGGCATCAGGGCCGGAGCTCAGGGGCTGATGAATTTTCTTGCCCCTGACGCGATGCAGGCTGATGAAAAAGACAAAGGGATGATTCTCCCGACGAAACACCAGGGCCGGAAAAGTAGCTGAAGGCGTTGTCATGAAAACATCGTATCCCTGACGGTTCAGGAGGTTGGCCATGAGTCGTTTGATATCGGTGCCTGACTGCGTCGTTTTGAAGTAATCCCATTCTTGCCTTGTCAGATCGAAGTCCAGTCGTTGCAGGGAACCCTCCGGCGTCAGGGGTGGCAATTCCAGGGTGCGGCTCGATCCTGGTCCGCTGCTGGAGGTAGTCAGCGTCGGTAGCATCAGCAACGGATCGGCCAGTGGCGCGTGGGGTGTGCTGTTACCGCGCCTCAAGTCATTGAACGTTTGCCTGAGCCGGGTCAGGCCGACCCCGGTTGCCATGTTTCCGTGGTTGGCCAGGCTGAATTGGTGCCTGGCCACCTTGTTCACCGAGACTTCCGACAACTGCGGAAAAAAAGTGGTGATGTATTGCTTCAGAGGGTGTTGAAAGGGCAGGTTCGGATCAACCTCCCACTGATTGGCAGGCGGCACGCGGATCGCACCTCTGGGTTGCTGCATCAGGTCTGTGCCGAGGATGCGCTCCATGTAATCGAAATCGTATACCCAGTGCTCCGGGTTCTTGATGTAGACGATCGGGTGGTCCGGATCGCTGCCACGCGGCACCAGCAGAAACCGGGTGCCATCGACTTCAATGCTGTCGACCGCTGCCTGCAGGCGGGGCGCTTCCCATTTTTTCCAGGGATCGGACCATTCATCACCCGTTGAGGTGGAAGAACGTTTGGGCGCGACAACTTCTTGCGGATCATCATCCGGATTTCGCAGGCGCTTGAGCGTCAATCTGGAATCGCTGCCCCCGGCACCCTCGTCAGTGGGTTTCACGCGCCAGGTGAGGGTGCCTTCCACCCGCTCGACACGTGGACCGGAAGGTCTGAAGTCGCTGTTCAATCTGGCTCGGAAATGGTTGTCCGAATCAATGCCCAGCAACACGGTTCCCCCCTCCTGAAGATCCACGAAGTGCCTCTGCGTCCCGAGTTCCCGAATGCCGGAAAGCGCGTTCGGCGCCGGAAGCCTGGATAGCTGACTGGGCGCAAGGAAAAAGTGCTCGATCGGCGCATGGGCCACGACAGGGGTGATATGGGTCTCGGGCGGAAGGTCGACGATCTCCAGAGGGGCATGCCGGGAGGCGCTTGATTGAATCGACGTCCTCGGGTGATCGACAGATACTCGGTCTTCGCCGTGGGGCGCGATGTTCAGCGGCAACCTGTGGAGTGTCGGAGGCCCGATGTCGGGAAGGGTGAAAGGCGTTTCGGGGGAGGTGGTTGAAGTACCGGGTTTTATCGGGCGTTTGGGGCTCATGGGGATTTCACTCGCAAGGTCGATTCACGTTGATCTGGCCAGAAGAGGCCGGATGTTCGGTGAATCAACGCTGCGAAGTGCGGTACATATATCTATTTGTCAGGCGAAATGTTGCCGGGTATTGGCGACTCTCGATGGCCTCAGTGACTGCTCAATAATGAGGCTGCGCCTGCGCCGCCAAACAATCCGGCACTGATGCGGTTGAACCAGCTCTGGCCCTTGCCGCTGCGCAGGTAGCGCGCGGCACCGTGGGCGCCGAGGCCGTAGGTCAATTTGCACAGCAGATCAAGCACGGTCCAGGTCGCGATCATCACCAGCAGTTGAGGCAGAAACGGTTGTTCGGCGCTGAGGAACTGCGGCAGAAATGCGGCGAAGAACAGGATGTCTTTCGGATTGCTGGCGCCCAGCATGAATGCACGTCCGAAGAGTGCGCGAAAGCGTGGGACCGGTGCCGCCTGCGGCACTTCAGCGCCAACCGAAGGCTGACGCGATTGCTGCCAGCTCTGCCAGGCGAGGTAGAACAGGTACATCGCACCGACGATCTTCAGCACGCTGAAGAGTTTTTCCGACGCCAGCAGCAGGGCGCCCAACCCCAGTGCCGAAGCGCTGAGCAGGCAGATCGACGCACTCACGCCACCGAGAAACGCCGGGTAAGAACGACGCAATCCGTAATTCAGACTGTTGCTGATCATCAGCAACGACAGTGGCCCCGGAATCAGGATCACCACCAGCGCAGCGCCGCTGAACAGCAGCCAGGTTTCCAGACTCATCACTTTCTCCTTTTTATCGTTATCAAGAATGTGCAAAAGCCCCACCCGCAAGGGTGAGGCTGTTTTGACGCTCGAACCGCGTGTCGCTTACAGGAAGATGAACTTGGCGATGAAGATCGCGCAGAGCACCCACAGGCTGACCGAAATCTCTTTGTACTTACCGGTGCCGGCCTTCAGCGCGACATAGGTAATGAAGCCCAGCGCGATGCCGTCGGCGACCGAGAAGGTCAGTGGCATCATGATCGCGGTGACGATGGCCGGAATGCTGTCGGTCGCTTCGTCCCATTCGATGTGCGCCATGCCGCCCATCATCAGCATCGCTACATAAATCAGCGCGCCGGCAGTGGCATACGCGGGAATCATGCCGGCCAGCGGGGCAAAGAACATCGCGGCTATAAATAGCACACCTACGGTCACTGCGGTAAGACCAGTCCGACCACCAGCGGCTACACCGGCGGCACTTTCCACGTAGCTGGTGACCGGCGGTACGCCGACCACTGCACCGAATACGCTGGAGGCGGAGTCGGCTTTCATGGCGCGAGAGAGGTTTTCGATGCGGCCGTCAGCGCCCACCAGATTGGCGCGCTGGGCAACGCCCATCAGGGTGCCGGCGGTGTCGAACATGTGAACGAAAAGGAAGGCGAGCACCACGCTGATCATGCTGACGTTGAACACGCCGGCGACGTTCATGGCCATGAAGGTCGGCGCCAGGCTTGGCGGGGCGGACATGATCCCCTCGTAGTGCACCAGACCGATGCCCCAGCCAGCCAGGGTCACGGTAATGATGCTGATGAGGATCGCGCCGAACACCTTGTGGTAGCTGAGTATCGCGATCATCAGGAAGCAGATGGCGGCGAGAAGAGGGCCGGGTTCACGCAGCGAGCCAAGCTTGATCAGCGTGGCCGGGCTGTCGACGACGATGCCGGCGGTTTTCAGGCCGATCAGCCCGAGGAACAGACCCACACCGGCGCCCATCGCAAAGCGCAGGCTGACCGGGATGCTGTTGAGCAGCCATTCGCGAATCCGCGAAAAGGTCAGGATCATGAACAGCACGCCCGAGACGAACACCGCACCGAGGGCGGTTTCCCAGTTGTAGCCCATGGTGCCGACCACGGTGTAGGTAAAGAATGCGTTGAGGCCCATGCCCGGCGCCAGGCCTACCGGCCAGTTGGCGTACAGACCCATCAGCAGGCAGCCCAGCGCGGCGGCGATACAGGTGGCGACGAAGGCCGCACCGTGGTCGATCCCGGCATCGGCCATGATGTTCGGGTTGACGAAGATGATGTAGGCCATGGTGATAAAGGTTGTCAGACCGGCGATCAGCTCGGTCTTCACCGTGGTGCCATGCAAGCTGAGTTTAAAGAGGCGCTCCAGCAGGCCATTGCGTAACGGCGGCGAGAGTTCCAGCGTCGATGCTTCGGATTTGCGGCTTTCCACAGCGAGTACTCCTCAAGAGTTTTATTGTTATTTCCAGGGCCGGACCCTATGAGGGGGTGGCAGCGGCCCTTTGAGGCATACGCGAATTTGTTGACCATGCGGTCAGGAACTCGCACGCAGTGGATTATGCTTTTGTGTACAAATAAAGCAAATATTGTTTTTGGTTTTGTGGACGAAAGTTTTGAGGATCGCGCTATATCAATCGGCCGAGCGGTTTTTCCCCAGCGCCATATTCACCGCCAGCCAGCCGTTGACCGCGGTTTCGCCGGCCTCGGCAAACACCCGCTCCAGTAATTTCACCTGCTCGCGGCGCAATGCCTGTTCAAACTTCGCGCCTTCGACGGTCAACGTCAGAAGCCGTTTACGTTTGTCTTCTTCGGACGCCACGCTTTCCACCAGATGCATTTCCTGCAACTGACGCAACGGCATGTTCAATGCCTGTTTGCTCACACCAAGCAGCGCGAGCAACTCCTTGACGCTCAAATTCGGATAGCGTGCGATGAAAAACACGACGCGTTGATGCACGCGGGACAGGCCGCGACGCTCGAGCATTTCGTCAGCCTTGGCGGTAAACGCCTGATAACCGAAGAAGAACGCTTCCATGGCTTGTTGTTGGCTGGCGCAGTTTTTAAGGTCAAGCATATTGACTCTTCCAGTGAGGGTGACGTAATTTCAGTCAACAAGTTTGACTCATTTTTCTCATGCCTCGCTAGCGGTGACTTCCATGGCTTTTTCCGAACGTGTCTCGCGTCTCAAAAGTTCTCTGATCCGTGAAATCCTGGCTGCGGCCCAGCGCCCGGAAGTCATGTCTTTCGCGGGTGGCTTGCCGGCTGAAGCCATGCTGCCGAAGGTTGAATGGGCCGACATGCCGCTGTCTCTCGGCCAGTACGGCATGAGCGAAGGCGAGCCCGCGTTGCGCGAGGCCCTGGCGGCAGAGGCGAGGGCGCTGGGGTTGCCGTGTGAGGCGAGTCAGGTGCTGGTGGTCAGTGGTTCCCAGCAAACACTCGATCTTGCGGCCAAGCTGTACCTCGACAAGGGCACCGAAATCTTGCTCGAAGCGCCGACTTATCTGGCGGCCTTGCAGATTTTCCAGCTGTTCGGTGCCGATTGCCTGACCGTGCCGCTGGAGGCTGACGGCCCGAACCTGGCGCAGTTACGCCAGCGCCTGGAGCAGCATCGCCCGGCATTCATCTATCTGATCCCGACCTTCCAGAACCCGTCCGCCGTACGCTACAGCGAAGCCAAGCGCGAAGCAGTCGCAGCACTGCTCGACGAATTCGGCGTAACCCTGATCGAAGACGAGCCTTACCGCGAACTGACCTTCGACGGCGGCAGCGCCCAGCCGATTGCCGGGCGTCTGAAAAAATCCAGCTGGATCTACACAGGCACCGTGTCGAAAACCCTGTTGCCGGGCCTGCGCGTCGGTTACCTGATCGCCAGCCCGGATCTGTTCCCGCATCTGCTCAAACTCAAGCAGTCGGCGGATTTGCACACCAACCGTATCGGCCAATGGCAGGCGTTGCAGTGGATCGGCAGCGAAAAGTATCAGCAGCACTTGAGTGAATTGCGCGGCTTCTACCGTCAGCGCCGCGACGCCTTTCAATCGGCGCTGGAAACCCATTTCGCCGATCTCGCGGACTGGAACACCCCGCAGGGCGGGCTGTTTTTCTGGCTGACCCTTAAACAGCCGCTGGATACGCGCACCTTGCTCAATACCGCGCTGGCCAACGATGTGGCGTTCATGCCTGGCGAGCCGTTCTTCCCCGAGCCGGATCGCAATCACGGTCATTTGCGCCTGAACTTCAGTCACATTGACCCGGCCCGTCTGGACGAAGGGCTCAAGCGTCTGGCGGCGGTGGTGCGCCAGGCACAAGCCGCATAGGCGGCATAAAAAAACCGGCCATCAGGCCGGTTTTTTTTGATTCAAACGGCGGCGAACCGCTTGTTCAGGTATTCGATAATCGTGTTGGACTCATACATCCAGGTGGTCTGGCCGTTCTCTTCGATACGCAGGCACGGCACCTTGATCTTGCCGCCCTGTTCCAGCAGGGTCTGGCGATCCTGCTCGTTGTTCTTCGCGTCCTTCAGGGCCACCGGAACGTTCAGGCGACGCAGGCTGCGGCGGGTCTTCACGCAGAACGGGCAGGCGTGGAACTGATACAGGGTCAGGTCCTTGGCGGCGGCGTCAACCTGAGCCTGGGCAGCGGCGGGGCGCTGCTTCTTGCCCGGGCGGGTCAGGAAGTCAACGAAGATGATCAGTTGGCCGAGGCCGACACGAAGCGCTTTGACGAACACGTTACAAGCCTCACAGGGACATTGAAGAAGGCGCGCAGCTTACCCGATTTTTCACGGACGAAAAAAAACCGGCGATCAACGCCGGTTTTTTTCTGCCATCAATTACTTGATCAGGCTGAGAAACTCGCTGCGGGTCGCCGCGTTTTCACGGAACTCACCGAGCATCACCGAAGTGATCATCGACGAATTCTGTTTCTCCACACCGCGCATCATCATGCACATGTGCTTGGCCTCGATCACCACAGCCACGCCCAGCGCGCCGGTGACCTGCTGGACCGCATCGGCGATCTGGCGGCTGAGGTTTTCCTGGATCTGCAGGCGGCGGGCGTACATGTCGACGATCCGCGCGACCTTCGACAGGCCCAGCACTTTGCCGCTCGGGATATACGCGACGTGGGCCTTGCCGATGAACGGCAGCAGGTGGTGTTCGCACAACGAGTAAAGCTCGATGTCCTTGACCAGCACCATTTCGCTGTTGTCGGAGCTGAACAGGGCACCGTTGGTGACCTCTTCGAGCGTCTGTTCATAACCGCGGCAGAGGTACTGCATGGCTTTGGCGGCACGCTTTGGCGTGTCGAGCAGGCCCTCGCGGGACACGTCCTCGCCCAGTTGGCCGAGAATCGCGGTGTAATTCTGTTCCAGGGACATGAAACTACCTGTGGGGATTTTCGCAAAGGGCAAGGGTACGGCGGCGGACACGACCCTGCAAGTTCGGTGTGACGGGATTATTCGTCGCGGCCTTCCATCATGGTGCGTTTGAGCATCACGTAAACCGCGCCGGCACCGCCGTGTCTGGCCTGGCACGAGCAGAACCCGAGCACTTGCGCATGCTGGCGCAACCAAGTGTTGACGTGACTCTTGATCATCGGTCGTTTGCCGTCCAGTCGCACGGCCTTGCCGTGGGTGACGCGCACGCAGCGGATTTCGAATTTGGTCGCTTCGGCCAGAAACGCCCAAAGGGTTTCCCGGGCCTTTTCGACGCTCATACCGTGCAGGTCGAGGCTGCCTTCGAACGGGATCTGCCCGACCTTCAGCTTGCGCATCTGGCTTTCCTGCACGCCGTCGCGGGCCCACATCAGTTCGTCTTCCGGCCCGACATCGATCACGAACTGATCGGACAGACCGTCAACGGTGGTGGTTTCGGTGCGGATGGTCGCGGACTGGCGCAGCTTGGCGATCTGTGCGCGGTCAGTCTTGGGTTTGCCGGTGTCGGCGCGGTCGTGCTTGATCGGCTTGACGCCTTGGATCGCACTTTTGAACAGGGAAAAATCGTCGTCTTGCATATCAGCCTCCGCGAAGGGCGGCCAGTTTACCCAAACAGACACAAAACGGCCCGGCAAAAAGCCAGGCCGTCGATTCAGTCGTGTTTTTTCATCAGGTGCGGGGACATGTTCAGCTCCCGCGATTGCCGTGCGCGACGCCGGCAACGGCGCCACAGGGCCACGCCGAAATACAGGAACAACAGGCCGACCGCGAGAATGATCGCCGAGCCCGTCGGCGTCGCATTCAAGTCGCCGAGTGCCGGCGGATGCCCGATCAGGCTGGCAGCCCCGGCCATCGCCAACAGCACACCGAACGTCGCCAGAATGGCGGCGATCGCTGCGCCGAATCGAAAACGCCAGTTGCTTTGGCCTTTGGGCCGCAAGCGGCGTGCGTCAAATCCATCGGATAACTTCATTCCGACCTTCCTCAATGGGTATCGGCCCTTCGACCGGGAGTTGACCGGGTTGTTCCTGAGGCTAGGGTAATTGAAGCAAATGCGAGGCTTTTGCGGATGAGCGGCGGGCTGAGCCGCTCATTGGCGGTCGATCAGATCAGGTCATTGGTCAGCGCGAGGGTGGCGAAATTGTCGGCCATGATCGCCATTTCCGCCTCCTGAACCTGTGCGGCACTGAGCACGCGGCCCTTGAACGGCAGGTCACGGGTGGCGCAGGCGTCTTCGACCAGGGTGCAACGGAAACCCAGGTTTTTCGCGGCGCGCACGGTGGTGCTGACGCTGGAGTGGCTCATGAAACCGCAGACGATCAGGTCGAGCGAACCGAGGGTTTGCAGACGATCGTAGAGTTCGGTGCCGTGGAAAGCGCTCGGCAGCAGTTTGCCGATGATGGTTTCATCGCCCTGGGGTTCCAGGCCGGGGATGAATTCGCCGCGTTCGCCCTGCGGGTCGAACAGACCGCCGACGGTGCCGAGGTGGCGCACGTGCACGATCGGACGGCCGGCTGCGCGGGCGGCGGCAACCAGTTGTTTGATGTTCGCGACAGCCGCGTCCATGCCGCTCAGGGCCAGCGGGCCGCTGAGGTACTCTTTCTGGGCATCGATGATGACCACGGTGGCATGGCTCAACGTGGCCGCTGCGTAACCGCGACCGCTGAGTTGAAACATCGTTTTTGGAACGGACATTCTGGGGCTCCTTGGGGTGGGGCTTTTGCGACATTGTCCTCTGGCTGAGCGGTTCTGTGAATCGCTACCATCGTAGACACCGTCGTTACTGGCCTGCAGCCTCGTCAAGTTACACGTTCTGTTCAATAGCCGATAAGGAATTCGGAACACTCCTACCGTCGCCCCGGGATTTTTCCTGCGTCGTCGTGGCGCGTTTTGGCTGGTAGAATCGCCAGTCGTTTTTTCTGGAGTTCTGCCCCGTGATCACTTCCCGACTTCGTACCCTGCGCGACCACATCCGTTGGGCCGTCAGCCGCTTCCATGGGGAGGATCTGTTTTTCGGCCATGGCACCGACAATGCCTGGGACGAAGCCCGGCAGCTAGTGCTCGGTGCCTTGCACCTGCCATGGGAAATCGCCGACAGCTATCTGGACTGCGCGCTGGAAGACGACGAACTGGTCAACCTGCAACGCCTGCTCAAGCGCCGCATCGAAGAACGCATTCCGACCGCCTACCTGTTGGGCGAGGCATGGTTCTGCGGCATGTCGTTCATCGTCGATGAGCGTGTGCTGATCCCGCGTTCGCCGATTGGCGAATTGATCGAAAACCGTTTTGCACCGTGGATCGGCGACGAACCGGCGCGAATTCTCGACCTGTGCACCGGCTCCGGCTGCATCGGCATCGCCTGCGCCTACGAGTTCCAGAACGCCGAAGTGGTGCTGGCGGACCTGTCGTTCGAAGCGCTGGAAGTGGCGAACCAGAACATCGAGCGCCATGGCGTCGATGAGCGCGTGTTCACCGTGCAGGGCGATGGTTTTGATGGCCTGCCGGGTCAACGTTTCGACCTGATCGTGTCGAACCCGCCCTACGTCGATGCGGAAGATTTCGCCGACATGCCGGACGAATACCAGCACGAACCGGAGCTGGGCCTGGCCTGTGGCGACGATGGTTTGAACCTGGTGCGCCGGATGCTCGCCGAAGCGGCAGATCACCTGACTGAAAAAGGTTTGCTGATCGTCGAGGTGGGCAACAGCCAGGTACACGTCGAAGCGCTGTACCCGGAAGTCGATTTCGCCTGGCTGGAATTCCAGCGTGGCGGGCATGGCGTGTTCATGCTGACTGCCGAACAGTGCCGCGATCATCAGGCGCTGTTCGCTTCCCGCGTCTGACCTGAACCGATCGTTCCCACCTCGGTGGGAACGATCATTGGCTTAGCGGTGCGTGGCAATCCAGATCAGCAAACCGGCCTGGAACACCGCAAACGCCACCAGACACGTAATGGTGAAGCGCAAACCCGCGTCTTCACGCTTGAACTTGCTGACCTTGTCTTCCTGCTTCTTCAGCTTCACTTCCTGCTCGGCCAGGTTCTGCTCGGCCTGCTGCAACATCTGCGCGGCTTCGAGAATCTCGACGATCTGCAGCTTTTCGCTGTTCCAGTCGCCCAGCAAGTCACCGACCTGGACTTCCTTGACGCTGCCCTTCAAATGCTGGGCGTCGGCGTACACCACATCAAAACCATGCACGCGCAGAAAGTGATCGCGGCGCAGGCGGGTGTCTTCGTTCAGCGCGTCCTTGTTGTTCAAGTCCATGCCGTCGACGGTGTAGGTGGGCCAGCGCTTTTTTGCCCAGTTGATGCCCTGGGCGGCCATGAAGCGGCCGATGCCACGGTTCAGCGGTTCGATCTGCAAGCCGCTGTCGGGGCCGAAGTGCACGCGTTTGGTCTTGTGGTCGACCCACACGTCGAGCTGATTCTGTTCCTTGCGCACACGCTGCGCGGGCAGTTTGATCGCCATGCGCATCAGGCTGTGTTCTTTGCTGTTGCGCTCGGCGTAACCGAATTCGACGAAGCGCAACGGCCGACCGCCGGTGTTGCGGTCGGTCTGCAGCGGCGCCAAGCGGAGCATCTTGTGGTGCTCGACGTGGACATCCGCCCATGGCAGCTCGACCGCTGGCGGTGCGTCTTTTTCAGCGGTGGTGTCGGGTGAAGTCTGGGTATCAGTCATAACGGCGAGATCCTGTCCAAGCTGCTTGCCGCCAGCCAGTACGCTGGCGACAAAGGCTTATCGGCCGTTTTTTTCAGGACTGGAGGGTGAAAAGACCTTAACGGGTGCGAAGTCCGTCAATAAATTCGAGGATCCGTGTTCCCAGTTCCGCCGCCAGAGGCAGATTCGGGTCCTTGTAGGAGGCCATTTGCCGCTTCACGTCGTTGGGCACGATGCGCATCACGTGGTTCATGCCTTCGATCAACGCCAAGGTCGCGTCGGGTTTTGCCGCCTTGAGCAGGTTGGCGTCATCGACCTGCACCTGAATGTCGTTGCTGCCCTGGACGATCAGGGCCGGCATTTTCAGTTGGGCGAAGGCGGCGGACGGATCCTGCCGGAACAGCGAAATCAGATACGGCTGCACGCTCGGGCGGAAAATCGCCTGCAACGGCGGCGGGACATTGTCGTCGGTGTGCCCGGCCTTGAGGCTGTCGAGCAGTTCGTTGCTGCGCTGCATCAACGGTGGCGGCAGGCTGCGCGCCAGTTGTCGGCGCAACACCTGATCGATTGGCCGTGCCGTGCCGGACAGCGAAATGACTGCCGCAGCGTCGACTTTCGGTGCGGCCAGGCTGGCAATCAGTGCGCCTTCGCTGTGACCCAGCAGGATCAACGGGCCGAAACGCGGATCAGCCTTGAGCTTCTGGCCCCAGGCCACCGCGTCCGCAACGTAAGCGTCCACCGACAGATTGCGCTCATCCGGCGTCGCGGCCAGGCTCGCGGCCACGCCGCGTTTATCGAAACGCACACTGGCGATGTTGTGCTTGGCCAGCACCCAGGCCAGCCGCTTGAGGCTGTCGTTGCGCCCGCCGTCGGGGTTGTTTCCGTCACGATCCGTAGGACCCGAGCCAGAAAGAATGAGGACAACCGGCACCGGATTGTCAGACTTTGGCAGCAACAGCGAGCCGAAAAGTTCGCCGCTGCCGGTGTCCAGAGTCACCGGACGCTGCAGGACAGTTGCCTGGACGAAGCCAGTAAACAGGGTAAGGCTCAAGATCAAAACTCGCAGCATCATCACGCCATCATTTGCCAAGGTGCCGGTTGGACTCACCAACACCGCCAAGGTTCGAGGATGAACTACTCGGTTAGCCTGCGTATACTGGCGCGCATCATGAATTTGGGTTTGATTTCACGGAGCGTCCTGCATGTCCGGCAATACCTACGGCAAGTTGTTCACTGTCACCACCGCGGGCGAAAGCCATGGTCCGGCGTTGGTCGCCATTGTCGACGGCTGCCCGCCGGGCCTGGAGATTTCCCTTGAGGACCTGCAACGCGACCTTGATCGCCGCAAGCCGGGCACCAGCCGCCACACCACCCAGCGTCAGGAAGCGGACGAAGTCGAAATCCTCTCCGGCGTGTTCGAGGGCCGCACCACCGGCTGCTCCATCGGCCTGCTGATCCGCAACACCGACCAGAAGTCCAAGGATTACTCGGCAATCAAGGATCTGTTCCGTCCGGCCCATGCCGACTACACCTACCACCATAAATACGGCGAGCGCGATTACCGTGGCGGCGGTCGCAGCTCCGCACGGGAAACCGCGATGCGCGTGGCGGCCGGTGCGATTGCCAAGAAATACCTGGCGACCCAGGGCATCGTCATTCGCGGCTACATGAGCCAGCTCGGCCCGATCGAAATTCCGTTCAAGACCTGGGAATCGGTGGAGCAGAATGCCTTTTTCAGCCCGGACCCGGACAAGGTTCCGGAGCTGGAAGCCTACATGGACCAGTTGCGCCGCGATCAGGACTCGGTCGGGGCCAAGATCACCGTGGTTGCCGAAGGTGTGATGCCGGGTCTGGGCGAGCCGATCTTCGACCGTCTCGACGCCGAACTGGCCCACGCGCTGATGAGCATCAACGCGGTCAAAGGCGTGGAAATCGGCGCCGGTTTTGCTTCGGTCGCCCAGCGTGGCACCGAGCATCGCGATGAAATGACCCCGGAAGGTTTCCTCAGCAACAACGCCGGCGGCATCCTCGGCGGTATCTCGTCCGGTCAGCCGATCATCGCCCATCTGGCGCTGAAACCGACCTCGAGCATCACCACCCCGGGCCGTTCGATCGATATCGACGGCAACCCGGTCGAAGTGATCACCAAGGGTCGTCACGATCCATGCGTCGGCATCCGCGCCACGCCGATTGCCGAGGCGATGATGGCCATCGTGCTGATGGATCACCTGCTGCGTCACCGTGGCCAAAACGCCGACGTGCGCGTGAACACCCCGGTTCTGGGCCAGCTCTGATGGGTCAACTCACAGCCGCCGCGGTCTGACCGTGGCGGCGCTCCCGTACTGGCGGCTGTCCAGTTTCTATCTGTTCTATTTCGCCTTGCTCGGTTCGACGGCGCCGTTTCTGGCGCTGTATTTCGATCACCTCGGATTCAGCGCCGCGCGCATCGGCGAGCTGGTGGCGATTCCGATGCTGATGCGCTGCGTGGCGCCGAACATCTGGGGCTGGCTAGGCGACTACACCGGCAGACGCCTGGCCATCGTGCGCTTCGGCGCGGTGTGCACGTTGCTGACCTTCTCGTTGATTTTCGTCAGCAAGACTTACGCCTGGCTGGCGATGGTCATGGCATTGCATGCGTTCTTCTGGCACGCGGTGTTGCCGCAGTTCGAAGTCATCACGCTTGCACATTTGCAGGGCCAGACCTCCCGTTACAGCCAGATCCGGCTATGGGGCTCCATCGGTTTCATCATCACCGTGGTCGCGCTCGGGCGATTGTTCGAATGGCTGAGCCTCGACATCTACCCGGCGGCGCTGGTGTTGATCATGGCCGGCATCGTGCTCAGCAGTCTGTGGGTGCCGAACGCGCAGCCGCCGCAGGGCAACCGGCCGACGGGCGAGGGTTTTATCAAACAGTTGCGCAGTCCCGGGGTGCTGGCGTTCTACGGTTGCGTGGCGCTGATGCAGATGAGCCATGGGCCGTATTACACCTTTCTGACCTTGCACCTTGAGCGACTGGGTTACAGCCGTGGCGTGATCGGCATGCTCTGGGCCGTTGGCGTGGTGGCGGAAGTGCTGATGTTCATGGCCATGAGCCGGATCCTCGCGCGGTTTTCCCTGCGCCGCGTGCTGATGGCAAGTTTTCTGCTGGCGGCGCTGCGCTGGTTGCTGCTAGGTTCGTTCGCCGAATTCCTCTGGGTGCTGCTGTTTGCCCAGGTGCTGCACGCCGCTACATTCGGCAGCTTTCATGCATCTGCCATCGCCTTCGTGCAACGTAGCTTCGGCGCCCGCCAGCAAGGGCAGGGCCAGGCGCTGTACGCGGCGCTGGCCGGCACCGGCGGTGCGCTCGGCGCGTTGTATTCCGGCTACAGCTGGAATGCCCTCGGCGCGACATTGACCTTTAGTATTGCCAGTCTCGCAGCGCTCGCCGCTGCCGTTATCATTGCCATTCGAATGCAAGAGGACAGGCCATGAGCCTTACCCGTGAACAGCTTGCCCAGCAAATCGTCGATGCCGGGCGTTTTCTTTATGGTCGCGGCTGGTCGCCAGCCACCAGCAGCAACTATTCGACGCGCCTGTCGCCGAGCGAAGCGCTGCTGACCGTGTCCGGCAAGCACAAGGGCCAGTTGGGCCTGGACGACGTGCTCGCCACCGACCTGTCCGGCAACAGTCTGGAACCGGGCAAAAAGCCGTCCGCCGAAACCCTGCTGCACACCCAGCTCTATAGCTGGCGCCCGGAAATAGGCGCCGTGCTGCACACCCACTCGGTGAATGCCACGGTGCTGTCGCGCCTGACGCCGGAAGACTTCATCGAGTTCGAAGACTACGAATTGCAAAAAGCCTTCAGCGGCATTTCGACCCACGAATCCCGGGTGCGGGTGCCGATCTTCGACAATGATCAGGACATTGCGCGCCTCGCCGCCAAGGTGCAGCCTTGGCTCGACGCCCATCCCGATTGCGTCGGTTATCTGATTCGCGGTCACGGTCTCTACACCTGGGGCGCGCAGATGAGCGACGCGTTGCGCCAGATCGAGGCCTTTGAATTCCTGTTTGAATGCGAGTTGAAGACCCGCAGCGTCATGAACCGCCAAGGCTGACTTTACCAGAACCAGCCCATTTGCCTGATGAATGCAGTGCCCGACCGGTCTCGAAGAACCGGACGGCAAGGCCGATACCGAGGAATTGCCCCATGAGCAGCCTGTCCGTCTATCACGTTTCCAGCCCTGAAATTCCGAACAAGGTGCTGACCCATTTCGAAGACATCGCCTCGACCCTGGCCGAGCAGGGCGTGCGTTTCGACCGCTGGCAAGCCGCCGCGAAGATCCAGCCCGGTGCCAGCCAGGAAGAAGTGATCGGCGCCTACAAAGAGCAGATCGACAAGCTGATGACCGAGCGCGGTTACATCACCGTCGATGTGGTCAGCCTCAACAGCGATCACCCGCAAAAAGCCGAGCTGCGCGCCAAGTTCCTCGAAGAACATCGCCATGGCGAAGACGAAGTACGCTTTTTCGTCGCCGGTCGTGGCCTGTTTACCCTGCACATCGACGATTACGTCTACGCCGTGCTGTGCGAGAAGAACGATCTGATTTCGGTACCGGCGGGCACCAAACACTGGTTCGACATGGGCGAGAACCCGCACTTTGTCGCGATCCGCCTGTTCAACAACCCTGAAGGCTGGGTCGCCAACTTCACCGGCGAAGACATCGCCGGCCGCTTCCCGCGCCTGGAGGACTGAGCCGATGTCGATCAAGGTCATCCTCACCGATATCGAAGGCACCACCAGCGCGGTGAGTTTTGTGTTCGACGTGCTGTTCCCGTATGCGGCAAAACACCTGCCGGACTTCGTTCGCCAGAACGCCACACGCGCCGACGTTGCCGAGCAACTGGACGCCGTACGCCGCGACAGCAACGAACCGCAAGCCGACGTTGAACGGGTCGTGGAAATTCTGCTGGCCTGGATCGCCGAAGACCGCAAAGCCACGCCGCTGAAAGCGTTGCAGGGCATGGTCTGGGAGCAGGGCTATCAGGCCGGGCAGTTGAAGGGGCATGTTTACCCGGACGCCGTCGAAGCGCTCCAGCGCTGGCATCAGGCCGGGTATCAACTGTTTGTTTACTCGTCCGGTTCGATCCAGGCCCAGAAGCTGATCTTCGGCTGCTCGGAAGCCGGGGATCTGACGCCGCTGTTCAGTGGTTACTTCGACACCACGTCGGGCCCCAAGCGCGAAGCGCAGTCCTACAGCAATATTCAGCAGGCCATCGGCGTTGAGCCGCAGGAAATCCTGTTCCTGTCCGACATCGTGCAGGAACTCGATGCCGCCCAGGCCGCAGGCCTGCAAACCTGCGGGCTGGCCCGTGAAGGTGGGGAGCTGGAAGGGCATGTGACCGTCGACAGCTTTACCGGGATCGAACCGGAAGCGTTCTGACTTCAGAAAATCGATGCGCGAATAAAACAGGCCGTGAAGCGAAAGCTCCACGGCCTGTTTGTTTATGGGGTGTTCGAATTACATCGAGTGATAGGTCGGCAGAGCAAAACGCTGCTGGCTTTGCAGCATGCCGATCTGCGGCAGCTCGCTGGCCTGTTCCGCCAGGTCTCGGCGAATCGCGCTGATCGCCCACGACAGTTGGTCGCCGGCATGCAATTGCTGATAGGTGAGCGCACGTTTGAACACTTTGCCGTCGGCGCTCTTCAGCGTCAGCAGGATCCCGCCATCGGGACGCGGTTGGGTGGTGACTGCGAAGTTGGAGAACAGGGAGGTAAATTTTTCTTGGATCAGGCTCATGTCTTTCAGCTCCGTATGCACTTGAATGGCAAGCATGCGGAGGAGGTTGCAGCGATTGTGCCAGTATTTTGTTTTTATAAATTCGTTATAAATCAATAAGTTATAAATTATGCAAATTCAACTCGTCGTGCATTCTGCATGAATGGCCATCGTGCATCCTGCATTTTGCGGGATCGCTGTCGATCCGATTGAACCATTCCCTGCGGCCGCAATCACGTTTCGCCTTGTAGCGCTGGCGGATACAAAACATTGCAAAAACCGCGTGTACAGCCCGAGAAGCCCTGACGTATTTTCGGCCTCGACCCTCGCTCGAGAAGCGCCGGTTGCCTCACCCGATTGCCCGACAATAAAAATCCGGCCTGCACGTCAAGGTCGAACGGGAGCTGCCATGAGTCACGCGCCTAGCGACACGATTACCTGGGGCATGATGCTCCGCAAACTGCCGATGATCGCCAAAGCCATCCCTCGGGTGGTGAAAGGCATGAAGGTGGCCAACGTCAAGGATCCGACCCAAACCTGTGGCCTGGGCTGGACATTCGAGCAAGCGACCCTGCGCAATCCCGAAGGCCCCGCGCTGCTGTCGGGCGATGTGGTGCTGAGTTATTCACAGGTCAACCAGTGGGCCAACCGCATCGCCCACTATCTGATCGGGCAGGGCATCGGCAAAGGCGATGTGGTGGCGGTGTTCATCGAGAACCGTCCGGAACTGCTGGTGACGATTCTGGCGCTGGCCAAGGTCGGTGCGGTCAGCGCGCTGCTGAATACCTCGCAGACCCGCGACACGCTGATCCACAGCATCAATCTGGTGGCGCCAGTGGCAATTGTCGTCGGCGAGGAATTGCAGCCAGCCTTCGCTGCGGTGCGCGAGCAAGTGTCGATTCCGGCAGAGCGCGTCTGGTTTGTCGCCGATCAGGACACGTTCAGCCATCCGGGCATTGCGCCGGAGGGTTACACCAATCTGATCAGCGCCAGTGCCGATGCATCGAGCGACAATCCGGCCAGCAGCCGGCAGATCTTCTTCGACGACCCGTGCTTCTACATCTACACCTCCGGCACCACCGGCTTGCCCAAGGCCGGGGTGTTCAAGCACGGACGCTGGATGCGCAGCTCGGCGAGCTTCGGCATGATCGCCCTCGACATGCGCCCGGACGACATCGTCTATTGCACCTTGCCGCTGTATCACGCCACCGGGCTTTGCGTGTGCTGGGGTTCGGCGGTCAATGGCGCGTCGGGTTTCGCGATTCGCCGCAAGTTCAGCGCCCGGCAGTTCTGGAGCGATGTGCGTCGCTACCGCGCCACTACCATCGGCTATGTCGGCGAGTTGTGCCGTTATCTGGTGGATCAGCCGGTCAGCAGCGATGACAGCCGCCATGACGTGCGCAAGATGATCGGCAACGGTTTGCGGCCCGGTGCCTGGGCCGAGTTCAAGACCCGGTTTGCGGTGGATCACATCTGCGAACTGTACGCGGCCAGCGACGGCAATATCGGCTTCACCAACATCCTCAATTTCGACAACACCATCGGCTTCTCGCTGATGGCCTGGGAACTGGTCGCCTACGATCAGGACAGCGGCGAGCCGATTCGCGGTGACGACGGGTTCATGCGCAAGGTCGGCCGGGGCGAGCGCGGCCTGTTGCTGGCGCGGATCGACGACAAGGCGCCGCTGGACGGCTACACCGATCCGCAGAAAACCGCGAAAGTCGTGCTGCAAGACGTGTTCACCAAGGGCGACCGTTTCTTTAATACCGGTGATCTGCTGCGCAACATCGGTTTCGGCCATGCGCAGTTTGTCGATCGGCTCGGCGACACCTATCGCTGGAAGGGCGAGAACGTCTCGACCACCGAGGTCGAGAACCTGCTGCTTCAGCATCCGCATATTTCCGAAGCCGTGGCTTATGGCGTGGAAATTCCCGACACCAACGGTCGCGCCGGCATGGCGGCGATCACCCCGGCCGAGTCTCTGGCGACGCTGGACTTCACCGAGTTGCTGGCCTTCGCCCGCCAGCGCATGCCGGCCTATGCCGTGCCGCTGTTCCTGCGGGTCAAGGTGAAGATGGAAACTACTGGCACCTTCAAATACCAGAAGACGCGTCTGAAAAACGAAGGCTTCGACCCCGGCCAGACGGGTGATGACCCGATCTACGCCTGGTTGCCGGGGACCGAAACCTATGTGCAGGTCACGGATGAGATCCTTGCGGGCATCCAGGCAGGCAAGTTCCGTTATTGATATTGGCTATCGGCTGCCTTGGAAAAAAGGGGGTGACAGCTATCGCCGCGCTCGGGAAACTAGCGGCTTTCCGATTGACCGAAAGTGGAGTTGCCCCATGTCCGACCAAAGCCGCCAGATGACCCCCGAAGAAGCTGCCGAATTCACCGAGCAGGTATTCAACAAGGCGCGCGAAGGCGATGCGGTGATGCTGGACCGCCTGATCACCGCCGGTCTGCCGGTGAACCTGACCAACAGCAAGGGCGACACCCTGCTGATGCTCGCCAGTTACTACGGTCACGTGGACGCGGTGCAAGTGTTGCTCAAGCACAAGGCCGACCCGGAGCAACGCAATGGCAACGGCCAGAGCCCGATTGCCGGCGCGGCATTCAAGGGTGATCTGGCGGTGGTCAAGGCGTTGGTGGCTGGTGGCGCGCAGATTGAAGGCGCCTCTTTCGATGGCCGTACGGCGCTGATGATGGCAGCGATGTTCAACCGCGTTGAAATCGTCGAGTTCCTGATCGACCAGGGCGCCGACCCGAAAGCCAAGGACGCCAACGGCGTCACCGCGCTGGACGCGGCTCGCACCATGGGCGCTGTGGACACCACCGCGCAGCTGGAAAAACTGCTGGGCTGACACCGTCGGTCCGCAGCCGGCTCTGTGGCGAGGGCGAGAATGCGCTATCCTTCGCGCCCTCGAAATTCCCCAAGCCACAGGACCTGCCCCCATGAAAGCCGCACTCGCCGAACTCATCAGCAAAATCAGCTCCGGCTGCATGGGCGAAGACGAGATTCAGAAGGTCGCCGATGAAGCCGCACAGGCCTACGCCGATGCCGACGCTTTTCTGACCGCCAATCCGGACATCAACTACGACGACACCTTCCCGATTCCTTTGGGCGAATGGGTCGTGGTCGGCAGTCTGCCGGAGACCGTGCTGTTCCAGGCCGACACCTACGTCGACCTGTTCGCGCAGATCGTGGCTTCGTTCGGGCCGGGCGTGGAGTTCAACCTCAAGCCCAAGCAACTGGCCAAGACCGAAGCACTGACCGCGCTCAACCGCATCCAGGTGCAGATGAGCAGCCTGAACAAGGAAAACGGCGGTTACACGCTGATGAACTTCAGCCAGTTGCTCGACGACGAGCTGCAAGTGGTGCTGGTCTACGGCAACGACGTGCCGCGCGTGCTGGAGCTGTGCGCCGAAGTCGGCATCGCCGCCGCGCCGTCGCTGGAAGCCTTGAAGGTCGCGGTTCACGTCTGAACGCAATAAAAGGGAACCCTGCGCGCGACCGTCTATCCTAAAAGTGCATGCCACTATTTTGGAGCGACACCATGGGTTCCACGTTCAACGGCCTGATCGGCCTGATCATCCTTGCCCTCGACATCTGGGCAATCATCAACGTGCTGAAAAGCGGCGCCGAGACCGGGATGAAAATTCTCTGGGTGCTGTTGATCATCCTCCTGCCGGTGCTGGGCCTGATCATCTGGGCGATCGCCGGGCCGCGGGGCAATGTGCGGATCTGACCGTTCGCACCATGGATTGCGCGGGGCCGATGAACTGAGGTTCGACCTGTCATCTTCGGCAACGTAGAATGCGCGCCTTTCCCGGGCAATCGAACCTGACGATTGGCGCCCGCGCATTCATCGGAGCACTTCACCATGACCGTCACCAAGACCAGCGAATACCTGGAAACCCTCTACGAAGGCTACGGCCAGCGTTTTCGCATGGAAAAACTGCTGCACGAAGTGCGCACCGAACACCAGCACCTGGTGATCTTCCAGAACCCGCGCATGGGCCGGGTGATGGCGCTGGACGGCGTGATCCAGACCACCGAAGCCGATGAATTCATCTACCACGAAATGCTCACCCACGTGCCGATCCTCGCCCACGGCACCGCCAAGCGCGTGCTGATCATCGGCGGCGGCGACGGCGGCATGCTGCGCGAAGTGACCAAGCACGCCAGCGTCGAGCACATCACCATGGTCGAAATCGACGGCACCGTGGTCGACATGTGCAAGGAATTCCTGCCGAACCACTCCAAGGGCGCCTACGACGATCCACGTCTGAACCTGGTGATCGACGACGGCATGCGTTTCGTCGCCACCACCACTGAAAAATTCGACGTGATCATTTCCGACTCCACCGACCCGATCGGTCCGGGCGAAGTGCTGTTCTCGGAGAACTTCTACCAGGCCTGCCACCGCTGCCTGAACGAGGGCGGCATCCTCGTGACCCAGAACGGCACGCCGTTCATGCAGATCGACGAAGTGAAGACCACCGCCGGTCGCCTGCGCAGCCTGTTCCCGGACTGGCACTTCTACCAGGCGGCCGTGCCGACCTACATCGGCGGCTCGATGACCTTCGCTTGGGGCTCGACCAACCCGGCTTACCGCAAGCTGAGCCGTGAAGTCCTGCAACAGCGCTTCATCGGCAGCGGCATCGTCACCCGTTACTACAACCCGGAAATCCACATCGGCGCCTTCGCCCTGCCGCAATACGTGCTGCAAGCGGTGAACAAGCCAAGCAACGACTGATCATTGTGGGAGCGAGCTTGCTCGCGATGGCGGCCAGTCAGTCAACGAAGATGTTGGCTGACAGTTCGCTATCGCGAGCAAGCTCGCTCCCACATGTGTTTTTTTTCATCTTCGGGCGATTAAACCTTTTGAACGATCAATCCTGACAAAAGTCGAGATAGATGTAAGCCCATTTGCGGGTTTGTTCGAGGAGGCTCCAATGCAAAAGTGGAAAGTCACTTTCGTGGATGATCACGGTGAAATTGTCGATGAAGTCTTCGAGCGTGCGGAATGCCCCAGCGATGATGAGGCCGCACGACTGATCAAGGAACGACTCCTTCCTGTCGCCGCCGCACTGGATCTGAACGATCTGGAAGGGCGCACCTCCGATGCAGGCGCCAAAAGCCTGAAAACCCAGAACAGCATCGAAATCCGCAGCATCACACCCATCTGAAAATCTTCTTGCCCGTAACGCACCAGGCCTTGGCAGCGGCTCTATCTTGGGGCTACTCTGCAAGCGAGATCAGCGAACGGATCGCTAAGGTCTGGTCTTGTCAGCTACATGCTTGTTTCCCGTCGGCAACACGGTTGCCGTAACGCCTGAGCCGTTCGGCCAGGTGCAGGGAATACGGAAAGTCTATCCATCTATGCGAGGGGGACGTTCATGAGCACAGCCTATCAAGAAGACATCAGCAGCAACGTGCTGCGCCGCATGAAAGAAGGCGGTTTCGATTTTTCCCGATTCCATCCCATCGAGTTCTACGCCATTTTCCCGGACGAGGAGCGGGCGCGCAGGGCGGCAGGCAAGTTTCGCGGTGAATCCATCAATGCCCAGGTCAGTGCGCGCGACGACGGCGCGTGGTCCCTGGAATTGAGCAAGGTGATGTACGCAACCTACGACGACATCGGCGATTTCGAACAGGGCTTCTCGGCGGTGGTCGAGCCTCTGGGCGGCATCATCGAAGGCTGGGGCGTGAAGCAGGAGGTGCGCAACCGCCATCGTTTGAACTGATCACCCTCGCAACACGTCGAGCAACGGCTGACCTTCGGGTCGGCCGTTGTCGTTTCTGCACCTTGAACATTGCACGGCAAAACCCTGAAACAAGAATCCGGCGCAAAAAAAAGCCACCAGGAGAGGTGGCTGAAAGGGAAGACCGGAAGGAGAGGAAACCGGTCAGGGTTACGGCCGGGAGGGCTGCCGGGGCAAGCCATGTCAGTTGGGCTGCGTGCTTCGTCAGGGACGTTTTGCAGCGGATGTGCGGATTATCCGCAGGCGGCGCCGGGCAGTGAAATCAACTCTGACTATGCTGGTGATAGGCGACAGGACTGCGTCGCAATGAAGCGGGGGCGATCAGGTTGGGGCATTTGCCGCACAGGAATGGTGCGGTGCGTGTGGCGTGAATATCCAACCGATTGAAATCAAAGCGTTTATGCCGATGGCACGGGCCTTGCGAAGGCCTGTAGGTCCGGGGTGACAAGGAGTACGGCATGATCCGCACCTATTTTGATGAAATGTACGATGCCGGCGGCCAGGTTCGCCCGCATTACCGGGAGTTTGCCCGCTGGCTGGCGGACACGCCTGACGAACTGCTGGCCCAGCGGCGACGCGAGGCCGATCTGCTGTTCCATCGTGCCGGGATCACTTTCACGCTCTACGGGGACGAGCAAGGGACAGAACGCCTGATTCCCTTCGACACCATTCCGCGCAGCATTCCCGCCAGCGAGTGGCGGATCGTCGAGCGCGGCTGCATCCAGCGGGTCAAGGCGTTGAACATGTTCCTCGCCGACCTTTACCACGAGCAGCGCATCATCAAGGCCGGGATCATTCCCGCCGAGCAGGTGCTGGCCAACGAGCAATACCAGTTGGCGATGCAGGGGCTGGATCTGCATCGCGATATCTATTCGCACATCTCCGGCGTCGATCTGGTGCGCGACGGCGACGGCACCTATTACGTGCTCGAGGACAATCTGCGCACGCCCAGCGGTGTCAGCTACATGCTCGAAGACCGCAAGATGATGATGCGCCTGTTCCCCGAGCTGTTCGCAGCCCAGCGCATCGCCCCGATCGACCATTATCCGAACCTGCTGCTCGACACCCTGAAAAGCTCAAGCCCGATCGACGACCCGAGTGTGGTGGTGCTGACTCCGGGGCGGTTCAACAGCGCGTTTTTCGAGCATGCGTTCCTGGCGCGGGAAATGGGCGTGGAACTGGTCGAGGGCGCCGATCTGTTCGTGCGCGACGACAAGGTCTTCATGCGCACCACCGACGGCCCGAAAGCGGTGGACGTGATCTACCGCCGGCTCGACGACGCGTTTCTTGATCCATTGGCGTTCCGCCCGGATTCGATGCTCGGCGTGCCGGGGCTGCTGTCGTCCTATCGCTCCGGAAACGTGGTGCTGGCAAACGCCATCGGCACCGGCGTGGCGGACGACAAGTCGGTGTATCCGTTCGTCACCGAGATGATCCGTTTCTACCTCGATGAAGAGCCGATCCTGAAGAACGTGCCGACCTGGCAATGCCGCAATCCGTCTGAACTTTCCCATGTGCTGGCCAATCTTCCGGATCTGGTGGTCAAGGAAACCCAGGGCTCCGGCGGTTACGGCATGCTCGTGGGGCCGGCAGCGACGACAGCGGAAATCGATGCGTTCCGCGAGCGGATCAAGGCCAAGCCCCACGCGTACATCGCGCAACCGACGCTGTCGCTGTCGACCTGTCCGACCTTTGTCGAAAACGGCATTGCGCCGCGCCATATCGACCTGCGCCCGTTCGTATTGTCCGGCCGCGAAACCCGGGTCGTGCCCGGCGGTTTGACCCGTGTCGCCCTGCGTGAAGGCTCTCTGGTGGTGAATTCATCTCAGGGCGGCGGAACCAAGGACACCTGGGTGGTCGAGGATTGAAGGAAGCCTGCCATGTTAAGTAGAACTGCCTCGGATCTGTACTGGATGTCGCGTTACCTGGAGCGGGCGGAAAACCTCGCCCGCATGCTCGATGTCAGCTATTCGCTGTCGCTGATGCCGCAGGACGGCCGTGGCGACGGTCTGCACGAACTGGCGATGCCGCTGATGATCACCGGCACGCTGGACGATTACCTGGAACGCCACGGCGAGCTGCATGCCGAGCGCTTGCTGCATTTCTTCGCCCTCGATGCGGCCAACCCCGCGAGCATCTACAGCTGTCTCGGTGCTGCGCGAGCCAGCGCCCATGCGGTGCGCGGGCGGATCACCGCCGACATGTGGGAGAACATCAACGCCACCTGGCTGGAGATCCGCGGGATCGCCAATCAGGGCCTCAGCCGTTATGGCATGAGCCGATTCTGCGAGTGGATCAAGGAGCGTTCGCACCTGTTCCGTGGTGCGTCCTACGGCACCATCATGCGCAACGACGCGTTCCGCTTCATTCGCCTGGGTACGTTCATCGAACGGGCCGACAACACCTTGCGCCTGCTCGACGCCCGCTACGAAATGGCCGGCGATCAGGCGGAAGCGGTCAGCGACGGCACCGCCCACGCCTATTACCAGTGGAGCGCCTTGTTGCGCGCTTTGTCCTCGTTCGAGGCCTACACCGAAATCTATCGCGACGCGCCCGGCGCCCGGCATGTCGCCGAGTTGTTGCTGTTGCGCGCCGACGTGCCGCGTTCACTGCGGGCCTGCACCGAAGAGATCGACCAGATCCTCGCGCAACTGCCGGGGGCCAACGGGCGCCCGGCGCAACGGCTGGCGGCGGAAATGGACGCACGCCTGCGCTACACCGGCATTCAAGAGATTCTCGAGGAAGGGCTGCACGCCTGGCTCACCGAATTCATCCCGCTGGTGCGCCAGCTGGGCAACGCCATTCACAGTTCCTACCTGGAGGCCGCATGAGACTTTCCATCAGCCACGAGACCACCTATCACTACGAAGATCAGGTGCGGGCGAGCATCCAGTATCTGCGCCTGACCCCCCACGACAGCGAGCGTCAGCACGTGCTGAGCTGGCAGCTCGACCTGCCGCGCCCGGTACGGGCTCAGCTTGATCCGTTCGGCAACATCCTGCATGTGCTGACCATGGACGAGCCCCACGAAGCGATCATCATCGGCGCTCGGGGGCAGGTCGATATCGACGAATTGCGCGAAGCGGAGCACGAGAGCCAGTCGGCGCTTCCGTTCCTGCGTTTCACCCGGCTGACCGAGGCTGACGAGGCGCTGCGGGCGTTTGCCGAAAAGTCCTGCAAACAACGACGGGACCGCAACGCATTGATTGACCTGATGCACGGTTTAAACCAGCACATGACCTACAAGCCTGGCTCCACCGAAGTCGACACCAGCGCTGCCGAGGCGTTTGCCGGGCGGGCGGGTGTTTGCCAGGACCACGCTCACGCGTTTCTGGCCTGCGCGCGCAGCCTTGGGGTGCCGTCGCGGTATGTGTCGGGTTACCTGTACAGCGAGGATTGCGAACACCTGGCCAGTCACGCCTGGGCCGAGGCCTGGATCGATGACGCCTGGTACAGCTTCGACGTGACCAATGAGCTGGCGCGGCCGGAGCGGCACCTGAAACTGGCGGTGGGACTGGATTACCTCGACGCCTGCCCGGTGCGGGGCATGCGCCGGGGCGGCGGGTCAGAGCAGATGCATGCGAAAGTGCTGGTGTCGCCGACACCAGCGCCAATCATCTCGGTGCAGCAGCAGTAAGAACCGGAATACCGTATCGCTGGCAAGGGTCGTCGCACCGCAGCTCCCACAGGTTATGCGCTGATCCTGTGGGAGCGGGCTTGCCCGCGAAGAGGCCAGTGAGAGCACTGCAAGGCTTAAGTGATCAAGGCTTAACCTTGCGCCCGGCCATGTGCTGCAAATATCCGATCAGCTTCTGCAGATCCGCGTCCGGCAACACCTCGGCGGAAAAACCGGGCATCTTCGCCTGCGGCCACTGACGCAAGCTCTGCGGATCGCGGATGTAGCGCTTGAGGAAGTCCGCGCCGAAGTACTCGGTCGGGTTGTACGGAATATTCAGGTCCGGCCCGAACTGCGCATCCCCCGCACCATTCAGGCGATGGCAGGCCAGGCAGTTCTTCTGGAACAACGCAAAACCCTGGTTCACCGGGTCATCGGCCTTCAACGCAGGATCCGGCAGCAGGGCAGGGAAGCGCTCGGCCAACGGCGCCATGCGCTTGATGCTGGCGACTTCGAATGGCCATTGTTCCGGGCTGATATTGCCGGCCTGCGGATCGGTCCACACCAGATAGAACGGCCCGGCGCTGTGTTTGCCTTCCGACAGCGGCGGCCATGGGTGGGCCGGGTCTTCGATGGCCAGCCAGGCGCGTGAGCCTTTGTTGTTCAGTAGTGGCGCGGCGGACAGTTCTGCGGCAAAACCGTCCAGCGCTACGGCTTGCAGGTGATCTTCGGGTTTGATGCCGCTCAGCAGCGCGGCAATCGGCACGGCGCGATAAGTCATGTCCTGCTTGTAGGACACGTCGTTCTTGATCGTGAGGGTTTGCACCTGAGGATGCTTGAGCAGTTCCTCGGTCTGCCAGGTGCGGCTGTTCTCGCCCAGCTCCAGATTCAGCTGCGCGGCAGACAGGGGCAGGCTCAGCAGCATGGCCCCGAACAGTATGAGCGTTTTCAAGTGATCGCCGTCCATGTCGTGGAAGTGCGCAAAGGTTGGCACAGCCACGCTGGCCCGGGAAGCGGGCCAGTCACATTGTTAGTGGCGATGAGCAATACCTGCCGCTTGAGTCAGCCGATGACCTTGGTCAGGTTCGGCAAAATCAACAACAGCGTCGTGGCGAAAAGAATGAGCCCTGCTTGACGAACTTTCGGTTGTTTGAACATGGCTTGACCGCCTTTTTTGTTATTTCCTGATGCCTGCCTGCATATCCATGACGGCAAGCGCTGCACTTCCTGTTGAAGAACGCCTGCCTCGGCAAAACCCGACGACAACGACGTACATGTTCACCTTAGGGCCCGCGTCACGCTTGGCTTAGATCCATTTCATATGTATTTGCTACCAGACGCGATTAAAAAGGCATGAGGCCCATTGCCAGCTTCTTTGCCGCCCTTTTGCTAGACAGCTCGGTGACCTGAACCGGTTAACCTGGCCGGGAATGACCGTCCGTCTGAGCGTGCACGTCAACGTCATTGAGCGCTGTGGTCATTGAATCCGTGACCGTCCCGGCCAAGAGTGGAGGCACGAATTTCACTCACCGCACAGGTTCGAGAACGCCATGACCCAAGCTTTGATTTTCGACGCATTACGCACGCCCCGTGGCAGAGGCAAGGCCGACGGTTCGCTGCACAGCGTCAAACCGGTGAACCTGGTGGCCGGGTTGCTGACCGCGCTGCAGGCACGCACGGCGCTGGACACCAGCCAGGTCGATGACGTGGTGCTCGGTTGTGTCACGCCGATTGGCGATCAAGGTTCGGACATCGCCAAGACCGCTGTGCAGGTGGCTGATTGGGATGTCAGTGTCGCTGGCGTGCAGATCAACCGCTTCTGCGCCTCGGGGCTGGAAGCGGTGAATCTGGGGGCGATGAAAGTGCGCTCCGGGTTCGAAGAGCTGGTGGTGGTCGGTGGTGTCGAATCCATGTCTCGCGTACCGATGGGCAGCGATGGCGGCGCCTGGGCGCTGGACCCGCAGACCAACCTGCACAGCCACTTCACCCCTCAAGGCGTCGGCGCCGACCTGATCGCCACCCTTGAAGGCTTCAGCCGTCAGGACGTCGATGCCTACGCGCTGCACTCGCAACAGAAAGCTGCCCGGGCCCGGGCCGACGGTTCGTTCAACAGATCGTTGGTACCGGTGCAGGATCAGAACGGCATCATCCTGCTCGATCACGATGAGTTCATTCGCGCCGAGTCGACTCTCGAAGGCCTGGGCAAACTCAAACCGAGTTTCGAAATGATCGGCCAGATGGGCTTCGACGCCACGGCGCTGCGGGTCTACAGCCATGTCGAGCGCATCAACCATGTACACACACCGGGCAACAGTTCGGGAATCGTTGATGGTGCGGCGCTGATGCTGATCGGCTCCGAAGCCAAGGGGCGCGAGCTGGGCCTGCAACCCCGGGCGCGAATTGTCGCCACGGCGGTCACCAGCACCGATCCGACCATCATGCTCACCGGCCCGGCGCCGGCCACCCGCAAGGCATTGGCCAAGGCCGGGCTGCGGGTCGAAGACATTGACCTGTTCGAAGTCAACGAGGCGTTCGCCTCGGTGGTGCTGAAATTCATCAAGGACATGGCCGTCGATCCCGAAAAGGTCAACGTCAATGGCGGTTCGATCGCGATGGGGCATCCGCTGGGCGCCACCGGTTGCGCGATTCTCGGCACCTTGCTCGATGAACTGGAAGCCCGGCGCCTGCGCTATGGCCTGGCGACGCTGTGCGTCGGCGGCGGCATGGGCATCGCCACCATCATCGAACGCCTCTGACTCCAAGGAAACCTGTCATGACCCAAGCCATTCGTTACGAAAAAGGCCAGGACGGCATCGTCCTCCTGACCATCGACATGCCGGGCCAGAGCGCCAACACCATGAACGCGGTGTACCGCGACGCCATGGCCGAAAGCGTCTCCCGACTGCTCGCGGAAAAAGATGACATCGCCGGGGTGATCATTACGTCGGCCAAAAAGACCTTCTTCGCCGGCGGCGACCTGAATGAACTGATCAAGGTCGGCAAACCCGAAGCCAAGGCCTTCTACGACATGGTGCTGACCCTCAAGGGCCAGTTGCGCACCCTGGAAACCCTCGGCAAACCGGTGGTCGCGGCGATCAACGGTGCGGCGCTCGGCGGCGGCTGGGAAATCTGCCTGGCCTGCTGCCACCGCGTGGCGCTGGACGATGCGTCGGTGCAACTCGGCCTGCCGGAAGTGACCCTCGGTCTGTTGCCGGGTGGCGGCGGCGTGGTGCGCATGGTGCGCATGCTCGGCATCGAGAAAGCCCTTCCGTATCTGCTCGAAGGCAAGAAGGTCCGCCCACAACAGGCGTTGCAGGCGGGTTTGATCGATGAGCTGGCGGCGGATCGCGATGATTTGCTGGCCAAGGCCCGGGCCTGGATTCTGGCCAACCCTGCGGCCGTGCAGCGTTGGGACGTGAAGGGCTATCAGATTCCCGGCGGCACGCCGTCGAACCCGAAAGTCGCGCAGATGCTGGCAATTGCGCCGTCGATCCTGCGCACCAAGACTCAGGGCACGTTGCCGGCGCCGGAGAAAATTCTCTGTGCGGCGGTGGAAGGCGCGCAGGTCGATTTCGATACCGCGCACCTGGTCGAAACCCGTTATTTCACGGAATTGACCACCGGCCAGATCTCGAAAAACCTGATCGGCACGTTCTGGTTCCAGCTCAACGAAATCAACGCCGGCGGTTCGCGGCCGCAGGGTTTTGCACCTTATGTGACGAAGCGCGTGGGTGTCCTCGGCGCGGGCATGATGGGCGCCGGCATCACTTATGTCAGCGCATCGGCCGGGATCGATGTGGTGCTCAAGGACATCAACCTCGCGGCTGCCGAAAAGGGTAAGGCACATTCGGCGGCGTTGCTGGACAAGAAAGTCGCTCGCGGGCAGATGACTTCCCAGCAGCGTGAAGCGGTGCTGGCGCGTATCCGGACCACTGAAAGCGATGCCGATCTGGCGGGTTGCGATCTGATCATCGAGGCGGTGTTTGAGGATCGTGAACTCAAGGCCAAGGTCTCGGCAGCGGCGCAACAGGTGGTGGGCGCTGAAGCGGTGATCGCTTCAAACACCTCGACCTTGCCAATTACCGGCCTGGCGGCTGCGGTGCCGGATCAAAGCAAGTTCATCGGCCTGCACTTCTTCAGTCCGGTGGAAAAAATGCCGCTGGTGGAAATCATCAAAGGCGCGCAAACCAGCGACGAAACCCTCGCACGTGGGTTCGATTTCGTACTGCAAATCAAGAAAACCCCGATTGTGGTCAATGACAGTCGCGGCTTTTTTACCTCGCGGGTGTTCGGCACGTTCACCAATGAAGGCATTGCCATGCTGGGTGAGGGCGTCAGTGCGCCGATGATCGAGACTGAGGCGCGCAAGGCCGGCATGCCCATCGGGCCTCTGGCGATCTCCGACGAAGTTTCCCTCAGCCTGATGAGCCATATCCGTCAACAAACGGCCAAAGACCTGCAAGCAGAAGGGAAACCGCTGATTGAGCACCCGGCGTTCGCCGTGATTGACTTGCTGCTCAATGAATACAAGCGGCCGGGAAAGGCGGCCGGAGGCGGTTTTTACGAGTATCCGGCGGGCGGTCAGAAACACTTGTGGCCGGAGTTGAAAACCCGTTTCGAGAAAGCCGACGGGCAGATTTCGCCGAAAGATGTGCGTGACCGGTTGCTGTTCGTACAGGCCATCGAGACTGTGCGCTGTGTGGAGGAGGGTGTGCTGACCTCGACGGCAGACGCCAACGTCGGCTCGATCTTCGGCATCGGTTTCGCGGCGTGGACGGGGGGCGCGTTGCAGTTCATCAATCAATATGGCGTGAAGGACTTTGTCGCGCGGGCGCAGTACCTGGCTGAACAGTACGGCGAGCGTTTCGCACCGCCATCGCTGCTGCTGCAAAAGGCGGCCAGCGGCGAGCTGTTCTAGCGGGTCGGGGAAACATTCCGGGGCTTGCCTTGCCGGGTGGTTTCAGGGCAGGCTCTGGGGTGTGCATTATTCCCATCACGTGTCAGGAATTTTTTATGTCGCTACGCATCTGCATTCTGGAAACCGACATCCTGCGTCCGGAACTGGTCGATGAATATCAGGGATACGGGCAGATGTTCCAGCGCCTGTTCTCGCAACAGCCGATTGCCGCCGAGTTCACGGTGTACAACGTGATGCAGGGCGACTATCCAAGTGATGATCTGACCTTCGATGCGTACCTGATCACGGGCAGCAAGGCCGACTCGTTCGGCACCGATCCGTGGATTCAGACCCTCAAGCAATACCTGCTGACCCGCTATGAGCGCGGCGACAAACTGCTCGGCGTGTGCTTCGGCCATCAACTGCTGGCGCTGCTGCTGGGCGGCAAGAGCGAGCGTGCGACCCAGGGCTGGGGCGTCGGCACCCACAACTACAAGCTGGCGGCCAAGGCTCCGTGGATGAGCCCGGTGCGTGAAGAACTGACCCTGTTGATCAGCCACCAGGACCAGGTCACGGCGTTGCCGGAGAACGCCACGGTGATTGCTTCCAGCGATTTCTGCCCGTTCGCCGCGTACCACATCAACGATCAGGTGCTGTGCTTCCAGGGGCATCCGGAATTCATTCACGACTACTCGCGGGCGCTGCTGGATTTGCGTCAGGAAGCGCTGGGCGAACAGATCTACAGCAAGGGCGTGGCCAGTCTTGAGAGCGATCACCACGGCACTACGGTGGCGGAATGGATGATGCGTTTCGTGGCGCACAAGCCAGACGCCGCTTGAATCCGAAAGCCCCCGTGTCCTGCACGGGGGCTTTTTTCCTTACAGCCAGCCTGATTTCTTGAAGCTCGCCCACAGCCCCACGCAACCCACGGTGATAAAGCCCAGCACGGCGAAGTAGCCGTAATGCCAGCTCAGCTCCGGCATGTTCTGGAAGTTCATCCCGTAGATCCCGGCAACCGCCGTCGGGAACGCCAGAATCGCCGCCCAAGCCGCAAACTTGCGCTGCACCACGCTTTGCCGTGACGCCTCCAGCAGTACACCGATCTCGATGGTCTGGCTCGCAATGTCGGCCAGGGTGGTCAGGTCTTCCATCTGCCGCGTGACATGGATCTGCACATCGCGGAAGTAAGGGCGCATGTTCTTGTCGATGAAGGGGAAGCTCAGCTTCTGCAACTCTTCGCCGATTTCCACCATCGGCGCCGCGTACCGACGCAAGCGCAATACATCGCGGCGCAGGCCATGAAGTTTCTGTATGTCGTATTCATTCAGCGCGCTGCACAACACGTTGCGCTCCAGTTCATCGATCTCGGCGTGGATCGCTTCACCCACCGGCTGATAGTTTTCGATGACGAAATCCAGCAGCGCATACAGTACGAAATCTTCCCCATGCTCCAGCAACAGCGGCCGCGCCTCACAGCGCTGGCGGACATGGGCGTAGGACGCCGAATGGCCATTGCGAGCAGTGATGATGTAGCCCTTGCCGGCGAAGATATGAGTTTCGATGAACTGCAGGATGCCGTGTTCGCGAACGGGGGAGTAGGTGACGATGAACAGCGCGTCGCCGAAGGTTTCCAGTTTCGGACGGCTGTGTTTTTCCAGAGCGTCCTCGATGGCCAGTTCGTGCAGGTTGAACTGGCGTTGCAGGTTGGCCAGCTCCTGGGCGTTCGGCTCTTCGAGGCCGATCCAGACGAAGTGCCCGGTCTTGGCGGCCCAGGCGGCGCCTTCATCGAGGGAAATATTGGTGACTTTCTTACCAGCGCTGTAAACCGCAGCAGCAACAACTCGACCCATGGTGGTGGTTCACTTCTTCTTGGCAGATGGCAGGGGAGGCATGGCTTCAGCTTAGCCGTGTCGCTGCTTGAGAGTCAGTGAAATCTGCACAGTTCACCGGGCAAAAGAAAACCCGCACAGGGCGGGTTTCTTTTTCACGCAGCCTGAAGCTGCCGATCCATCGCATCGATGCACTCGCGCATCTGTTCGCGGCACTGGCTGATGAGCATGGGCATGTCGTCCATGGTCAGGCCGGCGGTAGGAATTGCCGGCAGCGAGCGTATGAGAATTTTCCCGCTGCGCCAGCGGTTCAGGCGCATGTGCTTGATGTAGCTGCTGACACACACCGGGACGATCGGTACACCGGCGGCGATGGCCATCTGGAACGCACCTTTCTTGAACGGCAGCAGTTCTTCGCCCAGGTTGCGCGTGCCTTCCGGGAAGACCCAGATCGAGGTGTCTTTGTGCTGCAAGGTGTCGGTGGTCGTCAGCATCGACTGGCGCGCTTTGTGCGCGTTCCCACGATCGATCAACACGTTGCCGGCCAGCCAGAACAGTTGCCCGAACAGCGGAACCCATTTCAGGCTCTTTTTGCCGATGCACACAGTACGTCGCGGCACCACGTTGCCGAACACGAACAGGTCATAGTTGGACTGGTGGTTGGCGATGATCACGCAACTGTCGGGCTTGTTCATCAACTGACCGACGTCGGCCTTCACTCGCAGGCGCAGAATACACATCGCCGGCAGGGCATAGAGACGGGCGCACAGACGACTGTTGTCCGGATTGAATGGCCGGCACAGCCCGAGAATCACCCCGAGCACACCCGCCAGCATAAAGTGCAGGCCCATCAATAACATACGAAACACGAACAGCATTTTCAGGCCCACCGGGACAAAAGGTGGCGCAGTGTACGGATGTGCACTGTTTTCGGCAATTGCCGCTATAGAGTCAGGAGATGGGCGATGTTTAAGCGCATGTTTCCGACTTGTCGGTCAGAGGCGTCCTAGAGCTGCCGAAGAGTTTTAAACCGCGAACGTAAGAAAAAGCCCGACACGACGGTCGGGCTTTTCTGTTTCGCAGCGAAGAGGATTCAGCCCAGGTGTTCCTGATCCTGAATGATCGCGTTATCCAGGGTTTCCAGCAGCGCCTTGCGCACTTTGAGCTTGGTGTTCTTGTGCGCGGTCATGTTGATCTTCTTCAACTGACGCGCGGCGGCGAGGGCGGCACCTTGCAGTTCTTCGGCAGAAACCACCTTGTCGAGGAAACCGGCATCCACAGCGCTTTGCGGATCGAACATCTCGCCGTTGATAACCGAGCGGTGGAAAGCCGAGCGACGCAGGCGATCACGAGCCAGCTCGATGCCGGCGTGGTGCATGGTCATGCCGATCTGCACTTCGTTCAGACCAATGCTGAACGGGCCATCGACACCGATCCGGTAATCGGCAGACAACAGAATGAACGCACCCTTGGCCACGGCATGACCCGGGCAGGCCACGATCACCGGGAACGGGTGCGACAGCAGACGGCGGGCGAGGGTAGAGCCGGCAGTCACCAGGGACACGGCTTCTTTAGGGCCGGCGGTCATTACCTTCAAATCGTAGCCGCCGGACAAAATGCCAGGCTGGCCGGTGATGATCACGATTGCACGATCCGCCACTGCCTGATCCAGCGCCGCGTTGAACGCCGTGATCACGTCCGGGGAAATGGCGTTGACCTTGCCGTTGCTCAGGGTCAGGGTCGCGATACCGTCTTCGAGGTGGTAGGCAATCAGGTCGCTCATGGCGCAATTCCTTATAAGAAAGATGGGCAGACGTTACCCACCGTCGCCGGTCAGGTAAAGCACTGTGACTGACCCGTCGGTCACCCTTGAGCGGCTGATCCGCCGCAACGTGCCCCACGACAAACGCCTGCATGCCTATATAGAAGGGCCGCGCCCACCCGAGATTGGCCGGATCGCCATGGCCAATCGACAGCAGAAACGACTTTTTCTCTTAACCGCATGAAAATTCTGAAAAAAAGTTTGCCATCAGAAAAGCTTTCGACTACATTAGCGCGCCTCGACAGACAGAACATGTTTGAAGAGATACGGTGAAGTGTCCGAGTGGCTTAAGGAGCACGCCTGGAAAGTGTGTATACAGGAAACTGTATCGAGAGTTCGAATCTCTCCTTCACCGCCAAATTCGATGTAAACAAAACCCCTGGTTTCGAGAGAAACCAGGGGTTTTGTGCATTCTGGCGTCCGGATTTTTTTGCTCACAGAGTTGGGTTCGGCTTCACTTTGCCGGGGCAGTACAATCGCGGTTTTATCTGTATGTAAAAGGACGACTTCCATGATCATTTCCACCACCCACTCCATCGAAGGCCGGCAGATCACGGCGTATCTGGACATTGTCAGTGCCGAATCGGTGCAGGGCGTGAATGTGATTCGCGATATGTTCGCCGGGATGCGGGACTTTTTCGGTGGGCGTTCGCAGACGCTGGAGCGGGCGCTGAAGGAGGCGCGTGTTCAGGCGACCGACGAGATCAAGGAGCGCGCGCGGGCGTTGCAGGCGGATGCGGTGGTCGGGGTGGATTTTGAGATCAGCATGCCGGCGGGAAAGGGCGGCATGGTTGTAGTGTTCGCGACCGGCACGGCGGTCAAGTTGCGTTGATCTTTGGTTTAGCGTGTGTGAGCCCATTCAACAGAATGGGCTCCCTGCCATGAATCAGCCCTGCGGTTTGAGTACGACAGTGCCTTTCGAGTCGTAGGTCAGGGGGGTATCGATTGCAACCATCGGCGTACCGCCAGGCTGAACCGGGTCTGGATGGTAGATGACGCCAGGTTTGCCAGGCTGCACTGGACTCGGTCCGTCCAGTGGCTTGATGACGATTTCACCCGAGGCAACCTTCTCCTTGAATTTTTCCGCCGCGGCTTTAGCGGCGGCGATCTGCTCGTCCGTGAGCTTTACAACGGGCATCGGTGGGAATCCTTTGATTTCCATGTTCTCTCCTTGAGATTCATTGCGTAGGAAAAAGGGCAACGGCCTGTGGTTGGGAATCTTTAGCTCCGTAGGACCAGTGGTCTGAGCATTGTGTTTAATTTCTGTAGGCCATTCGTCGGGCTTCGGGCGATCTGAATCACAAGTCCAGGAATGACCGGCTAGTCTAAAAAGCCTTGGAGGTCGATATTTTTTCAGGCAAAAGGGTCTTGCCGGTATCGGCCCGCTTTTGAAAGGGGTGAAGAGATGACTGATCCGTACATCGAAGACGACGGGGCTGAATTTCCATTCAACAATTGCGTGCGCTGCGGCCAGACCGAGTATCAGGCGGGCTTTGGCGAAGATCCGGTGCAGACCGGCAAGATCAAGTCGACAGCACCCAAGGGGCCGAAAGCGAAATTTCTGCCCAAGGTGACGACACGTTCCAGGAAGTAATCCGGATGCCACAGAACCCCGCCATTGAGCGGGGTTTTTGATTGCTGATTTTCTAGAGAAGCGTCCTACGAAAATTGCGGAATCGTCCGGTTTCTTTCACAAACTTTTCACACCGGTCTACGTAGGGTGAAGCCATCCGTTAGAAAGCAAGTCTCCAGCCCGTCTCCCCAGCGGGCTTTTTTTTGCCTGCGATAAAACCTTTTCTGAAATCGCTGTCCAATCGGCGCCAAGTGCGCTGTGGCACTGGACATTGCCGCGGCAACAGCATTCAATCTGCGCCCTTTTTCTTCCTTCTTTTGAGGTTTTCGTCATGCGTTTAACTCTGCCTGCTCTGGTTCTGGGGCTTCTGGTCGCTCAAGGTGCAATGGCCGGTGATGGTACCGCCGCACTGGGTGGTGGCCTGGGTGGCGCGCTGGGTAATGTGGTCGGCCAGAAAATGGGCGGCAGCAGCGGCGCGGCCATCGGCGCTGGCTTGGCCGGTGCGGCTGGCGGTGCGTTGGCAGCGAAGAAAGGTGCTCGCACCAAAGCGGCCATTGGCGGCGGTGTTGGCGCGGCAGGCGGTTCGATCATCGGCAACAGCCTGGGTGGCAAGAACGGCGCGACCATCGGCGCCGGCCTGGGCGGCGCAGCGGGTGGCGCGGTGGGTAGCAACCTGTCCAAGGGCCACAAGCGTCACTGATTGCGAATGCATGTCTGAAAAGGCCCGGCTATATGCCGGGCCTTTTCGTTGCTGAACGTTTTTCCGGAATCCGCCTCCAATTCCGTATAGCCCCTTCCGGGCGTACCGTCCCGATCCGGGACCTGCGAGGTCTGTATGCGATCGACATTAACTGCGTTGGTTCTAGGATTGCTTGTGGCGCAAGGCGCCATGGCTGCCGGCGATGGTTCCGCGGCGGTCGGCGGTGGTCTGGGTGGTGTGCTGGGTAACGTAGTCGGCGGACAACTCGGCGGCAGCACCGGCGCCGCAGTGGGCGCGGGCGTTGGCGGTGCAGCCGGCAGTGCCGTCGGAGCGAACAAGCGTAATCGTACGGAGGCCGCGATTGGTGGCGGTCTTGGCGCGGCGGGTGGTTCAGTGCTGGGCAACAGCGTCGGTGGATCTACCGGCTCGGCTGTCGGTGCCGGACTCGGCGGCGCGGCAGGTGGGGCAGTGGGCAACAGCCTGGGAGGCGATGGCGGAAAATCGCATTCCGGTGGCGGCCACAAGCACAAACACAAATATCGTCACCGCTGAGCAAGCGGAACTACCGAAACCCGGCCTTGTGCCGGGTTTTTTGTGTTCCCGCGTAATGCGCCGGAACGTTTAGCGACCATACTTTTCGAACGTCTACACGCTGAGCTTGCGAGGTGCACCATGACTCCCGAAACCGAAGGCAAGGAAGAAAAAGGCCCGAGCGGGTTGCCGTTTATCAATGATCCGGGGAATGAGGATCCGGGGTCGTTGATGGATGATGCGACGGTTCCGCTTTGGGAGGGTGAGGGGGAGGAGCTTGAGTATGAGGATTTTGATGATGATGAGTGATTGCTGGGCAAGCCCGAGGTGTGAGTATCGGCACTTCACACCTGGACCTAATCATTCTGGTTTTTTGAGGATGTACAGGTTATCCGAAGCAGACATTTTTTCTATCTTATTTAACGCCAAATACTCGTTGAATTCTTTTTTTAGTTCGTTTTTGTCGCAGTATTTTTTGTATTTCAAAGGTCTGTCACTGGCGTAAATGTAGAGACGCCAAATATCAAAGCCATCGATTCTATTGTTTGATCCGTAGTCGAAATCCACAGACTCTGTAGGGAAGTGGATAGCGCACCCGACACCGTGCAGTTCGTATTCCACGGTATCTGTTATTTTTCCGCATCGTTGTATCTGATTGGAGCGCCATAACCTCAAAATATTTCGCGTGCCAAAATTTTCCTCCAGCAGCTTCGTGCCGATATCTACTTTGTATAAAAAATCAGTTATTAGATCTTCAAGGGTACTGTCTTGTTCTCTCATCTTCTTCTGTGATGCTCCAATCTGTCGTGGCCAGTGTTAGCCGCCGATTCTAAGACTTCTTCGATAGTGTTTAGAATTCCTTTATGTTCTTTTATGTTGGTTACTAAATTTATTGTTACGTTAGTTGAGGTTTGCCGCGCAGCCGCTGCGCGATGGTGGCCATCTAAAATATAGAGGTTGCCGTTGTGTTCTGCCACGTCGATGGGGAATTCATTGTCATACCCGACAGTTCGCATGTCTTGTCTTAACTTTTCTACTCGTTTAGTTGAGCCTTTTCCTACTATTGCATGCGTTCGTATCAAGGTTTTCGCTTCTACCTCGAAAAAAATGGTAGGGGGTAGTGGTTCACCTTTGTATACCTTTGAACCACTGACAACATCGGGCACCGAACACCCCGGTTTATTCGGCGGTGGGCAGTTGGACGTCAACCCTAACGGATCCACCCACCCCGTCGGATTCGGCACGTACCGGTACTGGTTCAACCCACCCGCCAGCTTCACCGGATCCGGCGTCAGGTACCGTCCAACGTCCGGGTCGTAGTACCGATGCCGGTTGTAGTGCAGCCCGCTTTCCGCATCGAAATACTGGCCTTGAAAGCGCAGCGGCTGGTCGAGGTAGTCCTCGGTCGCGAGCTGCAGCGAGGTGACCTTGCCGTAGGCGCCGTACTTGGCTGACCAGACGATGTCGCCGCTGTAGTCGGTCAGCTCTTGCGGGGTGCCGAGGTGGTCGAGTTGGTAGTAGAACGGGCAGGCGCGTTTCGGGCCTTGGCCGTCGAGCATCGCCAATGGGCGGAAGGTGCCGGGTTCGTAGATGAAGCTGCGGTGTTGAGTC
>NZ_NEHJ01000019.1:0-555 GCF_002112345.1 Pseudomonas sp. R43(2017)
ATACTGCGGCGGCAGCATCTTCAGCCAACTGGTGAAGGCCGCCAGATGAATGAACAGCAGCGGTTCGTCGCTGAGCATCAGCAGGCCATTGGCGATGGCCTCGGCGGAGGCCGCGAGCAAGGCTTCCAGTTCGACGCCGGACAGGTATTGCAGAAGTTTTTCGCTGTTGGCCTGCAAGTCGGCGAGCAGGGCGAACAGCTGTTTCACGTCATCCCAGACGCCATTCAGTGCCGTTTCGAAACCGCGCCAGTCGGCCTGTTGCAACTGACCGTAACGCTCCAGGAAACCCGCGCTGGAAAACTCCGCCCATTGCGGTTGAAACCCGACCCATTCCTCACGCAACCATTTTTCCAGGCCATCAATGAGCCCCTGATACGAGGCGTACAGCGTCTGGACGTGCGAACTGGAAACATCGGGAAAGAAGGTGATGCGATAACGCTGGCCCCGGTCGCAGTTGTCGACCTCGAGAATGCCGCTGGGGCCGATGGTGTAATGCTGCGGTTCGCCGAATTTCAGGGCGCCGCCGACATCGGAAATGACCGGTTCCAGGGTCAC